>JBBQRQ010000045.1:0-40525 GCA_038214755.1 Verrucomicrobiota bacterium
CAAAGGCAAATCAAAAACAGCAGAACCGAAATCGTTTTCATTGAAAGCATTCCTTTCAGAACGTAATCGCTAAAAGAACTTCCGCTGAATCCCTTTTCTGAGCACTTTTGGATTGGGCATTTTGTTTCAATCTTAACCACCGACTTTTTGCCCTCGCACTTCTTGCAAAAGTTGTTCGATGATAAAACTGCTGGTGATGCCTTCGCTCTGCGCCTGGAAATTCGTGAGAATGCGATGCATCAAAACCGGTTCGGCGACCGCTTCCAAATCTTCCATGCGCACGAGATAACTGCCTTGCAAAACTGCGCGAGCCTTTGCGCCGCGAATCAGATATTGCACGGCGCGAGGACCGGCGCCCCACGTCACCCATTTTTTTATCCACTCGTGCGCGTCGTCGGAACGCGGGCGCGTCATGCGAACCAAATCAACTGCGGTGTCGTAAATGTGATCGGGGACCGGAACGCGTTGCACGACTTCCTGAAAACTTAAAATCTGTTCGCCAGTGATGATGTGCTTGAGCGGAGCGGGCAACGCGCCGGTGGTTTCGCGGGCGATGCGGCGTTCCTGTTCGAGACTCGGATATTCGAGATTGATCAGGAACATGAAGCGGTCGAGTTGCGCTTCGGGCAACGGATACGTTCCTTCCTGCTCAATGGGATTTTGCGTCGCGAGAACGAAAAACGGCGAGGGCAACGGAAACATTCTCCCCGCAACCGTGACACGATGCTCCTGCATCGCTTCGAGGAGAGCGGATTGAGTTTTCGGCGGCGTGCGATTGATTTCGTCGGCGAGAATGATGTTCGCGAACACGGGACCTTTCGTGAAAACAAAAGCGCGTCGGCCCGGTTGATCCGTCTCCTGCAAAATATCCGTGCCGGTGATGTCGGACGGCATGAGGTCGGGCGTAAATTGAATGCGGCTGAAATCGAGCGACATCACTTGCGAAAGCGAATTGACGATGGTGGTTTTCGCGAGACCGGGAACTCCCATGAGCAAACCGTGACCACGGGCCAAAATGCAAATCAACACACGCTCGACGACGAGATCCTGGCCGATGATGACCTTGGCAATTTCCACGCGGATTTCCTGGTAAACTTTGCGTAGAGCATCAATGGCGGCGACGTCGTTGGCGGAAGTTGGCTTTGGTTGTTCAGACATAGTTCAAAGATTTTGCCACAGCGACAGTGCCGCGTCGAATAAGATTCATTTCCAGACCACCGAAAAACTTCTTCGCTTCAATGTCGACAGCGAATAATGATTAATCGCTCAGACTATCAGCGAATTTCCACTGGCTTGGCGATGGACAAACTCTTCTCACGCCTTGTTTTCAAATGATATGCTGGCGGAAATGCAACCCTTTGAAACGGCTGAGGCCAGAAAACTGTCCAAGCCCACAATCACCTCCTTTTCCCGACTTACTCGGACCAAGGCTTCCATTACAAACGAGAAAGGACGTGGTTGGCTGCTGGAGCAGAACCCAAATTTAGAAGAACGAATAATTCTTTCTTGGACGGAGGAATTGGTGATTCGGACTACGTGGAAAATTTTTACCGAACATTGGGATGATTTTTGTTACCCAGCTTCGGATGATTTGATTGTATTTCCTGAATCCGAGACTTGGATGCTTCTCTACAGCCACACAGAAGAATTCCAATTTGGAAGCCAATGAAAACGGGTTATTCCGCGAGCCTATCACCGAACGTTCAATCAATCCTTCTGGAGGTAGGAAAACAAATCCATCACTTGCTGCGGCTGCAACGATTCGAGCAAGCCTTCCGGCATCAACGAAGTTTGCGATTCTTTCAACTCGCGAATCTGCTCGCGCGAAATCACATGCCGTTGATTGCTCGCATCCAGCAACGTCACAGCGCTCGGCGTCGATTCAGTCATTAGACCGTTGATTATTTGGTCATCTTTCGTTTCGACGGAGAAGCTGACGTATTCGGCGCGAATGTAGCTGCTGGGATTCACAATATTGGCGAGCATGAATTCCGTGTTCTTTCGGTCGGTGCCGGTCAAATCGGGTCCAATGGAATTTCCTTCGTCGAAAAGTTTGTGACAAACGGCGCACGCCTGTTGAAAAATCTTTTTGCCTTCGCTCGGATTTCCTTTCGCATCGCGACCAGCTACGCCAGATGGTTTCAGGACGAGCTTCAACTCGTTAATTCGGTTTTGCTTTTCAACGGGCGAATCAATCTGAGTTTTGCCCCAGATTTTTTCAATGCGCCGGTTCACATCACTGTTTTTCAATGCGGCCATTTGTCGAACTTGTTCGATAGAAATTTGTTTCGAATCAATTTTTTTGGCTTCGATGGCGTCGAGCAATTGTTGAGCCCACGCGGTTCGAGTTAGAAGAACACTTCGAACGCGCGTCTGAACACTTGGACTGAGATTCGTGTAATTCTCTAAAATAGTGCGCGCAATTTCGGGCGCGGAAAATCTTTCGACGACTGACAACGCGGCAAGTTTTACGTTGTCCCACTTCGATTTTGTAAAAATCGATAAAATGAGTGGCGAAGAATTTGTGCCGCTGGTTTGTCCGAAAACTTCCATCAGTGAAATCATTTCGGCCTCTGGCAATTTTCCGTTTTGCAACAGAACGGCAGCAGCAGTGTTGGCTTTGGCATCACCGATTCTCAGACCGAGCCGAAGCAAACTCAAATCGCTTTCGTTTGTTTTCCAAACGGACTCAAACCAATTCGAGAGCACGGGCGGAAAGGTCTGCAGTCGGTCTCCAGCAAACGATTTCTCCATGCCGCGCAGAACAATTTGTCGTTCCTCAATTCCGGGCGCTTGCGCAAGCAATTCAGCGCACGCTTCCAGCCCGGAGTTCGCGAATAAATTTGTCTCCGCCGCGAAACGCCGAGCGATGCGTTCGAGCAAATGCTTTTTCATCATTGGCAATTGCCAGTCTGCGGTGGCCTGAAGGAGGGTTTTGATTACCGAATTTGGATCAGCAGCATTCTTTTCAATCGCCCACCAGAGCAGCAACGGAATGAAAGGATCATCGACATCTTCGTTGTGATGAATCAGTTCGCGAACCACGGGCAAACCTTGAGATCCGGGCAGACGTTTCGCTGAACAGGCGAGTTGCGCACGGACAATTGGATTTGGTTCGGTGCGCGCGAGATGAACTAAATTCTTTTCCAAAGCGGGAGCGACTTCTCCTTCGTCTCCGAGAAAACGCACCGTCCATTTCCGCGCTTGTGGATTAGGGTGACGAAGCATGTCGCCCGCGATCTTGTCGGTGAACCCGCCGCTGACGTAGAGCGCCCAGAGATAGTTCAGAGTGTGAGGGTCATTGGCTTGCTGCAATTTTTTCTGCAACGAAACGAAATTTCCGGCGCGCCTCTCGCTCAGAATCCGAAGCGCCTGACGAGCGAACCAATCGTTCGTGTGCGAAAGCGAATCGACAAGTTGATCGTTCGTCAGTTTGCTCAAATCAAACGCGGCGGGTTGGATCTTCGTCCCAGTCTTTTCAATTTTATAAATCCGGCCATTGCTGCGATCCCATGTGTCGAGCGGATCAACATGCGTCGCGCGTTTGTCGCACCAATCAGCGATGTAAACCGCGCCGTCGGGTCCAATCGTGCAGTCAACGGGACGAAACAATTCATCCTCCGTTTTCAAAAGCGATCCGCCATGACTCGCGGTGAAGGTCGAGCCGTGCGGTTTGAGATTCGCCCAATAGACGGCGTGATCGAGCGTGTTGCCAAATATGTACGTGCCTTCGAATTCTTTTCCAAAAGCGCCGCCATGATAAATAATTCCGCCGATTGAAATGTGCATGCCCTTGTAACCCGAAAATGGGACGTGATCGAAAAAGCCGTAGGCGTGTGGGTTATGGAGCGCGCCATGTTTGCCGAAATTTTTCACGTAATAAGCGCCTTGGAGTTGATGGAGCATTTTTTCCATGAAATTTGTGCCGGCAAAAAGTTCTCCGTCACCATCGAAGTCGAGACCCCAGGTATTACCCCCGCCCTCCGCGAAAAGCTCGAAAGCGCGCGTCACCAGATGATGACGCCAGATGCCTTGCTGAAATTCGATGCCGCGAATACTCGCCGTAACCGTGCTACCTTGAGCGCCGTAAAGCCAGCCGTCCGGCCCCCATGTCAATGAGTTTGCGAAGGCATGGGCGTCCTCAATTCCGAAACCGCTGAGCAAGACTTCCGGATCGCCGTCGGGTATGTCGTCGCGATTTTTGTCCGGGTAAAAAAGCAAATAAGGCGGTTGCACGATAAAGACGCCGCCGCGACCGAGCGCCATGCCGGAACACAAATTTAAACCGCCGACGAAATCTTTGAACTTATCCATGCGACCGTCGCCGTCGGTGTCTTCGCAAATCGTGATGCGATCCGCCCCTTTCGGACCGCGCGGCGGCGGATCGGGAAGTTTGTCGTAAGTCGTGCGGAGATATTGATCGACCTTGACCGCTTTCAAACCGGCGGGCGTCGGATATTGCAAATATTGAATCACCCACATCCGACCGCGATCATCGAAGCTGATGGAAATCGGTTGGCGAATTTCCGGTTCGCTCGCCACGAGCTTCGCTGTGAAACCGTCGGCAACCTTCATTTGTCGCAAAGCTTCTTCGGGCGACAGCGCTTCGCCGCGAACCGTGAACAGCAGAATTCCAGCGAGCAGCGCGAGTTGAACTCGGGATTTCACTCCTGATTTTTTGCAGAGTTTGAAACGACTTACAAGCCGGGCAAGTTTTCGGTAGTGGTGAGTTTGAAATCTGACAAATTGCCAAGGTGCCTCCGACATCCGTCGGACTCAAATCAACCTTGCTGCCGCCGCTGCTGACATTCACTGAATCGCCAGCATGAGTTTGCAAACTGGATTCAACGGCTCAACTTTCCAAGGCCTCTATCGGCGAGCCGTTCAATCAATTCGCTTGCCGTTGAATTAACCAATAGAACATCCGGCGGAAGCATGTTGAACAAAGCAGCGGGCTGTTGCGAATCAGTGACAATCAAAATCAAATTCGCCGGTTGCTTGCTTTGCCCCGCGCTGTGAAGCAATTCAGCGGCGTCCGCTAAACTTTCGCCGCGCCGTTGGACGCGAATCAAAACGGAAGCCTCGCCGGGTGTAGTTTTGAGGATGGCATCAATGCCGCGATTTCTTTGGACGGGAACAATCGGCACGCCATGCAGGAAAGCCAAAGCATCTTCGTCGGACTGGACATAGGATTCGCGGCCTTTGCGAAGCAGTTCCGATAATGTTTTGAACGGCTGCTCCAACCTTTGCTTGGCAAGCTGGACGGCTTCGGATGAAACATCAATTCCTAGTGAGTTACGTCCGAGCAATTCAGCAGCAACCAGCGTTGTGCCACTGCCGCAAAATGGATCGAGTACCAAACCGCTGGGTAACGTCACCAACGAGATGATGCGTTCGAGCAACAGAATGGGCTTCTGTGTGGGATAGCCCACGCGCTCTTTCGCCTTTGGATTGAGCAATGGAATGTCCCAAACGTCGGCGATAGGCACGCCTTTCTTGTGACCGTCCGAAATAATATTGCCTTCGCCATCCCGAGCATAAACAGACTTGCCGTGATCGTCGCGCTGACGACGTTGAAGAATCTGGTCAACATTCGTCGAGGGCGAATAGTCGTCGAAGATCTGATGGTATTGGTAAGCGTCGGTTTTGCTGTAGAAGAAAATGGTCTGGTGCGACGGCAACGGATTGCGTTGCGAATTCGACCAACGGCGATAGTGCCAGATGATTTCCGAGCGGAACATTGCTTCGCCAAACACTTCATCCAGCAGACAGCGGAGGTGATGCGAAGCGTTCGTGTCGCATTGGAAAAACAGCGAACCAGTCGCTTTCAGCAGGCGGTGGAATTCTTTCAGTCTGGTGCGCAGGAACTCAAGGTATTCGGCGCGGGACTTCCACTCGTCGCTAAACTCGAACTTGGTCATGCGGTCACGTGTGACGAGCGAGTGCATCTTTTGCGTGAAGAACGGCGGGTCAACATAAACCAAGTCCACCGACTCGGTCGCCAGACCGCGCGCCACTTCCAGGCAATCGCCATGACGAACTTCACTTGCCATGTTGCGCCGTCCTTTCTGCGGCCAACTCGCGCAAGATGCCGAGCAAGTCCACGCCCGTGCGCCGCTTCACGTAAGCCCAAGCGGCATCGGCGAAGTGATACTCGCCTTGCACGCTTTTGTAGAGACTCTCCAATGTCTTTTGAATACGGATGGCTTGCTCTCGGTTCGGATAGTAAAACATCACGCGCACCGGTTTGTAGCCTGCGTCCCGAACCGCCTGCATCCGGGTATGCTCTTTGGTAATGTGGTCGCCATCGGTCGTGGCGTCGCGCCACTTGATTTCCAAAGCATCGCTGCCCACCAGACAATCCACGCCGAAAAGTTTTGGCTTTTTGCCGTGCGTATTTGGAACGCGAACCGGACCGGAGTCAGGAAACTTTTGTTTGAAGCAAAGCTTTGACGCCTCTTCGAGAAACGAGCCGGCGTATTTGTAGAGAAACCGTCCCTTGTTCTGATAAACGTCAATGAGCTTTCCCTCATTCTCGGAAACGCCAAGCACTTGGTAAATCAAGACGTGTGAGCGGTCATCCTGCTCCATCGCAGTCACGCGCTCGTCAATGCTGCGCTTTAATTCAGCAGCGTAACGGTCGGCCAGTGTTCGGATTTCATCTTTCATGGGGTTGATGTTACCAAAATGTTAGCAGCCGACGGTTGTGGAATCTTGCGTTCGGAAAACTCCTTCAACCACGTTTGCAGCCGCGTTAAATCCGCTGCGATGTCGTCCGGTTCGGGCAGCGAAACAGGCGTTTCGTTGGACTGTGAATGTTTGTAGCGCGAATACTTCGTCATTAGTTCATCAATTAACCGGCAATCCTCCACCTGAATTTTGGCCAACCCCTCAATTTTGTTCTTAGTGTGGACTTCGCGCCGGGAGCGGCGAACGACGCCATTCAAGAGCGCGTCTTCAACCAATCGCTCCACCAAAATCCGCACGTTGCAGCAAATGCCTGTGGCGTGGAAGTCGTATTCCGCCTTGCCGCTGTCGGTGTAAATCTTCCGCGCACGGGTGAGCCAATCATTCAGACCGTTGAGAACTTTCTCCGGTTGGCGAGCCGCAAATGGCGTCTCACCCGGCTCTCCTGTGCCCCACGGTTCGCGATTGAGCGCGACCACTCGGGTCGCAACAACCGCCGACTTGCCGGCTTCCTCAAGAAGCGTGAGCAATGAAAGCCGGTGTGTGAACACGATGACCTGCCGTTTTTTCGCGAGAGTTACGAGCCGCGCGACAACGCTTTCCTCGAAGTCCTGGTCGAGAGACGTAATCGGGTCATCGAAAACGATGGGCGTGTTAGCGTCGATGCCTTCAACATCGGCGACAAACGCCGCGAGTGATACGACTCGGCGCTCACCTTCGCTGAGCACCTCGGAAGTCGGGACAAGAACCTTCGCATTCTTGAGGCGAATCTGATGGAACACATGCCCTTTGTCCGTGCGGCTCTGCACCAACTCAACTTGAATGCGTGCAGCGCTCAACGCCTTCAACTCCGAATTGAAACGCTGAATGAAAGCGTCCGAAACCAACTCTTGCGCGAGTTCTGATTTTTTCTTGGACAGCACCGTGGTGTTTGTGAGCTTGCGAGCAGCTTCTAACGCCGCAATTTTCTTCAAGCGGGCAATCTCATCCTCAATGCTCGCTTTCTGCTCGCTGAGCCACTTACGTGTCTCCAATTCGCGGGCTTTCTTCTTCAGTTCTGTCTTGTCGGTTTTCTTCGCGTCCTCGTCGAACGCCTTGGCTTTGGCTTCCAATGCCGCGCTGAGAGTCACCAACTCGGCTATCAATCCCGCGTTTGGCGCGGACGGCACTTGCTCCAGCGATGTCGCTGCGGGCAGCGCGTCGCGCCTCGCTTGTGCGTCGTTACGAAACTGGTGAAGTTTTTGAGCGAGCGTGTCGTCATCGAGACCTAGCGTCGCGAGGCGTGTCGTGAAATCGTCGGGAGTTGGGATTTTGGGGAGCTTTTGCAGCAGCGCTACCACTTCGGCTTCAGCTTTTTTGGCCAGCGATTCCAATTCCCCTTTCACGAACGTCTCAAACGAAACGAGCCGCAGCTTCGCTTCCTCGCCGAGTGATTGTTGGCAGAGCACGCACCGAGCATCGTCTCCGGTGAACGGAAATTCTTTTTCGAGATAGGCGACTTCTTCCGAATACGCTCGCGCCTGCTCCCACAGCAGCTTCCAACTTTCCAGACCAACACCGTCGAGCGGGGCTTCATCAAACACTTTCTTCGCATCTTCCGACGCCGCCTTGCGTTTGGCCGAAGCATTGGCTTTGGTGTTCAGCAAGATTGCGACGACCGCGTCAGTCAAGCCGTCGCGGATGGCAACCAATTCCGTCGAGAATCTTTCCAGCGCGACCTTTCGCGTTCGCAGTTGCTTCGCTTGTTCAGCGGGATTCTTCTCAAGTAGCCGCGCGTGCAAGCTCTCCAGTTCCTCCTTGAGTGCGGGTAACCAATCGCACCACTGTGTTGCGTCGGCGGCACTGGTCTGCGCGTTAAGCTGTGCATACCAGTTCGCAGCAAGACTCGTAGCCAGTTCAACAGGCATGGTTGGCTTCTTGGACGGGAGCGCGGCAATCTCCGCTTCGAGAAGTCGGTCCACGGCGGTGCAAGCATCCACAAGGCGTTGAAATAGGCCGAGCAACCACGGCTCGAACGTCACTTTATTCTCGGAGTTGACATACACTTGACCACACTCGCTGTCGTAGATTTCGAGCGACGCAAGCTCGGACTGCAATCCATCGGACGGCTTCCAAGCGTTTTCTTTGGCAGTGCCGTTCAAAGCGTAGTTGATTTTGCAACTTTGAGCCGCGTTCCCCTTAAACACATTGCCCAACAGTTTCCGCCGATTCTTGCTCCCGCAGACATTATTCAGGATGCGGATGTAGCCGGACTTTCCGACACCAGTGCCGCCATAAACAATGGTAAGCGGCTCGTGGTTGAAGGTCAGAGGTGAACGGGGATTCAATGCTTCAATGCCCTTGACTTCCGAAATGCCGTTGAGACGCAATGCCACGCCAACGGCTTTCTGGGCAAAAGCGGATTCTGGGAGGGCGGCAGGCTTCGGTGTTGTTTTTGGTCCTGCGCCCTGGTGTCGGCAAGTCGCCGCCAGTTCAGCCAAGTCCGCGTCCGTGAGATTTTCTTTCGTGAGCAATCGCCGCGCGGCTTCCTGAATCCAGAACGAACGTTCCTGAAACCATTTGACCAAGTTGGCGGTGTCGAGCGGCATGACGCTACTTTTTCACGCCTTCGCGTAAAGCTCGCTGCCCTTTTCCGTGAACTCGCAGGACTTTTCTTCCATTCCCTTCTTCAACGCCTCTTCCTCCGCGATTCCCTGTTCCGACGCATACTTCCGGACCGTCGCTGTAATCTTTATGTTGCAAATGAGTGCCGCGCATGAGCGGAGTTTAGGAAACGCACGCGAAATGAAAAGCGTTTTGACAGGATTCAAGCGACTCAATCAATCTCCGCTTTGCGTAGGAAGTTCAAACTGCACCACTACCAAATTTTCGCTCGCAGGAAAATTTCTTCAGCTTCAATATCTGCCCATGCGTTGGGAAAAATGTTGCACGCTCGCCGTCTTGCTCTGGAGTTTTGCCGCGCTGGCGCAACAGGAGCGACTCCCGAATACGCAACCTTTGGCACTGGAAGTCGATCTGTCTGCGCAAATGGTTGAAGGCATCGACCGCTTTCTGATGCGGGAAATCGAAAGCTCGGTTGCATCACGTCTGCAATTTTGGCAGCGCGATTTTTCATCTCCTGATGCTTACAAAAAATCAATCCAGCCCAATCGCGAGCGTTTTGCAAAAATGGTCGGCGCGGTGGAGGAACGTATTGCCGTCAAAGCTCTTGATTTTGTCAGCACGACCGAGACTCCGGCGAAAATTGCCGAGACGAAAACTTATGAAGTTTTTGCGGTTCGCTGGCCGGTATTTGAAAACGTTTTTGCCGAAGGGCTTTGGTTGAAGCCAAAGAATGAAATTGTGGCGCGCATCGTCGCCATTCCAGACGCGGGTCAAACTCCCGAAATGCTCGCCGGCCTCGTGCCCGGAATAAAACCCGACTCACAATTTGCACGTCGCCTCGCCGAAAATGGCTGTGAAGTTCTGGTTCCGACGCTCATCAGTCGCGACGACAATTTTTCCGGGAACGCTAAACTCAATCGCTTCACAAACCAACCGCATCGCGAATGGATTTATCGACAGGCTTACGAACTGGGCCGGCACATCATCGGCTACGAGGTGCAAAAAATTTCGGCGGCAGTTGATTTTTTTGAGGGCGAAAATACTGGTTCGAAAACGGCGCTCAAAATCGGCGTGGCTGGTTATGGCGAAGGCGGGCTTCTCGCACTTTACGCCGCAGCGATCGATCCGCGAATCGAAGTTACTCTCGTGAGCGGTTACTTCGATTCACGGCAAAAAATTTGGAGTGAACCGATCTATCGAAATCTTTTTGGGTTGTTGCGCGAGTTCGGTGACGCTGAAATTGCGACGCTCATTGCGCCTCGCGGATTGGTTGTCGAACACAGCGTCGCGCCAAAAATTGATGGACCCCCTGTCGCAGGTAACGGACGAAATGGCGCTGCGCCGGGGAAAATCACAACGTCGGATTATCAATCGGTCGGGAATGAATTCGAGCGCGCCAAAGCTTTTCTGCAACCAGGTGGCGAAAAGTTTTCCGAAAATTTCCAACTGATTTCAGGAACAGAAGGACGGACAACGGGTCCGGGTTCCGACCGCGCACTTACCGAATTGCTCCGACAGCTTGGGGTGCAGGTTGCGCAGATCAGTTCTTCCGAAAAACCTGCGCAATCTCGGCGTGACAATTTCAATCTGGTCGAACGTCAGGGAAAACAAGTTCACGAACTGGCCGGACATGTCCAACAGGTTTTCCGCGACTCTGAACGCGTCCGGGAAAATTTCTTTTGGCAAAAAATGAAAGAAGCCAAATCGCCTGAGCAATGGGGCGAATCGAAAAAAGATTTCCAGAATAAACTTTGGGACGAAGTGATTGGCCGTTTGCCCGGAGCAGCCATGCCGACGAATCCGCGTAGTAGGAAAATTTTTGAGAATGAAAAATCAACTGGCTACGAAGTTGTTCTCGATACGCGTCCTGATATTTTCGCATGGGGAATTTTGCTGTTACCAAAAGATTTGAAAGAGGGCGAGCGACGTCCAGTGGTTGTTTGCCAGCACGGACTTGAAGGCGTGCCGATGGATGTCGTCACAACGGATGCGCAAAATCCGGGTTACAAATATTACAAAGGCTTCGCCACGCAATTGGCCGAACGGGGCTTTATCGTGTTCGCGCCGCACAATCCGTATCGCGGCGGGGATAAATTTCGCGTGCTGCAACGGAAAGCGAATTCCATCGCCCAATCGCTTTTCTCCGTGATCCTCGCGCAACATCAGCAAATCCTGAACTGGCTTTCGGAGCAGCCGTTTGTGGACGCCAAACGCATCGGTTTCTATGGGCTTTCCTACGGCGGCAAGACGGCGATGCGCGTCCCGTCACTCCTCGACGGTTACGCACTTTCGATTTGCTCTGGAGATTTCAACGAATGGATTTTGAAAAATGTCAGCGTCGAGTTCCCGGGGAGCTATATGTTCACGGGCGAATACGAAATGCCGGAGCGGAATCTCGGAAGCACTTTTAATTACGCGGAAATGGCCGCGCTGATTGCGCCTCGGCCATTTATGGTGGAACGCGGACACAGCGACGGCGTTGGTATCGACGAACAAGTCGCCTACGAATATGCGAAAGTTCGGCGGCTCTATGACCGATTGGGAATTGGTGAGCGGACGGAAATCGAATTTTTCAATGGCCCGCATGAGATTCATGGCGTCGGCACGTATGAATTTCTGCACCAACATTTGAATTGGCCGGAACGCTGATTTGTCTCCAAACCAAATCCGTTATTCAGGGACGGTCATTTTGAATTTCGGAATGCGCGTCAAAACTTTTTGCCCGTTGGCATTCACTCCAATGTAACTCCCTTCGGCTACGGCGGTTTTCGTGTCGAGCAGATGGAAGGAGTTGTAGCTGAATTTTTCGCCCGGCTCGATGGTGGGATGTTCGCCGACGACGCCGTCGCCTTCCACCGCCGTGATTTCTCCACGCGTATTTGTCACAACCCATTTGCGTCCGTGAATGGTCACGGGAATTTCCGTGTCGTTATGAATGCTGATAAAATAAACAAAGCAATGCGGTCGATCCAGCGGCGTGTCCACGTCGGGTTGATAGGCTACCCGATCAACGGTTACTTTTAAATTTTCCGGTTCAAAAAAATCTGCGCTCACGCGAGGGAACGTAAACTTGGTGAGACAGAATTAACAGAATTAACAAAATTGGTCTGCTTGGGTTTTTCCGCTTCTCATTAGGGTGTTTTAAAGATGGTGAATGATGGAACCGTTTCAACGGTTTTTGCGCTGCGAGAAAACCGTTAAAACGGTTGGAGTAGTTTCATCGTTCGCGGACACCCAGCTAAAGCAGGGTGCTAATGAGATGCTTTTAAAGTTCCAGCGCGCCAACGTGTCTGGCGCGAAGTCCCCGCCTCCTCACGTCGTCAGCTACGAATTTTTCGTTTCAACCTTTCCCAAAAATTTTCTGGTTTGCCGAAACCGATAAATTACTTCCACCGATGGATTTTTTTCTCGCCTATTCGATTCGCCATCAGAAAATCCGAGGCAATGATCCACCATCGGTTTTCATTCCTTCGATTGTTCGTGATCGTCGCCGTTTCCTTTTTCGCGAGTCACGGCCAATCTGCCCAACTGCTGGATGATCGCGCGATCACGATTCATTCCACGCGCGATGTTGCGCAGAAACGCCGGGCATTGATTCAATATCTCTGGGGCAAAGATGGTTTCCCTGAGCGCCGATTGCCGAACGTCGTCGTGACCAATATTGCCAGCCCGGTGCAGCATCTCAGTCATCTCGCGCGGGTGGACGAATTCCGCATTGACCTGGCGCCCGGATTGCAAGGTCTCGCTTATCATTTCATCCCGCAACAGCCGAATCGCGAACTGGTCGTCGTTCATCACGGCCACGGCTGCACGTTTAACGACGATCCCTCGGACACCGGCTCGGCCTTGCAAGGCACCATCGCCGCGCTCTTGCGTGAAGGTTATGGAGTGCTCGGTGTTTTCATGCCGCACATGCGGCCCGACGATTGCACGGGCCTTCACGACGCGATGTTTCAAACGAATGTTGTGGGCAGTCCGATTAAATATTTTCTCGAATCAACGGCGGTCAGTTTGAATTATCTCAAGACGCGCAGCCGCCGCGATCATTTCCCAAAGTACCGCGCGTTTCACATGACGGGACTTTCCGGCGGCGGCTGGACGACGACGGTTTATGCCGCGATTGACCCGACCATCCGTTGTAGTTTTCCCGTGGCGGGATCGATTCCGTTGTATTTACGGACAGGTGGTTCGGTCGGTGACCGCGAACAATTTGAACCTTCATTTTATCGCATTGCGAGTTATCCCGACCTTTACATTCTCGGCTCGCAAGGGCGCGGTCGCAAGCAAGTGCAGATTCTCAATCGCCGCGACGGCTGTTGTTTTGGCGAGGCGCAACACGACGCGAACTCATCCGGCATGGCCTACGCGGATGCCATGCGCAATTATGAAAACCGGGTGCGCGCCGCGCTCAAAGCAATTGAACGCGGCTCGTTCCGTTTGGAAATCGACGAGGCCGCGTTGAGTCATACGATTTCGCATCACGCGATCGAGGACGTAATCGTTCCTGAACTCCGCCGTGCGCGCTGACCACACATTTTCTCCACTCGTAATTTTTCCTGCCTCTTAAAAGGAGGGGTGTGATTTCAAGTGGCGGTCAAACAAGAGCGCCAGAGGACTGGCGCACTCCAAGACGCTCCGCGCTCCATGCGCCATTAACATTCGCGCGAGCGTCTTGGAGTGCGGCGGTCCTCCGCCGCTTTCAACTGCGCCGATTGTGACCGCCACTTGAAATCACACCCTGAAAGGAGTCGTCGCTTATCATGTAACGAAACGACGTGATTATTCATCCCTTTCCTTAAAATTTTTTGGGGTTCTCATCTTCATTCCCGGTGTTAAGTTCGCCCCGATGATTTTGACACAGGCGGAATTGAACAGCCTCGTTCACGTTCAACATCGCTCGCCCCACACGCTTTTGGGAATGCATCCGCTCGGCGATGGTTCTGGTGTGGTGGCGCGCGCGTTTCTGCCGGGGGCGGCGCAAGTTGAAATCTCTCCGACGCACGAAAAGAAAAAACCAAAAATCAAACTTCAGAAAATTCATGACGCGGGAATTTTTGAAGGCACCGCCAAGGACGGCGGAAAAGTCTATGCCTACGATCTCGTCGTCACGAATCACGATGGCACTCGCTGGCAAACACGCGATCCTTATTCGTTTCTCCCCACGCTCGGCGAACAGGATTTGTATTTGTTCGCTGCGGGCGATGAACGGCGCATCTACGAAAAACTCGGCGCGCACATCCGACAAATCGATGGAGTTTGGGGAACGAGTTTCGCGGTTTGGGCGCCCAATGCCCAGCGCGTCAGCGTCGTCGGAGATTTCAATCAATGGGATGGACGCCAGCATTCCATGCGCTCACTTGGCGCGAGCGGCGTTTGGGAAATCTTTTTGCCGGGGGTTGGCGAAGGCGCGCATTACAAATACGAAATCAAAAATCTTCACGGCGCGATTGTACTCAAGACCGATCCCTATGGATTCTTTTTCGAATCCGCGCCAAAGAACGCCTCCATCGTTTGGGACATCGACAAAAATAAATGGAGCGATGAGGCGTGGCTGAACAAACGCCGTGACGCAAATCCGTTCCGCTCGCCGATGAGCGTTTATGAAGTGCATCTCGGTTCTTGGCGAAAGAAGAGCGCGTTTGAATCGTTGAGTTACCGCGAGTTGGCCGCGCCTCTTGTCGAGTACCTGATCAAAATGAATTTCACACACGTCGAATTCATGCCGGTTTCCGAGCACGCGTTCTATCCGAGTTGGGGTTATCAAGTGACTGGATTTTATTCGCCGACGAGCCGCTTCGGAACGCCGGATGATTTCCAATTTCTCGTCAACGCGCTGCACGAAGCTGGCATCGGCGTTTTCATCGATTGGGTTCCGGCGCATTTTCCGCGCGATGAATGGGCGCTCGCGAAATTCGACGGCACCGCGCTCTACGAACACGAAGACCCGCGCCAAGGCTCGCATCAGGATTGGGGCACGCTGATTTTTAATTTTGGGCGCAACGAGGTAAAAAACTTTCTCTCCGCCAACGCGCTTTTCTGGTGCGACAAATTTCACATTGATGGACTGCGCGTCGATGCCGTCGCCTCCATGCTCTATCTCGATTACTCGCGGCAACCCGGCGAATGGGTTCCCAATAAATTTGGCGGGCGCGAAAATATCGAAGCCGTCGAATTCCTTAAACACTTCAATCATCTCGTTCACACCGAACATCCCGGCGCAATCACCATTGCCGAAGAATCCACCGCCTGGCCGCAAGTCACGCGACCGCCCTACATCGGCGGACTTGGTTTTACTTTCAAATGGAACATGGGCTGGATGCACGACACCTTGAAATATTTCAGTCACGAGCCGATTCATCGAAAATATCATCAGAACGATCTCACGTTCGCGATGCTCTATCATCACAACGAAAATTTTATCCTGCCGATTTCGCACGACGAAATTGTCCACGGCAAAGGTTCGCTCCTCGGCAAAATGCCCGGTGACGACTGGCAAAAATTCGCGAACCTTCGCGCGCTCCTCGCCTATCAATGGTTTTTCCCCGGCAAACAACTTTTGATGATGGGCAGCGAATTCGGCCAGCGCGTCGAGTGGAACGAAAATCGGGAACTCGATTGGTGGCTGCTCGATGCGGGCCCGTTTCACCGCGGCACGCAACGCTTCGTCGAGGATCTGAATAAATTTTATCGCGACGAACCGGCACTCTGGGAAGGTGATTACGATTTGTCCGGCTTTTTTTGGATCGATTGCGGCGACGCGGACAGCAGCGTTTTTTCCTTTGTCCGACAGAATTCTGATGGCTCACGGCAGGTCGCGGTGGTGATGAATCTCACTCCAGTTTTGCGAACGAATTATCGCATCGGTTTGCCGAGGAATGGTTTCTGGAAAGAGGTGGTCAACAGCGATGCGGAAAGTTACGGCGGGAGCAATGCGGGAAATTTCGGCGGGGTCATGGCTCAACCGCACAAGTGGCACAATCAGGAATTCTCCGCGGAAATAACTTTGCCGCCGCTGGGCGTGGTGGCGTTCAGGCCAGAGGAAAATGTTTAGTTCACTCCTTTCCGGAAATTAGTTTTTACGAGAGGAATCAATTTGCGCTCATCCGAAAGAAATCGGATGAAACAATTTTGAAGCGATAAGCGCGTCTGTCAGCGGCGGATTGGCGTCACGATTGAGTAGATTGAGACTGCCGGGCGAGAATCCGTTGCGCGCCACCAAGGCGGGCGGGTGCGCGGGATCAGAATCCGAATTGTCGTAAATGTAAAAGTGATCCGCACGGCTTGCAAACCAGGGCAGGTGTTCCAATGAACGTTTCCAACGTCCGGCCAACTTTTCCTCAGGCACGGGATGACCGCCTTTGGCGACGCGATGCGCCACGCGCTCTCGGGACAATTCAGGCGAGCGCAATCCGACGTAGATGAGATTGAAGATTCCGCCATCGCGCCAGAGTTTTTCGACGACGGGATGATATTTGTCGGTGCTTAAAACCGTTTCCACAGCAACAGATTCGCCGGCATCAAGCAGGCGGCGGACTTCAGCAAAAACTTTTTCCGCGGCAGCGATGTTTGCGCGTTGCAAAATTTCCGTTGGCGTGGCGGCGTAGGTGGAAAAGCCCTGTTCGTTTAGTAGTTGCCGCGTCAATTCGTCAGCGTTGAGAAAATGACTGATGTGACCGCTCCATTCGGGGAATTGAGTTAACGTAGATTTACCTGCGCCATTCGGCCCTGCAAACAGCCAGAGCTGAGGAATCGGCATAGCAGAAAATCACTTGGAGGAGATGAGAGCGGCGCGCTTGGCCCGGTAAAAAATATCCGTCATCTGGTCAATGAAATCAGAACTGCTCAAGCGAGCGTGAAGTTGCCGCACTGCCTGAGCTTGCCTGACAGGATTTTTTTGAACATGGCTGGTCGCGGCAAAAATTTCGCTCAACAAGGACCGCTTGGAATCAGCGCCGTTATTATCTTTCCTTTCCATATTTATAGATTGTCACTGGCACTCAACCGCGTCAATAAGGGTGTGAAAACTTTCGCTAAAAAACCGATCCCTCTTTTTTTATCTTCTCGATTTTCTATGGAGTCTTTTAGCTGCGCTGAGATTTTTTTCCGCCGATATTCCACAAACAGGCGATCACCATCGCGGCCGCAAATGCACACGCCGCCCAAAAACGCACGGCGAATTGCCAGCCGTAATCCTGCGCGAGATGGCCGGTGAATTTGTCTCCCGCCGCCGCGCCCATGTAGCCCATGAAATTGACGAAGCCCGAGGCCGCCGCAGCCGTCCCGCCGCGCGCCAGATCGACGGGCAACGTTCCGACGAGTAAGATTTGCGCGCCAAAAATTCCGAACCCGATGACAAATAAAATGGAAATCGACGGAACCAACCCGAGATGAATCACATGGTCATAAGCCAGCCCGAAACAACCCAGCGCCAGCAGCAAAATAAAAATCATCGGCACGGGACGCCCGCGAAAAAATTTATCTGTCATCCAACCCGCGACGAGCGAGCCGCAAATTCCCCCCATCGGCAGCACCGCGTATTTGAAAGCGGCATCGCTCACTTTCGCATTTTGAACTTTCATCAAATGCAACACGCCCCAGTCAGTGAAACCGTAGCGACACGCATCGAGCAGCAGCAGTGCTGACGCAACGATCCAGAGCGCGGGATTCGTCAGCGTCAGCTTGAGATTTTCTTTCAGCGAATGTGAATGGATCGGCGGCAATTGCGCTGCGACTTCGGCCTCCATAAAAGTGGAGCAGTGCGTCCCGCCTGCTTGGGCTAACGGGGATTTTGTTTCGAGATATTTCTCGGCAGGCCGGAGGCGCTGCCCCACTTGTCGCGGCGAATCCTTCAAAAAAATCAGCATGTGAATTGCGCTCGCCGTGACGAGAATCGCCGGAATGTAAAGCGCGCCGCGCCAGCCGAATTTCTCCGCCGCCCAGCCGGACACCACGAACGTGAGTGCGCCGCAAAGTTGATAGCCCGTCCCGATGATGCCAATCGCGCGACCGCGTTGTTCCGGCGGAAACCAGTTCGCCGCCGTGCGCATGGTGGGCGGCCAGCCGAGCGCCTGAACGTAACCGTTGCACGCCCAGACGAACGTCAGGAAATAAAGGGCGGTCGCCCAGCCGAAAACGACATTGAGCGCCGCCGACGCGAGCAAGCCGATGGCGAGCAATTTGCGCGGGCGAACCTGTTCGGCGAGCTGGCCGTTGATGAATTGCCCGACGCCGTAAGCCAGCTTGAGCGACATCAGGACGGTGCCCATTTGTTTGGCGTCGTAGTGCAATTCCTCTTTGAGTCCGGGAATGGCGACGCCGAGATTATTGCGGCAAAAATAAAGCGAGCCGTAAGTCAGCCAAAGGACCCAGAGAACGGTGCGTTGTTGCGAGGAAAAGCGCGTCTCGTTGGTGGCTGGCAAATGCAAGGCGGTAGGAAACTGAAATGAAAGGCGGGCGTCAACTCTGGGCAAGCGGAGGTGGTCTAATTAAACTGGCGGTCAAAACAAGAGCGCCAGAGGACTGGCGCACTCCAAGACGCTTCGCGCTATTCATGCGCATCGAAATTCGCGCGAGCGTCTTGGAGTGCGGCGGCCCTCCGCCGCTTTCATCGGTATTAAACAACACTTCCCTCATTCCATTCCAACCGCGCGGCGAACCTGAGCCAGCGCTTCGTCACCCGGAATCGTCTTGACCCGACCGGAACGGATCTCGTCCCGACGCCGCTTCGCCTCTGAAATCCAAAGGCGGTCAATGCCATCGAGTTCCGAAGCATCGAGGCTTTCCACAAGCCGATCCGCCAACAGCGCTCGCGCTTCCGGTGAAAGGGTCAGTGCTTCCTCGGCGAGTTGCTCAATAGTCATTGCCATGACGAGAGGATAAGCGAAGCGGGTGCAAGGCTCAAGAGTTAGAAATGTAAGTGAGCCAGAGGTCCCAAGAGAACGGTGCGTTGTTGCGAGGAAAAGTTTGTCTCATTGTTGGCTGGCAAATGCAAGGTGGTAGGAAACTCAAATGAAGGGCGGGCGTCAACTCCGGCATGGTAGGGCGGCGTTGTTACGCCGCCACCAACAAGCAAACCTTAAATCCGCACCTTCGCGTCTCTGTGTCGAAAAATTCGTTCTCATTCACGTCCCTTCGTGGCAAAGTCCCTGGTATGGGAATTGGCTTCGCAGTTCACGGATTCATCGCAGCCCCAGGATGGTATGATCAAGAGCCGTCGCTGCGCGTTTTCACACACAACAAAGCAGTAATCCAATCTCTGCCGGAACTGGACAAAGATTGGCCTTTCATTGTGCGAAGCATGTTCGCGCTCTCTCCTTACCGAACGAAACTCGAAGTCTCGGTTCCTCAGTATGAGCACATGCTCATTCACTTCGCCGCAAGTTACAAAGACATGTATCTGCTGTCGGCTGATTGGATTCTCAAATTCGAAGCTATACTGAAAAAGCTTTGCGCCCAACGGGCTGTCGTCTACTGCGACATTGGAACTCGCTATGAATGGCATGCTGATTGGCCTTCTGAAGATTTTCTGCGCAACCCTCCATTGCTGCCGAGAAAATGGGTTCTCAAATGCTATGAGGGTGGTAGCAAGGAGATACCGTACATCGAAGCAATTGACGGAGCTTACCCGCAATAACTCCGCGTCTCCGCGTTGCGATGGCAATTTTGCTCGCTCACAAAAAGCCCTCCTTGACGCCTGCTTCTTTGCCATTCACAACTGAACTCATGGGAATGGACGGTGTAGAAATTGTTATGGCGGTCGAAGACGCTTTCGATATTCGCATCGAAGATTTGGAAGCGGAAAAACTTCTCACGCCGCTTCAATTGATTGAATTGGTGCAGGCAAAAGTGGCGAATGTGGAAACTGAAATTTGTCTGAGTCACCGCGCATTCAATCTTTTGCGCCGTTATTTCACCATCAATCGCGCTCTGCCACGCAAGCAGTTCAAACCTTCGGCGCAACTTTCTGCTCTGATTCCTCAAAAGCAGCGAAAGGTAGTTTTACTCGACATGGCGCTGGAGGTTGGAACAGAACCGTTGCCACAGCTGGTGCGAACCGCTTGGCTTATCAAAATTTTGTTCCTTTTTTCCGTGGCTTGCGGTGTTTATGCCGCAACTCGCGTCTCTTCCATGAGTAATGGCGTCGCCGCTTCCGCTGCCACCGGTTTTCTGGTTACTGTCCTGACGCTGCCATTTAGAAATGAATTCCCGAAAGGACTCGTGACAATTGGCGACTTGGCGTTGTGGGTAAAAAGACACAAGCCTGATCTCTCCAATAAATCGCAAAAGGCGTGGACACGCGAACAAATCGCTGCGCGAGTTCGCGAAATCATCATTGATACTCTTGCCTGCGAAAAGACCTACCGAGAAGAGGCACGGTTCGTTCAAGATCTCGGCCTCTCCTAACTCCGCGGCTTCTGGCACGTTTACGGGGGAACTTTCTATGGGTTGGTCTTCGCTACCGATTGCGCTTTCTGCGCTTCATCCTCGGCGCGGCGACGTTCTTCCTCGACACGGCGGCTCTCGTTTTCCACGCGGCGACGCTCATACTCCACTTTCCGGCGTTGGTCTTCGACCTTGCGCTGCTCCTGAGCGGTCGCCAGCGAATGTTTAGAACTACCAGCAAATGCCGAAACCAATAATGTGAATGCGATGAATATTGATTCCCGATTTTTCAGAATGTGATGCGGCTGGATTCCAAGTTGCGCCGGCGAACATAGAACTCTGTTTCCTTTTCAACCCCTCTTTTCCTCTCGCGGAGACGCAGTTACAAAATGGCTCGGCTGATTCCTTGACGGTCTCCGATGGCGAAAGTAATTTTTTTCCATTTCAGCCGCTTCTCCATCTCTGCTCACGGCGGATGATTATCGGATGCTGCCCGCGGACAACTCGCACTATCAACTCATCGAAGGCGAACTTTGTTTTTCGTCAACACCCACGCGCTACCACCAGATTGTTTCCCGTAACCTTCAATTCATGTTGATGAAATATTTGGAGAAGAACCCGCGTGGCGAACTCTACGACGCGCCGTTCGATGTTTATTTATCCGAACACGATGTGGTACAGCCTGACCTCGTTTTTGTCGCGAAAAGAAAATTTCTCAGTGCTCACTGACGCGGGCGTGGAAGGCACGCCGGATTTCGTCGCGGAAGTTCTTTCGCCGAGCAACGCTTATCTGGACAAAAGAAATAAATTGCGGGTTTATGCGCGCACGGGCGTGAAGGAATTGTGGATTGTCGATCCTGACGCTCGGTTGATTTACTTTTATCTGCTGCAAAAAGATGCCGAGCAACCCGTCGCAACTTACGGCGAAAAAGATTCTTTTATCTCTGAACATTTTCCCGGCCTCAAAATTCGCGGCTCTGAAATTTTTCAAACGTTCTCCTGGTGATCAAAGCCGTCCCTCTCGGCGGAATCCGGGTAGAAGCTGAATCGGACAAGTCACCGTTTGCTCTCACCAAACGCGACTGCCAATAAATTTCAATCAGGACGCCACACTTTTCGCGTCCGCTTGCCTTTGCCAATCTGCTGCGGAATACTCGCGCCGTGAACGTGACGCAATTGACCGATCAACTGATTGCATCCTACGCCCGCGTCGGCGGTATCAACCATCTCGATGGAAAAAATCTTCCATCGAAAAGCGCCATCGCTTCCATCACGCTTGATTTGTTGCGCTTGATTTTCCCAGGGTTCTTCGACGAAAAACCGATTCATTCCTCTGAACTTAAAGTCGAAACCGCGACGTTGATGGACTCAGTTCTCGGACGCCTGGAAGATGAAATTTATAAAAGTCTCGAATACGCGACGACAGAAAATTCCCGCAAAAAAGATTTACGCGCTCTTGCCAGAACATTGACTCTGGAATTTCTCGGCAATCTCCCGCGCATCCGCGAGTTGCTCCAAACCGATACCGAAGCCGCGTTCCATGGCGACCCCGCTGCATTGAGCAAAGAGGAAGTCATCGTCGCGTATCCGTTTGTCGAAAGCATCGCCGTGCAACGGATGGCGCACGCCCTTTACGGAGAAAACATTCCGCTCATCCCTCGCATCATGTCCGAGTGGGCGCACAGCCGCACGGGAATGGATCTTCATCCGGGAGCAAAAATCGGTTCGCATTTTTTTATCGATCACGGCACGGGCACAGTCATCGGCGAAACTTGCGTCATCGGTCATCACGTCAAACTTTATCAAGGCGTGGGACTCGTCGCGCGCTCGTTGTCCGGCGGTCAACAATTGCGCGGGCAAAAACGTCATCCGACGATTGAAGATCACGTCACGATTTATGCCAACGCCACCATCGTTGGTGGCGAAACGGTCATCGGCGCGGGTAGCACGATTGGCGCGAATGTTTTTTTGATGAACAGCGTTCCCGAAAATTCAGTCGTCGTCGTCGAAGCCTGCGATGTGAAAGTGATGAGCAAGAAGGGCCGCGAAAAAGACAAAACGGATTTTCAGATTTGAGGCAGTATCCAGCCGCGCCATTTCGTGCTAAACAATTTTTTTAACGAGAGACGATGAAAACCGCGCGCATCTTGACACCGCTACGCGGGTCAAATAGTGGGGCAGGCTTCCAGCCTGTCACGGCGGGCATCTTGCCCGCGAATCGTGGTCCTGGGGCTGGAAGCCCCGGTGGCAGACAGGATGTCTGCCCCACTCCCTGGGCAGCCGTGTCGAGATGCGACATACAAATTTCCGCATGAGCGAATACCGATTTAAAACTCCGTTGAGTGAAGAAGATGTTCGCCCATTGCGCGTGGGTGATTCCGTCTTGCTCGACGGAATTATTTTCGGGGTGCGCGATGGAAATCTCATTCGCGTGTTCGACAAAAAAATTGCGCCGCCGTGTGATTGGCGCGGCGCGGCGTTGCTGCACACGGCTCCCAACGTGAAAAAAATTGGACCGGGTAAATACGAACCTATTTCCGTCGGCACGACCACGAGCATGAGAATGGATCGTTTCACGGAAGGTTTGCTGCGCGATTACGGCGTGCGCGCGATTCTCGGCAAAGGCGGACTCTCCCAAAACTCGGCGGCGTTGATGCAAAAATATCGCGCGGTTTATCTATCGGTTACGGGCGGCGCGGCGGCGATGGAGACGTTGCAAATCGAGGAGATCGAAAAAGTTTATTGGGAAGATTTGATGCCGGAATGCATCTGGCAATTTCGTTTCAAAGGCCTCGGCCCGTTGACCGTGGGCATTGATACGCACGGCGGCAATTTGCAAAACGACGTGCAAATGCAGGCGCAAGAAAAGACGGCGGAATTGTTGCGGAAAATGGGGATTGCGTGAGGACTGCTGAATCGTGAAACGTTAAATTGTTGAATCGTTGAATCGTTAAATTGCAAAACGCGCCGCAGTTGGTTCACGATTCGACGTTTTAACGAATTGACAACACCATGAACGACACTTTGCCAACCGAACAACCAACGCGCATAAGAAAACGTTTTCAAAATTATCGCGGGACCTGGGCGTGGATCACGCAGCGGGTCAGCGCGATCTGTTTGTTCCTCTTGATCCCACTGAAAATTTACAGCGGCTGGGCCGCGAAAGGAAAAGTTCCGTATCCAGAATTTCTGGTGGATGCCATCGGTTCCAGCAAAAAAGTTCATTTCAATTCTGGAATCGACATCGCGTTGCTGCTCTGTTTTTTGCTGCACGGTTTTTATGGTTTGCGCGTCATCCTGATCGATTTCGACATCATTAAAGAGGACAGCTTTTTCTGGCGGACGATGATTTTAGCTCTCGGAATTTTCGGCACTGTTGTCTGGTATGTCTATATCCACGGCGCGGAGGAATAGAAGCGAGTTTTTTAACAGCGAGAAACGAGAGACATGGTTCAGACCGAAATCCGAAATCCTAATCCCCGAAATCCGAAAGAAATCCGAAGCCCGAAGGCCGAAAGTGTTGCCGAACTGGGCGAGTCGCAAAGCACTTTTTGAGGCGCTTACTGGAATTGTCTTCGATATTCGGATTTCGGGCTTCTTTCGGATTTCGGGGATTCGGATTTCGGATTTCAGGATTAAGAATTCTCTCTGCTCAACTCCTGTCTGTCCGGTTCATCGCTGTTAATTTTTCCGGCGGCTCGGCTGGAAGCGGATTGAGTTGAGACGGAGAAACTTTTTGATCCAACACTGCGCGCGCTTTCGCGTCGTCAAATTCATTTTCCCATTTTGCGATAACGACTGTGGCCACACCGTTGCCGACGAGGTTCGTCATGGCGCGCGCTTGCGCCATGAACCAATCCACGCCGAGAATTAAAACCATTCCTTCAACCGGAATTATTTTCATCGAAGACAGAGTCGCGGCCAGAGCGATGAACGAACTACCCACGACCGTTGCCGCGCCTTTTGAGGTGAGCAGACAAACAATGAGCACGGAAAATTCCTGCGCAAAAGTCAGGTGCGTGTTGGTCGCCTGCGCGATAAACAGCGCGCCCATCGTCAAATAAACGGAACTGCCATCGAGATTGAACGAGTAACCTGCGGGCAAAACCAATCCGACCAGCGGTTTGGAGCAGCCGAGATTTTCCAGTTTCAACAACATGCGCGGGAAAACTGATTCCGATGACGCGGTGCCGAAAACAATTAAAAGTTCATCGCGCAAATATTTTAAGAATTTGAAAATGTTGATTCCATTGGCGCGCAACAAACCACCGAGACAAAATATAACGAAGCTCAGGCAAGTCAGATAAAGGCAGGCCATCATTTTTCCCAGGTGCCGCAGCGATTCCAAACCGAATTGGGAAATGGTGTAACTCATCGCCCCGAAAACGGCCAGAGGCGCGAGTTTGATGATCATGGAAATCATTTTCATCAACGCTTTGGAAAGTTGGTCGAGCGCCAAAATGATGGGGCGATTGGCTTCGCCGAGAGAAGAAATCGCAACGCCAAAGAGCACGGAAAAAAAGAGGACTTGCAGAATTTCTCCTTTGGCAAACGCGCCCACGATTGTTTCCGGGATGATGTTTAAAAAAAATTCCGCCGCGCTGTGATGCGCTTGCGCCACATTGAGCGTCCCTTGAATATCTTTGACGTTGAGCGTCGCGAGATCGGCGTTCATGCCCGCGCCGGGCTGAAAAACTTTTGCCACCACCCAACCGATGACCAGCGCGAGCGTGGTCATGACTTCAAAATAAATAAACGACTTCAGTCCGATGCGCCCGATCCGTTTGAGATTTCCCATCCCGGCGATGCCGACGACGACGGTGGTAAAAATGATCGGCGCAACCATCATTCGAATCAGGCGAATAAAAATGTCGCTGAAAGGTTTGAAATCCGTGCCGTCCAGAGCAAAGGCGTGTCCGAATAAATAGAAATGGAGCGGCGCGCTTTTCGGAAAAAGTTTTCCAACCAGAATGCCCAAAATCATTCCGATCAGGACCCAAAAATAAAGTTGATGAAAGAAGCGCTTGCGGTGCATGGGCAAAATTTGGCTTGCGGGTTTTATAGCGAAAGACCCCGGCTAAACAAGGAAATGATTCGAAGGTGAATATCTCCGGGCGCATCTTGACACCACCACCAATCCAATCAGATGGAGTGGGGCAGGCTTCCAGCCTGTCTGAGCGGGCATCTTGCCCGCGAATCCTGGGGCTGGAAGCCCCGATGGCAGACAAGATGTCTACCCCACTACTTTGGTGGTGGTGTCGAGATGCGCCCAATATCTCCTGCCGCAAGAATAAATACCTTGAGCCGAAGTATTAAGTGAAGAGAAACGCTCGACCTCCCCCCTGCCCTCTCCTCCGAGGAGAGGGAGAATCGTTCCGGCGTCTTGGTAATGGGAGTCGCCGGTTTATTATTCGCTTTTTTTTGCGAATGACTCAGAGGAGGGCACGACACAATAAACTCTCGCACGTTCGAGAGACGCCGATACTTAGTCCCTCTCCTCGGGGGAAAGGGTTAGTAATCTTCTCCACTGAATAGTTTCGTAAGAGTAATTATCCCCGGTCTTCTACCTTCAGCGAATGCTTGACGCGAGCGGACAAGATTTTCTGCGATGGAATATAGTTCGCAATAAACTCGCGGTGAAATTCTCCAAAGGTTCCGGCGGCAATATGTCTGCGAATCTCTTTCATCACTTCCAGATACATGTGCGAGTTGTGAACGCTGACCATGCGCAGACCGAGAATTTCATTCACATTTAGGAGATGACGCAAATACGCGCGTGAAAAGTTTTTGCAGGCAAAACATTCGCAACCTTCTTCGATCGGGCGGAAATCGGATTTCACCGCGCCGCCTTTGACACTGTAAGTTCCTTTGCGAGTGAAGGCGGTTCCGTTGCGGGCGATGCGCGTGGGCAAAACGCAGTCAAACATATCGACACCCCGCGCGACGAGTTCGACCAGTTGCGCGGGTGTGCCGAGGCCCATCGCGTAACGCGCTTTATTCGCGGGCAAAAACGGCTCGGTCATTTCGATGGCTTCCATCATCTCGTGTTCCGGCTCGCCGACGCTGACTCCGCCAATGGCGTATCCGTCGAAATCGAGCGAGGTGATTTGTTTGGCGCACGCTTCTCGGAGACCAGGATTGTTTGCGCCTTGGACGATTCCGAAAACCATCTGGCCATCGGCGCGCGGTTGTTCCCGACATTTCTTCGCCCAACAAACGGTTCGCTCGACGGCGGCGTGAAGTTCTTTTGAGGTGCAACCGTGCGCGGGACATTCGTCAAAACACATGGCAATATCCGAGCCGAGAATGCGCTGAATCTCCATCGCTTCTTTTGGGCCGAGAAAAAGCGGCGAGCCATCAAGATGCGAACGGAATTCCACTCCGTGCGGAGTGAGTTTCCGAATTTTCGCGAGACTAAAAACTTGAAAGCCGCCGCTGTCAGTGAGAATCGGTTTTTCCCAATTGATAAATTTATGCAAGCCGCCGGCAGCTTTGATGATCTCCAAGCCCGGACGAATATTCAGGTGATACGTGTTGCCGAGAATAATTTGCGTCCCCATTTCCAGAAGCTCACGCGGGTCGAGGGCTTTGACGCTGCCTTGCGTGCCGACGGGCATGAACACGGGCGTGTCGATGGTGCCGCGAGGCGTGGTGAGTTTTCCCAAACGCGCTTTGGAAGTGGAATCCGTTTTCAATAACTCAAACATGAGGACTCCAATAAGTCATGAATCACCCGGCGAGGACAAGAACATCTGTTGGGAAGACGACAACCTTACTTTACCATTTCAGGCGGTAGAAGGTAGCATCTCCGATAATGGGAGAGGTGACCTCGAACCTTCCATTGGTAGTAGTCACTGTATTGGTTAGATTGACCCAACTCCCCGAGACGAGGTTTGAGTTAACCTGAAGTTTGGCACTAAGAATACCATTTGTCGGCCAGGATAGAACTACATTCATTCCTGTTTGGCGGATAGTTAATGAAGGAGTGGGAAGCAATCCGTAAATGTTTATTCGGTTAGAGAAAGTAGCGAGGTAAACCTTGCCGTTCGCAATGGCAGGAGGAACAAACTTACCGAAGTTGCCTACGGTATCGCGCGCGCTGAATTGCTCCGAGTTCCAAAGTTCGATTCCAACGTTCTGTGCATTGTAAGCGTGGAGAATACCAGGTCGCACCTGCTGATTTGCGTCGCCGAAGTATTGATGCGAGGCCCATAGAATTCCAGTGCCTGCATTGGTTCCGTTGGCGGAAATTGCCAGCATACCTCCCGGCATACCATTGGGCGCAGGGTTGGGGCTTCGCGCATACTGTGGAAGAAAAAACATTCCCGCACCGCTGTTAAACTTGAACTGGCGAAGGTAGTCCGCTTCACCCCAAACATAGGTATAGGAGCCATCGGGACCATCCCACCAGACGGGCGCACCGTGAATATCATTTGGATTGCTCAGGCCGGTGACTTGAAAGCTCTGGATTACGTTGGTATCCGAACTCGCGCTGCTAAGTCCGCCCATGTTGTCGCGGTTGACCAGGTAAAGCTTTCCTTCTTTGCCGCCGGAAAGCGCAAGAGTCGTTCCCGGGATCAATAGAATTCCAGCGGAACCCAGATCGATGTCTCCATTCTCAAGTATCTGCCAATTGAACGGAGTAAACCAACTCATGATGGATAGATTGGTCCCATTGAGCTTTAACAAACTCTCCCCGCGATTAATCGGGTCGGAACGGTTGACCGTAGTGCCGACAGTGCCATTGCCTATGGTGAGGTAAATATTCCCTGCCTCATCAACCGACGGCGCGGCGCCACTCATCCAGATGCCCCCATTGGAACCATTGGCCGTTGTCATGTAGGTAGCGGCCTTTTGCAGTGTAGTCGCATCAAAGGCCATGAACCAGCCGTGATACGGTCCCCAATCGCAGTGAGACGCCCAACCGATATAAACTCGGCCATTTGCGAGGGTCAAACCAGGGCGTTGATTCTGTCGTTGCGAATCAAAGGTAATAACTCCTCCGACATTCCCGGAGCCTGTGCCGGGATAGGTTCCGTTAATGACAACCGGACTATTCGCACGTGGTGCGCCAGTGGCGATGTCGAGAGCGTGGAGGCGTTGGACATACGTTGTGCCGGCCTCCTTCGTTCGCGCGACGAAGTAGATTGTCCGGGCTACCGGATCGATCACCGGCGTTCCTACTATCCCAATGTGTCCGCTGAAGTCCTTGTAGTTACCTCCGCACGCGCCTGTCATGTCGGTGTTGCTTGGAGGAACGGCGTTGAGACCAGTCACATTGGTCTGCCAGTAAGGTGAAGTTACCGTTGGATCATCCGCATCGAACGCGTAAATCGAATTGTTGACAGTACAGACATAGAGGACGTTATGCATCCCTTGTCCAGGCAGGTTCACGTTCGTGACAATGAGCGGTTGCGCGTAGATTTGATCGTCCACTGGCCGGGTATAAAGCAAACCAAATTGGTTCGTATTGACGTTGTTCACATTCAAAAGGTATTCGCCAAGATTGGCTCCTGAACCATTGTGGTCGTTATGCTGGTTCAGCACGGTTGCGGGCGGCGGGAGGGTCGCCAGAGTAGTAAATGATGGGGAATCCGCAGCCCAACCGATACCACCGAGGTTAGTCCCCTGAACAGTAAAGTAATAGGTGGTGTTGAAAGACAAGCCACTTACCGGGGTCTTGAATAAGCCATTCTGCACACCCAACGCAATGCTATGCGACCAACTGCTCGCATTCGTTCCACCGTCGGCCAGCCCGTAGAATAGAGTAAGGTTGGGAGAATCTCCCCCCGTTGAGGTTACCTCACCTCCGAGCGTAGCCATGTTCACTGTGATGCTCGAAGCGGAAAGGTTGGCTAGTGTGGCTGGCGTCGGCGTAAGGGTGGCAAAGGATAGAGACGGAGAAGCCCAGGTGGTTCCCGCTACATTCACGGCCTTCGTAGTGAAATAGTAGCTGGCGTTGATAGCCAGGTTAGAAACTGTTTGTGAAAAGACGCCATTGCGAACACCTAGTGCAATGCTATTCGCCCAAGCAGCCGCACTCGTCCCGCCGTTAATTGGGCCGTAATAAATTGTCACGGTAGGAACATTGCCTCCGGTTGAAATGACCTGACCACGCAAGGCCACCGTCGTTGCCTGAACGTTAGTGGCGGACAGGTTGGTCACTACGGCGAGGGTGACGATGTTCGTATCGCCGCTAACAGCATAGATGCCTGTGGATTTGGCCAGCGGTTTGTCAAAAGTCAGGCTAACCAGCGGACGATTATTCGTTCCGAGAACGGAGGTAAGATCGATAGTGGTCTGGTGAAAACGCGGATTAGTGGGCGCGCCACTCGTAATGCCAGTGGAGAGATTGATACGATCGACACCTTGCCACGCGATGTTAGTCGGGTCATTGAACCAATTGGGCGCATAGTAGCTGGTGACCAGCGTGCTATTATCATTGAATCTCAACGTGACGTTTGCTGTCGGGTTTGTGCCGTTGCCCGAATTGGCAATGATGGCTATGCGACTATAAGTAGCGGGTGATACGAGATTAAGAGTACCGCTGGTTAGACCGGTGTCCCCACTCAACACCAGAGCATTGCTGGAGGTATAAGGTTGGAATTGAAAAATCGTGCCATCTCCCAGCGCGCTGGCGAAAGAACGGGATACTGGCAAGCCATAAGAGGTCCCCGGTAATCCGCTTTGATAATAAGCCGTGCCTTCGCCCTGGTTAAAGGTCAAGGCATTCGTATAAGGTGGACCAGGCGAGGTGTTCTCTACCATCACATCTCGATTAAAACCAGTCACGGCGATAGGTATCATGCCTAGGTCAGGTTCGCCGCTGATGGCATAGACCGCTGTTGCTCCCACGCCCGGGACTTTATCGAAGGTAATACTGACGAGCGGAGTATTTGTCGCCCCAAAGAGAGCGCTGAGGTCGAGCGTTGTTTGATAAAGGCGAGGGTCGTTCGGCCCGCCGGTCGTAACGCCGGTGGTTAGGTTAATGCGGTCGAAACCTTGTAGAGCAAAGCCGGTGTTGAAAAACCAATCCAGCGCATTGTAATTCGTGATCAACGTCCTGCCATCACTGAACCGCAAGGTCATGGTAGGCGCGCCACCGCCGTTGGCTGAATTTGCGATGATGGCAATGCGCTTGTAAACTATCGGAGTTATCAAAGTCAGCGCACCTGAACTAATACCCGTTCCACTGCTTAGCACCAGCGCGTTTGAAGTGGTATAAGGTTGAAGCTGAAACTGCGTTCCATCGCCGAGCGCGCTGGTGAACCCGCCCGAAATCGGGAAGCCATAGGTTTTGCCGGATAGCCCCGCCTGATAGAACGCGGTGTTCTCTCCCGGATTAAATTCAAGCGCATTATTGGTGTAAGGCGGACCGGATGAAACGTTCTCAATGACCAGGTCACGGTTAAAACCAGTCACAGCGATAGGCAACATGTTCGCACCCTGCACGGTGAACAAGCTCGTCACGGCCAGGCAGGGAATCACTATCCAGAAAAAAGCGGCACGAGAAATCGTTCGTCTCCAGATCATTTTGAAACTTCTTTCTCCGGAGTAATAGCTCGTTTTGTGGCAAGTGAATCGATGAACTCGCCCCAAAGTTCATTCACCGTTTTTCCAGTGTAATCCTTGAAGAGGTCGATAGCGAATACGCATTCGCGGCACGCTTTGTTTAATTTGTTGACGAGTTGTTTATCATAGGTCTTCTCCACCCATTCCAAAAACATCGCGGTGGTTTTATAGGAGTCGCGGTAGCTGGCGCGATCAGGGTTGATGCGAGGTCGGCGCGCCTGCGGCTCGAAATGGGTCAGCCGGATGTAGTCCGCTATACCTTCCACCAACCAGCCAGGATTCCTACCCCGGCGATAATCCTGCACCACGTGAGTCAACTCATGGATGACCATCCCGAAGTCGTTTGTATTTTTCTTCACGAAAGTAGCAGAGATATTGATCACTTCCCGACTGGTCGACGCGACTCCTGGCATGTCTTTATGAAATCTCAATTGAACTTCTTTACTGGGTTCGAAGCCGTCGCTCGCCAGCAGCATGTTAATTTTCGGATACCATTGGACACATAACTCCCCTGCTCGCTGTCCCCAACCGTTTAACTCGGGAACTTCAGTGGTATCTACTTTGATGGTAACAAGCGTTTTCCCTTGCGCATTGGTAGCCGTCCCGCTCCAGATATTTGTGTTGGTTTCGCCGCGCAACTCCAACGTCACGAGAAAAAACATCAGCCCTATGGAAAGAAGAGACAGTTTCAAATTTTTAGTCGAAGTTAAGTTAGGCTTCAATTTTAATGGTTCAATGTGATTGGTAACTCATTCAAGACTATTGCAACCGCCACGCCGCTTCCATCAAATTCCAGTTTTTCCTGGCGCCCCATAAGCTAATAAGGCCGGGGAAAACTCCCCGGCCTCCGCAGGTGTGCTGCTAACAGATTAACGCCGGTTTACGGGTAAACGGTAAGGCGGTAGAACTTAGTGCCAATAAGCGGCGTGATTGTCACCTGGGCCTCATTGCCAACCACCTGGAATGGATCCGTTGAATCCGTCCATACCGGGCTGGTAAGGGTAGGGGTGGATTGCAGACAGGCGCCAGCGCCCGCCGGCCACGAAAGCAACAGGCTGTCGCCCACCTTTCGAACCTTCAACGTGACGGGTGGCGGCGTCATGGTAAAGTTCGAGATCACCTGCGTGGACACTGTGCCGCCGTCCCCGCCAGTGAATCCGACATAGGCAGTGCCGGACCCGACAATCGCCGGGATGTCCACCGTTATGTTGGTAGTAAATGTAGCCGCGGTGACGGTATCCTTGAAGGTTGCCGCCACCACACCCCCTGCGTAGGTAAGGTTGATTTGAATTGGATTTGCGTTGCCGCCGACAAGGACCGGCGTGATTGGCGAGTAGGGCCCCCCAGTGACACCGTTCTGGACGAACCGTATGCCCCTCGTGCCCGGGTCGTAGATATTCAGCGCCAAAGCCACGCTGGGCGTGATGCCGCCATAACCCAGGCTGCCGCCACCTGCGCCGACGGCGGCGGCGCCCCGGGTATCATTCTGGATGCAGAACGTGACGCCGTCAGCGCCGCCTGCGCCACTTACGGTTTGATAAACAAAGGACGCGTTAAAGGACCCGATACTCTGTTTCGCGGTCAGGAATGCCGAGCGGGCAGTGCCGCCCAAACTCGAGGTCAACTCCAGCCGGTTGTTACCCATTACAGGCGGTGTCGGCGTGCCTTGCAAGGTATAACCCGTGCCAGCGGCATTGAATGCCGGGGGAGGGGTTGCCGTGATTACGGTGACCGCCTCCACCGTGCTGGGCGTCGAACCTTGACCATTGCTAACGATTACCCGGTAATTACCGCCGTCAGAACTGGGATTGGCGCAGCCGATGGTCAAGACGTTGGACTGAGAACCGCTGGTGCGATAATTGTCGGAAATGTTCGCAGAGTTTTTCTGCCATTGATAAGTGAACGGGGCAGTGCCGCTGGCCACGACCCGGAGTTGAATGAGATGTCCCGTGTAGAACGTATCGGAGGACGGCAAATCCACGAAGAACGACGGCGGCCCGCTAACCACGGTCAATTGCGCGACGGCACCAGTTGCCGCGCCGTACTGATTGGTCACGACGAGCTGATAGAAGTTGTTGTTCTGCGCGGCGGTGGTGGTGAACGTCAGATTGGACGACGTTTGTCCACCAAGCGCAGAGGTCGGCATGGTGCCATCGGACAGATACCACTGATAGCTCAGGGTGCCCGGTCCGTAAGCCGAGGAATAGAACGTGACGGAGACGTTCTCTGCCGTGGCCACGTTGGTCGGCTGCAGGGTGATGATCGGTGGACGCTGTGCGGCGAAGAAGTGGTTGAGCGCCTGACTTGCACTCAGGGCCGAATTGTAAATCGCCACGTCGTCAATCAGACCTTGCCACTGATTGTCATATTCCGAAGCTCCGCTCGACTTTCGCGCGCCAATCGTCATCGGCAAGGGTTGGGTGAGAATGCCCACGTTGGTGGCGATATCTGCACTGGCTGCAAGCAAGCCATTAACGTAGAGGTAAAGTTTGCCGTTGGCCTGATCGCAGACGCCCACCAGGTGACGCCATGTTGATAGCGTAGTAACTGGGTCGTACGGCACGACTGAACTTTGCGCAGCGTAGCCCTGGCCGCCGGCATCGCGAACGAGGAAACGGAACTTCCTAGGACCACCTGCGACGTCCAGCACGAATTGTTCGGTACCTGTGCCCGTACCCGGATTAAGCCCGCCGTTGTAGCCCTTGGTCACAATGCCGGCATTCACCGTCTGGTCTCCGCCATTCACCCAGGCCTCAACAGAAAAAGCGGCTCCTATGGTGTTGCTCGCCCGAGCGAAACTCACGTCCTTAATATCGGCAACGTAACTGTTCATGGGAGCAAAATTTCCAAAGTCAGCGGCCGTATCCGGATCGCGGGCCGGATTGTAACCTGGGATTCCAATAATACTGTTGTTGTAGCTCCCGTTATGGCCGCCGCGATAATCATGAGCGACCACGCCATTGTTACCGGCCCCGTTGTCAGGACCTTCATTCAGGCGCCAGTAACCTATGGCATTGTCCGCCAAAATGGTTGCAGGATACGATTGCGTTGGCGCGGCAATCACCGTGAGCGTCGAGCTGCTGCTGGTGATCCCGCCGAAGGCGTTGCTGGCAGTAGAACGGAACGTCGTCCCTGAATCAGCCAATTGGGCGTTCGGGAACGTGTAGGTCTTGTTGGTCGCACCCGCAATAAGTGTCGTGTCGTTCTTGTACCATTGGTAGTTCGGCGCCAGAGACCCAAGGCCGGTGGCTTGCACAGCAAAGGTGGGTGAAGCGCCCACGTACACCGTTATCGCCGGTTCCGGCTGGCGCACCCAGACTGGCGGTGCTGGCACGAACGTTCCCAACAACTCGATTTCAGCGATCTGCATCAGCCCGTCGCCACGAATGTTTATGTTGTTTGTGATGCTGACGCGGTAGGATTTGTAAGCCGAAGCGTTGGCAAAATCCACTTCCGTGACAAATTGATTGAGCGCGTCCAATGCCGCGGCCCCGGTGCCATTCCGGCCCAAGGGCAACGAGAGCGTGCCTTTCAACAACCCGCCCGTGATTGGGCTCCAGGTAGTGCCGTCATTGGAACCTTCCAGCCCGTAATCGAACGGGTCGCGGCCGGTCCCATCGTTGGCCGTGAAGAACCGCATCGAGGAGACAATCGAAGAGCCGGACACGGGCGTCACGACAAATCCAATAGGTCCTGTGAACGGCAGGGGGCCGGGGCAGCAAGTGGGACTCTGGAGACCATCGCTCAACCACTTCTGGGCCACACGGTCAATGACGTGATCTATACTCTCGGTGGGGGGCGTGACGTCGCTGGCGATAGGAGTAATCACGTCGCCAGCCGGCACGCCCACCAGAATACTCTGATTGGTTGTGAGAATCATCACCGTGGCAACCAAACTGGTGACCGCCCCGTACGGATTCGACGCAACCACCAGGTAGTCGGCCGAATCGGCCAACAAAGCATTGCTGATTACAAGAGCGCTCAAGTTGGCGCCGGAGATTCTCCCGCCATCGGTCACGTTGGCGAACGTGTTGTAGTCAATACTGTAGAAGATATCGTGCAAGCCCCCGCCTCTGGGCGCCTTCTTCCATTGATAGGAAATCGGGCCCGTGCCGGCGATGTTCGTGACTGACAGCACAACATTGTTCGTGCCTTCCCAGCGCTTGACTAAATTGACGGCATTGAGCGCCGCATTAGTAGGCTGTCCGGGCGTTGGCGTTCCTCTGGAGCCGAATACTGGCGGCACGTTGCCGACGGGCACGCCGCTCACTGCGAAAATAGCAGCGACCCTGGTGGAGATGCCGTTCGTGAAACTGAGGGCGATACTTGTGATGGCGCTGGTATTGGTGACGTTAATCACCGCATCGAATAACCTCGGAACGGGAAGGCCAAGACCTCTAAAATCAAATCCTGGCGACGGAGTCGCAAACGGATTGACGAACTGATCGGGGGTGTTGTTAACCGTGCGATTGTTCGGATTCACGCGCCCGAAACTAAGATAGGACATCGGCAGGACCCGGTTAAACCAATCGGGAACGAAGATCGTATTGGTCTCGCTCGTGCCGTTCTGAAAGTTAACGACACACGGAATGAAAGTATCACCATTGGCCGTGGCGCAGAGGAATGACAAAGCGCCATACGCGGCGGGACTGGAGAAAATGATATTGGCGCTGGTAACGTTGGAGGACAGGAGGGTCGCGCAGTTGGTGGTGTAACTCGGCGGCATCGTGTAACTCGCGGGCAGCGTGGCGCTGCGCACCGTCGCGCCAGGTGCGGGGAGACCGCTGTTCGGAAAAAGCGCGTAGTATCCTTTTTCATACCAGCAATTGTTCGCTTTGCTCAAGCCGCCGTCCATCGAGGCGCTGACATTGTTGGTCAAAGTGCTGCCGGCGGCCACGCCGGAGCCGGTGGTGGGCGGCCCGTCAAATTCCACCACCGCGTCATAAGTGAAACCGGTTACGGCAACAGGGTTGAAGTTGACGCTGTCCGTTGAGCCGGCGATGGCGAAAATGACCGCGCGTCCATTGCTATTCGTGTTGTTGAGATTAGCCCCCGTGCCCGAACCGTTGTAAAAAAGGTCAACGCTAGTGATGTTGACGGCCGGATTCCCGACTGTCACATCGGCAGCGAAAGCCGCGCCCCTGGCAGCGCCGCCGATATTATTAACGCCGCCGGCGCTGATACTGACAACGCCAGCCGTATTGAGAACGTTTGGAAGACCAGCGCCAGTGTTGAACCAGTCGAGCGAACTGAAGCTCCCTGATTCGGTGCTCGCGTCGGCATAGTGAATCGAATAGCCGACCAGCACCGGGCCGTTGCCCGAACACGTGAGGAACGACAGCCCGCTGAAGGCAGCCGGAGTCGTTAGCGTGAGCGTGCCTGATGACAGCAGCAGAGTCCGGCCACCGTTGTTATGGCCGACCATTATCACGTTATTGACGTGGTAGTCCGGCGGCATTTGGAAAACGTGATTGAGCCCCGCGTTTGTGACCAGCGATCCGGCAGGCGGCAGGCCGGAGGTGGGCGCGGCGGGGTTGTAACCTTTCTCGTACCATGTATTGCCGTTCTTGTTCGTGCCGCCATCCATCGTGACGTTGACGGCGATGTTCACGGGAGGAGGGGCCGCGGCTTCTACCACGACGTCGTGGTTGTAACTGGCCGGGTTCAGCGCGATGGGATTAAAATCCGCGAAGGTGATGCTTGCTGTGGTCAGCAAAGCTCCGAGTGTCATCAATGTTGTTGTAATGCGTGGGTATGTTTTCATAGGAACTTTTTTGTTTTTTAGGTCGAGAATTCGATGGTGGTTCACATTGCTTCAGTGGGTTGGAAATAATTTTTATATTGAATTACCTTCAGGCAAGTTACCTCCGGACGGTGGTGTTCTCAGCCATCCAATGCACATCCACACCGGAGTCAGGATTGGCCGAAACATTGAGCGACATGGTTCCGGTGTAAGTCACGGGAGCTTTTATTCTTTTACCAACCCACTTGTGGATTTCGGCGTGGTTATCGGCAAAAGAGAAGCCGCACGCGCCATTATGATAGCTGGCGGGAAAATCAATGATCTGAGCGGCAAGATACGGCTTATCCTTCAATTCGGCTCCGGTGCAGGCGACTGCGAATGCGCTATCGTTGATGCTATCGGGATGTTCATCGACAAACACAAAGGTGTTGGCCGGTTTGATGATCGCAGCTCCTTTTTCGTAGTGGCGCCACACGTTTTGCGCTCGGTTATAAGTCTTGTCCAGCCATTCGCCCCAGCCAAAGACTTGACTCATTGAAATGCTGCGCACGCGCGACCTTCTTGTCGCACCCACCATGACAGTGGCCAAGTCTGCCGGACACTTGAAAATTTTCTGCTGCTTGCCGGTATAGGGCCACAGAGGACTTTTGGTCATGTCCTGATTGATGTCCCAATTGGAAACGTTCCCGCCGTTAAAGTCTAGCTGACCGCTAATCCAGTTTGCGCGATCCATATCACCGGGCGCGCCGGTCATATTTTGCGCAGCGATTAACTTATCAGCGCTATCATCCGAGTATAACCTCCAAGCCAGAGCGAGTTGTTTGCCGTTGCTCATGCACATGATGCCTTGAGCTTTGACCTTGGCTTTGGACAGAGCGGGCAATAGCAACCCGGCGAGAATGGCGATGATCGCTATGACCACGAGCAACTCGATTAAAGTGAACCCCGCTGAACGATATTTACTCATAGAAAAAATCCTTGGCTGTATTTTCATATTCATGCGCTGACCCCGGTGGAAAAAAATAATTTGGATACGATCGTGACGAGAATCAGCTTAGTCTTCATATCCATGAAAAGGGGCACGAAATTTATTAAACCCTCGCCCTCCGAACGTCAAACGGGAATTGAAAAAATCATAGCAAGCAAGCGTCCGCCCCTGTCGGGAAGCTCTGGCATCCCGGCGCCCGGCAAAATGTGGAAAATCCCTAAACTCTACTCATGGCAGCCCGTTGATAAAATCTCCAGGACTCGAGCGGAAACTTCCTCCGCCTGCACGAAAACCAGTTCTCCCCCGCGCAATTTCAATTCCACCTCGCCTTTGGCCAACGATTTTTCGCCAATCGCAATGCGAATGGGGAAGCCAACCAAATCCGCGTCTTTAAATTTTACGCCGGGACGATCATCGCGGTCGTCCAGGATGACATCTATATTTTGCGCGGAAAGTTCGGCGTAAATTTTTTCCGCCAGCATCATCACTGGACTCTCCTTCGCGACGCCGAGCGGCGTGAGGCAGACCTGATAGGGAGCAACGCTCAACGGCCAAATAATTCCGTCCTTATCATTGGATTGTTCGATGATGGCTTGCATCGTTCGCGTGACGCCGATGCCGTAACAACCCATGATCGGCAATTGTTGTTTGCCCGCTTCATCAACGTAAAAGGCTTTCAACGCTTCGGTGTATTTCGTGCCGAGTTTGAAAACGTGGCCGACTTCAATGGCGCGGCGCATCTTCAACGGCTCGCCGCATTTCGCGCACGCTTCGCCGGCTTGCACGAGTCGCAAATCGGCCCATTGCTTCACCACGATGTCTCGGTCAACGGAAACATTTCGGAGATGAAAACCATTTTCGTTCGCGCCCGTCGTCATCGCACTCGCGCCGCGCAAAGTTTCATCGGCAATGGTTGGAAAATCTTTCACGCCCACCGCGCCCAGACTTCCGGGATGCGCTTGCAATGCGGAAAAAATTTCCTCGGCGTTGGCCGCGCGAAATTCCTCTGTGCCTAAAACGCCAACGAGTTTCGCTTCGTTGAGTTGATGATCTCCTCGCAACAAAATCAAAGCTGGCTTATCGGCGACGACGTAAACGAGTGTTTTGATTTGTTGCGCGGCGGGAATGTTGAACGGAGCTTTCGTCAAATCCTCGATGGTTTTGATATTCGGAGTTGGGAACTTCTCCAGTTCGATGTTCGATGTTCGATGTCCGATGTTCGATGTTGCCTTACTGGTCGCTTTCTCGATGTTGGCCGCATAGCCACACGCGTCGCAATAGACCACTTCGTTCTCACCGGTCTCGGCGGGGACCATGAATTCATGAGAAAGTTGTCCGCCCATCAATCCGGTGTCGGCCTCGACCGGAAAAGTTTTCAAGCCGCACCGCTGAAAAATCCGAGTGTAAGCGTCATACATTTTTTGATAGCTGACCTGCGCCAGTTCATCAGTCGTGTCGAAACTGTAGGCGTCTTTCATGATAAATTCCTTCGCGCGCATCAGCCCGAAGCGTGGACGAATCTCATCCCTGAATTTCGTTTGAATCTGGTAAAAATTTTTCGGCAACTGTCGATAGGAACTGACCTCGTTGGCGACGAGAGTTGTGATCACTTCTTCGTGGGTCGGGCCGAGAATCCATTCTTTTTTCGCACGGTCGCGCACTTTAAAAAAAACATTCCGCGCGGTTTCGTAGCGACCACTCTGTTGCCAGATTTCAGGCGGTTGCAACGCGGGCATTAAAATCTCGAGCGCACCGGCGCGATCCATTTCTTCGCGAATAATTTTTTCCACTTTGCGAAGCGCGCGAAGTCCGAGTGGGAGAAAGGTGTAAAGTCCGCCTGCCAACTTGCGGATCAACCCAGCGCGCAAAAGAAGTTTGTGCGAAACAATTTCCGCCTCGGCCGGAGTTTCTTTCAAAGTGGGGATGAAGGCTTGGGTCCAGCGCATAATTTATTCTGACAAATTTTCGCGGAGAAAACTTGGCGTGCAAATAATCGTCGGCGAAAGTCCCAGTAAGCGCGTTTCAAGCGCCAGTTCTCGATAATTGATTTGGTAAAGCGGCGAGTTTTCCGCAACGAGAAGAAGATCAGCGATTAAAGTGGCCTCAGCAATCAGATCCGATTCGGTGCGAAGTTCTTCCGAAACGATTTTAGATTCCCGCAAATGATAGCCTACAATCCAGACGAGTTTGCGTTGGGAATCGTCTAAAAAGGTTGTTCTGATTTTCCATTCTGAATCCAGCGCTTTTAACGCGCGAAAGGCCAAAGACGGAGTGGCTCCTTCATTTTGACGAGAGGAAAACTCCAACAAGTCCACCGTCGCGGGCGTGATAATAAATGAAAATCGGCGGGGGTGTTCCAGCAGAAAGGTATAAATGTCCCACGCTTCCTCATTGGCGTCAGCCAATTGGAGAAGAAATTCGCTATCAACAGCAACGATCATGCTTTTTCATGAGGAAGTGGTTCCATCCCGCCGCCGTGGCGTTGACGCGAAAATTCTTCCATTTGCTTTCGATATTTTTTGACAAAGGCGGCCCAGTTTCGTCGCCCC
>JBBQRQ010000046.1:0-40360 GCA_038214755.1 Verrucomicrobiota bacterium
AAGAGACGGAGCGCGCGGAGTGACGGGCCGAAGAATGTTTTGCCATGACCGCAGCGTGAAAAACTTTGACGGCAAAGTCCAGCACGATCGATCAACTGACTTCCAATCAGCCGCTTATACCGCCAGAAGAATTTTCCGTGGGGTCTGAGGGGTGATTAAAAGTGGGTGAGGTTGGAACCGGTCTTATTTTGGACTGCGGGGACACGTCCCCGCTTTGGCTGCGCGGTGGAAAAGCCGGGAAGGTTTTTCATTTCGAGCACTTTCTCCATCGCGTAACGTGCAGGAAAAGCGGCGTCATGCCGCCGCAGTCCAAATCCAGTCTCACCCGCTTTTAGTCACACCCTGGGTCTGATTTGAGGGAGCACGCCTATGTCGAAAGCAGCCCAGGCATTTTCACCGCGCCGCGGCTGGTTGAGGACGACACGACCCACGGTTCGCAAAGTTCAGGAACTGCCGAAATAAAAACTCCGAATCTGCCAAAGACATTACTTTGCGTCCCACGGCGTCCCATCTTTAGGCGCACCGTCGCGAGATCGATCAAATAGCGTGATGCGCGATTCGTTTTTCTCACCGGAGCGAAAGAAAAAAAGTTCGTGGCATATGTTTAGCTTCGCACCGATGAGAAAACAATTTTCTGTAAACAATTATGCCTTCTTACACTTATTTAGCGCGCGAGTCTACGACGGGTCGGGAAATCCGCAGCGCGGTGGATGCCTCTTCTGAATCCGCCGCCATCGCTGCGCTGTTAAACCGAAATTTATTGGTCGTGTCCATCCACGAAAAAATTGGACGCAAAGGCAAAACCGCCGGCGGCAAAGTCGCGCTGGCTGATCTGGTGGTTTTCACTCGACAGTTGGCCACGATGCTCGACGCGGGTTTGGCCATGGTGCAATCGTTGCAGGCGCTGGCGGAACAGACGACCAACAAAGTGATGCGGGATGTCATCAAAGACGTGACGGTGCGCGTGGAAGGCGGCGATAGCTTTTCCGAAGCGCTGCAAAAGCATCCGAAAGTTTTCATAAAACTTTATTACTGCATGGTGGCCGCCGGAGAAAAAGGCGGTTTGCTCGCCGATATTCTGGCGCGCCTGGCGACCTATCTGGAAAACACGGCCCGCCTCCGCCGCAAAGTAAAATCAGCCATGATGTATCCGGTGGCGGTGACGGTCGTCGCTGTTGGCATCACCATATTTTTGCTGGTCAAAGTGGTTCCGGTTTTCGGCGATATCTATTCGAGTTTCGGCGCGGCCCTTCCGACTCCTACGCAATATCTGATCAATATCAGCAAGTTCATGCAAAAGTATTTTTACGTCCTTATTGTCGGCGGCGGCGCGTCCGTGTGGGGCTGGCTTTACTTCATCAAAACTCCGCCGGGCCGCGCTTTTTGGGATGCGAAAAGAATCAAGCTCCCCATCTTTGGATCCATCGCGCACAAAATTTGTTTGGCGCGTTTTACCAGGACGCTTTCTTCCTTGATCCGCAGCGGTGTCCCCATTCTTGAAGTGTTGGGCATCGTCCAAAATACGGTGGGAAATGTGGTGATGGAAAAGGCGGTGCGCGTGGCCGCCAGCGATATCGAGCGGGGCGAAAGTATTTCCACGGCGCTGAGCAAACATCCGGTTTTTCCCACCATGATTCTTCGCATGGTCACGGCGGGTGAACAAACCGGAAAGATCGATACGATGCTCGAACGCATCTCGGATTTTTTGGACGAAGAAGTCGAGACCACTCTCTCCGGTTTAACCTCGTTGATCGAACCGATTTTAATCGTGGTGCTCGGAGTTGTCGTTGGGGGCATTGCTATTTGTATGTTTCTACCGATTTTCAAGATGAGCGAAATAGTCAACGGCCATCGGTAACCGATGTGGCTTTGCTGACAGGGAAACGATCTTCTTCGGAAGACGTTCCCGTCGGTCAACTCGCTGGATTGCGCGGAAGAATTTTAAAATTATTTTCATGGCCAAAGTGCTCCTGATTGATGATGAGGTGACGATCCTGCAAATGGTGACGGACCTTTTGCGCAATGAAGGTCATGAGATTTTTCCCTTCAACAATTTTGCGGCCGGCATGGAGGCGCTGGAGTCCCATTCCCCGGAACTGGTCATCACCGACCTGTATCTGGAGAAAGGTCGGGCGCGCGGATTGGAAATTCTCAAGAAAGCGCGCTCGCTCAATCCACCCGCCACCGTGCTGGTCATCACCGGTTATGGCACCATTGAGTCCGCCGTGGAGGCGATGAAAATGGGGGCCTACGATTATATCGAGAAACCATTTCAGGTGGACGAATTGAGACTCTGCATCCACCGCGCTCTCTCCTATAACGAAGCCGTTTCCGAAAATGTTTATCTACGCAAACAACTCAAGCGCAAATATCAGTTCAGCCAGATCATCGGCAACTCGCCAAAAATGCAGGAAGTTTTCCGAATGGTGGAGCGTGTTTCCGTCACGGACAGTACGGTTTTAATTCTCGGCCAGAGCGGCACGGGAAAGGAATTGATCGCGCGCGCGCTCCATTTCAACAGCACCCGTCAATTCGCTCCGTTCATCCCGATCAATTGCAGCGCGCTCCCGGAAAATTTGCTTGAATCAGAATTGTTCGGCCACCGAAAAGGTTCTTTCACCGGGGCGATCCACGATAAAAAAGGTCTTTTCCAGGAAGCCGACGGCGGCACCATTTTTCTCGACGAAATTGGCGCGATGTCGCCCACGCTGCAATCCCGCTTGCTCCGAGTTTTGCAGGAGAAGGAAGTGCGTCGGGTCGGAGACAATGTGCCCAGCTTCGTCAACGTTCGCGTCCTCGCCGCCACCCACGAACCGCTGGAGAAAAGAATCGAAGAAAATCTTTTCCGCGAAGATTTGTATTATCGCTTGAACGTTATTTCAATCACGCTCCCCAGTCTCTGCGAACGGGTGGAGGACATCCCGCTCTTGGTTTCGCATTTTTTAAAAAATAAAGTCCAGGCCAGCACGGGCAAACCGTTTCAATTGACCAAAAAGGTCATGGACACATTGTGCCACTACCCTTGGCCGGGGAACGTGCGCGAGTTGGAAAACGCTCTCGAGCGCGCCTGCGTTTTGTGCGACGCGGCGATGATCAAAGTTTCTGATCTTCCACCAGCGGTGAGAACGGCAAAATCTCTTTCCGATAGCGCGGAAGATGACACGGAGATTTTTGCGCCAACTTTTGAGAGCACGCCAGTGTCCGCGCTCTTTTCCAACTCCAACTCGACCGCTTCCGCCAATGCGCTGTGCGCCGCGATGCCGCCGCTGAAAAATTTCCTGCGCGAACAGGAATTGGTTTACTTGAATCGAGCGCTGGCCCACACCGGCGGCGACAAGGAAAAAACCGCTGAGTTGCTGGGCGTAAGTGTGGCGACGATTTACCGGAAATTGTCCGAAGAAGAATCGGTGGAATAGGCGAAATAGGCGAAGTCCGGCGTGTGCAGCTTGAAGGCGTGTTTCCCAGATGGAAAGGAGCGCGGCGCTCACGCCGCAAGAAGGCACGCCGCTGAAGTTGAAGAAAACCATTTTCAAGAAAACGAACACGAATCGCGGGCCGGTTTTGGAATCGCTCAAAGGAGGATTGAAGGTTGGCGACGAATTGGTCGTGCGCATCGAACTGCGGACGGATCGCGACATGGAATATGTTCACTTGAAAGCTCAGCGCGGCAGCGGAGTCGAGCCGGTGAATGTTCTCTCGCAATACAAATATCAGGACGGACTCGCCTACTACGAATCGACGCGTGACACCGCAAGTCACTTCTTTATCGATTATTTGCCGAAGGGAATTTATGTTTTTGAATATTCAACGCGCGCGCAACTGCGCGGCGAATATCAAACGGGCATCGCCGAGATTCAGTGCAGGTATGCGCCGGAGTCCAACAGCCATTCGGAGAGTTTTAAATTGGTGGTGAAATGAATTCCGTCAAAAGCGCGCAGCGAGTGTTTTTCTACTCAGGCCGTCATACTGGATATTGAACTCAGGCGGTTCATTGCTTTGCTAGTATTGAAGGCTTTCTTGCGCGCCAGAAGTTCAAACAGACCAGACCCAGGCCTACCAGCGCATACGTGGCAGGTTCAGGCACCGTGGTCGCATAAACGCCAGACTGGAAATATGGGCCAGCAGTTCTAGTCCAGTCTGAACCGTCAGGAGAGGTATTATAATAAATTCCCATATTCCATCTATCACTGGCGCTCGAGAGACCGGGATTTGCAAAACTCCACTTGAAAGAACCATCTTCAATGGCGGTGGCGGATGTCATCACTATAAAATAAACAGTCAAGCGTGAGAGCGTAATGCCGGATGCCGTGTAAGTGTAAACGCCCTTGACCGGCGGATCTGAACCGCTAAGACTGCCAAGCCTGCTTCCCGGGTTGAACATTGAATTATAATCGTAGATCGCAACAGTAAAGCCACTTGGATTTCCAGATGCGTCATCCATCAATAATTGAACAGAATTAAGGACGTATCCCCCCGATGCAGTTCCAGTTTGAAATGACTTTGCAAGCCACGCATTGCTTCCAGTGGCCATACTGCCGGTTGGAGTTTCGCCTAAGTTTGACAAGTAAAGAGTGCCTTGGGCTGGTGCAAGCTCCGGTTCAAACAGCCCAACCGCTAACAGTATAATGGTCATTATTTTTTCCATACTGATTCTCTTTTGTTTTCAACGTTAAGGACATTGTAGCGCTGCCTTGAGGAAAACTGCCGAATCGAAACTGTTATCATCGAAATCCGCGATGGCGACTTTGATATGGTAAGTAATTCCGACAGAAATTTGTGCCTGCGCTTTGAGGAGTGCGGTCAGGCCGTCATACTGGATATTCAACGTTGGCGGTTCATTGCTTTGATAGTGTTGAAGGTTTTCTTGCGCGGCAAAAGATCAAACAAACGAAGCCCAATCCTATAAGCACATACGTTGCAGGTTCCGGCACTCCGGTGGCATTTACCGCGAATTGAAGGCCGTTACCGGGATAGCCGCCGCGATCCCAGTTGATACCATCGGCTGAAGTGTAGCGATATTGAGTCAAAATCCAATTATCGTCGGAACCGTAGTTATAGCTGGCTGCGTATTTCTGCATATATGAGCCTTGTGCAACGGGCGTCCCGGCAGTAAGCACGATGAAATATACAGTGGAGGGTGAAAGCGTAATTCCTGAAGTAGTGTAAGCGAAAAGACCGGCAGCCGAGGGATCAGTAGAGCCGCTGAGACTACCGAGGCTATGTCCCGGAAAGCTACCGTTGCCGTAAAGTGATGCAGTAAAGCCAGTGGGGCTTCCAGAGGCGGTGCCCATGAGCAGTTGAATAAAGTTCAAAATATAGCCGCGCGAATTGGTTCCAGTAGAAAAAGATTCAGCCAACCATGAGTCGCTTCCGATAGATGCATTGCCCACTGAAGGTTCAACCAGATTTGATAAATAAAGAGTGCTTTGGGCGTTGGCGAGTTGCGCTGTAACCAACGCCATTCCTATGAGGATAATGTGAATTATCTTTTTCATACTTGATTCTCTTTTGTTCAAAACTAAGGACATTGCAATGCTGCTTTTAGGAAGACTGCGGAGTCGTAAACCGAATCGCCGTAATCCGCGACAGCAATTTTGACATGGTTGGTAACGCCGGCGCAGATGTGTATCTGCGCGGTGAGATTGGTAGTCATGCCGTCATACTGGAGATTAGCCACTGGAGCCGCTGCCGCATACGGAGGCACGGCAGAATAAAAAGGATCATGGTTGTCCACATAGTATTGCGGATTGGTGGGGGAGATGTAGCCGTTATTAACTGATTGAACGCAACCTCCATTGATGGTGTTGACACTGACCGGCCGATTGGTTCCTGGAACCAGCGCAATGTTGTCGTTGGTGGTGTTGACCCAGTTTGTGCCTACGTAGTTTGTGCTGACAAATATGGCCATGGGATCGTTATACTGGCCTATGTACTCTGGATATTCTTCGGAAGCAAAGATGTATTGAAATTTCAAAACAACGGAATTTGATGAAACAATGTCGAACTCCAGCACCGCTGCATCGTGAGTTCCACTGCCTCCAACAAGATTATCTAAATCAGCGTCACCATTTGTTCCCAAATCTGAACCACGGTGAATTGCATTGACACCACTGTCGTTATTTGGTCCCAACGCGTTTGTTTTGTTCCCTGACGAGAGGATCACCCCGCTGTCGATGGGCAGGCCGGCACAGATGCCATTTGTAAATGTGCCTCGGGCTACATCTGCCCCCGTGTAGGTGACATTGCTAATGGTGACACAAGTTCCAACGAGCAACCGGACCAACTCTTCCGGCGTCGGATTTGCTTCAACGGTTAGGTTGGAGGAACTGCAAGTACGCGCCCACACAAACAAATTGGTCCTTTCGTTTTTGGGCAACTGCGCTGGAGTTGTATTGCTCGCCACCCCTGTCACGCGTAACTCTGCTGTCTAATTGGACCAGTTGAGATCTGACTTGGTCAGTATCGCATAAGGCTGGTTCGTCACCGTGTTGTGTAACAGGAAGTAGGCAAAATCGTTTGTTACCGCCGTGATCTCCAGCCAAAGATCGTTGGTCGTATAGTTGTAGGCCGATGGCCCTGCTCCCCAGTCACTCGTGCTGGTCGATAAATTTCTTGCTGCCCTCTGTTCGTTTTTCAACGCGACATAATCCACTTTACGATCATCGAAAATAAATCCTCTAGAAAAGGAATAAATATCTAAATCAGGAAACGGATTGAATGGGAACGGCGGCTGCGAACTCAGTTGAGCCGAGAAAAATGAGCCTTGGCTTGGTGGCGAGGATAACAAGACGGGTCGTTCTACATAATTCTGCACGACTGATTCAGGTTCGTAAAATGGGAAACCTGAGTTTTCTTGAGCGCTACCGAAGAACGGTAGAAGGAATGCAAAGGTGAGGAGTGTGGTTAGTTTCATGGATTTTTTCCTCTGGAGTCGGAACGGAGCTGCGCACTGGCGGGCCTGGAACAGAAAATCTTGCGGAATTTCAGACGAGACCTAGCCAAAGCGAGGCAAAGTTACTTTGGTTAGTTGTTCCATCATTTTTCGGAACGCAGATGGTTTACGCGCCAAGGGAAAATTTTACAATTGAATTGTGAAATAATCTTTGAACCTATGAAAACCCGAACTCAAAAATCGCATCAAATCCAGGTGACTAATCCTTGGGCAAACTTCTGTTCTAACGGTCCTTGCAAAAAGAACTCTAGTTTTCAAGACCCGCCCGCGACGGTGTACCCTGCTTCACGCAAATCTTCGGCCAGCTCACTTTCCATTTTTACGGCGGCGTCGAACGGCATGGGATTGAAACATTCGTAAATTTCCGGCAGGAGACGGACGCCAAACTTTTGCACGAGTCGCGCGGCTTTGATTCCGTTTTTGTGATTCTGAAAACGCTCTTCCGGCGTCAACCCGGTCATGCCGACATAGACGCACGGTTTAGCTTTGTCGCGCTTCGGATTGGTTTGGAGAATTTTGCGGTCCTTCGCGGCTTTTGCATCGAGCAACACGACATAGACGCAATGATGGAAGCTATTTCGCCCGAGAGCTTTTAATTTTTGAAAGGTGCGGCGACGCATGGTGGGTCGTAAGTGTTCAGTTAAGAAACCGCAGATGGACGCAGATAAACGCAGATGGAAGGCGAAAAGAAGATTCACATTTCACCCAGCCAATTACCAGTCCGAGATCACCCAATCCGAAAGCGGGCGGTTTTATCTGCGTTTATTTGCGTCCATCTGTGGTTTTTGTTTTTCTTTTTTTGCCTGGATACGATTCAGCGCGTGCCACTCTCGACCGAAGTTTGTTTTAGTTTTTTTGGAAAACGATTTTCCACTTGCAACGTCGCGCCTCGAACGGAACTGGCTGGATCAAGAATTCGCCGCGCATTCTCGATGACGTAATCCCATTGCAACGCCGGGCCGGGATCAGTCTTGTTCGTCTGCACGTGGTAATGGCCCATCACGCCTTGATAGTTATTCAGTTCGTCGTCGGGAAGTTTATGCGTCACGAGTTTGCCGGAAGCGTCGCGCGGATAATCACATCTTAATTTCGGAAAAGTTTTGCAAAGCGTCGCGGTGAGTTTCACCAGCGCGGCGTATTGTTGGGGTGTGTAATCGTATTGCTGCAAAACAATCCCTTGCACTTCGCCGATGACCGGTTCTGGCCGCGCGGGATGCCCGACGAAATGGGGAGTGCGAATACTTTCCGGTTTCAACCATTCCTCAAATTTCAAAGTGGTCTTCCCGTTCGGATCGCGTTCGTACCATTTGTCGAACGGAGCTTTTGCATTCAAACCATACGCGCCGATATTCGCGATCTCGATTCCGATGGAGCGCGTGTTGGAAGTGGTGGCGTGATAAGCGCGTTCTTTCAAATCGAGCGTTTGATAAATTGTGCCATCGACATCGAGCATGAAGTGAACGCTCAAGCCGCGATGATCGTGCAGAATGTTGAAACATTGGCGGCTGATTCCGCAAACATCGAAATGCAAAACAAATTGGTCAACGACTCGTTGCAAAAGCGGCAAGTCCCATCCGCCGCCGCGAACCCGCTCGATTTCTTCGGGTGAAAGTCCCGCTTTGCGCAGGTTGTAGCGATTGGGCGTGGAGAGGTCTTTGACTTTTTCTTTCGACGTTGTCCAATCGGATTCTTCAAAGGGGGCAAATCGGCGTTCGACTCGATAGGCGTCGTAACCACCCGGCTCCATCCAGGTGACAACGCGTGTGCCGGTGTGGATGAATTTCCCAGCGACCACAATTTCATCGCCTTTGCGCTCGGAAATTTTTCCGGGACGAGTGGCGCATCCGGAAAACGCAACCGCCGTCGCAAGCAACACCGCCGGAAAAAAAATTCGATGAAACGAAGTCATTCCATCTTTTGCCCACGAGGAAGGCGCAGGGTCAAGAAGAAGTAAAAGCCTGGAAAAAAGTTCTTCCATATTTCTGGATCAAGTGACGAAGCGACGAGATTTTTTACCGCAAAGGGCGCAAAGGTATTCGCAGAGGAACGCAGAGAGACAACTTTTCTGCGCGGCCTTTCTATTGGCCAGTTTGCTCTGCGACCTCCGCGAGGCGCCTTCGCGTCCTTTGCGTTGAGTCCGAGCGCTCCGTCTCACGCTACTCAATTTTCCATATCGGCCTGCTCCAGCACTTTGAGGATTTTATCGAACGAACTTCGGAGGTCGTTGTAGTCGCGAACGTCAACGGTGAATCGCGCACTGGCGTTCGGTCGAGAAAGGGTGTGGCCGTCCGAAAAAAGAATGTCCGCAAATTTCTGGCGATGATGAGTGCGGGATTTGACGTTGAAACTGGCCAGGTCAGGCGGACACAGAAATAAAGTGTCGATTGCCAGCGCGCGGATGGGCAAGCCGTTACGATTTTTTCCGAGATTATCGAGCCGAAGATGCTCTGGTTCGCTGGGCGGCGTGTAGAACAATTGAGTAATTCCAGCGTGTCGATAGTAGTAGCTCGACTGGGCTTGAGCCGAACCCACCTTGGACAATTCTGCGTCCGCATCAATGATCTGATCGCTCCCTGGACAAAACAAAACTTTAGGCACTGCGGATAAATGCTGTTGCAACAAAAGGCCCAAACCCACCGGCGCGCCGCTCCGTAATGAGATCAAACTGGTGGGCGATCCGGTCGTGGGATAGAAGTCGGCTGGACTCGTGAATGGCGGGGCCGGCGGCCCGTAGGGAATCCTGCCGTTATTTTCAGCGGAATATCCGTGAACCGCGATGCCGATTTGCCGCAGATTTGAAAGGCACGCGATACGCCGGCTTTTTTCTCGCGCTGATGCCAGCGCCGGAAGAAGCAGAGCGGCTAGAATGGCGAGGATCGCAATGACAACTAATAATTCAATGAGTGTAAAACCGCGGCGGAAGGAATTACGCGATGAAGCCGAAGTCATCTCTCTTTTTTAATCCGCCCCAGAATGGATGGCAAACTCGTTTCCGATAGAGCGAGACTCCGTCGAACTCTTTTTAAAAAGTTTTTGGGCATGACGAAAAAATAGGCCATGTCCCCGCACTCCAAATGCGTCACACGGCTCCGTGGGGCTACGGCGACAACAGACTCCGCTTTTCCTTCACGGTTCGAACGCAAAAAACTTCCACAATTTTTTTGTGGGTGCATTCCAAATGATTCGTGATTAAACCAAACGCCACATGAGCCAGCTTGCCCATCAAATCGCCGTCGTCACGGGAGCGGGCCGCGGAATCGGTCGCGCCATCGCGCTGAAATTTGCGGCGGAAGGAGCGGATGTGGTTTGTGTTTCGCGCACGGCGGAAAACTCCGAAAAAGTCGCTCGCGAAATCCGCGCGCTGGGGCGAAAATCCTGGGCTTACTCAGCCGACGTGGCCGACTCTGCTGCCGTGGCATTGATTGGAGAAAAAATTCTCACCGAGACGGGCCGCGTGGATATTTTGGTGAACAACGCCGGCGTGACTCGCGACGGATTGCTCATGCGCATGTCCGAGACCGATTGGGACACGGTGTTGAACACGAATTTGAAAGGCGCATTTTCTTTCACGAAGGCATTTTCCCGCGCCTTTATCAAACAGCGTTCCGGCCGCATCATCAATGTCGCATCGGTCGTCGGGATAATCGGCAACGCGGGGCAATGCAATTATTCCGCCAGCAAAGCGGGACTGATCGGATTCACGAAATCCATTGCTCGTGAATTGGCTTCGCGCGGCATCACCGTCAACGCGCTGGCTCCGGGTTTTATTGAAACGGATATGACCGCAGTTTTGAACGAAGAGATGCGCGCCGAGTTGTTAAAAAAAATTCCGCTCAAGGCGTTTGGTCAGGCCGAAGACATCGCCAGCGCGGCGTTATTTTTGGCAAGCCCCGCCGCGCGTTACATCACGGGCCAAGTGCTGACAGTTGATGGGGGAATGGTGATGTGACTGAAAAATTTCGAGATGCCTCGCTCCACTTAAATTAAAAATTGAGGATGCAACTGAGATTCGACTGGACGAATCCGCCGAAGGCTTGGACAATCGGCTCGCTCAAAAAACGGCAATTTTTTTGCGCGAAAAGAAATAAAAAAAATTAGAAATTTCGAGACTTGACGCTTCCGGTAACGTGGGGCAAAACAAAAACAAATTAACACGGAGAAAAAAATCATGCCTGATAAATCCATTGAAGAAAGAGTCAAAAAAATCATCGTCGAGCAACTCGGCGTGAAGCCAGATCAAGTCACACCCGAAGCGAAATTCATCGAAGATTTGGGGGCCGACTCGCTCGACACCGTCGAACTCGTCATGGCGCTCGAAGAAGAGTTTGGAAACGAGATTCCCGACGAACAGGCCGAAAAACTACAAAGCGTCGGCGATGTCATCAAATACATCGAAGACACGTCGAAGAAATAATCCCGCAGCAAATCTCAGGGCAGTCTGGCTTCCATCCAAGCTGCCCTTTTTTAATTTTTTTTATGAGTGTCGGGAAACCCACGGCACTTACTGTAATCATGGGTGTAGTCAATTCGGTTCTGTGCAGTCAAGGAACCCGGTCCATTTGCGCTCGGACTTGGGCCACTTGCAGTTTGAGTTCTTCAACCCGCTTTTCGAGGCGCAGGCGCTTGTCTTGAAGTTGCTCCAGCCGCACGAGCCGTCCGCCACCTCCACGTCTGCCACCGTTCGTTATCTGGTTTAACGTAGTTCTTTCCTTCTGATCCAGGACGTTTTGGCTGTCGAGGGCGGCGATCTCGGCCAGTAGTTGCTGTTCTTTTTGTTTCAAGCTGTTTCTCAGGCTTTCCCGGTAAGCCCGCTGGCGTGCTTCGTTCACTCTGGCCTGCTGTTCTAAAAATGCAGCGGCTTTGTCCGGTTCGTAAGGATAAGTGGCCGCAAGTTGCGGTGGCAATTCCAAGCGGGAAATTTTGCGACCGCCTTTTCCGCCTTCGTAAAGGACATATACGTTCAACGGATCTGCGTTCAAGACGCGGGCGATTTTGTTAGTCTTGCCGTCGTGAATGTCGCAGCCGAGGTCTTTGTGAATTGCCGGCGCGACGGCCACTGAACTGCCGGACGAAACGGGGGCGAGGGCGGACACTGCGTCAGCACAGAGGGCGTTTGCGGCCGCCAGGAGCGGCAGCGCGAACAGCAAGTGACGGTGAAGTTTCGTTTTCATAATGTGTTCATTTGTTCGGTTTGAATTTTATGCCACGGTTAAACCTGTTTGTGGCTCAACCTCCAATGCGAAATTCCGGCGAGAAAAGTATCATGGGTAGCACAGACGACTTACCGAGGCATGGCAGGAGCGCTTTGCACGATTGGCGCGCGCCTTCCCAATGCAGCCGCTGGGTTCCGATCGGCGTGTCGCACGCACCGTTTTTTGGCGTGATACTTTTCGCCTCTGGATTTCGCATGAGATAACAGAGACCGAAAAACAATCTATGAAAACCTATTTCAAATTCACCTGCCTTTACTGTGGTCAGCACATGGAGTGCAAAATTCATTTCTGCCGCCGGCAGATTCAATGTCCGGCGTGCTCTCATCGAATCGTCATTCCGCCCCCGCGAGAACGTTGCCAAACCAGATCGCCACTCTTGGAGCGATTTACTTGGAACACTTGGGTGCCGACGCCAATCGTCGAAGTTCTTCATCGCGATTGCAGCCGAATGACGTCGAATGCGTCCTTGGCACAGTCAGCCTTGATAGCGTAATAGAACGGCAACTCAACCAGCCTATGAATCCATCCGAGGGAGAAATCTTCGAGCAGGCGCTCCAATTGCCCAACCCGGCCGAACGCGCCGCCTATCTCAAAGAAGCTATTGGTGACAACGAACCGCTTCGACAGCGCATCGAAACTTTGCTTCGCGCATCCGAGAAGGGGGGCGGATTTATGGATGAACCACCCGCCGGTATTTCAGCCAAAACCATCCTTGTGACCGCTGGCGCTACTTTAATCGCCGAAAAGCCCGGCGATAAAATTGGTCGCTACAAACTCCGCGAGCAAATCGGCGAAGGTGGTTGCGGCGTGGTTTATGTGGCCGAACAAGAAGAGCCGGTCCGTCGTCGTGTCGCGCTCAAAGTCATTAAACTTGGCATGGATACCCGCAGCGTCATCGCCCGCTTTGAAGCCGAGCGCCAGGCCCTCGCACTCATGGATCATCCGCACATCGCCAAAGTTTTTGACGCGGGTGCGACCGATACGGGCCGCCCGTTTTTCGTGATGGAATTGGTTCGCGGTATCAAGATCACGGAATATTGCGACCAGAACAATCTCTCCACCGCAGAACGTCTCAAGCTCTTCATCCAGGTCTGCTCCGCCATTCAGCATGCGCATCAAAAAGGAATCATTCACCGCGACATCAAACCCTCGAACGTTCTTGTCACGCTGCACGACGGTGTGCCCGTGCCCAAGGTGATTGATTTCGGCATCGCCAAGGCGACCAACGACCAGCGGTTGACCGACAAGACGGTCTATACCGCGTTCGAGCAATTCCTCGGCACGCCCGCCTACATGAGTCCCGAACAAGCCGAGATGAGCGGACTGGACATCGACACGCGCAGCGACATCTACGCGCTCGGCGTGCTCCTCTACGAATTGCTCACAGGCAATCCGCCTTTTGATTCCAAGACTCTTCTGCAAGCGGGGCTCGATCAAATGCGGCGAATCATCCGGGAACAAGAACCGCAGCGCCCGAGCACGCGGCTGAGCACATTGGCCGATGCCGACTTGACCGTTGTGGCGAAACAACGCCATGCCGAACCCGCCAAACTCACCAGTCTTATTCGCGGCGATTTGGACTGGATTGTGATGAAGGCGCTGGAGAAAGATCGAACGCGCCGGTTTGAGACCGTTAATGCGCTGGCGTTGGACGTGAAGAGGCACTTGGACAACGAACCGGTCGTGGCCTGTCCACCAAGCTCGCTTTATCGTCTCCAAAAACTTGTGCGACGAAACCGTTCTGCTTTCGCGACGGTTACGGTTGTGACAGTGATGTTAATTGTCGGTGTGTATTTGGCGCTTTCCTTGTCGCGCAAGGAAAATCAATCACGTCAAAAAGCCATCGCCGCCGAAGAAACGCAAAATAAATTACGACTGGAAGCCAAAGCACTTTCATTGACTGATCGAGCCAAACGACTGGGGGATACCGGTGATCCTGACGAACTGAAGGGGGCTTCATCCTTGCTGCGCGAGGCTTTGGCGATTCGGAGAAAGTTGCTTGGCAATGAGCATATGGAGGTAGCCTCCTCGCTCGACAATTTAGTCGAGCACGGCCAACTGACAGAAGGCGAAAGCGAAGAATGTTATCGTGAGGCATTGGCGATTCGTAGGAAACTATTGGGCAAGAATCATCCCGACACTGTGCGTTCAATGGAGAATCTTGCAAGGATGCTCCGTCTTCAGAACAAATGGTCTGAGGCGGAATCTCTCTATCGTGAGATTCTGGCGATGCGAAGAAAGAACGATGCATACTACAAACCCAATGACCATGTCGCACACTATAACTTGCTTGATTCAATTGAACAGGTTGCAGTGACCTTGAACAAACAAGGTCGCCTCCCTGAGGCGGAAGCTCTCTCTCGGGAAGCTCTTGCGTTAACGAAAAATTGGCCTTACCGAAATCCCGGAGATTTGTCGCTTAGAATCACAAACCTGGTAGATCTGCTCCGACGACAAGGCAGACTCGATGAAGCCAAGACGCTCTACAACGACGTCCTGAACGATCAGAGAGAGGAATATGGGAACTGGGATCTGAGCGTGGCGTCTTCTCTTCGTACGTTGGCCGGTTTACTTCGTGAAGAAAACAAGTCAAACGAGGCCAATGTCGCGTATCAAGAAGCCTTGGCAATAGAAGAAAAGCAACTTCGCGACGGAAACCCAAAAGTGATTTCCCATCTCGAAGGGCTTGCTTCGGAATTTGCACACGAAAACAAATATGAGGAGGGAGAGCGAGTATTTAGCGAGTTGCTGGCCCGATTTACCGGAGATAACGCTAATAGTATTAAACTGCTAAACGCGCGCGTTGAATTTTACGCTGAGCGCGGTCACTGGAAAGAAGCCGCTGAAGGTTTTGTCAAACTGATCGAACTGAATCCTCACGAGACTTGGTTTTGGTGTCACCTCGCTCCACTCTTGATTGAAGTGGGTGACTTGGACGGCTACCGCAAACATTCTGAAGCGATGATGGCTCAATTTAGCGAAACGAACGGAGTTGACTTCGCAGGACGAACTGCAAAAGCATGTTTGCTACCTCCCGTCACAGGAAAAAACCTGATCAATGTGGTCAAGCTGGCCGACAAAATCGCCACACATGATAAAAATCCCCTTTTCGATCAATGGGCCTATTCTAGCAAAGCTTTGGCAGAATATCGTCAAGGACGATTCGCAGAGGCCGTCGAGTGGGCAAACAAGGCGTTAAACGAACCAGATGTGAACTTCCCTGAATGTAAAGTGATGTCTCATACAATTCTGGCTATGGCTCGATACCGATTGAATCAGAATAGTGAAGCGCATATCGCTCTGGCCAAGGCCGTCGATGTCCGTAGAGAAGGTGTTTGGATTGATGAATTGATCAACCGCATTCTTCTTCGTGAAGCGCGTTTACTTATCGAAGGCAAGCCCGCAACTACTGAAACAACAAAGTGAGTGATGTCACACAAATCCTCGGTGCCATGCAGCAAGGCGATCCCGAAGCCGCCGAAGAATTGTTGCCCCTAGTTTATCATGAACTACGTTGACTTGCGGCATGCAAGATGGCCAACGAGTCGCCCGGCCAAACGCTGCAACCGACCGCGCTTCTCGACCCAAGCGGCTGCTTGCAGCAACTGCGCGTCGCCGGTAACATTCCAACATGAAGCTGCTGTTCGAGAATCTTCCGCCGAGCCTCGCGCCGCAGCGCGAGACGCTGGCGAGTTGTCTCGAAGCAATGAACCGCGTGATGCCGTTGCGCGCGGTGTATCTCTTCGGCTCGCACGCGCGCGGCGACGCCCGACCGGACAGTGACGTGGACTTGTGCATAGTAGCGGAAGGCGCGAAAAAACAATTGGAGGCGGCGCAGGCCTTTCGTCGGGGGATGCGTCCAATCCCTTCGAAGCCGTCATTTACGCTTGTTCCCATTACGCCTGAACGCCTCGGCGAAAAGAAATCCATAGGCGACTTTTTTTTCGCAACAATCTTGAAGGAAGGAGTATTGCTTGCCGCGCAAAACTGATTCTCTAAATCCTGCGGATTGGATTTTGATCGCCTCATCCGATATGGAACTGGTGCGAGCGGGGGCTGAACAAGAAATCGCCTTCGCCGCCGTGCGAAGCAAGCTGGCGGAGGTGGTGGAAAAAATTCTCAAAGCAGAATTAATTCGCCTCGGTTGGGAGCTTGAAAAGACGCATGACTTAGACCGGCTGCGGCAATGTCTGGTAGAGAAAAAATCGGATATTGTGTCGGACGCAACCGTTCTGTGCGATGGGCTGGTCGATGTTTATTTCACTGATCGCTATCCCGGGTTCGACATCGATGATCCCGACTGGCCGAAGTTGCGGACACAAGTTGAAGGCGTGACGGTGTTGCTTGAAATCGTCAAGTCCCGCCTGCCATCACAAGGATGAATGACGTAACCCACATTCTCGATGCAATGAAGCAGGGCGATCCCAAGGCCGCAGAGGAATTGTTGCCGCTGGTTTATCAAGAGCTTCGTCGCCTTGCTGCGTGCAAGATGGCCAACGAATTGCCCGGCCAAACGCTGCAACCGACCGCGCTCGTGCATGAAGTCTGGCTGAGGCTCGTCGGTTCGGAGAATCCACACTTCGATGGTCGCGCTCATTTCTTCGGCGCCGCCGCTGAAGCCATGCGCCGCATCCTCATTGACAATGCCCGCCGGAAAAAGGCCATGCGCCACGGCGGCGGTCAGCACCGGATCGACATTCAGGACGTTGACCTCGCCGCTGCGGTCAAGGATGACGAGCTACTGGCCATCAATGATGCGTTGGAAAAATTCGCAACCTTGGACAAACAGAAAGCCGAAGTCGTCAAGCTGCGTTATTTCGCGGGCTTGAGTTTCGAGGAAGTCGCCGAAGTTCTGGGAGTTTCCGTCCCAACCGCCAAGCGCTGGTGGGCATACGCGCGTGCCTGGCTGTTTCAGGAAATCAAATCCTCAGCGTCGTAGCAGCCGATTTAAGGAGGCTCTAACCCATGTGGGATTTCGGACCTCGGGATTTCAGAATGAGCCTCCTTACGTCGGCTGCTACCTGAGGCTATTGAATCTCCGTCAGATCGAACTCCAGCCCGGCCAAAACCACCGAGGTTAATTTGCCTTGGACTTCGGCGGCGCAATGTAGTTCATAACGGCCTTCCTTGAGCGTGAGGATTTCAAGGGATTGGTTCGCTGGATCCCCAATCCAGTATTCCTTCACGCCGAAACGGGCGTAGAGTTCTTTCTTAACGTAGCGGTCGCGGCGCACGCTGGAGGGCGAGATGAGTTCGATCAGCAGGTCGGGTGTGCCGAAGATGGCGCGTTGTTTGATGATTCCCAGGTTGGCGTTCGCAATAAAAACCAGATCGGGCTGGATGGTGTTTTCGGAATTGAAGACGACATCCACCGGCGCGAAGTAAACCTCACCCGCTTTATTCCGTCTGACAAACTGATCCACCAGGCGGAAGATGGTTCGCGCCCAGTCCTGATGCCACATGTCCGGTGCGGGTGCCATAAGAAGATTCCCGTCAATGATTTCGTAACGCTGGTCATCGTCGAGCCGGTAATACTCCTCGTAGGTCCAACGTTTGGCTTGTTTTTCCAGCACGGCTGCCATGAACCAAAGTTAACAAAGTGCGGACGCGACGGCAACGAAAGTTTTCAAGTAAAGCGCCGGCTTGCGACACCACTGCTTCTCCCGGGTAGATTAGTTTGAAGCCGACAGAATCATAGAATCCCTGCTTTGTTCCATTGTGGTCGAGCGCAAGCTTGCGCTGCCTCTGATAATCGCCTAAAACCTTCCAAACCAAACGAAGGAATGGCGATGTATAAAATCAGCGAGCGAACAAAAAGGAGTGCCTGCCAATTACCAGCGATCAATAAAATTTATGGCAACCAACTGGACTGAAAAACGAGTGGTCATCACCGGCCTCGGCGCAGTCTCTCCACTCGGAAATGATGTCCAAACTTCCTGGCAGAATATTCTCGCCGGAAAATGCGGAGTCCATCGCATCTCGCACTTCGATCCGTCCGCCTTTGATTGCCACATTGCCGCCGAAGTAAAAAATTTCGATCCGACCCCCGCGTTCCCTTCACCCAAAGAAATCCGGCGCACGGATCGTTTCGCGCAATTCGGAGTTTACGCCGCACACCAAGCGCTGCTGGATTCCGGCATTGATTTGGAAAAAGTGGAGCGGGATGAAATCGGCGTCTTCATCGGCTCGGGAATTGGCGGCCTCCAAACGACCGAGGAGCAGCACACGGTTTTTCTAAACAAAGGTCCTGGGCGACTTTCGCCGTTCATGATTCCGATGCTGATTCTCAACATGGCTTCTGGGCTTTTCTCCATGTTCTATAAATTGCGCGGGCCGAACGTCGCGACGTGTTCCGCGTGCGCGACTTCGACTCATGCGATTGGAGAAGCCTGGCGCACGTTGAAAATGGGCGACGCAAAAATCATGTTCGCCGGTGGAACGGAAGCGACGATTGTTCCACTCGGCATCGGCGGTTTTTGCGCGATGAAAGCCTTGAGCACGCGCAACGATGCTCCGCAAAAAGCGTCGCGGCCCTTCGATCTGGAACGCGATGGTTTTGTCATGGGCGAAGGTTCTGGCGTTCTCGTTTTGGAAGAACTCGAACACGCCAAAGCGCGCGGCGCAAAAATTTATTGCGAACTCATTGGCTACGGAAACACCGCCGACGCCAATCACATGACCAGTCCCGCGCCCGAAGGTGAAGGCGCGGCGCGCTGTATGAAAATGGCGCTGCGCAATGCGGAGTTGAATCCATCCGACATTTCCTACATCAACGCGCACGGCACTTCCACGCCGCAGGGAGACATCGCCGAGACGCAGGCGATCAAATCTGTTTTTGGCGAGCACGCGAAAATGCTCGCGGTCAGTTCCACCAAAGGCGCGACCGGCCACATGCTCGGCGCGGCGGGCGCTTTCGAAATGGTTCTTTGCTCCAGGGCCATTCAGAGCGACATCGTTCCGCCGACGATCAATCTGGAAAATCCCGATCCGCAATGTGATTTGGATTACGTCCCTCACACCGCGCGCGAAATGAAAGTGAACGCCGTCGTCAACAACTCATTCGGCTTTGGCGGTCATAATGCGAGTTTGGTGGCGAAGAAATTTGTTGGTTGAAATTCCAGGTGCCTCGGACTCGATTATTTCCACAAGGTGCTTCGGTATTCCGCAAAGCAGTCTTTGTTTAAGAATTTTTCGATGGGGGCGGAGACATGTTCGTAGCCCGGCTCCCATTCCCTCTTCGCAAAGGACGCGTCAAACTTTCAATATGCGCCCGCCGCCCTCGAAAAATTTCACGAAAATCCGTTTCGCTCGAATAATAATTTTTCCATCGCGTGTCGCAAATTATTTGCCATCCGCGACGCGCTCAACTCAACTTGTTCCTGCTCTTCCGGCGACAGATCGCGGACAGTTTCACCGGCTTATGTCTGTGACCGACCCGAAATGGACGATGGTTCATTTGCTATCCGGAAAAGGCTTCGTAGGACCTGGCCTGAGTTGACCTGCGCAGCGTCAAAAAACAATTTCTTATCAGTGCAAATTGCCTCACTACAGAGTAAACTTTCTTTGCAATGCAGATTTGCAAACGTAATCTCCTTTAATGTTCCATTCGTCCATCCGCGTTTTGTTTTTGGTCATTGCCAGTACCTTGATGGGCTGGGCGACACCTGACCTCCGTATTGAGGTGACTACCTTTTGCTGTAGTTGCGGCGCGACAGATAGCTTCTGCCAGAATCATTTCGACGCCTTAAATATTCCTAACGGCAACGGGAAATTTTTCGCGTTGACCACGGACGCGCGCCGCTGGCAAATCGCTTCTCAAGGCAATGTCCTCGCGGTTTACCAGAATGATCTGAACACGGGTTGGACCACTAACTCTCCCGAACAATCAGCCGCTAACTTCAACCAGTACGCTCTCAATAATCACACCAGCACAGGGCCGCGCCCGGACTGGATGGTCATGAATGAAATATCCACCTCGCAGTGGCAGAATAGCGCCGCTTACAGGGATTGGTTGGTTGAAACGGTGCGACTTCTTCATCAAACTTTTGGTTACTCGCTTGTCATCTATGCTCCCTTTGCCAACCCTGCGAACAATGGTTCATCATGGTCGGCCCTTTCGAGCAATGCCTTTGTCGCCGTCGAGAATTACCTCAGTGGCGAGGAAATCAAGGCGCAAAATTTTTCAACCAGTTGGTGTCAGAGCAAGTATCAAAGCTCTATCGGCAGCTATGCCAGTGTTGGAGTTCCGCGAGAAAAATTAATTCTCGGAGAACATTTTGCGCAAACAATCAGCGGAACAGGTTGGGGTCGTTCCGGCATTTCTTCCAATGAATGGGATCAAGCCATCGTTGCGCGAAGTCAAGCCGCCCGGAACGCTAATTTCGCCGGGTTTGCCAGTTATGCGTGGGTCAACAATGGCATGATGGTCAGCGACAGCGAGATGATTCATTTTGAAGGAACCTATGTCACCAATACTTTGCCATTCGCCAGTGGATTAACTCCTCCTTATATTTCTTTAGCACCGCAAAACCTAAAAGGGCTGCTTGGGTCCAGTGTGACTCTGACCGTCTATCCTGCTGGAACAAATCATCTTGAATACCAATGGCGCTTCAATGGTTCACCTATCGCAGGAGCTACCTTGTCGAACTACACGATCACGAATGTTCAATCCTCCAGTCAGGGCTACTACAGTGTGGTTTTAAGCAATGCAGTTGGAGTAGCGTTTAGCTCCAACGCTTTTCTGACTGTTCAATCCATTTTTGATCCTTTCGATTATCCTGCTGGAGCTAATTTGCCGGGACAGACCAACGGGGAAGGCCTGGCTTGGTATTACGCAGGCTTGGGCAGCACTCCTGTATCGGTTACCAATGGTTCATTGCCCGTTCCCGGCCTTGTTCCGTCCACCGCCAACAGCATTTCATTTGGAGTTGCCTCGGGCCCCAGTGCGCGACTTCCCTTAGTTCGAATTATTACAAATGGAACAGTTTATTTTTCTTTTCCCTTCAAGGTAATTGACTTGGGAGGGCTATCAACCTCCGGTGGCTTTTTTGCCGCCTTCAACAACTCGATTGGCAATCAATCTACAACCCCTACCGTCATTGGCGCTGGTGTCCAAGCGCGCGCTTCAGGCAATGGGTTTCAAGTAGGGCTGAAGAAGGCGTCGAGCGGCAGTGTATTTGATACCTCTAAGATTTATACCACCAACGATATCATATTCGTAGTGGGGAGTTACACCTTCAATGGCGGTTCTACCATTGACGACGAAGCGAGGCTTTGGATTAACCCTGACCCTGCAACCTTCGGCGCAGTTACCTCGCCGCCAGCTACAATATCCACCAACGAAGGAACTGACATTACGGCCAATCAAATTGCCAGCTTTGTTTTCTTCCGGCGCGGGACTGCTGGCGTGCAACCATCCGCGATGCTGGCCGACGAACTACGCATCAGCACCTCATGGGCTGGCGTAACTCCCGTCGCCCCTCTTATATCTCCACCAACGCTTTTGATTCAACGCAGCGGTAGCGAGGTCATTCTCTTTTGGTCAACCAATGCTGCCGGGTTCAACCTGCAAACTGTTCCCAGCCTCTCGCTCACGAACCTCTGGCAAAATGCATTGGGGGCGACAGGTATGGTAAACGAATTTTTTACTCATACCAATGTGGCGACTAACCAGTCCCAATTCTTTCGCCTGTTTAATGATCGGTAGAATAGTTGTCAACTGGTAGGGCGCGGCACTCCGTGCGCGCCGCTCGTCGCCAGCCATACGCGGCGCGCCCGGCGTGACGCGCCCTACCTCCAAATACCGATTTTCAATCTTAAATGCTATTAGAGGAAGCATTGAAAAATTCTCGATTTGGGCCGGGAAGCGTTTTGGAAATTAAAAAACGTTTGCGCGGAAAAACTGACACACCGAAATTATTTCAAAACCGACGGAACTGTCGCGTTCGAGTTGCGGCGGCTCGCCGTTTCGTCCCGTTGCGTGGTCCAGAAGACTGCGTTCACCAGTAGCCGCCGAAAACTTTCCTTGGAAAAATCTTCCGGGATACCCATCGAAGTGTAGAACACACGACCACCATTGTGCTGGCGCACCCAGGCAACGGGTTCGCGGTAGCGGGGAGTCGCTGCTTCCAAAAGAACGACCACGTCGTCCCCCAGCGTGGGATTTTTATAGAGCTTCCTGGTCGTAAAAGGGGTTACTCCAGCGAGCACCGGATGCAGACCGCGTCCAGGAGCAAAGTGAACTTCCGCCGGCTCATCGGCGTAATGTCCTTTGTAGCCACCTCCAAAAACCTCCCGATCCAATTGCATGTAATTTTCGAACGCGTGACTGGCGGTGCGTAGTCCGATAATCGGATGTCCGGCCGCAATATATTTTTGCACGCGTTCGAGTTGCGCTGGCAGCAATTTAACTCGCCGGGTAAAAATAATCATCAGGTCAACGTGGTCAAGCGCCTCGAGACCAGGGAGGCCTTCTCCCTTGTCTTCGCCGAAAGCACGCTGGCAAACCACTTCATAGTGAGACTCCAAATAGATTTGAAGTTGGGTCAGCGACTTTTCGGATTCATACTCAGCGGAACCGGAGAGAAGACATATTTTGAGCGGAGTAATGTCCGCGCCGCGTGCGGAAACGGTCAGCATGAAGAAAATAGTAATAGCGCAAAAACGGCTGAGGCATTTTAGGAATTTCGCCGCAAAAAAATGGGAGAAGTTTGTCATAAGTTTTTTAGGGTGCGTTTGACCGGCCAGGAAAACCTCGCGTATAAATCCATGATAGCTGGCGCTCAAAGCGTCCCGCATTTTTCCGCACGTCAGAAACGCGGGCCGCTGGTCAGCACTCTCGACATCTTCGCGCGCAACTCAAACATCTCTTTCGTATCGAGCGCTGGATTTGAGCCGACCGCCTGGTTGAGCTGCTGAAGCGCGACGCCGAGGGCGTGTTTTTGTTGCTGAGTTAAATTGGTCCGAGCCAGAATTGGATCCAACCCTTTGGCGACCTCGGCATAGTTCCCGGCTCGCAGGCCGGTGTTGACGGTAACGATAGCCTGTTTGACTTCCGGCTCGGCTCCTTGAAATGACTGCTGCAAGGGTTTCGTGGCGTCAGCCTTCTTGTCCTTGCTACAACTCATCACCCATTGAGATGCAACGACGGCTACAAGAACAGAAAGGAGTTTGAAAGACTTCATCTTGGATAGCGGGATAAGATCCTATTACCGATAATAGTAATCAGCGCGGGAGTGAGCCTCGGTCGGTTGCCAGGGAGAATCTTGATTAAGTCTATCCAACAAACCCCAATCGAGGCTCGATGTTTTTTTATTTTTTCGATACTCCGCATGTCCATCGGCGAATATCAAATTACCTCCATCCTGGTGGAGGTTGTTGTAATGTTCGCGAGGAGTGCCGCTCCATTCGCTGGAACTGGATGCTGTCCATGTGTGCCACTGGGTATAAGTGACGCCACTCCCTTCCGGCTCATACCAGATGAAGTTCATCAAGCAATAGTTTTCCTGGATAACGACGATGCGGGCCGGGTTACGCAACTTCCCGACTCCTATATTCAAAACCACATCGCTGATGATCATGTCGGTGGAACTAATCGCCGTGGGCGCATACTGAGGCTTGCTCGACGGTTTGGCTGATGGACAGATATACACCGGAGTCGTGGCCGTGACACTTTTCGCTCCGACATAAGGTCGAAAAAGCTTCAGAGGATTGGCCGGTGCGAACTGACTGTTGAAGTCTTGCGTCCTATTCCCGTTATTACTGGGTAGCTTGCCATTGTTTTCTGTTTCATACATATGAAGAGCCAATCCCACCTGGCGCATGTTGTTCAGGCAGGCAATGCGTTGGCCTTTTTGTTTGGCCTTGGCTAGTGCGGGCAGCAACAGTGCAGCTAGGATGGCAATGATGGCGATGACTACCAATAGCTCAATCAAGGTAAAGCCACCTTCTGCACCTCGGCATTCGCGGGATGATAATTTTTCTCGGTTAATGTTCATAAGCCACCTATAAATTGAATGTCCCTTACGCTAACATTCCGGACCAAAGATGAAGATATAAAAATGAATCGTGATTTTGACAGGCGGGAGGAACAGAAAAGGTCGCCATGTGAAATCAGTTGTCGCCAGTTACCTTGCCCGGGTTGCACCAGAGTCGGCCAGGACGATTCGCCAGTTCTCTCACATATAGTTCATATTTGATAAATTCAACCTGCCCGCCAAACATTCCCATCACAAGGCCCCCGTTATGACGCCGACTAATCCCCTCATCCGGCTTGCTGGCGACATCATTGAAACCTTTGTCCGGTTCCCAAAAGAGCATGTAGTGAGATTTGAACTGGGACATTTTATAACTGGTGTTAAAACGGCCATTGATGCTGGCGGAGTATCCGGATACAGCCCCGTTCATCACGTAGCTGGAAACCTTCATGGTCCGTGCTTGAAATTCGGCGGAATTGGTGTTCTCCATTGGGCAAAGATAAATGCGCCGTTGCTGATGATAAGGCCATAGTTGCCCCAGAGTAACATCGAAGGGAAGTTCCGCGCGATTAGGGCTTGTCTCGGAAAAACACCAATTGGGCACAGGATCCTTACCCCAGGATGTGAAGGGCATGACGTCATTGTTGTCCAGGACGTACATGTGAGTGGACAGAAGGATTTGTTTTACGTTGGAAATACATTTGGCTCGCAAGCCTTTCTCTTTGGCTTTGGCCAGAGCCGGGAGGAGCAATCCCGCGAGAATGGCAATGATGGCGATGACGACCAGCAATTCAATCAAAGTAAATGCGACCCGCAATTCACGTCGCAGAATTCTTGAATGGCTTATCATAATATGTTCAACACGCCTCTCCCCACTGTAGTAAGACCACCATCCAGAACAAAACCCGGTCTGCTCTTCACGCAGACTGGGCTTGTCAGCGGCGGTCACAGACGCGCCGCTACAAGTTAGTTCTTACGGAATCCGCATCCGATAGAATCGTTGATTGGTCGCCGTATCATTAATCGTAAGTGAACTTCCTGTGCCGACAATGTTCGTAAGCGTTGTCCAGTTCAAGTCCGACAAACTGTTTTTATATTCAACGATATGAACAGCGCGTTGAATTGTTGCTATGTTGAAGCTGAAATTTGAGCCGGCCAGAGCAGCATTGCGAAGGCTTAGATCCAACGGCGCGCCAGTCGAGCTAATATCAATATAATTCACCTTAGTGTTGTTACCGCCGGCAGCGGAGACAGTCAGCCTTCCATCGGAAACGACCACGTTGGTGGTTCCTTCAAACCAATGAACATTCGTTGTAGGAACGCCGTTGGTGATAATAACGATTCCTTCCGTTGCCATGGTGTAAACGCTGTCGATTGCGCTCCCATCACCAGAGACCAGATGAACATTATAAGCGCCATTCGGCAGTTCAATTTCCCAAAAACGGGTTTGGGTGATGTTGGTCGTATTTCCGAGTTGGTTCAAAGTTCGATAGCGATCATCGGGTGGAGAGCCAGCCGTTCCACGATCACGCGCTTGTAGGGTAATGTCCTGGTCCCAACCATAATTGTATCCATTGCCCTGACTACCAAACACAGTTCCGATATCGGCCAGATAACCGGTCGGTGTCGGAGTAAAGGTCGGAGTTTGAAAATTTATTTTCACAGTCGCGCCCGGCAAATATCTTCCCACGTGAAAATTCCATTGATTGGTTCCCAGACCTGCGGGAGTGCCGTCACCAGCAATGACCTGAATCGTGTTGACGGAATCCATTCGCCAGAAGGTTGCCGGCAAATAGCTGACGGAGGCGCCGCTCGCTATGGGAGTGATCGTCGCTGAACTGGTTACGTTTGATCCGTTAATGTTGAGAACAATGGTGCTTGTATTCAGTGGCGCGGACCCATTTTGCAGCGTGAAACTAATGGGCGATTGCGGCGCGAGATTCGAAGAATTGTTTCCGGGGGATGCTTGTGATATGAAAGGCGGAGCGCTCCCAAGTTGCGGCACGAATAAAAGGAAGTTCACGTATTCAGTGCCGAGAACAGTACTCGCTGTAAGCCGCAATGTCTCTTCACCACTCAAATGCAAGAGAAGAGGATTATCCAAAGCATCCCTCAACGGAACGTAGCTATAGGTGTTTAAATTGCCGGTGTGTGAAACGGTAAATGAACCTAATCCCAATGTGGTTTGATTAGGCAGAGAGCGGTCGCTGGTGACACGAGCCAATTGAAACTTCTGGTTTTGAACTGAAGTGCTCGAAACGCGCAGATAGACCAAGTAGTTGCTGTTGGGATAAATGTGGGTGTAGTTCCACCATTCGCCTTGTTGAATGAATTGCAAGGCATAGTCTGGTACTCCTTGGGTAATGTAGGCGGGTCGTCGTGGATCCAACGTTTGAATCGTCCCCACCGGATCACAGAAGCGAAAAACATTGCTGACGAGGTTGCCGCCGACACTGGTCAAATCGAAGAAATCTACTCCCGGCCCGCCGACGCGATCTACGTATCCAGTCGCCTGATTCGTGTAAAGGCCCGAGGTATTATTATAGGTAGAAGGCAAAGGACTTTGCAGATAGGCCCCCCTGAAATCTCCCGGTGTGCTCGTTCCATTCGCGTTGCATACGGCGTTTGTAAAAAAGTTATAGTTCTCAGTTTCAATCGTCGTGACATTCGTTTCAATCAGGGTGTCGAAAAGGAAAGTATTCGTTACGGTGCGACCCGCCTGATCTGAGGCTACAATCACTGCATTATAAATGACGTTTGGCGAAAGACCCGTATAGCTCGCGCTGAGGTTATTGGTTACTCCACCAAAGGTCAGCCCGCTGGACACATTCACGCCATTCAACCTCAACGAGACATTGTTGGTCGGAATTGAATTCGTCGGTCCCAGCGTACGAACGCTGAAATTGACAACGCCGCCAGTCGGATAATAAATCGTTCCTGGCACCGGATTGGATACGGTGACGATCGGAGCAACCGGATCCAGTGGCGCCTGATAAATGTGCAAATTATCCAACGCGATATAATTCGTTTCCGCCCCGACGCCCGTGGTCGTGCTGATTCTGCCGATGAAATGAAGCACGGTAGAATTTGTTTGATTGGCTGCGTTGACCGAAGAAAAACTGCGCCAACGCAATTCCATGGTCGTGAGATTGGAAACGACGCCATTAAAAGTAGCCGAGATTGTCGCGATGTAAGTTTTTGTAACCGGTCTCTGTTCGATTTTGAAATGATAATTTGTACCGATGAAGAACGGAAAATAATTGGTGAAAAAATTATTGTTGCCGTTGTTAAACTCATCTCCGTTATAGAAGCCCCACATGTTTGCCTTGCCAAATGGCGCGCCGCTATCGGTACCTCCCTGCGCGCGAATGTACCACGTCGAATCACCACTGGGGTTATTTCCGTAATTTGAGCGCGAAGTCAGAGTGACATTATCACTACCGCTTGTGAAAGTATTGGTGGTGGGTAACCAATCATCGCAGCGAATGTCAAACTCGACGAGGTGAGGGAGTGAGAGATCAAGATCGAGCGTGCCACCATATTTTCGACGCAGAGCCGATTCGGCTCCCGTAATACCCCACCGGAGGTAATCCCCGCCTACATCAAAGGGACGTGTGTTCGTGACGCCCGCATCGAGCAATATCCCGGGGGTGCCACTATAAGTCCACGCATCGATCCACCCATTCCCTGGCATTCCGGGGTAGGCGTCAACGATATCAGTCCTCGTCCCGAGGCCGCCAACGAAATCATTGGTGACTCCACCGAAGGAAGTAGGCGCTAGCGGCAATAGCGCCAGTCCTGCCAGCAAGGCTCCGCGCAACCAACGAATTGATGAAATGAGAATTTGAAATAAATATCCGATTTTTGTTAGTTGATTTTTTTTCACAAGTTTATGAGTTAGTTTTCCAGACGAAACTGCTGATGCTTTAAAAGCCAGAGAACGTCCGTTGCTGCATCCAGAGGATGTCCGGGCTGCCCGGCGCGGGCGTGTCATAATTTAGATCGATCCGCGTAATGGGTTTAAAAGTAGCTTCATCTCTCCATCGATGAATCTCAGAATGCCCATCCGCAAACGAAAACCCACATGCCTTATTGTGATAGCTGGCGGGAATATCCGTCCAGCGGGCCGCACGATTACGATCACTGCGCATCAAAAAAGATCCGTCATTGATACTGTCTGGATGTTCATCAACCAGAACCCACTTCATCGTGGGACGCGGGTCAACCATTCCAGAAAATTTTTTCAGGTCATTGTTTGCCCCTAACCGGCTATCCATGGCGTAACTGCGAACCCGAGGAAATTGTTTCCCGCCTAGAACAATGTAGCTCTCGTCTGCCGGGCATTTGAAAATCCCCTTCGACCGCGGGTTCAAAGCAGATTCCATCAAATAGTTTTCATTGGTGCTATCCAAATCGCTCGGCGTATATCCCATCACACCTCGGACCCACCCGTCATCCAGGCTTTGCCCACCCTTGTCCCGATTCGCCACTAGAAAATCTTTATTGTCCAACGCATACATATACCAGGTCAGAGTCAGTTGTTTGGTATTGTTCATGCACCCGGCCCCCTGCGCCTTCTGTTTGGCTTTAGCAAGCGAAGGTAAAAGCAAGGCAGCAAGAATAGCAATGATAGCGATTACTACCAGCAATTCAATCAAGGTAAATGCCACCAGCAATTTACGTCGCCGAATTATTGAATGGCTTATCATAAGATGCATAACAGCGAAATCCGGGCTCCGCCGCACGCGGGGCCGGGCTTGTCAGCGGTGGTCACAGACTCGCCGCGACAAGCTAGTTCTTACGGAATCCGCATCCGATAAAATCGATTCGTACTCGCGGATATGTTGTCGTTGACCGTCACAGGATTTCCCGTGCCGACAATGTTGGTCAGCGTCGTCCACGTGGCCGCCGTCAAGGCATTTTTATATTCGATGATATGCAGAGCGCGGTTGATGGTTGAGATATTGAAACTAAAGGTTGAATCATTTGCGGAAGGGTTGTGGAGAGAGAAATCCGGAGGAGGGAAATCCAACGGAATGATGTCAATGAAGTTTATCTTGTTATTATTTCCTCCGGCGGCGGTGCCGCTGTTTCCTCCGGTGGTGAGAGTAAGATTCCCATCGGCCAATGCCACGCTTTGAGTCCCTTCCACCCAGTGCGACAGGTTGGGAAGTGAGTTGGAATCAAAGCTCGCATCGTGGAAAGGCGTTCCATCCACCACGAGCACTCCTTCGACGGTGATCTTGAACACGCTGTCAATCGCAGTGGCATCCCCCGAAACGGCGTGGACCGAGTAGTTGCCGTTGGGCAAGGTAATTTCCCAAATACCAATGGGCGATGACTTGTTAAAGTGAGTAAAGGTCGCGTAGCGCAGGTCTGGGGGCACGGCCGTGTTAGGCGACGAATTTATAGCTGGGTTATTAGATCGGGAATCCTGATTCATGCTCTTATTCCAACCATAACTGAAGCCGTTACCCCGATCACCGAATGGCACACTCGTATCGGGTAAATAGCCCGCTGGCGTCACATTGTTTGTGATCTGGAAGTTAACTCGCACTGGCATTCCTGGCAGGTACGTGCCGACATGGAAGCTCCATTGATTGGTCTGCAAATTACCGGAAGTGTCACCATAAATGATCTGGACAGTGTAGTTCGACCGGGTCAGGAAAAAGGTGGCTGGCAGATAAGTAACGCTCGCTCCATTCCCTGTTGGGGTGATGGTGGCGGAACTTGTAACGTTCGAACCATTGATCTTCAAGATAATCGAACCGAGCGAAACGGGCGTGGAACCATTTTGAATCGTGATTCTAACATCCGATTGCGGCGGAACATTGGATGCATTCAGGCCCGGGGAGAACTGTGCGAGAGTCGGCAACGCGACGCCATTGAATGGTTGGAAAAGAATAAAATTAACATTTGCATCATCGCCCGCGCCAGCGTTTACCGAGGTGAGCCGGAGTGTCTGCTCTCCGCTGAGATTGAGGAGCAGGGGCGTGCCGAACGCATCGACCAGCGGTTTATAGGTATGAATGTCTTTGGTCGCGCCTAGTGGAACATTAAAGACTCCGAGGGAAACTGTAGTCTGGTTAGGCTGCTTGCGATCACTCGTCACCCGTGATAGTTGGAATTGCATGGCTGCCCTGGCCCCCACCCTTAGATAGACAAGATAATTTGTGGCAGGGAATATATGGGTGTAGTTGCACCATTCCCCGGCTTGAATCTTTTCCAGAGTGTAGTCTGGCACGACTGAATTGGTATAGGCTGGGCGGTAGTATTCAGCCGAGGGAATGGTGCGCGTATCCATACTGTCACAAAAGCGGTATTCACTGAGAGTTACCGGAGAGGTCAAGTCCAGATAATCCACCCCGGGGGTTGAAGCTCCACTCGCGTCCACGTTTCCAGAGCGGTCCACGTAGCCTCCGACTTCATTTGTGTAAACCATGGCTGTTATGCCATAGGTGGATGGAACAGGATTCTGCAAATACCCGTCCGTGGTGTGGTTAGTCCGAGCGACTGCGCACAAATTAGTGGGGCCGAAGTTGTAGTTCTCCGCTTCGATCACCGTCACGTCGGCTTCGACGAAGGTATCAAAGGAGAAGGAGTTTGTCGCCTTACGGCCAGCTCCGTCAGCGACGATAATGGTGCCGTCATAAATCGTGTTGATCGCCAGATTGGTGACAGTTACCGTTCGGTTAGTGTCGGTATCAGCGCCGCTAAGCACCAGACCAGAGATATTGGTTCCATTTAAATTTACGACGACGCCGCTTGCGGGGATGGTGTTAGTGGGTCCGACAGTTAATACGGTAAAGGACATACCAGAAGCGGCTGGATGATGGATGGCTCTGGTCGCCGGGCTATTCTGCGTGATTCTGGATGGATAATCATTGAACGGCAAACGATTGATCGTGACGTTATCGATCGAAAAAATGTTGGTTTCGGTGGCGGCTGGTTGCACCGTCCGTGTGCTGGTTCGGGATGCGAAATATAAGATAGTTGCATTCGTGCGGTCGTTTTCGCTCGTGGTATTAACAAAATTTCGCCAGCGCAAGGATTGGGTGGTAAAGGTGTTAGTTCCGTCCGTGACGCTACCGATATAGGTCTTGGTGGTGGGGTCGGTGATGATTTTGAAGTGATAATTTCTCCCGATCACAAATGCCGGCGCGGCCGCATTGGTAAAAAGTCCTGCACTTTCGCTGCTACTGGTCGCGCTTCCTTCATAAAAATTCCACCTGGCTGCCTTCCCTAGAGGCAAGCTGCTATCATTGGCGCCCATCGCCTTGATAAAGAAAGTGGATCGGTTATCGGAACTACTGATGCTGATATTGGGTCGTCCAGCAATGGTGACATTATCGCTGGTGCTGGTAAAGCCGCTGGCGGGAAGCCAACTATCCACCCGGTAATCAAACTCGATGATGTGAGTATAGACGACGTCGAGATCGGCAAATGAAGTGTATTTCCGTCGGATCAGATTATTGTCGCCGTTGGCAAAACCCACGTTCAGATAATTGTTTCCTCCGTTGGTTACGGGCGTTGTATTGATAACTTGAGGCCCCACTGTGATAAAGCCGTTGCCGCCAGCGTTAGAACCAAGGGCAGTTGTCCATGTGTCTGCCCATCCATTTTGGACGCTTCCGGGATATCCATCGCCCGGATCGCCCGTTTCAAAGTTATTGGTCACCTGGGCCAAGCCTGTGGTAGCGAACGTTCCCACGAGCAAGGCGCCCAGGAGCATCCTTTTCAGCAAGCGCTCAGTTGGGATGACAGGTTGCGGTGCTCGGTGGTTAACTGATTCTTGTGGTTTTTTCATAGATGCTGTTGATGTTCTGCGTTGTGCCATAAAGATTTTTCTCGGGTGATACATTATTATCTACCTGCTTATTCTTTCCTTGTCTTGGTTTTTCGGGCGATTTCAGTTGACGTTGCGGGCGAAGACTCGGCAACCGGTCCCGGACAAGAATAGGGAACCGGCGCGGGATTGGTAACAAGCCCAAAGTTTTCGACGGAAGAATAATATAAATATAACAGGCAAAACTCCCCACCCTGGCAGGCTTCCGTCATCCCTGTTATCAAATATGTGAGAATTTCGGATACAAACCACCGGCTACTCGCGCGCCACGCTGGCCAGCGCCATCATCCGCTCGACCCACGCCATCACCGACCGCTTCCCCGATGAGTGCGCGCTTGGCGGTGGATGGGCTTGATGCCATCGCGTGGGCGGTGAATCCGCAACTCGACACAGTTGGCAACCTGGCAGATTACCTGAGCGAGTACGCTCCCGATTATCTCAATGCGGCCGCCACCGAATGCTGCCTGGACATCAAGGTGGAATCCCCGAACCGTCCGCTGGCCATCACTGTCCGGCACGCCGCACTGATGGCGGTCAAAGAGGCGCTCCAAAACGTAGTCCGGCACGCGGGCGCCACCACTGTCTGGGTCTCATTGCGCGATGCCCAAGACGAGGTGGAGATCTCAGTCACCGACGATGGGCGTGGCATTTCCAACCGGCCCGTGAGCGTCAGTCACAGCGGCCTCGAAAGCATGCGGCAACGGCTTTCGGAAGTCGGCGGCCATTGCAAGGTTGTTGCGCGTGAAGGCGGCAGTGGCACGTGTGTCCTGCTTGCTATTCCGACGAACAAACGGAACTGAAACGATTTTCAACCCCGCGATCCCAACCATGTCAATCGGAGTCAGCATTGTTGAAGACAATCGCCTTTTGGCGACGGAACTGGAGAAGTGCATTGCGCGCACAGCGGGGTTCGAATGCACCGGCGTTTTTTCCACTGCGGAAGAAGTATTGCAGGTTCTACCGGGAGACCCGCCGGACGTTCTGGTTGTGGATTTAAGGCTTCCCGGCATGAGCGGGGTGGAGTTGATTCGCCGGTTGAAGATGGTTTGCCCCGAACTGCAATGCCTTGTCCTGACGATGTATGCCGAGAGCGACCTGATCTTTGAAGCCCTCTCCGCCGGAGCTTGCGGTTACTTGCTCAAGCGCACCAAACCGGCCGAAATCGCCGCGGCCATCCGGCAGATTCATGCCGGCGGCTCGGTGATGACTCCACGCATCGCGCGCCGGGTTCTCGAACTGTTCGCCAACCTTCGCCCCAATGATGCAGTCCCCTCCGATCTCGCACAACTCACCGACCGTGAAAAAAGCGTCCTGCAAAGCATGGTCGAAGGTCACACCCGCAAGAAAATCGCGTCCGATCTCGACATCAATCCCCACACCCTGAACTACGTCGTCCGTTGCATCTATCGAAAACTTCACGTCAACAGTGTGGCCGCTGCGGTTTCGACCGCTCTGCGTGAGGGCATGGTTTCGCCAAAGAAAAGGCTCCCGTCCGCTCCCTGACCATCATCCCCGCACAGAGAGTGCAGGGTTATGGAATCAACCGGAACCAATCCCGGCCCGTCTCACGTAACGGTTGGTTTTCAGCGTTTCTGGCTTTTCTTCACAGAATTTCTCCGCAAAATTTCGGCGATGACTCTTGAAGGATTGCCGCTTCTCACCCCAGAAATCGCTCCCGTGCTGGATGCGGATTTTCGCCCGGCTGTTTTAGCTAACCGAAATTTCCGCGAGCAAGTTCGCGCCTCGAAAAATTCCACAACCGCGCGGATCGCGCTCGAACAAGCAGACGAGTCCGTTTTTCATTTCACCACGGAAATTTTTTCTGAAGAAGATTCCCGCGCGGCTGGCAACTTCATTTACGTTGAGCGCATCCTGAAATTTCTTCTTTGGGGCTGGGGCGGGTTCCGCGTTTATTTCGATGGCCCAAAAGTAATCGGCGATAAATTACAAAATCATTTTCGCGAAACGACCACGGGAAAATTCGACGCGGAAATAATGGGTGAACGGATTTACGAACGTCCGTTTGAGATTGTTCTGACGAAGGATATTCCTCCCGTACGTCAGGCCACCGCCGCTCTCGGTCGTCATCTGGACGGTTGCCGTATCGGTTTTGATTTAGGCGGCAGCGACCGAAAGTCCGCTGCCGTGATCGACGGCCAGGTTGTTTTCAGCGATGAAGTTGTTTGGGACCCTTACCATCAACCTGACCCGCAATATCATTTCGATGGCGTGATGGATTCGTTGAAGAAGGCGGCGGCGCACTTGCCCCGCGTGGATGCGATTGGCGGGAGCGCGGCGGGTGTGTATGTGAACAATCGCGTGAAAGTCGCTTCACTTTTTCGCGGTGTGCCCAAAGAGGTTTTTGAATCGCGCGTGAAAAATCTTTTCCTCGAAATAAAAAAACTCTGGAACGATGTGCCCTTTGAAATTGTGAATGATGGCGAAGTCACCGCGCTGGCCGGATCAATGTCGCTCGGAAAAAATGCCGTGCTCGGCTTGGCGATGGGCACGAGTCAGGCGGGCGGCTACGTGACGCGCGAAGGAAATATCACGACCTGGCTCAACGAACTCGCCTTCATGCCCGTCGATTACAATCCCGAGGCGGCGCGGGACGAGTGGAGCGGCGACTACGGTTGCGGCGTCCAATATTTTTCGCAACAAGCCGTGGCGCGACTTATTCCCGCAGCGAAGATTCAAGTCGCTGCTGAATTGACGTTCGCCGAAAAATTGCAGGAGGTTCAGCGCTTGATGGAACGAAACGATGAACGCGCCGAAAAAATTTATCAAACCATCGGAACCTATCTTGGCTACGGCGTGGCGCACTACGCCGATTTCTACGACATTGAAAACGTGCTGATTCTGGGACGAGTCACGAGTGGAAACGGCGGCGACATTATTCTCAATGGAGCGAAGGAAGTTTTGCGAATCGAATTTCCAGAATTGTCCGCGAAAATTTCCTTTCACGTTCCCAGCGAAAAAGAAAAACGTCATGGTCAAGCCATTGCGGCTGCGAGTTTGCCGAAAATTTGTTAGCGTGACCACATGAACAAACCTCCACTGGCCTCGCTCCTTTTGGCGTTTTTTGGACAGAAGGGGGTCCCGCTGTTATTCCAAGGCCGCGTCCAGCGCGCGGTTTTTTTTATGAGCAGCATGGACATACCAGATGACCACGATCATAGTTAACAGAAAGGCTATGCTCATGCCGAGGGTTAGGAGGTTGGCATTACGTATGCCGGTTTGAAAATCCTTACCTTTGATGAGTTGGCCGATGACTTCCTCCTGAACTATAGGGCCAATGCTACCTAAGCCGTTGACAATCCCCGCGACCGCAACGCCGTTACGTTCGCCTGCAACCTGAATGGAAGCCGCTCCCGACAAAATGGTGTCGGGGCCATAAATCATAAAGCCAACGAGGCCGAAGCATATTGCCAGGAGGTAGGGATTGCCGCCGAACTTAACTACCATCAAGTAACCTAGCACCATACCAAGTCCCATTACGAAACAAAGGATTTGCCATTGGCCGCGAAACCATCTGTCCAATACCCAGCCAGCGGTGATCGCTCCAGCCAGACCGGCGAAATCAAAGATGCCAGAATAGTAGGAAGCGCGTCCAACATCCATCCCTTGCAAGTTAAGAAAGGTAGGCAACCACGAGTCCAAAGCGTAGCGAAGAAATTTAATTGAAAAGTAACTGGTTCCCATGATGAGCACCACTGGATTGAAGGCAAGGCGCAGATACTGACGCATCGTAATTTGTTCCGAGGTAGAAGCGCGCACGGTGCGGTTGTCGGCCAAGTGGTTGTTTACAATCGGGGCGAGGCCCACGTCCTGAGGTTTGTTTCGCTGCCAGAAATAGACCACCCACCAGACTGCGATGGTCAAAAGGGTGCAGCCGAAGAAAGCATAGCGCCATCCATAGGCGGCAAGGAGGTAACCGCCAATACCTTTCACCAGCATGTTACCAACGAGGTAGTTCGTGGTCCAGACACCCATGATCCGACCTCGCTCTTTCGGGCGCAACCATTCCGCAATGCTTCCGATACAACCGGGCCAACCTGCGGCCTGCGCCAATCCGTTGACGAACATAAATACCAAAAAGGTCCAATAGGAATTCGCGAACCCGAAGATGATGTTGATGATAATGGAAAGACCAAGACCGCCCAACACCAGCACGCGCGGCCCCCACTTGCGTCCCATCCAACTGTTCAGAAACTGGCCGAGCATGTAGGCCACGAGGTAGGTCGTCCAGATGTGGGCGATTTGGTCGAGGCCTACGTGGAATTCTTTTGCCAGAGGTGTTTTGCAAATGGTGAAGACCTTCCTGGTCAGATAGAATCCGGCATAAGCGAAGTAGGTGGAAAGCAAGATGCGCCAACGCCACGAAAGTTGTTCGCGCGTTAAAGGTTCAGAATCAGTAACCATGTTGTTTTCGTCTTGACGGTAATAACGTCAAGGCATTTTGAAGGCATTCGTCACGGGTTTGCCAATCCAGCATTCCGGCGGTTGAAGTCCAAAAATATAGGCGACCGTGGCAGCCGTATCGTAGGTGTTGACTGGTTTTTTAATTTCTTTACCAATGGCAATTCCAGGTCCGTGAATAATCCAAGGGATTTCAAGCTCCGCCATGGTTGCTCCACCGTGACCTTTGTTTACTCCCCCGTGGTCGGCAGTAATCAGGAGAACCGTGCTGTTCCAAATGCCAGTGTCTTTCAGTCCTTGAATCACATTGCCAATGAGTTTGTCCGCTACTTCGACTGAGGCAAAATACTCGGGTGTTCCATGTCCGTATTGATGGCCGGCATGATCTACGTGATCGAGATGAATGAAGATGAACGTTGGTTTTTTCTGTCGGATATAAGTCACGGCGTGTTGCACGGCATTGGTTGGACCATCGCTGTCTTCCAGAAGGTCCGGCGCCTTTCTTTCCAACAGCCGACCAAACCCATCCCAATCATGAAAGCAAGCGATGATCGATGTAGGCCGTTGTTCACGCAAGACACCGAAGATAGTAGGGAAAATACCACCTGAACCAATGGCGGTGGGCGGGATTTCAAATTTGTTGGTCTGCCAATCGTTAGAAGTAACACCGTGCTGCTCGGGTCCGGCACCCATAATCATAGAAGCCCAGTTCGGGCTGCTGACGGTCGGCATTACCCCGCGCGCGTGCATGGTGTAAGCACCTTCCTTCATGAGTTGATTCATGATAGGCGTTTTGGCTTTCTGAATACCGTTAGGACTCATGCCGTCGCAACCGATGATAACGACATGCTCCGCGACAGGCACGGCAGCGAGAACGGGCGATTCCAATCCGCTGAACAGAATGACAAGGGCCAATGTTGGAAGCGCGAAATCCGAAATCCGAATCCCCGAGATCCGAAAGAAATCCGAAATCCGAATACCGAGAACGACTTCCCGCCAGCGCCCCGAAAAGCGCTTTGCTACCCGCGCAGTCGCACAACTCCGTAGGCCTTCGGATTTCGGACTTCTTTCGGATTTCGGATTTCGATATTCGGCTTTGGTGTTAGGAAGCGGTTGAAGATTTCTCATAGTAAATCGTCGGTGGAGAACTTTATTTTTCGAAATTCTTTCGCATGTCTTCCAGCTTGTCCATTTCGGGCGAGTCGAGCAGTCCTTTCCAATTGAATCGGCGATCGAAGGGTTTGAACGCCAGGTCGGGATCGAACAATCGTTTGTCCACCGGGCGGATGTTGTAGGGAGTGAAATCGGGTTTGTCGGTAAAGAAATCCCGAGGCAGGGATGCTGTGGCGTCGTAATGGTTAAGCGGCGGAAGGTCAAGGAGCGTGAACATCATGCGCATGATGGAACCAAAACTCGCCAGGGTATGAGAAACATGGTTCTTTTTCACATGCGGACTAATCACCATCAGGATCGAGCGGTGTGCATCGACATGATCGCGGCCACCCTGCGCGTCGTCCTCTGTCACAATCACCAGCATGTTTTTCCAATAGGGCGTGCGCGATAATTTATGTATTACCCGTCCGAGCGCGAGATCATTGTCGGCCACATAGGATTCTTTGAAAGGGTAACCATCGGCAGGATGTTCGCTGGCCATGTGGTCGTTCGGCAACACCATTGTAATGAGGCGGGGAAATGGTTCCTTACCGCTTTCCCATTTATCGCGGAACTCCTCCTCAAACATATCCACGCGGAACTGGTCAGGTATGGCCATGTTGAAGGTTGCGAATTTGCGGGAAGTATGATCGAACAACGGTTTGGGTAAAGGGAAGCTGACACCCATCTGCATACCGGTATATTTGTGCAATTGTTTTTCAATTGAAGCTGGCATCTCCGTGCCGAAACCGAAATTAAAGAACCGCACCTTGTTGCGCTCAAGATGTTCCCACATCGCACCCGCTTCATTGAAATCTTCCGGGTTCACCACTGCGCTGGCGCCATTGACATAACGCCGACCGGGCGCGCTGCTGAAAATATTTTCTTCGATGTGCGACTTGGCGTTGACCTCCACCCATTCGTTTGGATAGACACCGACAATCCAGCGATGGCCGGTGTTGGACTGATCGGAGTCGCAATAGAAGTTATCGCTGATGGAAAATTGGTCAGCCAATGAGTGGTGGTTGGGGGAGACGTCCACGTTCGCGAGTTTCAATGTACCGTTCTTGTTCGCGAACGTCATTTTTTTTCCTATATCGGTAAGGGTAGGATCGCCATTCAAGTTGGGGCGCTGACCGAAGACCTGATCAAACGTCCGGTTCTCTTTCACGATGAAAACAATGTGTTGAATGGGACTCTTGCGCAGGCGCGGCGCGGCGGGCAGGGGATTACGGCCATCATCAACCACTTCGCGGATGGCATAGGTATTGTCCACGACCTGTTGCGTGTAGGTTTTTAGTTGCCCGGCGTTCGGCACGGAAACAATCTGGAAAGTCCCTTGCATGATGTCCCCCGAATAAGCCCCGCGTGCCGGGGTCACGAAGCCGCGCCCGCCATTCGGACCAGAACCAAGTCCCTTCGCGCTCGCGACGAAAAGCCGCTTGCCATCCTTTGCTACTTCGACGAAGGCACAAAACCAACCGGCAGGAATGTATCCTTCCAGCTTGCGTTTTTTTAAATCAACCACAGCCACGGCATTCAAACCTGCGCAGGCCACATAAAGTTGCGTTTCATCGGGGCTAAGGCATAAACCGAAGGGCAACACACCGCGCAATTTTTCCAGGCGCGCTACCTTCAACTCGATATGGCCAATAACTTCACCTGTATCTGGATCAATAATGGAGATGTCGTCGTTCGTGGCGTTGGAGACGTAAATGTATTTTTTGCCGACGACGAGCGAGCTTGGACTGGCTCCACCAATGGTTGTTATATCATCACGTTCCACTCCCACGAGATAACCCGTCTTGATTTTCTTTTCCACCTTGCCTGTGAGCAGGTTCACTTTAAAAACCGACATGGCATCAGGATGGTTCGGACTACCGAGGCCGGGAATTTTTTTACCATCGATGACCACGCCTTCCTCAGCTTCCTTCGAAGGAACCCCATAGGCAGGAAACGACAGGCCGGCCGTGGTGCGGTTGGTTGGTGTAACTCCGGGTAGTAACGGATATTCATACATTCCTACATTGGAAACCCAGGCATACTGTCCGTCGCGCGAAAGGCAAATGCCGAACGGACTGCGTCCAACGCGAACGGACTGCACAACTTTCTTCAGGTTTAAGTCCACCGTCACCATCCGATAATTGAATTGATCGATGGCATAGAGTTTTTTTCCATCAGCGCTTAACACAAAATCGCCAATGAAGCTGTCGGCAAAGCCCTTACCATTGATGGAGATTGAATCCAGCACCGCGCATGTTTTAAAATCAACGATTTTTATAACCCCTTCATTCGCGCTGCCATAGTAAAGTAACTTGCCATCGGGCGACAACGCGCAACCCATGTAAGTGCCAGTGCCCTCCTTGTCGGACGGTTCCTCACCGTAAGCGGGTATGCGTCGGCTGCTAATGGAGTTGGTCAAGGTCAGGATTTCCACGGCGTTGCGATTGACCAGCAAGGCGGTCGATTCGTCGGCGCTGATGGTCATCCCCCAATTGTAGGATTGGGTGCGAAAAAATTTTCCCGCCGGTTTGACCACTCGCCCATTGATCAGAACGGCACGGTCTTGCTGGATGGATGGGTAAGCATTGATGACCGGCGGCTGGAGAATCTCTACTTTTTTTTCGACCGCAATTGCCGAACCGCCCAACCCGACTACTTGCATTAAAAGGTAGAGCGCGATGATGACGACAATTCTTTGCATAGATTATTTGATTTCGGAGGCGAACTCCTAATTCCCACGCCGTGTCGCTGGCAGGTAGGGGGGGGGGGGGGGGGGGGGGCGGGGGGGTGGCGGTGGGTA
>JBBQRQ010000047.1:0-38308 GCA_038214755.1 Verrucomicrobiota bacterium
TTCCCGGGACTACAAAAGCCCAGCCGATTTACTGGCGCTCAAAGCTCCTCACCTCTCTCCCAAAATATTCTTGCTCCATCCCATCGCTTTGGAGTCTCTTCTTTCTCAAACACGGGGTCACGATGTACCAAGGCGGCCCGCGCAATTGAATTTTCCACACTTGCAATTGTGGAGTCTCGAAAGTTAAATCCCTCGACAAAAAGACCATGAGCCTTTCCCCTAAATCCAGCGACCGCACTTCTCCTCCTCTCATTTTTGTGGTGGACGACCATCCTGAATTGACGCAAATGGCCGAGATGGTCCTGACCGGAGAAGGGTATCGTTGCCGAATATTTTCTGACCCAGAAGTAGCATTACACGCCGTCCGCAGCAGCGCTGAACCGCCTGATTTGTTGCTGACGGATTACGACATGGGCGCGATCAATGGATTGGAATTGATCGAGCTTTGCCGTCGCAGTTTTCCCGATTTGAAAGTTCTTTTGCTCAGCGGCACCATCGAAGCGCACGCGGTGCTCGACCATCCGGTGAAGGTGAATCGTTTTTTGGGTAAACCTTATCGACCGGCACAACTGGTCGAGCTGGTGAAATCACTTTTGGCGGAACCACCGCGGATCTGATTTCAATGGCGGCCACGTAGCGCAGGATTGCATCCTGCTGTATCGCCGGTTTGAAACCGGCTAAACGCCGCAAAAAGAAAAAGTCTTTGGTTATCGAAAAGTCTCTCCTTCCTGGCGGCATTTCGCAGGTGGAAAACCGGCGATACAGCGGGATGCATCCTTCGCTACGTCGCCGCCACTTGAAATTACACGGGTGTGATTAAAAGTGGGTGAGGTTGGAACCGATGTTATTTTGGACTGCGGGGACACGTCCCCGCTTTGGCGGCATGGTGGAAAAGCCGGAAAGGTTCTTCATTTTGCGCACGTGCTCCATCGCGTAACGTGCAGGAAAAGCGGCGTCCTGCCGCCGCAGTCCAAGAAACCAAATCTCGCCGCACCGCTTTTAATCACATCCAAATTACACCCCGCGAAAGTTGCTGGATTGAATTTCCCAAAAGCGCCCGCTAAAGTCATTTCGTCATGGCAACTCCTCAAACCATTCAACGCTTCGCCGAAAAGGATTACCTTGAGATCGAGCGCGCGGCCCATTGCAAAAGTGAATTTTTCGACGGGGAAATGTTCGCCATGGCCGGTGGCACCTTGCAGCATAGCTTGATCGGAACAAATGTTTCGGGAGAATTTCGCGCGCGTCTCCGAGGAAAGCCCTGCATCGCTTTTAACGCCGACCTGCGCATCAAAGTCGAAGCCACCGGTCTTTATACTTATCCCGATTTGTCCGTGATTGGCGGACAGCCGCGCTTCGTCGATGGCGAGATGGATACCGTGGTGAATCCCACCGTGATCGTCGAAGTTCTGTCCGATTCCACGGAAGCCTATGACCGCGGGAAGAAGTTTGAGCATTATCGCCAGGTCCCGTCGTTGCGAGAATATCTGCTCGTGAATCAGAAGGAGCCGCGTCTCGAACAATTTCTTTGCCAGAAAAATGGCGACTGGCTGCTGCGCGAGATTTCGGGATTGGATGGGATGCTTTTTTCCCCGGCGCTCGATGTCTCCATCTCGCTCGGGGAAATTTTTGCGCGAGTTGAGTTTTTTCCTTCACCCCTCCGGGAGCAACGATCCCTTCCTTGACGAACCTCAGCCTGAGATACGGTCCCGCCCGATTTTGTTTTAATCGGACAAAGCCACGACGCGCGTGCGAAATTTCCACTGAGTCAAAAAAAGTTAGAGACGTCATAGACCGCAATCAGGACGCAGAAGATTTTTATGGAGAGTAGGGGAGTTAGACGAAGTCCCCCTTATCCGCATTATCTCTGTACTACTACCCATAAAAATTTTGTTTTCTTGCGCGCATTTTTTGGCCTCGCAGAAATACGCACGCAGCCCAGATTTCCAACCTGCCGTATCGCCGATTCCAATCGGCAGGCGGTGGCAGGAACTGAGATGGGCCGGCTTTTTTCAGTGCTCTGGGAATTAGAATTCCGCGACAAAGCAGATCGGAAATCTGGGCTACTTTCGTGGCGGCAAGCCGCGCTAAGATGATTCGCGGTTTCAAGAAATTTGAGCGAACAAGTCTTTACCGAGATTCCCTTACCGGAAATACAGGCGGACAGGGGTTGAAAATAAAATCAGGCCGGATATTTTTTCCGTCAGAAAACCTGGAATTTAAAAAAGGGAATTATGAAAAAAATTCAACTGCACTGGTGGTTCGGTATTTTTGCTACAGCTTTTTCAGTCATCAGTTGCACCACCGTCAAAGAAACCGGACGTCACCAATTAAATTTCGTTTCGGAAAGCCAGGAAACCCAACTCGGCTTGACCGCGTTTGGCGAAATGAAAAAACAGGTGCCCATCAGCAAAAACTCCTCGGCCAATGCGCTCGTCCAAAAAGTCGGTCGAAAAATTGCCGACGTCGCCAGTCCCGAAATGCCGAACGCCCAGTGGGAATTTGTCGTTTTTGAAAGCAAGGAGGCCAACGCGTTTTGTTTGCCCGGCGGAAAAATTGGAGTTTACAGCGGCATCCTCCCCATCACCAAAGATGAAGCGGGTCTCGCCACGGTTATTTCGCATGAAGTTGCCCACGCCGTCGCTCATCACGGCGCGGAACGGATGAGTCAGGCGACCCTCGTGCAGGGAGGTGGGGAGGTGATTGGCGCGCTTTCGGCTAACGCTCGACCGATCACTCAATCCGCTATTGGGCTGGCCTACGGATTGGGAACGCAGGTTGGAGTTCTTCTACCCTACAGCCGCGCGCAGGAATCCGAGGCCGACCACATCGGCCTGAAATTCATGGCGCGCGCGGGTTACAATCCTACGGCAGCCGTGGATTTTTGGCAGCGTTTTTCTGCGTTCATCGAGAAGTCGGGCGGTGCGAATACACCGTCCCTTTTGCGCACCCATCCGGTGGATTCCAAACGGATCGCCGACATCCAGAAATGGCTGCCCGAAGCGGAAAAGGAATACAGCGGGAAATAACCTGGCCAATTATTTTCTCATGCCGAGTGGCGATATTTCTTTGGACTGCGGCCGGCATGACGCCGCTTTTCCTTCACGTTCGGCTGACAGGAAAGAATTCTCGAACTGAGTGACTTCTTGTTTTTTTTTACGTGCAACCAACGCGTCAGAGATCGACGGAGTCTCGCTCTCCGTTGGAATCACAGTTGGCGCGCTCGATAGAAACGTTGACTCAAGTTAGTGGCGGGATCGGTGAAACGAGTGGCCCCGTTGGTGTTTGTCACGATTCCAAGGCTGGTCCAATTGCTCACCGATAAAGCTACATTGGTCGCCGCCAGAATCTCGAAGGTCAGTCCCGGTTCGCTTCGCATCGTGAATTGGAATTGGCGATTTGTCCTGGAGGGATTGATCAACGCCGGTCCGATAATTTCGGTCAAGCGGACATTGTCGAGGTCCCAATATCCGCCGGCCATGACCGGGTCAACGGTGGAGCGCAATTCAATTCCGATGTATTGCCCGGCCCACGCATCGCCGAACTTCACGGCGGGCGTTTGGACACGATAGTCAATAAAATGAGTGTTGGTCGGAAAATTGGCGGCGGTATTGGTGACGGAGGTCGCCGCGATCACGACCCGATTGCTCGCGGCGTCCCGGTAATACAAATTGATTTCCATCGTCACGCCATTGCTCATGCCACCGCCGCCTCCGATGATCCCGACGGCCAGGTTGTAGGAGTTGCCCACTTCAAACTTTGCGTTGAAGGAATGCGTCGGCGTCAAATGCGCGTAATCCAGGGAGTTGTAATCCTGGAATACAGTCACTCCAGGGACAGCAAATAAAAAGGCGGCTTGGATTCCATCGCAGTTGTCGATGAAACTCGTCCCAGGTCCATTGAAAAATACGCCGGTCAGTTGATTCCCAGTCTGCTCCCACAAGTCGATCCGGGGATCGGCAAAAGGTGTGGAGGGTGATTCAAACGAGCCGTTCGGGACGACGATTGCGCCAGCGTGGAGGAAACCGACACTCATCATCAAGACGGCCGCAAACGTCAAACGGCTCGTCAGGGCGTTGGCCGTGATCACCAACTCTCTTTTAGATTCAATCATTTTCATTTTTTTCCAGTTAACAAAAAACTCTAAAATTTTCCGGCGCTTTGGCCATCCCTAATTTTTCGGCGAGATGAAAACCACCCCTCGGCCTCCTGCGAAAAATGTGCAGAAAGCAGTGGAACGGCGCAAGCGCATTCATGAAATTCTTCGACGCTCGATGGTCAAGGCTGCGTTGTTCCGCCGATAAATCTTTCCTTCGATTTCCTTCCAGCGTAGCTAACGTAAAGAGGCTGGAAATGTCTGGTGCAAATTTCATGCGTAAATTTTTTCGAACGCCGAGGCTGACGCGGGGCCGCATTTGGCTGGCTTTCGCCGTGGCAATTGTGACGGATGGTTTGCAATTAATCATGGGGCCGTTTGGCGGGACGTTCATTGATCAAGCCCTCGACGTGGTCGCAATGGTGGTGACGAGTTATCTGCTCGGTTTTCATTTGTTGCTATTGCCGACTTTCATTCTCGAATTTATTCCGCTGGCCGATTTGTTGCCGAGTTGGACCGGCTGCGTTGCTTTGCTCGTCTCGATGCGGAAGAGAGAACAAGCGGCGGCGTTTCATCCCGAACCGCCCATTTCTCGTCTGAAAAATTCCAACTGGTCGGAGAAATAACCACCTGTGTAGCCGCCGACGTGAGGAGGCGGATGGGTTGGTGTGATCCCGAATCCCGCCCCCTCACGTCGGCGGCTACATCTGTTCTCGAGGGCGCGGACTTCGAGGTCACGCACCTCTTTGTCCCGCCGCGTGATTGACGTGTGATAGAATCAAGGCGAATTAAATTGCGCGCCCCCAATCGCCAAGAATTTTTCAATGAGTCGCGCAACCGATTTTTCCAACAGCCACGACAAATCCAACCACGCTGAGCACGAGGAGCCAGACGATTCCCTTGACCGCAAACAGCCAGATGCCGAGCCCCAAAATAGTTCCGATCACGATCCACGCGAGACAGGCGAAAAAAAAGTTCATGGGCGAAGAATAGTCAGGTTACCCAAAGGTTCAAGTCTGGCGAACCGCGTGGGTGTGGATTTCAAGTGGCGTCACGTAGCGCAGGATTGCATCCTGCTGTATCGCCGGTTTGAAACCGGCTGAAGGTCGCAAATAGAGAAAGTCTTTAGTTCGAAAGTCTCTGGTTCTGACGGCATCTCGCAGTTTGAAAACCTGCTATACGGCAGGATGCAATCCTGCGCTACAACTGACCGGCTGACTGCCAGTTTAAATCACACCCGAACTGCGTCGCGAAGGTTTCGCGTCTGGACAAATTGACTCGGCGCTTCATTCAAACTCCCACGCCGATAGCCTTGCAAGTCGAGGGTAACGTGAGCGTAACCAATTTTTTTCAGCGCGTCGGCGATCTCAACAAAAGCATCTCCTATAAAAATCTTTTTCATTTCCTTCGTTCCAATTTCAATCCGCGCCAAATGCGTTTGCGTTCCAAACTTACCCGACGGCTCCCCAAACTTTGAACCTGGAACCTTAAACTTTGAACCGACTTCATGGTGTCGCACACGCACGTCAAAAAAACCCAGATCGCGCAAAACGTTTTCCGCCGCTTCGATCATTTGTAATTTTTCGGGCGTGACCGCTTCGCCGTAGGGAATCCGCGAACTCAGACACGCCATTTGCGGTTTGTCGGCGGTGGGCAAACCAAGTTGTGCGGAGAGTTGGCGAATTTCGATTTTGGTCAAACCGACTTCTTTGAGCGGCGCGCGAATTTGAAATTCCGTCGCGGCCTTCGCGCCGGGACGATGATCGCCGATGTCGCTGGCGTTTTCGCCATAGGCAATCACTGCGAAATTTTCCTCGCGCGCAATCGGTTCGAGTTCTGTGAACAATTCGTGTTTGCAGAAATAGCAACGGTTGTTCGGGTTCGCCAGATACGATTCGTTTTGAAATTCATTCGTGTGAACGACCCGCAATGGAAAAGAAAACCTCTCCGCGATTTCAACCGCTTCCTGCAATTCGCGGCGAGGCAAGCTCGGCGAATCCGCAATCACCGCCAAAGATTTTTCTCGCAAAACTTCGTGCGCGACGTGCGCGAGAAAAACCGAATCCACTCCGCCGGAGTAAGCGACGAGGCATGAGCCATACGAGCGCAACAACGCGCGAAGTTTTTCCAGCTTGATTTCTGACACGGAAAAAAAATGCCATTGTGTTCCACAAAAGTCGAGCCGTGACACCGGTAGCCGTTGAGGTGAGAAGGGCGGTTCGTAGTTTTTCTCCGACTAAAATCCGCCTCCTCACCTCGGCGGCTACAAGTTGAAACCCGTAGCGCAGGATTGCATCCTGCTGTATCGCCGGTTTGAAACCGGCTGACCGTCGCAAATAGCGAGAGTCTTTAGGTTTCGAAAGTCTCCCATTCTGGCGGCATCTCGCAGGTTGAAAACCTGCGATACGGCAGGATGCAATCCTGCGCTACGACGGTTCCTCGGTGAAATTTGCCCGCGCCCTTGCCAATGCCCGAAACGCGATTTATCCTCTGCAAAATTCAAATTATGAAACGACGTTTTGTTTACGGGGTTTTGGGACTGGTCCTTGGAATCAATCTTCTCATCGGCGCAAAAATTTATCTTTACTCCGCTCAGGCCGGCGCGAAAGACGATCCCTACGAAAATTATCGCCTGCTTTCCGAGGTGCTCGAAAAAGTTCGGCAGGAATATGTCGATGGCGAAAAACTTACCTACCAGGAATTAATTCACGGCGCGCTCAAAGGGATGCTCGCCACACTCGATCCGCACAGCGAGTTCATGGACAAATCCAAGTTCGACGAATTGAAAAAAGATACGCAAGGCGAATTCGGCGGCGTCGGCATCGTGATCTCATTGAACAAAGAAAAAAAATTGACGGTCGTCTCGCCGATGGAAGACACCCCCGGTTTTCGCGCAGGAATTTTATCGGGCGATCAAATTTTAAAAATCGATGGCAAGAGCACGGACAAATTTGGCCTGGAAGACGCGGTCAAACGCTTGCGCGGCGAACCCGGCACCGACGTGATCTTAACGATGCTCCGCCCTTCCACCGCGCAAACCAAAGATTACAAACTCACTCGCGCCGCGATCAAGGTGGACACGGTAAAAGACATCAACAGCAAACGAGAATTTCCCCTTGGCGAGAATCAAATTGGCTACGTTCGCCTCACCCAATTCGGTGAAAAAACTTCCGACGATTTGGAGAAAGCCCTGAAAAAATTGGAAAACCAGGGAATGAAAGCGCTGGTTCTTGATTTGCGCGGAAATCCCGGCGGGCTGCTGGATTCCGCCGCGCAAGTTTGTGAAAAATTTTTGCCGCGCGGCCAGCTCGTCGTCTCGACGGAAGGACGCAATGCCTCCCAGAAAATGCCTTATCTCGCCACTGGACGGAAGAGACATCCGAATCTCCCCACGGCCGTTCTGGTCAACGGCGGTAGCGCCAGCGCAGCCGAAATTGTCGCGGGATGCCTGCAGGATTTGCAGCCGATCACCAAAGCGATCGTCGTCGGCGAACAAACTTTCGGCAAAGGTTCGGTGCAAAGTATTTTGCCATTGCCGGACGGTTCCGCGCTGCGATTGACCACTGCGAAATATTATACGCCAAGCCACAAAGTCATTCACGAACACGGCATCACTCCCGACATCATCGTGCCGATGACCGACGAACAGGAAGAAGACCTTTTCCGAAAACGCGTTCCGGGCGGGCTGGAATCGTTGGAGGAAAAAGATCGCGAACGAATTCAAAACGCCACCGACCCGCAACTGGAACGCTCCATGGATGTGCTCAAGGGCGTTTTGCTTTACACGCAACGAAGACCCGCCCCGTCAAAAGTTGCGGCGAAGAATTAATCTCGACCGCGCGATAATGATTGTTCCGCCTCGCGTTTCGTTGAACAAATAAGAAATGCCACTGACGCCTCTGCTGCGGCTGGAGCAAGTCGCTAAATCTTACGAGTCTGGAACAGAAACCATTCGTGTGCTCGACGCGATTAGTTTGGAAATTTTTTCTGGAGAATCGATCGCCATTACCGGGCCGTCCGGTTCTGGCAAAAGCACGCTGCTCAACCTCATCGGCACATTGGATCAGCCCACGACTGGAAAAGTTTTTTTGGATGGCGAAGAATTGAACGGATTGACCGAGGACAAACTTGCGGAAATTCGCAACCGCCGCATCGGATTTATTTTTCAAGCGCACCACCTCCTGCCGCAATGCAATGTCCTCGAAAATGTTTTGGTGCCGACCCTCGCCTCCAAAGACAAACAGGTGCGCGCCGGATCGAAAGACCGAGCCATCCAACTTTTAACCCGAGTTGGACTTGGTGATCGTCTGGCGCATCGGCCCGGACAACTTTCCGGCGGAGAACGGCAGCGCGTGGCGGTTGTTCGCGCGCTCATCAATCAACCAAAACTTTTGCTCGCAGACGAACCGACCGGCGCTCTGGATAAAAATTCCGCGCAAGCACTGGGCGAACTTTTGGTGGAATTAAATCGCGAAGAAAAAGTCACGTTGATTGTCGCCACGCACGCGCTTGATCTCGCCGCAAAAATGCAACGGCCATTTGAATTGCAAAACGGGAAACTCGCTCCGTTCCGGGGGGGTGTGATTTAAACTGGCGGTCGGAACAAGAGCGCCAGAGGACTGGCGCACTCCAAAACGCTTCGCGCCATTCGTGCGTCATCGAAATTCGCGCGAGCGTCTTGGACTGCGGCGGCCCTCCGCCGCTTTAACACCACCATGAGTGACCGTCACTTGAAATCACACCCTGCCCGGTGTCGCGTTGAAATCTTTTGACAGTTCGCGGTAAATTCTGTGCCATCTGCATTCGCTAAATAATCACAAAAATTTGCCATGAAAAAATATAACGTCGGAATCATCGGATACGGTTGGGTCGCCACCGCCCACATCGCCGCCATCAACGCGACCCAGCAGGCGCAGGTCACCGCGATTTATTCGTCTCGCCCGCTCAACGACGCGGAACTCAGCGCCAAATGGGGAACGCCCATCAAGAGCTACACCAGCCTCGATGAAATGTTGAAACATCCGGGGATGAATGTCGTTTCGATTTGTAGTTATCCCTATCAACATCGCGAACACGCCGTGGCCGCCGCGAATGCTGGCAAACATTTAATCATCGAAAAACCGATCGCGCTTTCCTGGAAGGATTGTCAGGCCATCGACGCCGCCGTGAAAAAAAATAAAGTCAAAACATGCGTCTGTTTCGAATGCCGTTATTCCAGCCAATTCACCGTCACGAAATCAATCATCGACCAAGGGTTGCTGGGCGAATTGCATTATGGAGAAGTGGATTATTATCACGGCATCGGTCCGTGGTATGGACAGTTTCGCTGGAACACGCGCAAAGATGCGGGCGGAAGTTCGTTGCTCACCGCCGGTTGCCACGCGCTCGATGCCTTGCTCATGTGCATGGGCAATGAGGTGGAGGAAGTCACCAGTTACGACACAAAATCGAAGAGCAAAATTTTCAAGCCCTACGAATACACGACCAGCAGCGTGACAATTCTAAAATTTCGCGGCGGTAAGATCGGCAAGTGCGCGGCCATCGTGGATTGTTTGCAACCGTATTATTTTCACACTCATCTCTGCGGCAGCGAAGGGAGTTTGCTTGACAACAAATTTCACTCGCAGAAAGTGAAAACAAATAAAAACGCCTGGAGCACGCTCGCCATGAAGATGCTCGATTCCGGCGACGTTTCCGATCATCCCTACACGACGCAATTCCAGGCGTTCTTCGACGCGGTTGATGCGGGAAAAGAAATGCCGCTGACCAGTCTCGGCGACGCCATGAAATCACATGCCGTTATCTTCGCCGCCGATAAATCCGCGGCAATGGGCCAATCGGTTAAATTGTAATTCGCCTTTTTGACAAAGCCCATTAAAGATTTTATAAAGCCTTTATGAAAACTTTAACGATTACCGATGCCAAAAAGAATTTAGGCCAATGGCTCGTTGCCGCGGCGCGCGGTGAAGACATTGGAATCATTTCCGGCGCAGACGTGATTGCGTTGCGCAAAGTGGAGGTGGAATCAACCGATTATGCGTTTCGGGAATATGGAGCCACCCGAGAGGAAATGTTGAAGTTGGAAAAAGCCGCCGAGAAACGCTATCAACAACAAAAGCGCGCCGGCAAGTTGGTTTCGCTGGATTCGGCAAAACTCAAAAAAATGATTGAAGAAGCCACTGTTAATTGATGACGAAGTCATCCGCAAACTCTTGTCTCTTCCCAAGGATCAGCGCGCGGAATGCTTGCTGGCAATGTGTGAAATATGCGAAGCGTTCGGCAAACCTCATCTTCACAGCGGTCGGAGCATCCGTAAGCTTGCTTCCAATACTTTTGAGTGTCGTGGCAATTTGGATTTGAGATTTATTTTTCATGATCGCTCCAACGATTTATATTTGTCCTTTCTCGGAAATCACAATGAGGTTCGAGCCTTGATCAAGAGCGGCAAGCTTTATTGAAAATTTAAAACAATACCGATCTATGTCAGAGCATAAAGCCACCATTGTTTGGAAACGCGAGAGTCCCGACTTTCTCAAGGGAAAATATTCTCGCGAACACACCTGGACGTTTGATGGCGGGATAACGATTTTGGCATCACCATCGCCAAGTGTTGTTCCCGTTCCATATTCAAATCCCGCCCACGTTGATCCAGAAGAAGCTTATGTGGCGTCGGTTTCGAGTTGTCATATGTTGACCTACCTTCATCTGGCGTCTCGCAAAGGATTTGTGGTCGACTTCTATCAGGATGAAGCAATCGGCGTGATGTCCAAAAACGAACGGGGCTCGTTCTGGGTCAGCGCGATCAAACTGCGCCCAAAGATTTCCTACAGCGCAGAGAAGTTGCCTTCACCCGATGAAGAGAGACAACTCCACCACGACGCGCACGAACAATGTTTCATTGCCAATTCCATTAAAACCGTTGTGACCGTCGAACAAGTTTAGTTGTTTGGGAACAATTTTATTTTCGCGCATGACGTCACCCACTCGTAAAGTAGCTTTCGCCATCGCCGCGCATCCCGATGACATTGAGTTCATGATGGCGGGGACGTTGTTGCTCCTGAAAAAAGCGGGCTACGAAATTCACTACATGAATCTCTCGACGGGCAACTGTGGCAGCATCGAGACTGATTCCGCAACGACGGCGAAGATTCGTTTGCGAGAGGCAAAAAAAGCCGCGCAGATTCTCGGCGCAAATTTCCATCCGCCGATTTGCAACGACCTTGAGGTTTTTTACGACTTGAAAACGTTACGCCGTCTGGCCTCGGTGATTCGCGAGGTGAAGCCGTCGATTCTTTTGACGCATTCTCCCGCTGATTACATGGAAGACCACACGAACACCTGCCGACTCTCCGTGACCGCGGCGTTTGCTCGTGGGATGCCGAATTTCAAGTCCACTCCCTCACGCCCGACGGAGAGTTACGACTGCACGCTTTATCACGGGTTGCCTCACAGTTTAACCGACAACTTGCGCCTGAAAATAATTCCCAGCGCTTTTGTTAATACCACTACAGTTCACGAAAAAAAACTTGAAGCGTTGCGCGCGCACCAGAGCCAGCAAGGTTGGTTGGACGCGAGCCAGAAACTAAATTCCTATTTGCAAACGTGCGAAGACATTTCCCTCGCTGTTGGAAAATTGTCGAAAAAATTCCAACACGTCGAAGGCTGGCGACGCCATTTGCATTTTGGTTTTTGCAGCGAGGAGGCGGACCCGTTGAAAGATTTGAAGAAAGATTATCTAATCAATGGAGATTACGAACGAGATTTGGTGCAACCTTTCAATGCCTTGCCGTGATCTTCCAGATAGAATAATCTGCTTTCATGACAGCAGCCAAAGTGATTGAAGAAATTGATGATCTGTCTCCCGACGAACAGGCCAAAGTCATTCAACACGCTTTCAAACTGGCCCGCAGCCGTCAGCTCACCGCTGAGGAGCTGGGAAAATTGGCTGAAAGATTGGCCGAATCAAATGACCCCGCCAAAATTGTTCGTTTGAAGTCCGCGATGACGCGCGGATTTTACGGTGAGTGAATCATGCCGACAATTCTACGCAGAAACCTGCCGCGCTCACTTTATGATCATCTGCTTGAACGCGTTCAACAGAGGGGAATTTCCCGCCAACAACTCACCCTATTAATCCGATGGCTGGATACTCAACCGGAGGTGCCCGTTGGAAAGTGGTTTAAAAAATTTCCCGGCATGATTACGTGTGGTGAAGGTGAATTGATAAAAACTTTTCTATTATCTGGCCAGGTTCCGGTTGGAGAAGAGGCCTTTTAGAAACCCTAGTTCAAAATATCTGATTGCGTTCTCTTACTTTAAACCATGTAACGATTTAACGCTTAAAACTATGCCACGCAAACTCAGCTCCATCGCCCCCGATTGGTGGGATTATACCACGCTCGACAGCGACATCATCAAAGAAGCCGCCAAGCTCACTCCGGAAAAATTGCTCAAACTTTCTCGACCGGGTTTCAAAGTCATTTTTTACGACACGCTCGAGGATTTTTATTGTGCTGAAGCGCTGGAATATATTTCCGCCTGGAAACAAGCCACGCCGGATAATCCTGTCGGCATTTGCGGCCCGATTGGGCCGACCGAGCAACTTCCCCTCGTCGCGCGCATGGTTAACGCGCTCGGCCTGGAACTTCACTCCGCGCACTTCTGGGGCATGGACGAATGGTTTCTCGACGGCAAAGAAATGTCGCCAAGTCACCCGCTCTCGTTTGAAAAAGCCGACCGCGAAATGTGTTTCAATCGCATCGAAAAGAAACTCGTGATGCCGGATGCGAATTTACATTTCCCAAAAGCCAACTCCGCTGCATATCGCAAAAGTTGGGATGGCGTTCGCTGCACGGTCATGCAAGGCGGCCAAGGCGACATCAAACATTGGGCATTCAACGATCCCCTCAAGCGCGAGGGGAAATACAAAAACAGTCCGCCGTCCCCCGAAGAATATCGAGAGCTTTCGACGCGCGTGGTGGATTTGCATCCCATCACCATCGCGCAAAACGCGCGCACGTCTGGCGGCGGAAATGTCACGCTCGTTCCGACAAAAGCGATCACCGTCGGCCCTGTCGAGACTTGGAAATCAGAAAAGGTTTCCATCTGGCAGGCTGGCACGCACGATAATCCGTTTGGCCAACGCCTGACCGCGTTTATGATTTCCAAAAAGATTCCCGACGCCTCCGTGCCGATGTCATTGCTCGCCGATCATCCGAATGTTCAGTTCAACTATTTCCGCGGAGGACTGGGTTCGTGCGCGATTGAGATGCACTGATAAGAATGTGTTGCCGAAATTCTGATCGCAATTGGTTGCCACATGCTCACCTCCGAAACCAAAAACCGCATCAACGCCTGTCGCGATGTCCTCGTCGGCAAACTTCCGTTGCCGACCGATCAAGTCGAACTCATTACTCTCGCGCTGATTTACAAATTCATGGATGACCTCGATGAGGAATCCGTGAAGATGGGGGGCAAACGCTCTTTCTTTATTGGCAGCATCGCGAAATATCGCTGGCGCGCTTTGCTGCCGCAGACGGTTTCCGCCGAGGAACGGGTAACGTTGTTTTCCGAAGGCGTCGAGGCGATTGGCAATGCGAAGAAAGCTCCGCATCTCCCGGCGTTGTTCCGCGATATTTTTCGCAACGCTTTTCTCAAATTCCGCGATGGCCGCATCCTCACGCTTTTTCTCAATGAGATAAACGGCTTCGCTTATTCGCACAGCGAGGAACTCGGCAACGCGTTTGAATATCTTCTGCAATGTATGGGCACGCAGGGCGAGAATGGCCAGTTTCGCACGCCGCGCCACATCATTGATTTCATGGTCGCCTGCCTCGACCCGCAACCGGGCGACACGATTCTCGACCCGGCTTGCGGCACGGGCGGATTTCTGGTTTCGGCTTACAAACACATTCTTGCAAAAAACACTTCGCCCGGTTCCACGATTCCCGGCGACCGCCTCGATCACGAGCAACGCCAGCGGCTCTATTGCAATCTGACCGGCTACGACATCACCGATCTGATGGTGAAATTGAGCAAGGTGAATTTGTTCCTCCACGGCTTTCCCGATCCCGCCATCCACATTTACGACACGCTGAGCAACGACGCGCGCTGGCACGAAAAGGCCGACCTCATCCTCGCCAACCCGCCCTTCATGACCCCGAAAGGCGGCGTCACCCCGCACACCAAATTCCGCATCGCCGCGAAGAAGGCCGAGGTGCTCTTCACCGACTACATCGCCGAGCACCTCACGCCCGAGGGCCGCGGCGGCGTCATCGTGCCCAACGGCATCGTGGCCACGACGCAGAACGCCTACGTGAAACTGCGCCGCTTCCTCGTCGAGGACTCGCTCGTCGCCGTCGTCTCGCTGCCGGGGGGCGTGTTCAAGCCATACTCCGGCGTGAAGACCAGCATCCTCTTCCTCGACAAAAAACTCGCGCGGCAGACCAAGGAAATCCTCTTCCTCAAAATCACCGCCGACGGCTTCGACCTCGGCGACAAACGAAATCCCATCAAGGCCAACGACCTGCCGGAAGCAGAGTGCGTGGTGAAGGCGTGGTTGAAGGGAATGACGAATGACGAATGTCGAATGACGAATGGCGGCGGCATCGCGTGGACTGCCGTTGAGAAAAAGGCATTGCTCGAAATGCGCTCCGTCAGTCTCCAAGCTGAGGCGTTTCTCGGAAACGGGTCGGCAGCCACAGAAGTTGAAACGGTTTCGTTGGGTGAAGTTGCCACATTTGAATATGGGCACACGGCGACCGCAGCCGACGAAGGGGACGTTCGTTACGTTCGCATCACCGACATAAACGAGTTTGGCCGGCTTCGCCCCAACGATGCAAAGTTCATCAAGCTCGACAGGGAAGCGAAGGCTTGTCTGGCGTGCAAAGGCGACATCCTCGTTGCACGAATTGGTGCGACGGCAGGCAAGACGCTTCTTTTCGATTCCAATGAGCCAGCAGTCTTCGCTTCGTATCTTATTCGCATTCGCTTCGATCCTGAAAAAGTCTTGCCGGAGTTCTATTGGTGCTTCTCGCAGTCAAAACAATATTGGCAGCAACGCGACCAGTTGATTTCGGGAGGCGGTCAGCCGCAGTTCAATGCGAACGCCCTCAAGCAACTCGAAATCCCGCTGCCGCCGCTGGAGGAACAGCGGCGGATCGTGGCGGAGATCGAGGGCTACCAGAAGGAGATTGCACGCTTGGAATCCGAAATCGCCACGAACCGCGAACGCATCCAATCTACAATCGACGCCGTGTGGAACGGCAACTCCGAAAGCGCCAACGGCGCGCTGCCATCCCAGCCTGGGGCAACGCCCCAGGTCACGGAACGCAAGCCACGAAAGGGCTGAAAGCCCGTCTCATCGCCGTGCCGCAATCGCTCGCTCTCGTCATCGTGCATCTGGTGTTCAGCAGCAAAGACCGGCAGCCGTTGCTCGGCACATCCGTTCGCCCCGCGCTCCACGCCTATCTCGCCACCGTGGCGCGCAACGCCGGGTGTGAATGCTTCCGCGTTGGCGGCGTGTCGGACCATGTTCACCTCGCGATTCGCGTCTCACGGACACTCGCCATCGCGGACATGGTCGAGGAACTGAAAACGTCGTCGTCCAAATGGCTCAAGACGCAATCACCGGAATTGGCGGGATTTTCGTGGCAACGCGGCTACGGCGTGTTCTCGGTCGGACCTTCGGACCTTGATGCGTTGCGTGCCTACATTGACGGGCAGGAGGAGCATCACCGCACCCGAACATTTCAGGACGAATACCGCGCCTTCCTCACCAAATACGGAATCGGATTCGATGAACGTTATGTTTGGGACTGAACGATGGGGCGGGCTTTCAGCCCTTGTGATTTGTTGGCCACGAATCCTGGGGCGTTGCCCCAGGCTGGGATGGCGACGGGCCTTTGGCCCTCAATTAGCCGCCCGATGCAAATGCTGCCTACCGCGTCCTCACTTCGATGCGTAAAGGAAATCCCGTTACGGCCCTCACCTCGCCGCGTGAACGAAATCCCGCTGCCGCCCTTGGCGGAGCAACGCCGGATCGTGGCGGAACTGGACGCGGAAGCGGCGCAAATGGAAACTGTCCGCGCGCTTATCCCGAAGTTCGAAACCAAAATCCAACGTGTCCTCGACCGCGTGTGGGGCACCGCAACAGAATAGTCGCCAAACAAATTGCAATTGTTCAATATCCCGGAAACAAGATGCGCACGCTGGAAAAACTGACGATTAAGAATTTCAAGTCCATCCGGGAACAGACGCTGGCGCTTGGCCGGTTGAATGTGTTTATCGGCGGCAATGGCGCGGGTAAGTCCAACTTGATTGGGGCATTCCGTTTTCTTCGGGAGATCGTGAATCAAAATCTCGCGGGCTACGTTGGAATGAAAGGTGGCGCGGACACACTGCTTTATTTCGGAAAGAAAAAATCTCCTGAAATGTCCTTTGATCTGGAGTTTGGCGAAGGGGACACCGCAAATGGTTATTCCGTCCAGTTGCGTAGCACGGATGAAGATAGTCTGGTGATTGTTTGGGAAACGGCGCTTTACCACGAGCGTAAAAAATATCCGAAGCCATTTAGTCTTCCGATTTCGTCCAGTTCCAAGGAGTCAAAATTGAAAGAGACGGGCCACATCTGTGCCCGTGAGGTGATGAGTGATTTAGACAGTTACCGAGTTTATCATTTTCATGACACCAGCGACACGGCGGTGGTCAAAGGAACCGGCGATGTGGAGGACAATCGCGTGCTGCGTCCACAAGCTGAAAACCTGGCGGCGTTTCTGTATTGGATCCAGCAGAAGAAACCAGATCACTTCGCGAATATTCAAGATACGCTGCGCCAGATCGCGCCGTTCTTTGAAGAGTTTCGCCTCGCGCCTTCCAAACTGAACGAGAGCAAAATCCGGCTGGAGTGGAAAGAGAAAGGGAGCGATGCCTATTTCAATGCCTCGTCGCTTTCGGACGGAACATTGCGCTTCCTTTGTCTGACCACGCTGCTGCTCCAACCACAATTGCCAGCGGTGGTGTTGCTCGATGAACCGGAACTTGGGCTTCACCCGGCGGCAGTGACGTTGCTGGCAGATTTGCTTTCTTCGGCGGCGACGCGCACCCAGGTCATCGTCGCAACGCAATCCGTCACGCTGGTCAATCAATTTGAACCGGAGGCAGTGTGGGCGGTGGACCGGCAAGATAATCAGAGCGTTTTCCGTCACCTCAGCGATCAGGACATGACGACATGGCTCGATGATTACGGGCTGGGTGAACTCTGGGAGAAGAATGTTCTCGGCGCTCGCCCATGAGCAAGCGAGTGTTGATTCTGGTTGAAGGCCAAACCGAAGAACGGTTTGTGAAAGATGTTCTTGGGCCGGCTTTTTTTGACAAAGAACTATTTTTTCATCCGACGATTCTGATGACGAAACGAGTTAAAGACGGGACGCGCTTCAAAGGTGGCGTGACGAACTTCGCAAAGTTTAAAAACGACGCTCAACGATTATTGAACAGTGCTGGTGATGCGCTGGTGACGATGTTGCTGGATTATTATCGGTTGCCCTCTGATTTTCCGGGAATGAATTCGCGCCCGGCGGCAGGAACTCCAATGCAGCGGGTAACGCATGTGGAGAATGCCATCGCTGCACATTTTGAATCCTCGCCAAGCTTTCTTCCGTTTCTCGCGCTGCATGAATTTGAAGCGTGGCTGTTTTCATCGCCCACAGAACTTCCGCGTGCTTTGACTGAATCCCGGAAACAGCCAAAGTTTGAAGCAATCCGTGCCAGCGTAAAAACGCCGGAGGAAATCAACGAGCGCCCAGAGTTCGCTCCGTCGAAAACAAATCGAAAAGTTGTTTCCGGCTTACAAAAAAACTTTGCATGGGCCGACTATCGCGGCTCGGATCGGTTTTGAAACAATTCGTGCTGAGTGCCCTCATTTCAACGGCTGGATGGAAAAATTGGAGGCTTTTGCTGCCTCATAATAAGAATGCCTTCAGAAGCCCAAGCACGCATCACGATCAATCGCCTTCTTGAAGAGGCGGACTGGCGATTTCTCCCCCGACGCGCAACGTCGGATCGTGGCGGTGCTGGACGCAGAGGCGGCGCAAATGGAAACCGTCCGCGCGCTCATCCCGAAGTTCGAAAGCAAAATCCAACGCGTCCTCGACCGCGTGTGGGGCAATGGCGTAAAATAATTCGCGGATGAAACCTGCAACGAAACTCCAAATCCGAAACAGCACGGCAGAGTTCCTGATCTTCACCCGACAGGCGGGTGAGGACGGCATCGAGGTGCGGGTGGCGGAGGAAACGGTCTGGCTGACGCAAAAGCTGATCAGCGTGCTGTTCGACAAGGGTCGCAGCACCATCACCGAGCATTTGACGAACATCTTCGAGAGCGGAGAACTCGATGAGAAAGCAGTGTGTCGGGATTTCCGACATACTGCCGAGGACGGCAAGGACTACACGACGCGGTTTTACAACCTCGACGCCATCATCGCCGTGGGTTTCCGGGTGAACTCGGCGCGCGCCATCCAGTTCCGGCAATGGGCAACGGGGGTGCTGCGCGACTTCGCTATTCGCGGCTATGTGCTGGACAAAGAGCGATTGAAGAACGGCGCGTTCTTGAGCAAGGCGTATTACGAGAATCTGCTGGCGGAAATCCGGGAAATCCGGGCGAGTGAACGGAGGTTTTATCAGAAGATTACGGACATTTACGCCACGGCAATGGATTACAGCCCGGAAGCCGAGATGACGCAGACTTTCTTTGCCGCGGTGCAGAACAAACTGCATTTCGCCATCCACGGGCGCACCGCCGCAGAGTTGATCGTGGAGCGCGCGGACAGCCAGAAAGAGCGGATGGGGCTGACGACCTGGAAGAACGCGCCGCACGGAAAAATCCTCACACCGGATGTGGTCGTCGCGAAGAATTACCTCACCGAAAAAGAACTGAAATCGCTCGACCGCATCGTGACGATGTATCTGGATTACGCCGAAGATCAGGCCGAGCGGAACATCCCGATGACGATGAAGGATTGGGCGACGAAGTTGAATGCGTTTCTCCAATTCAACGAGCGGGATATTCTCGATCATCCGGGCAAGGTGAGTCAGGAAGTGGCGAAGGTTTTTGCGGAGAGTGAATTTGAGAAATACCGGATTGTGCAGGACCGGTTGTTCGAGTCGGATTTTGACCGGCACATGAAGCAGGCTTTGGAAGACAAGCCCCTGTTGCAATCAAGTGGCGAAGTGGAATTGCCGCCGAAGAAGGGAAAGAAAAAACCATAATGCCCTCCGAAGCCCAAGCGCGCATCACAATCAATCGCCTTCTGGAAGAGGCGGGCTGGCGTTTTCTGCCCGACGCGCAAGGTCGGCGCGAGAACATTGTTTGTGAGCATCGCGTGACGCGGCGCACGTTTTCACCGAGTCAGGACTTGGGAAAAGATTTTGACCACGCGCCGGACGGCTTCGTTGATTACGTGCTGTTGAACACGGACGACCGCCCCGCAGCCGTCACCGAAGCCAAGCGCGAGAGCATTGATCCGCTTACAGGCAAAGAACAGGCGCGAGCTTACGCAGAGAGCCTGGGCGTCGTTCACATTTTTCTCAGTAACGGGTTAGTGCATTACTACTGGAATCTCCGGCAGGGCAATCCGGTCAAGGTCTCGCGCTTCCTTCCGCTGGAAGAACTCGGCAAAGCGGCGGAATGGAAGCCTGATTCCAAACGTCTCGCATCGGTTTCCATTGATGAGAATTACATCGCGGTTTCACAGGATGCGGCGTGGCTGAATTATTCCGCAACGGATCGCGCGGCGGTGATGGTGAACAAAAAGATTCGCTTGCTGCGCGATTATCAAATCAAGGCGATTCGTGCGTTGCAAAAAGCAGCGAAACCAGACAAGCACCGTTTCCTTTTTGAGATGGCGACCGGCACGGGCAAAACGCTTCTCAGCGCCGCCGTGGCAAAACTTTATCTGCGAACGGAAAATGCCACGCGCATTTTGTTTCTCGTGGATCGTTTGGAGTTGGAAAATCAGGCGTGGAAAAAATTTTAACGCCTATCTCGCAGCGGACGGAATTCAAACGGTCATCTACAAACAGAAACGCCAGGATTGGAAACAAGCGCAGGTTGTCGTCACCACGATTCAGAGCCTCGCCGCGAGAAATCGTTTTCTAACCGAGTTTGCGCCCACGGATTTTCAACTCATTATCAGCGATGAAGCGCATCGCACCATCAGCGGCAACAACCGCGCGATTTTTGAATATTTCATCGGCGCAAAACTTGGTCTGACGGCGACGCCCCGCGATTACATCAAAGGCGTGAAGGACAAAGATCGCCAGAATGACCCGCGCGAATACGAGCGGCGCTTGTTGCTCGACACGTATCAAACGTTCGGCAGCGATGACGGAAAACCAACCTTCCGTTACAGCTTGCTGGATGCTGTCCAACACGATCCGCCTTATCTCGTGAACCCGCTCACGCTCGATGCCCGGACCGACATTACAACTCAAATGCTCTCCGACGATGGTTACGCAATCAAAGTCGCTGCGGATGAAGATGGGCAGGAAGCTGAACTTGTTTTCACAAAAAAAGCGTATGAGCGAAAGTTTTTCTCTGATGAAACGAATTTAAGTTTTGTCCGATGCTTTCTGGATAACGCGAAGCGCGATCCGCTCACGGGCGAGATTGGAAAAACCATTTGCTTCGGTGTGAGTCGCAAGCACGCGACGAAACTCGTCACGGTTTTAAATGAAGAAGCGACGCGACGTTGGCCGGAAATTTACGCCGCAGGTTCGACGTTCGCCGTGCAAGTCACCTCAGATATTCCCGGCGCGCAACAGATGACGATTGATTTCGCGAACAACAATCTTAATGGCAAATCCAAGTGGAAAGCGGATGAGTTTCGCGATTATGACACGAGCCAGACGCGCGTTTGCGTAACGGTCGGCATGATGACCACGGGCTATGACTGCGAAGATGTTCTCAATGTCGTGTTGGCGCGCCCCATCCTGTCGCCGACTGACTTCATTCAAATCAAAGGACGCGGCACACGTTTGTTCACGTTCAAACACGACGGACATTCCGCAAAGAAAGACGGCTTTGCGTTGTTCGACTTCTTCGCCAACTGCGAATACTTCGAGGAAGATTTTGATTACGATAAGAAATTAAATTTGCCGAAAATAAGAGAAGGCGGAGCCGAAGGTGGCGATGCACCCGGTTCTCGACCAGAAACCTACGCCAACACTTCGCCCGATCCACTTGCCGGTCTTCTTCAGGAACAAATCGGCCAATGGGGAATGAAGATTGATCGCGAGATGTATCGCGAGAGATTTGCCCAACAAGCATCCGAAGCAGCGGCGACCGACGAAGCTTTGCGGCACGCTTTTGAATCGGAGGATTTGCCCGCGATGGAGGAACGTATTCGCCGACTTCTTTTCGAAAAGCCGGAAGAATTTTGGAATCTCCCAAAGCTACAACAACTTTACAAAACGGATCGTCTTCCCAGCTTGCGGGAAATCATCGCACAAGTTTTTGGCCTTGTTCCGGCGATTCCGACGCGCGGCCAGCTTGCCGACGAAGCCTTCGAACGATTTGTTGCGACACAGCGGACGAATGCGGTTCACAGCCGCGAGTTGCGCATGGTCTTTATCGCATTTCTTCTCGATCCGCTTTCTCGACAAATGTTGCAGGAAGGAAGGTTCGCAGAACTTCGAGCGCGCGATGCTGGTTTGTCCGGCGCTATGTCCAAATTAGCGCGTGAAGAATGCGAAGCCTTGTTTGATTATCTAAACTCAGAGGTCGCGCTCAAAGACTTCGAGCAAGCGGCGTGACGGGCAGTTTGGTGTGCGGTTTCGATGCGCAGCCTTGGCCATCAATGCTCCAGCAGAAACGCGATTAAGTCCGCAAATTGTTGCGGTGTTAAGGTTGATTCCAATCCTTCCGGCATGAGAGAAACTCCTCCACTGGAAATCTTCTCCACATCTTCGCGCAACACAGTTTCCTGGACGCTGCCGGCGCGATTCAGCGTGATGCTCGTCGCGGTTTCAGCCGTAATAATGCCACTGACGGTCTCGCCATTCTTCAAATCAATCGAATAAGCCACGTAGTTCGGCGCAACTTCGCGGTTTGGGTCGAGAGTATTCACCAAAATCTTTTCGCTGTCCCAACCGCGAACCGTCGCGAGGTTTGGGCCAAGGTCGTGGCCAGCGTTGCCGAAGCGATGACACGATGCGCAATTGGCTTCAAAGATTTTTTCCCCGCGCAATTTATCGCCCGCCAGTAAAAAAGCAGGTTTGTATTTCTCAATCACTTCTTTACGCGACGTGGTTGCGCTTGAACCAAACAATTTCTTCGCTCGCGCACGAATGGAGGCGTCGGCGTGGTTTAGAAGTCCCGTTCGTTTCGGCAAGGGAATTTGCCCAGCGGAAACTTTGTTGGCCTCAATCGCGTCGAGCAGGGGATTCAATCGTTCTTTGCGGGCGAACATGGCATCGGTTACGTCACCTCGAATAACGGGCGTTAAACCGCGCCAGCGCTCGAGCAAAATCTCTGCTACGCCCGGACTGGCAAAACTCGACAGAGTTTTCACCGTCGCGGATTGAATCTCCTGCGGTTCGCGCGAATCGAGCAACGCGACGAGAATGGGCTGCGCCTTCCCATAATCTGAAAAACCCAGCAGTCGAATCGCTTGAGTCCGCTCTACAGTTGTCGCATGGGAATTTTTTGCGGTCCGCTCTGCGTCCGAAAAAAGCTCGGTCATCATTTTACTCGCCGTCGGGTTCAACTCGACAAATCCGGCGAAATTTGTCCCAGCGCGCTTCATTCCGTCGCCAAGACTCAAAATGACTTTGTGTTGCAACTCGCGCGGTTCGTCCCTGAGCCTTAGCAAAAGTTGGATCACTTCAGACGATTGCATCTTTGCGCCGACCACAAGGGAAAGTTTTTGAATCATTTCATTCCTGCCGTCGTTGCTCGCGAAATCGGTATTCCCAAAAAGAAACATCGACAACATCGCGGAGCTTGAATCCAGGCTCGAACTCAAAACAGCCGCGCGCATCCATTCATCGGCAGCATCTCTTTGGGCAATTTTTATCAACGCCGACATCCGTGCGGGGCCTTTGGCTTCACCGAGTGTTAGCGCGGTTTGAAAACGGACGCGGATTTCAGGATCGTCCGCGAGAGAAAGAACTTTATCTAAAAGTTTCCGCGAAGTTTTCAGACGCGGTTCGGACAATTGCACGGCATGTTCGCGAATGTGTGCGTCATGATCATTCAAGCCGCGCAAGATTTCATCGTCGGTGAGCGCGTTCAATCCTTCAAGCGCCCAGAGCGCATTTAGCCGCGCCACACTCGATTTGCTTTTTGTCAGACGTTTGCGAAGCGGCGCGACGGCCTCTTTGTCCTGCCGCTCAAAAATCAGCCGATGCGCCGTCTCGCGCCACCAGGAATTTGGATTTTCCAACGTCGCAACGAGTTCTTTTGTCGAGGCATTACCGAGCCGGGGCTGTTTTGGATTTTTAAAATGGGACGGCGCGAGCCGATAAATTCTTCCACGGTCACGACCGCTTTCCAAATCAAGTTGCGCGTGGATGTCATCGGGAATTGACCACGGGTGCTCGATGACTTCGCGATACATGTCGAGAACGTGCAATGTGCCATCGGGAGCATTCACAAAATTGACCGGGCGAAACCAGGTATCGGTCGAAGCGACGAATTCAACTTTGTCAAACATCGGGTGCGCTGTGAACGTGACCCCGTCAGGAGCGACTGTCTGAACATGCACGAGATTATTCGCCACTTCACCCATGAACGCGGCACCGTAAAACTTTTTCGGATACGCCGCGCCCCGATAAATGGTAATACCGCTCGTTGACGTAAACACACCGCCACCCACCAATTCGCTGCGTGGAATTTTTTTCTGCTCGCTTGTCCAGCGTCGCGCGCGCAACTCGCGCCACGGTTCAATGGGACTGATTCGATAAACGGGAATCGTGTCGCCCGCGTCGGCTGCATCGTGAATGGCGCTTTTCACTGGCAGAAACGGATTGCGCGCGAGGTAACGATTTTCCAGAACGACGTGCTGCGCCGGGTTGCGAATGTTGCAGAGAAAACGATTTCCCCAGTCGTCGAATGTGTTTCCGAAACGCTCGCCACCCGTGATCGCTTCGAATTTTTCCGTGTTTGGATCGAACTTAAAATCGTTATGCGACAGCGCGACAGGTTTCGCCTCTGGTTTATTGCCGGGGCGCACTTGTCCGCCATTGCCTGATCCCGCGCAGTAAAGTTCATGGTCCAAACCCCAGATGGGATTGTTCATCACGGCTTGAACGTTAAATTTGCGGAAGCCGGTGAATACTTTGCGGCGCACGTCGGCTTTGTGATCGCCATCAATATCTTTGAGATACCAGATGTCCGGTGTGGCCGTGACGAACACGCCGCCTTTCCAACACGCAATGCCTGACGGCCAGGAAAGATTGTCGGCAAAGATCCAGCTCTTATCGAACTTGCCGTCGCCGTCGGTGTCTTCCAACACCCGGACGCGGCCCAACGGTTTGTCCGTCACATTTTCTTTCCAGGGCTGATGCGATTTCTTGTCTGTGTACGGGTAATCATTCATCTCGACGACGTAGGCGAGTCCATTTTCGTCATAAACCATCGCGACCGGATCCGTGACGAGCGGTTCGGCGGCAATCAATTCCATACGGAAACCGTCCTGAACCCGGAAAGTTTTTTCCGCGTCAGCAGGAGAAGTTGGCGGCACTTGCGGAAACGGAAGTGTTTCTTCGGCGTGAAGAGCAAATGCGATGAAGCAGATAAGTAAGAACGACGAACGAATCATTTTTGCAGCAGCGAGCGGATGCCAGGCTGAGAGCGTCGCGCCACAATGAATTAAACAGCGGTTCATAATTTTGAAATAATCGCGGTCCCTCGTTAGTGGCAATGCACAAATCCCAGAGCGAGACCTCACCAGAAAGTTTTTGTTCGCTGACGCGTGGCTAAAGAGAGGGAAGAAAAGTGATTTTGACGAATGCATAACAATTCGCTACAAGTCTCCTATGACACACTGCAAGCCCATTCCAGTCCGACTTGAAGAAGCGTTGCTCCGATCCCTGGAGGAGGGCGTCCGGAACACTCCGCACAAAAAACAGGAATTGATTCGGATCACGCTGCGGCGCTACCTGCCCAAAGTGATCCAGGAAGAATCCGAGAGAAAACCGCGCGCCGGGTGGCGTGAATCCTTTGCCAAAGTCAAAAAGGAAATTGCCGCCGAAAAGCATAATGGGGACTGGCTTAACTCTGCCAATGAAGGGGACAAGGATTGGCAATGGTAAGATTGGATGTTGTCACGGTGGATTTTGACCCCACCATCGGTTCGGAAATCAAAAAAATCCGCCCCGCGCTGATTGTTTCTCCAGACGAAATGAACTCATCCCTGCGCACTGTTCTGGTCGCGCCGATGACCCGCGCGGGCTTTTCCGCGCCAACACGCGTGCCGTGCCATTTTCGCGGGAAGGATGGTTTTATCCTGCTGGATCAGCTCCGCGCGGTGGATCGCTCCCGCATTCGACGTGTTCTGGGGAAAATAAATCCCGCCACTGGAGCGGCTGTCCTTTCCGTGTTGCGGGAAATGTTTGCCGACTAATCCATCAGCACATCTGTTCCCGCCTGCGCAAAGAGAGCGGCCAGATCCACCGTCGGTCCGGTTTCAACGCTTCCACAGCGGCCATTAGTCCAACCGCGCCGTCGCGGCGTTTGTTTCGAGAATGGCTTTGGTTTGGTCATCGGTCAGCGCCGATTCCTTCAATTTCAATTCGGCAGATTCAAAATAGAAAAACGGCGCGCCAGAGCCAAACAGCACTCGCGTCAGCGGAACTTGTTTAACCAGATTTTCAATTCCGCCGACGCCTTCGAGCGTTGAAATCTCGAAGAACACTTTTCCCGCGCCGGCCAATACCACGAGCAAGTCGCGCTTCACGCCACGAAAACAATTGAGCAGCACGATTCGCAACTTTGGAAAATCTTTCAGGAGAGAAATGAGAGGCGCGATTTCAACATCGGGAACTGTGGCCAGCCGATGCTGCGTGCGACGGTCTTCCATGCTCACCGCGATTTGCACGAGCAGCCCGCGCTCGTCGGCCGTTTTCAGCAGCTTCGCAAACACCGGCTCGTCGAGTTTGTAATCATGATAATTCGGATGCAACCGAATACCCGGCATCTTGTGTTCTTCATGACAACGGCGAAGATCGTCTTCCCAATTCGGCAAAGTCGGATTGACTGAACCGAACGGAATCAGCAAGCCGTGACCGCGCTTGCGACATTCTTCGGCAAGACGCGCGTTCACGCTCGCGATATCCTTGTGCAACAGCGCGTCAAAACTTCCAGCCCAGGCTTGCGCGACGCCGTGCTGCGCAAGTTTGTCGGTAAGCGCGGATGTGTCGTCGAGCGGCAATCGCCGAAACGGCCAGCGCGATAGATTGACATTTGTGTCAATGATATGGCCGCTCACAGTCGGACTCCTTTCGCTTTGAGAATCGGTGTCAGCAACCGCTTGAGATTTTCGCCGAGAATTAATTTCTTCGCCGACTCAGGAATGTCCGCGCCCAAAACTTTTCCGAGTTGCGACGCAAAACTTCGCCCGCCCACGTCGCTGCCGTAGAGCACCCGCTCCGCGCCGAGTTCGCGCACCGCCATTTCGGTGACGCCCGCCGTCGGATCAAATCCTGCGAGGTCAACGCACACATTTTTGTGCGGACGCACCGCGCGAACTCCGCGCTCCCAATCCCCGCCGGTGTGACCACACACCAATGACACATTCGGGTGGCGCAAGGCCAGTTCAGCGAGGTCAACTGGCGAAGATTCACCGGGCTTGCCTCCGAGTCCATTGAACCACGTGTGTTGAAAGATGAGTGCCTTCAATTCGGCGGCGCGTTTGACGATTGGATCAAGCTCAGGCGCGTTGCAATGTTTTGCGATCCAAAGTTTCACGCCCACCATTGGCCCGTCGCGCACGCAACGATCCAACTCCGCGAGACTTTCCTCGACGTGATTTGGATTCAAATAAACAAAACCAAACGCGCGTTTCGGCCAGCGCGTGATCGCTTGCATGACTTCGTCGTTTTGCTGGCGCATGTCATCAGGCGACGGATCGTCAGACCATTTCATTCCCATGTAAACGCAGAGCCGCTCGATGCCAACACGATCGGCGAATTCGATGAGCTGCGCCAAACGCTCGTCCGGCGTGCGACCGGATACGAATGAAAGATGGCAATGCAAATCCCAGATCATCGCGCTGAGTTTTCTCTGCACGGCGTGAGAGTTCAAGCCTCTACTCTTTTTCACGGACCGAACAGTCTGCTGTATTTAAATAACCAAGCGTGATGCCTCTCCGCACTATTTGCGCATGGCACCTTCGCCTTCGATGGATAAAGTATTTTCATGCTGGTCGTCGAACCCATCACCCATATTCAGAGGGATAAACGCGGAGTCGCTTGGATTGCAGATACGAACACGAAGGTTGTTGAAGTAGCGATGGATCACGTGGCCTATGGATGGGACGGGGAGGAAATACACGCAGCGCATCCCCATCTTTCGCTGGCCCAGATTCACGCGGCACTCTCCTATTATCACGATCACAAAGGCGAATTGGACGCGGCTTTGCAACGGCAGTTGGAGGGCTATCGCCGGTTACGAACCGAAACCAGCGGACAATTGACGCGGGCGGAATTGCAAGAGCGCCTCGCGCGGAAGTGAGCGTAGCACTCTACATGGATGTGCATGTGCCGCGGCCTGTGACACGTGGCCTGCGCCGCCGCGAAGTGGACGTGCTGACCGCGCAAGAGGATAACACCGCGCGATGGGAAGATCCTGATTTGCTCAATCGCGCCGGGACGTTGGAGAGAGTGCTAGTCTCGCAAGACGAAGATTTGCTCATCGAGGCGGCGAAACGAGAGGATGCGCATGTCCCTAGGCTCGGAACGGTAAAGCTTCCTCGTTCAATTCCGTCCCTTGCCTCCAGTCCCATAAATCCCAAGCTTTACCCGGTTTTTCCAAAGCTGCGCCGGTTTGAAAATTCCCATCGGAGTGATAATGCCCGTGATCAATTCCGCCGGCGTCACATCGAACCCTGGATTGCGCGCATGGCTCGTCGGGTTGGCGACGCGCAGATAACCGCAGTCCCCCAACTTTGAACCTTGAACTTTGAACTTTAAACTTTCCGTAACGCCCCACGCCCCTAAGACTTCCTTTTCATCCCGCTCTTCGATCGGGATGGCCAATCCTGATGGCAAATTCCAATCAATGGTCGAAAGCGGAATCGCAACGTAAAAAGGAATCCCATGCCGCGCCGCTAAAACCGCTTTGGTGTAGGTCCCGATTTTATTGGCCACCTCGCCGGTGCGACCGAGCGTCCGATCACTGCCAACAATGACCAAATCAACTTCACCTCTTTGCATCAAGTGACCGGCGGCGTTGTCCGCGATAATTTCGTGCGATATTTTTTGTTGCGCCAGTTCCCAGGCTGTCAGTGTTGCGCCTTGGGAGCGCGGGCGGGTTTCATCACAAAACACGTGAAATTTTTTCCCGAGTTTTTGCGCGGCATACATCGGCGCCGTCGCACTCCCCACGTCAACAAAGGCCAGCCACCCGGCATTGCAATGGGTCAAAATCCGCGTCCCATTTCGGATCAAGCCTACGCCGTGTTTTCCAATCTGTTCGCAGTGCTGGACATCCTCATTCGCGAACTCCTCCGCTGCGGCCAGAGCGAGCGATTGTTTTTCCGAAACGGTCTGCCCGCGACTCATGCTGCGCAGGACCGCGTTCATCGCATTCACCGGATCCACCGCTGTCGGTCGGGCCGATTTCAGAGTTTGGTAAACATTGGTAATGTGGCGCGAAAATTTCCTCAAATTGTGTCCACGAAAAGAGAGCGCGCCCTGCGCCAATCCATAAGCGGCCGTGGCACCGATGGCACCCGCCCCGCGCACCACCATGTCGGCAATGGCGCGAGCGGTGTCACGAAAAGTTTTCGTGGCGACAATTTTAAATTGATGGGGCAACAGGCGTTGCTCGATGAGCAAAACGGAATTTTTGCCTGCGTCAAAAGCGACGGTGCGAAAGTGGCGACTACGCCCGTCCAGAGTAACGTTCATGGAATATTGTAGCGCAGGGGAAGAAGAAAAAAAATCAGCGTGCGCTCATTTTTAACTCACGAATTTTGGCGCGAATTTTTCGATAAAGAGAAGTGCGCCGGATATTTCGCAAGTCCGGATCCACCGCCAGCCACTTGAAGTCGCGATAGCCAAGCTCGATTGCTTTTCCGAGGGAGATTAGTGCCGGCTCAATGAATCCGGTTAAAGAATAGCTGCACGCTAAATTATAATGCACGATGGCGTCCGTCGGGCGAAGTTGGGCGAGTTGTTCATCAATTTTCAAGCCGTCATTGTATTCTCCCCGGCGAGTGTGCGCGTCCCCTAAAATTTGAAGCGCTTCGACGTAGGCAGGATCGCGACGCACAATTCCCTGTAAAAAAGTAATCTCAACTTCCAGGTCGCGCCTCTCCTGGCGGGTCAACTTCTTGCGGGAACTCAACGATTTTTTCAGCATACGCTTCCGGAGGCTTTCTACCTCAGTTATTCCCTGATGTCTAATATTTTCTGGTTTGCCCATGAGAAGAAATTGTTTAATGCCCAAGGACGGTTTCTTCAAAAAACGTGCATGAAATGTTTTGTCACCGGAGCTTCGGGATTTATCGGCGCGAATCTCGTCCACCAATTACGCGCGCGCGGGCATGACGTGAAAGTGCTGTTGCGTCGTGAAAGCGATTTGCGCGGATTGCAGGGCGTGGATGTCGAGCGCGTCAATGGAGATGTGTCAGACCGAAATGCGCTCATGTTGGGAATGCGCGGCTGCGACTGGTGCTTCCATGTCGCGGCGAGTTATCATCTTTGGCTGCGCGATTACAAACCGATGTATGCCGCGAATGTCGAAGGCACGCGCAACGTAATCGAAGCGGCGGCGAGCGCGGGCTGTTCGAGAATTGTTTACACGAGCACAGTGGGCTGCATCGGGCTGGCGCAGAAACGCGGAACGCGGAACGGGGAACGCGGAAACGAAAGAGAAAAAGGAAACGAAGAAGTTGTTCCGACGGATGAAGCGACGCCCGTTTCCGCCGGGCAGATGAGCAATCATTACAAAATTTCCAAATGGCAGGCGGAACAAGTGGCGCGCGAATTGGCGGCGAAAGGATCGCCCGTAATCATCGTCAATCCGAGCGCGCCCGTCGGCCCACGCGACGTGAAACCCACTCCAACCGGACAAGTCATCGTCGATTTTTTAAACCGGCAAATGCCCGCCTATCTCGATACCGGATTGAATTGGGTCCACGTCCGCGACGTTGCCATCGGTCACATTCTCGCCGCGGAGAAAGGAAGAATTGGGGAGCGTTACATTTTGGGAAATGCCAATGGTAACTGGACCATGAAAAAAGCGCTCGATGTTTTGGAAGGCATTACTGGAATTCCTGCGCCGAAATTTCGCGTCCCCTATTCCATCGCCCTGTTCGCTGCACACGTAGATGAAACAATTTCAAAATTTTCTCGCAAGCCTCCGAAAGCGCCGCTCGCCGGAGTGCGCATGGCGAAATACAAAATGTTTTTTAATCCCGCAAAAGCGATTCGCGAACTTGGCTTGCCACAGACGCCGCCGGAAAAAGCTTTGGCCGATGCGGTGGAGTGGTTTCAGGAAAACGGTTACGTGCGGAAAGGAAGTTTCTCTTAAACGTCCCATTTTTTCTCATGACTGTTGCGCCATAAAATAAATCAGAATTCCAAAACAGTCTCGTCGAACCCGCCGGGATGGGAAACATTGAGGCGTGATTTCGATCATTATACCAACGTTGAACGAAGCGGAGCATTTGCCGATTACGCTCGAAAAAATTCGAGCTAATTTCGTGGCGCACGAAATCATTGTGGCCGATGGGGGCAGCACGGATGCGACTCTGGAAATCGCCAAAGCCGCGCGAGCAAAACTTGTCTGTTTGGAAAAACCGGGACGCAGTCTTCAATTAAACGCAGGCGCAAAAGGGGGGCGCGGTGAAACTTTCCTTTTCTTACACGCCGATACGCAGCTTCACCCTTTCAGCCTCGCGCAGATTGAAAAAGCTTTGAAAGACGCGCGTGTCTCGGGCGGCGGATTCGCGCGGCGATTTGATTCCAATTCACTTTTCCTTCGCTGCACCTGCGTTATCGGCGACGCGCGCTGTTCGTTGTTTGGACTGTTCCTGGGCGACCAGGGGATTTTTGTGCGGCGAAATATTTTTGAGCAGTTAGGCGGCTTCAAAGAAATGAAAGCGTTTGAAGATGTTGATTTTTCGCGTCGCCTGGCTTGCACGGGCAAAACCGTGACGCTCCGGCCTGCGGTGATTTCTTCGGCGCGACGTTTCGCCAGACACGGGCCATTCCTGACCACCTGTCGGGATCTTTGGCTCACTGGAAAATATGTGGGCGGGTTGGAAAATTATTCGGCGAGATAATTTTTTTTATTTTCCAAATGCGTCTGGCGAGTGGGATTGTCGCCATTGGGTTTGCGCCAGTAATCGCGTTGTTTGACAAACGGCATTATCAAAATGCGCCAGATTTTATTGTCCTCAACTGAAGTATAGCCCGGAATGCCGATCTCAATTTTAGACTGCGTGATGTTGAGTCCCAGCGTGCGATGCAGCCTGTCCCACCATGGAAAAACCACGCCGTAGTTTGAATTCGTTTCGCGCCGAATTTGCGAGTGATGAATGCCGTGCATGCGCGGCGTGACCAGCAGTTTGTTTAGCCCCCGTTCCAAACGGATCGGCAGGCGCAGGTTGCTGTGATGGAAGAGTGTGTTCGCCTGAAACACAATTTCGTAAATGGCAAACGTGGTAAACGACACGCCGATCAAACTCACTTGCGCCACGCGAAACAACGTGGAGAAAAGGACTTCGCCGAAATGAAAACGGAACCCGGTGGAGACATCGAGGTCGGGATCGATGTGGTGGACATTATGAAAACGCCAGAGCAGCGGAATTTTGTGATTCAGCAGATGCCAATAATAAAAACTCAAATCGAGCAGGAGAAATCCGGCGACGAATTGCGCCCGACCCGGCAGTCGCAGGAAATACATCAGGCCAAACGGTCGTTCGGACGACCACGCCAGCGCGGCCATCGCCGCAGGCCGGACGACGGTCATGGCGAAGAGAAAGGCGAGTCCGGTGATGCCGACATTGACGAACAGCCTGGCCAGAAAAGCCGCCTTTGCTTTGCGGAGCGGAAATAATTTCTCCAACGCAAAAAATAAAATGAAAATTCCGAAGACAATGAGCGGCGTGTAAAAAGAGAATTTCATTCAAAACTCAAAAGACAATACAGTCGTCGTGCAGAAATGAAAACCCAACGCTCGATCAACAAGCTCGTGATTTTTGTTAAAGCACCTCGCCTCGGACAAGTGAAGAGCCGTTTGGCCGCCAGCATTGGCGAACCCGCCACGTGCGACGCCTACAAAAAAATCGCCGCGCATCTGTTGGAAAATTTGCGCGGGCTGGAAAATGTGGAAATCCGATTCTCGCCGGACGACGCAGAAAACGAGTTGCGGAAATGGCTGGGTGATGATTTTGATTTTGCACGGCAAAGTTCCGGCGATTTAGGCGAGCGAATGCATGGAGCGTTTCAGAAAGCGTTCGCTGCTGGAAACGAACGCGTGGTCATGATCGGTTCGGATTGTCCTTACGTTACGAGGCAGGATGTCGCGTCCGCGTGGAAGCATCTTGAAACGCACGACATCGTTCTTGGCCCCGCGATGGATGGCGGTTATTGGCTCATCGGTTTGCGCCAGCCACAACCCGCTCTGTTTGAAAATATGGCGTGGAGCACAGAAAACGTTTTAGAAACCACGTTGAGCCGAATCCGCGTCATGAATTTGTCTTACCATTGTCTGCGCTGCCTGAATGACATTGATACTGAGAACGATTGGAATTGTTACCTGGAGAATTCCGTGAAAACAGGTTCTCGCCCAATGAGTAGAAAGACTGACGAAATAAGAGCGGAATCCTGATGGAAAGAAAACTCTCAATCAAACATCCTCGCCAAAGAAAAAATGATTTTTTTGGATACCCAATGCATCCAAAACAAATCATCTTTCGTTAACTAGTTGGGAGTAAAAACAAAAATAAAACTATGAACAAAACATCAAGATCCATGATCGTTGCGGCAGCCATGACGGGTCTGCTTGCAGGAACCATCACCTCTGTCACCACCGGTTGCAAATCCGCTGGAACGGAATCCAGCACTTCAATGGGCGCACACAGTTGCGCCGGACAGAATGGCTGCAAAGGTATGGGCGGTTGCAAAACCAGTGACAACGGCTGCAAAGGAAAAAATTCCTGTAAAGGAAAAGGCGGCTGCAAGGTTAGTTAAGTTCGGCTCGAATACTTTCAGGAGTTGGCGCGAAAGCGCCGACTTCCTGAAATTTTCTTTTTTGAGTTAATGCCCGCCAATCCTTTCAACAACTTCACTGAGTACGGCATCGGCATCGGTTTGCGCGTGCCGCATTACGAACACATTCTTTCCCAGAAGCCGACCGTCGATTGGTTCGAAATCATTTCAGAAAATTTTATGGTGGATGGCGGTCGCCCGCTGGCCGTGCTCGATCAAATTCTCGAACAATACCGCGTCGTCCAGCATGGCGTTTCCATGTATTTCGGTTCGTCAGAAAAGTTGGATCGCGAACACATGAAAAAATTGAAGCGGCTGGTCAAGCGGACGAAAACGCCGTGGCTTTCCGATCATCTTTGCTGGGGCAGCGCTGATGGCCGTTTCACTCACGATTTGTTGCCGATGCCTTACACGTTTGCGGCGGCAAGAGTAACCGCCCAAAAAATTCGTGAAGCGCGTGATTTTTTGGAAGTTCCCATTGCAGTGGAAAATGTCAGCAGCTACGCCGAGTTTCATGTTTCGGAAATGACCGAGTGGGAATTTTTGAGCGAAGTCGTCGAGCAAGCGGATTGCGGCATTCTGCTCGACGTGAACAACATTTATGTTTCTTCGCGCAATCACAGCTTTAATCCTTACGATTATTTGAACGGTGTTCCGGCTCATCGCGTGGCGCAGATTCACATCGCCGGCCACACCAAATACGAAAAATATATTCTCGATACCCACGATCATCCCGTGCTCGATCCCGTTTGGAAACTTTACGCCCACGCCATTTCGGCCACGGGAAAAACCGCCACACTTTTGGAATGGGATGCTCACATTCCGTCGTTCGACGAAGTTCACCGCGAAGCGCTCAAAGCCAATCGATTCATTGAAAAGCTCGAAAATAAAAAAAGTCTTGCCGCTTGAACGTCGGCAGACCGAGGGCGAACTTCGTCAATTGCAACAACTCATGGCGGCGTCAGTGATGCGTCCGCTGATCGCTGGCGACACGATGAACCCACGCTGGGACGACGGACGCCCAACGAAAAATGTGGTCGCCGAATTTATCAAACCGAATGACCGCCTGACTTCTTTTGAACGCCTGGAAATTTATAATCGCCAATATTGGTTGCGCGTCATTGATTGTTTTCAGGAGGATTATCCGGGATTGCGCGCCGTTTTGGGCGAACGAAAATTTTCCCGATTGACGCTCGCCTATCTCAAACAATTTCCTTCCACCTCGTTCACGTTGAGAAATCTCGGCCAATATCTCATTGAATTTATTCGCGCGAAACCAAATTTAACGAAGCCGCATTTTCAACTCGCTCTGGACATGGCGCGAATGGAATGGGCGCACATTGAAGCCTTTGATAACGAAGCGAAGCAGCGTCTGACCACGGACGATTTGCTCGGAATGCAACCGGCGGAAATTCATCTGCGCTTGCAACCTTATGTGACCCTGTTGGAACTGGATTATCCGCTCGACGATTTTTTAGTGGCCGCAAAACAGGAAGCCGGTTTGCGCAGCGAGGCCAGCAACGCAATTGAAACCAAGCGCAAAGTTTCGCCAGTCAAACCGCGCCAACGTCCAAAAAAAACAAAAACCTTTCTGGCGATTCACCGCTACAACGACAGTGTTTTTTACAAACGATTAACTCTGTCGCAGTTCACTTTGCTGTCGGCTGTGAAAAATGGTTCCTCACTTGAAAAGGCCTGCGAAGAAACGCTGGCCCTCGAGGATTCGGAAAATATCGGAGACGAAATCCGCGACTGGTTTCAAAACTGGATGTCCCTGGGCTGGTTTTGCCGATCACAGAATTTATTTCCAAACAAAACGGGAAATAAAAATCCCTATGGAGTAAAATATTTGTAACTGCGGGAATTCATTTTTTCCTGCAAGTCGAACACATTCAAAAATTTTTATGAGCAATTCCCTTCGCGCTGAAACCGCCGTCAAAGAACGTTACGCCGCCGCAGCGAAAAAACCGGAAGCAGCGCTCTGCTGTCCCGTCGAATACGAACCGGAATATCTCGAAATAATTCCGCAGGAAATCATCGAGAAAGATTACGGCTGCGGCAATCCGGCGAAATATTTGAAGCCCGGCGAAACCGTGCTCGATCTCGGTTCCGGCTGTGGAAAAATTTGTTTTATCGCCGCGCAGGTCGTCGGCGCGGCCGGCAAAGTTATCGGCGTGGACATGACTGATGAAATGCTGGAAGTCGCGCGACGCAATGCGCCGATTGTTGCGGAGCGGCTCGGTTACGCGAATGTCGAGTTTCGCCGAGGTCGCATTCAAGATTTAGCCCTCGATTTGGAAAAGCTCGATGCTGATTTGCGGCAGAATCCAATTGCGAACGCCGCTTCATTTCTCGCTGCGGACGAACGCGCTGAAGAATTGCGCATCACCCATCCGCTTATTGCGAGTGATTCCACTGACGTGGTCGTTTCCAACTGCGTCTTGAATTTGGTCGAAGCGAAATCGAAACGGCAACTCTTCGATGAAATTTTTCGCGTGCTGAAACGCGGCGGACGCGCCGTGATTTCCGACATCGTTTCCGATGAAGAAATCCCGGCGGATTTGCAAAACGATTCGACACTTTGGAGCGGCTGCATTTCCGGCGCGTTGACGGAAGAAAGATTTTTGAAAGCATTTGCTGGCGCGGGTTTTTATGGCATTCAGATTTTGAAGCGCGATGAAAAGCCGTGGCAAACGGTGGAGGGAATCGAGTTTCGCTCCGTGACGGTTCAAGCATTCAAAGGCAAGCAAGGCGCGTGCTTCGAGCGCAATCAGGCCGTGATTTATCTCGGCCCGTTTCAAGAAATTTTGGACGACGACGGCCATCGCATGGAACGCGGCAAACGCTACGCGGTTTGCGACAAGACCTTTCAACTCTACAAAAAAGAGCCTTTCAAAAATTACTTCGCGTTCATTGAGCCGCTGACTGAAATCCCTTCCGCCGAAGCAAAACCGTTTGATTGTTCGCGCACAAGTTTTCGGCATCCCCACGAAACTAAAGGACTGGATTACACCGTCACGACTGACGCGAGCCAATGCTGCGACGGCGGAAATGGAAATTGCTGCTGAACATGAATCGTTTCGACGAAAAACTTTCCGCGCACCATCTCGTACTGCGCCGCGCAAAATTGCAGACGCTGCAAATCAATGTCGGGCGCAAATGCAATCAGGCGTGTCGCCATTGTCACGTGGACGCTGGGCCGTGGCGCACCGAGATGATTGACGAAACAACGGCGCATCGCATCGGCGAGTGGATTGAAAAATTCCGTCCGGAAATTGTGGACATCACGGGCGGCGCGCCGGAGTTGAGCGAATTTTTTAAATACTTCGTGGAGACAGCGCGCGGTGCGGGTTGTCACATCATTGACCGAAATAATCTCACCATCATCGAAGAAAAAAATTTCAGCTGGCTGCCGGAATACTTGGTTGAACACGACGTGGAAGTCATCGCGTCGCTTCCGTGCTACTCCAAGGAAAATGTGAACAAGCAGCGTGGAAATGGCGTTTTTGAAAAAAGCATTTCGGCGCTAAAAAAATTAAACGCGGTCGGATACGGAAAAACATTTCCCCTCCATTTGGTTTACAATCCGCTCGGCGCGAATCTGCCTGGACCGCAAGCTGAGTTGGAAGCCGATTACAAAGAAGTTTTGCTCCGCGATTTCGGCATCACGTTCAACAATTTGTTTGTCATCACCAATCAGCCGATTGCCCGCTTTGCCGAAGATTTGCGGCAGCAAGGCAAGTGGGACGAATACCTTGAGTTGCTCGCCAACAGTTTCAATCCAGCCACAGTGGAAAATGTGATGTGCCGCTCGACGTTGAGCGTCGGCTATCGTGGAGAGATTTACGATTGCGATTTCAACCAGATGTTCGGAATGCAATTGCAAAATGGAAAACCACTTTACCTTTGGGACGTTACGCCCGACGACCTCTTGAACAGGCCGATTGCAACAGGCATTCATTGTCTTGCCTGCACCGCCGGATGCGGCAGCAGTTGCACCGGCGCTCTGAATTAAAATGAGACCTCTGCAAAGCAGCGTAGGCGGCGTCTCGGCAGAGCGCCGTGAATGGTGGAAACGCGAAGAAAACGGCGCTCTGCCGAGACGCAACGACACCCGATCAAGCCTTTTTCAAAGATCTCTGAATATGAAAAAAATAACAGCGCTCGCATTACTTCTCATCCTCACGGGATGGGCAACCATTCAAGCCGCAACTCCACCCGAAGTGGGAAGCGCCGCTCCGAACTTCAAACTCAACACACTCGACGGCAAATCGGTTGAGTTGAAGCAACTCGTGAACAAGAAACCGGTGGTGCTCGTCGTGTTGCGCGGTTGGCCGGGTTATCAATGCCCGCTTTGCACGAGGCAGGTGCAGGATTTCGTCAAGCACGCCGACGAGTTCGCGCAACTGGCGCAAGTCGTGATGGTCTATCCGGGGCCAAGTGAAAATCTCAAAGCGCACGCAGAGGAATTTCTTCGTGATAAAAATTGGCCGAAAGATTTTTTGTTCGTGACGGACCCCGATTACACATTCACCGGCCAATACGGCTTGCGCTGGAAGGCCGAGAAGGAAACGGCGTATCCCTCAACGTTCGTCCTAAATAAAAATGGCAAAATAAAATTCGCGCATGTGAGCAAAGGTCACGGTGACCGCATCTCCGCCGCCGCTGTGTTGAAGGCGCTGAAGGAACGAAATGAAAACTAAAAAATGCATCGTGAGCTTTTCGCTCCTGATGTTTTTCCTCGGACATTTTGCGAATGTGGGACGGGCAGAAAAT
>JBBQRQ010000048.1:0-37742 GCA_038214755.1 Verrucomicrobiota bacterium
ATGTTGTAGTAGGGTGGGGCGATGGACGGCGGAGCAAGGGCGTTGGTTATCATACCCCTGTTTCACCTGAAGTGAGACGCCGCTGTCCATTACTTTAATTTTTTCGCGGGAATTTTTCGCGCTCCGGCCCCTTGGCCGCCCGTCCCCCCGGGGCGGCCCAGGGGCCGGGATCCTCGCAACCAACAGCGCAAACGGTTCCATGTTTTCTGAGAGATACATTGAATTTTCCTCAGCCGGTAAACCGCCTGAGAGGGGTCACGATGTACCGGGGCTGTTCCGCGCCTTCTCCCATGAGCCGGTCAGAATTGTTGCACGGCTTGTCTGCAAAAGATTCGTCCAACTCATATTAGTGGGTTTCTGAGAAATCTTTGTATCTTGATTGCAACCAGCAAGTATTAAGAAGCTGAGATAGAAAATCATCAATAACGCGAACAAACGCTTGCTCCTGCTCATAACTACTAAATGGATTCCTGCGCCAGTACTGAAGAACGTCCGCGCTGCTCTTTCTCGAGGCGCAACAATCCCGGAAAAAATCCCAGGACGCTGGCCAAAACTTTCATGCGAATTATTTATTCGTGGCAGCGGGCAGGCTCGCCGAGGGAACGATCTGATTCGTCAACAACATGGGCGTTTCAGTCGGTCGGGACGGCGGCACCGCGGCGGGAGTGACCGGCTTGGCCGCAGATTGCTTTTTCAATTCTTCCTCCAGAGCGCTGCCCCCAGGCCGCGCGGTGTGCGACATGAGCAGGGACAAACTCAACGCGAGAAGGAAAAATCCCGCCGCGACATATTTGGTAATTTTTGTCAAGGCATTGCCCGAACCCGCGCCGAACAACGCATCGGTCGCCGCGCCGCCAAAGGCCATCCCGGCACCCGCTTCTTTTTTCGGCAACTGCACCAGCACCAGTAAAATTAAAAGCACACAATCCAGAATCATCAGCGCGGTCAAAACTCCAATTAACAATGTCATCATAACTTTTTTTCTATTGTAGCGGCGCGTCTATGACCGCCGCTGTTTTCGCCTTCAAAGTGCGGCGCTCACAGAGTCGCCGCTACGAGACTTAAATCGAGTTTTTAATTATGTCGGAAAAACTGCGGTCATCCAGCGACGCTCCGCCCACCAGCGCGCCATCCACATCCGGCTGCGACATTAGTTCGCGCGCGTTGGATGCCTTGACACTGCCACCATATTGAATGCGGACTCTCCTCGCAACTGCCTCATCGAACATCGCGGCCAAAGTTTCCCGAATGAACGCGTGAGCGTCCTGCGCCTGCGCGGTCGTCGCGGTCTTCCCGGTCCCAATGGCCCAGACCGGTTCGTAGGCGATGATGGTTTCTTCCATTTGCGTTTTGCTCAACCCTGTCAAACTTCCTTTTAACTGTGCCCCGACAATTTTTTCTGTCTCGCCGGCTTCCCGTTGCCCGAGAGTTTCACCCACACAAACAATCGGTTTCAATGACGCGGCGTGCGCGGCCAAAGTTTTCTTGGAAATCAATTGATCATTTTCATTTTGATATTGGCGACGTTCGGAGTGGCCGAGAATCACGTAACGAACAGAAAATTCTTTCAACATGCCCGCTGCGATTTCCCCCGTGAACGCGCCGAAATTATTTTCGCTCATGTTTTGCGCGCCAAGACGGAGGTTGGAATCCAGAATATTTTTTGAAACTTCCTGCAACGCGGTGAAAGGGGGACAGACCACGATATCCAACTCCTTCACATGGGCGAGTTCGATCTTCAATCCATGCACCAAAGTCAGCGCTTCGGCGACGGTTTTGTTCATCTTCCAATTTCCCGCGATAATTAGTTTTCGTTCTTTGTCCATTTATTTTTTAATCACGGAGGCACACAGAAAAACATAAAAACATTTTTCAATCAGCCTTAAATCTCTGTGCCTCTGTGTTTCCGTGGTTAATTTATTTCTCTGATAACGCCGCCACGCCGGGCAAAACTTGTCCTTCCAAAAACTCCAGGCTCGCTCCGCCGCCGGTGCTCATAAAAGTCACTTGGTCGCCGAGGCCGGATTGATTCAATGCTTTCACGCTGTCGCCGCCGCCGATGATGCTTTTCGCGCCGTTTTTTTGCGTTGCTTCGACGACGGCTTTTGCGACGGCCAAAGTTCCTTCAGCGAAGCGCGCGTCCTCGAACATTCCCATCGGGCCATTCCAAAAAATCGTTTTCGCAGAGCGAATTACCTCGCAATATTTTTTCGCGGTTTCCGGGCCGATGTCGAAACCTTCAGCGTCATCGGGAATGTTCGGCTGCGAATTCAATCGCGGATTTTGAAACTCAAAAAGGGGTTTGCCTTTTTTGTTCAGCTTTCCGGTTTCAACGGGCGTCGCGATGATGTTGTCAGTCGGAATCAGAAATTGCACTCCGCGTTGTTTCGCTTTTGCAACAGCGGCTTGGGCGACTTCAACTTTATCTTTTTCCACGAGTGATTTTCCCGTTTTTAAACCGTTGGCCAGCTTAAAAGTGTAAGCCATCGCGCCGCCGATCAGAATCGTGTCGGCCTTTTCCAACAACGCGTCAATGACGTTGATTTTGTCCGAAACTTTCGCGCCGCCGAGAATTACGACAAAGGGCTTCACGGGATTCTTCAACTCGTCGCCGAGAAATTTTAATTCGCGTTGCATCAATAAACCCGCCGCGCATTTCCCGCCGCGTTTGGAAATTACGCGCGCCACACCTTCCGTCGAAGCATGAGCGCGGTGCGCCGCGCCGAAAGCGTCGTTGACGTATAGGTCGGCGAGCTTCGCGAGATCTTCGGAAAAAATTGCGCAATTGATTTCTTCCTTGTCGTGGTAGCGCACATTTTCCAGCAAAAGAACCTCGCCGGATTTCAATTGAGCCACGGCTTTTTCCGCCGGTTCGCCGATGCAATCTTCCGCGAAATAAACTTTGCGCCCAATCATCTCGGACAGTTTTTCCGCCGCGGGCTGGAGTGAAAGAGACGGTTCGCGTTTTCCTTTGGGCCGGCCGAGATGCGCCAGTAAAATAATTTTTGCATTTTGCCGGAGGAGCAATTGGATCGTGGGCAAAGTTGCTTTGATACGCGTGTCATCGTTGATGACCATTTTGCCATCGCGCTCTTCCATCGGCACATTGAAATCGACGCGGACGAGCACGCGTTGTCCGCGAGTGTTCAAATCATTGAGAGTGAGCTTGGGCATAATGCAAACCGGGCGCAGAAGATAGCGAAGCGAATTATCGAGTCAAAGTTAAAGCACTTTCCCCAACTGATTTGGGCGCATCTTGAGGGCGTGTTGCCCAAATGAAAAGGAGCGCGGACGTTCTCGTCCGCGTGTTTCAAAACGGACAAAACCCTTGTGCTTTCGTCCCTCACGATCCACGCGGACGAAGAACGTCCGCGCTCCTACTGGTTTGGGCAACACGCCCGTGACACTACCACCAAAGTAGTGGGGCAGACATCTTATCTGCCTGCGGGGCTTCCAGCCCCAAGAGCAGGATTCGCGGGCAAGATGCCCGTTGGGCAGGCTGGAAGCCTGCCCCACTACATCGAATCGCTTTGGTGGTAGTATTAAGATGCGCTCGTTTTGGTTACCGCCTAAAATATTCTTTGTGCCTTTCCTCTCCGGTGTGGCTAACTGTCCGCTCGTTTTGAAATTATGAACCCAACACTCGTTCTCTGGATCTACATCGCGTTTCTCGTTCTGGGGGGTCTCATCGGATTTTTGAAAGCCAAAAGCAAAATGTCGCTTATCATGTCGCTCGCGTTTGCCATTCCGCTGGCGCTTTGCGCCTTGAATATTTTGCAGATAAAATATCTACCGGAAATTCTGATCGGATTTCTGCTGGTATTCTTCGGAATGCGGTTTGCCAAATCAAAAAAGTTTATGCCCGGCGGTTTCATGGCGATCCTGTCGGCGGCTGCTTTGATTTTGTTGCTCTTCAAGTAGTTTGTCCTCGCGGTGCAAAAATCTCTTCCCATCTGGCAAATTCATTCCTCCATCATCGGAGAATTGAAATCAGGCAATCGTCTCGTGCTCGTCGCGCCCACAGGTTCAGGCAAGACCACGCAAGTACCGCAGATGATTTTGGACGCCGGAATCGTTGACGCCGAAAATGTAGGGCAGGCTTCCAGCCTGCCCAGCGAGCGCAGTCGCGCGGGGGACAGGCTGGAAGCCTGTCCTACGAAAAAAATCGTGGTCCTCCAACCACGCCGCGTCGCCGCCCGAACGGTGGCAGCGCGTGTCGCGTGGGAACGCAATTCCAAACTTGGCTACGAAGTCGGTTATCAAATTCGTTTCGACGACCAGACGAGTCTCGGCACACGCATTTGTTTTGTGACGGAAGGAATTCTCCTTCGCTGGTTGCAGGATGATCGAACGCTCGCAGACGTCGGCGCGATCTTGTTCGATGAATTTCACGAACGCAATTTGTTCAGCGATGTTTCCCTCGCGCTGGTGAAGCAGATTCAACAGACACAACGTCCTGACTTAAAAATGGTCGTCATGTCGGCGACGCTCGACGCGGAGCCGGTGGCGAAATATTTGAGTAACGTAGAACAGGCGTCTCGCCTGTTCAGCCCAAATGAAGAACAGCGAGATGAATCCAAACGCGGAGGAACAGGCGAGACGCCTGTTCTACTTTCGGAAGGACAAAGTTTTTCCGTGCAGGTCAACTATCTGGATTCGCAAGACGAACGACCTTTCACCGAGCAAGCCGCGGATGCCGTCGAGCGCATCGTTAATTCCGGCGATCCCGGCGACATTTTGGTTTTCATGCCCGGCATGGGTGAAATCAACGCGACGATCAACGCTGTTCGCGCCGCCAAGTTGAATGAGCGAGTTGCGTTAATTCCGTTGCACGGCGAATTGCAACCTGAAGCACAAGACCTCGCCTTCGAGCCAAATCCACTCCGAAAAATTGTTGTCGCGACGAATGTTGCTGAAACCAGCGTGACCATCGATGGCATTCGTCACGTCGTGGACAGCGGACAAGCGCGTGTCGCGCGTTACGATTCCGAGCGCGGCATCGGCACGTTGTTCCTGGAAGAAATCAGCCGCGCTTCCGCTGAACAACGGAAAGGTCGCGCGGGCCGCACTGCGCCGGGAACATGTTATCGGCTCTGGACCGAGAGCGGCCAACTCAATCGTCCCGAACGAAACACGCCGGAAATCCAGCGCAGCGATTTGGCGGAAGTGGTTTTGCTTTTGCATTCGCTCGGCATCAAGCGCGCCGCGCAATTTGATTGGCTCGACAAACCGGATTTGCAGGCTGTCGAGCGCGCCGAAAAACTTTTGCAAACATTGGGCGCATTGCGCGGTTTCACGTCTTCACGTTTCACGATTCACGACTCTTCTGAAACGCAAAACGTGAAACGTGAAGCTTCCGATCTCACGCCAATTGGAAAACAAATGCTGCGCCTGCCCATGCATCCGCGTTATTCGCGCATGTTGATCGAAGCGTCGAAGCGCGGTTGCGTTCGCGCCGCCGCTCTGTGCGCGGCGCTGGTCAGCGGGCGGGATTTACTCCAGCGGGTTCGCCGCGATGAAAAACATATTTCCGAAGCCCGCGAACTTTTTGAAGCAAGCCAGGATTCTGATTTCTTCACCCTGATGCGCGCTTATCAATTCGCGAAGAAAAATTATTTCAGTCCCGACACTTGCCTCCGTTACGGAATCAATGCGCGAGCCGCGAAGCAAGTGGAGCAAACATTCGATCAAATTGCGCGCCTCGCGGAACAACAAGGTTTAGTCGAGGGCCGAGGGTCGGAAGTCCAGAGCGGAGAGTCGGCAGCCCCGTTTTCTCCGCCTGAAAACTCAACACTCAAAACTCAGCACTCTCCTGACGATGCCCTGCTCCGCTGCATTCTTGCCGGATTTGTTGACCAGCTTTGCCTGAGGCGCGATTCGGGCACGCTCGACTGTGATCTGCTCGAAGAACGCACCGGAACTCTGATGCGCGAAAGTGTCGTGCAAAATTCCAAACTGTTTGTCGCCGCCAACATTCGCGAAGTTCCCGACCGCGGCGCGTCCCGCATGGGCGGGATCACGCTCCTCGGTCTTGCCAGCATGGTGAAACGCGAGTGGATCGAGGAAATGTTTCCCGAACAAATCACGACGCGAGTCGAACATCTTTTTGACCGCACCCACAAACGCGTCGCGGCGGTGAAGTTGATTCGCTTTCACGATCTCGTCATCCATCACGAGCATCAGCGCGACGCTGAACCGGGTGCTTCCGGTCGCTGTCTGGCCGAAGCGTATCGGAAAAATTATTTTGAATTACCGCTGCTCAATCACGAGGTGAAACAATTCATCGCGCGCGCCAATTTGCTCGAAGCCGTTTCGCCGGAACTGGCTTTCCCCGCGTTCGATGAAAATAAAATTGTTGCCACTCTCGCGAAAGCTTTCGATGGATTGACGCTGGTTAAAGAAGCGCAAGCCAGGCCGCTCAAAGAAATTTTTGTGTCACAGCTCGCGCCCGAACAACTCGAATGGCTGAACGAGTTCGCCCCGCTCGCTGTCTCGTGGCCAAACGAGAAAAAGTTGAAGCTGCTCTATCCTGAAGCACCGCGCGACGAAGACGGGGAACCGACTTCACCGGAGTTGCAAGTGAAGCTGCACGAATGTTTCGGGATGAAAAGGCACCCGCACATTTGCGATGAGAAATTGCCCATAAAAATCTGGCTTTGCACACCCGACGGCAAACGATTGGAAGCGACATTCAATTGGCCCGCATTCAAGGCGAATACCTATCCAAAATTAAAACCCGCGTTACAGAAAAAATTTTCTGGCGTGCTTTGGGTCTAGAGAGTCTCTGAGTCAGTTTTGAAACCCCTCAATTCAGGCAGGCAAAACGCGCTGCCCTACTTTGGCTGGACCGGAAAGCATCCTTTTATCTTCTGAATAGAATCCGGTTTAGCGCCATAAGTTTCCTAAACATTTTTGAAACAAAGCGCCTGGCTGCCGGGTTATGAAGCTGTAACGAAATGGTTTTCACTCAACACACGCAGTCTTATTTCAATCCGGTATGCAACAATTTTGCGTTCAAGGAAGTTTCGGCCCTAAGATGGCTTTCGAGCGATCGCGGCCAGACGATGACAGACGCACAACAGTTCGAGGTGTTCATGCAGAATTACCAGAACATGGTGTTTAGCACGGCCATGCGTCTGCTGGCCAATCACGCCGAAGCGGAGGACGTCGCCCAGGAAGTTTTCCTGAAGGCCTACGAGCGCTTCGACCAATTGCGCGGCAGTCCCAGCGTGGGCGGCTGGCTCAAAACGGTCGCCACCAACCTCAGCTTGAATCATCTGTCGCGGTATCGTTCGCGCTGGACTTTTTTTTCGGAAATGTTCGGCCACGCGGATGAGGAGAATGAATTAGAAGTGGATTTCGCGGCGCCGGAAGATGCAAGCGCCCCGACCGGACGCCGTGAGGAAGTTGAACTGGCCTTACAAAAGTTGCACCCGGCGCAACGTGTGCCGCTGGTGCTCTACCATCTCGACGGACTGACCTACGAAGAAATCGCAGAAAAGCTCCGCGTCTCGCTCGGCAAGGTGAAGACGGATATTTTCCGAGGACGCGAAGCTTTGCGAAAAAAGTTACGGCTTGATCTCGAATAAAATCTTCTCAGACGCGACATATGGAATCGGATCACAACAAGCGATTGGAAACAGCGATCACACGCGAACTGCAGAAGCTGCCGGCGCTAATAGCGCCCGACGCGTTGGTGTCGCGGGTCATGGCTGTGCTGGCAGAACGGGCGCTTCTTCCATGGTATCGCCGCTCCTGGCAGGCGTGGCCGGTCGCTTTGAAAATCGCGTCGCTTGCGGTGATGCTCGCGCTGTTTGGCGGACTCTGTTTCGCTGGTTGGAAATTCGCGCAGGCGCAAAGCCTGGCGGCGCAGATTCAAAAAATTGGCGAATGGTTTTCCGCGGCGGGCGTGGTTTGGAACACGTTGAGTGTGTTGGCCGGCGCGTTGGTATTATTCGTCAAACAACTCGGAGCAGCAATCCTCATCGCCTCTCTTCTCGTTGCGGTGTTCAGCTACGCCGCTTGTATTGGCCTCGGCACACTTTTCATTCGACACGCCTTCGTCGGGCGTCAGGAAAATCAATTATGAAAATGACAAAACAAATCTGGTTATTATCGCTGACAACCGCTTGCGCGCTCTCTCTGGGAGTTCCAACTTTTGCTCAAGACAACGCGGCGATTGAGCAAGACAAGACGGTGGATCAATCGGAAGTCCCAGCAACGAACTCGCTCGCCATTACCAACCGAGGCTCGGCCAGCGAAACAGATTTGGGAAAAGGCGTGCGTCACGAGGCGATGGTGATCTTTGGCAAAGACGCGGAATTGAAGGCGGGCGATTTTGCCGAGGCCGTCGTGGTAATCGGAGGCTCCGCCAAGATCCGAGGGCGATGCAACAACTGCGTCGTCATTGGAGGCGACTTGGAGATTGAGGGAGAAGTTCGGGAGTCGGCGGTCGCGATCCTCGGCACGTTGAGAGTTTTGCCCGGAGCGGTCGTGCGAGGAGATGTCGTGGGCGTCGGCGGCGGAGTGGAGATATCCGATGGTGCGACGGTTTCCCGGAAGCCAGTGGAAGTTAACTTCAGCGGATTGAGATTAGACTGGCTGAAGAAATGGCTGGTGCATTGTGTTTTGAAAATGCGGCCCCTGGCACCTCAGGTCGGCTGGGTGTGGGCCGTCGCAGGTGTTTTCTTTCTGATCTATTTGCTCATCGCCGCGGCGTTCCCCCGTCCCGTGCAGGCGTGTGTTGAGGAACTGGTCCGCCGACCGGCGACAACTTTCCTGGCCGGAGTGTTGACGAAATTGTTGTTCCCCGTGCTCACAGTGTTGCTGGTGGCAACCGGAGTCGGGGTGCTCGTCATTCCATTTCTCATCGCGGCGTTCGTGCTCGGCTTCATTGTCGGAAAAGTGGCCATCCTGGAATATTTAGGCGGAAAAATCGGACGACCCTTCGGAGCGGAGACCAAGCCGCTCATCGCATTTTTCATCGGCGCGATTATTATCACACTTCTCTACATTATACCGGTGGTGGGCTTGATCACTTTTGGTGTGATCAGTCTCTGGGGTTTAGGGGCAGCCGTGACAGCAACATTCGCCCGCTTTCGCCGCGAAGCTCCGATTAAAACTCCACCCGCGACTCCGTTGCACGGGAGTGGATCGACTACGCAGGCTGATGTTCCGCCGATGACGAGCATTGGAAATTTCGCACCGGATTCGACAGCCGCGACCACGGCAATGCCACCGGCTGCTCCACCCAATTTGCCTCTGGCGTTGGCTTTTCCCAGAGCGAGTTTCTGGGAACGAATGGGCGCAGGCGTTTTGGACCTGATCATTGTGGGTATTCTGGGCGGATTGGTGGGCGGGCCGCCCCTTGCTTTCCTGGTTGCGCTAGCGTACTTCGCCGGAATGTGGGCGTGGAAAGGAACGACGATTGGCGGAATCCTGCTCAAACTACAGGTGGTGCGGCTCGATGGAGGGCCGGTAAAATTTCTGGTAGCGCTGGTCCGTGGGATCGCGGCGGCCTTTTCGGCAGTGGTGCTGTTCCTTGGATTTTTTTGGATCGGATGGGATCGCGACAAACAGGCGTGGCATGACAAAATCGTCGGCACTGTCGTAGTGCGCTTGCCGTATTCGACACCGCTGGTGTGAATTGAAAAATGACTTGTCAGTTTTTTACGCACAGATCATTTCCAGCAAAGCTGGCCAATGTTTCGACATTGGAGAAATTCTCCCGCAACCCACAAAAGGTTTTTCCAAGAGTAAAAAACGTGCTATGTAGAATTCGCCATGAAGAAGAAAACGTTGACCGTCACCCAGGCGCAGGCGCAATTGCCGCGCATCTGCCGCAGCAAAAACACCGCTACAGTCACGCGCGATGGCGAGGTGGTTGCCTTCATCGTGCCACGCAAGCGGATGGCCGATTTTTTGGAGCACATGGAAATTCTGTCCAACCCGGAAGCGATGGCCGCGATCAATCAAGCCAAAGCGGGCGAAGGCAAATACTATCCGATCAGCGTCCTTGATGAAGATTGAAGTCATCATCGAGAAACAGCCGCGTGAATTCATTCAGCGCCAACCGCCAGCGACGCGCAAACAGTTGCGCGAGGCCATTCACGCACTGGAAAATGGCGAGATTTTTCCAGAACCGTTGGAAGATGAACTTCAAGGTTTTTACAAACTCAAAGTAAATCGCCATCGCGTCATCCTGCAAACGGATTCAGGCCACTCAGGCCCGCGTTTCAAAATCGTCTTCGCGGAGCGCCGCAGAGTCGTCTATAAATTATGCAGCCAGATGCTTGGCCCGGAGTGAAATGATTCGTACTACTGTGCCAAAGCCCAATTTTTGGCAAAATTTTGCGGCAATGGAGCGCCGGTTTGCAACCGGCTTTTCGTAAATTCGCCGAGGGTAAGCCGGTTGCAAACCGGCGCTCCGGGAAGTTGCGGTTTCGGCTTGCGGTGTTCACTTGTGATTGATTTAACGCCGACAGAAAACCGGCGGCTTTCGCCCACGTCTCTTCATATTCCGCTGCGGGATTTGAGTCCGCCACAATGCCGGCGCCCACTGGAAAATAAATTTTCTCCTCCTGGCAAATGGCAGCGCGAATCAAAATGCTCAACTGACTTTCGCGATTGAAGCCGAGATAACCCAACGCGCCGGTGTAGGGTCCCCGCGTCACCGGTTCGAGTTCGTCGATGATTTCCATCGCGCGAATTTTCGGAGCGCCCGTCACGCTGCCGCCGGGAAAACAGGAAGCGAACGCGGCGAAATGCGTCACCTCTTTTTTTAAACGCCCTTCGATGGTGGAAACCAAATGCTGCACTTGAGGATAACGTTCGAGTCGCACGAGCTCAGGCACCTGCACCGAGCCGTATTCGCAAACTTTGCCGAGATCATTTCGCAGCAAGTCGGTGATCATCACCAGTTCGGACATTTCTTTCGGGCTGGTTTGAAGTTCGTAGGTCAGTTGCGCGTCCCGATTGCCATCGGCGGAACGCGGGCGCGTGCCTTTGATGGGCCGCGTCTGAATTTGCGAACCGCTCATCCGCAGAAAAGATTCGGGCGAGGACGACGCGATTTGAAATGCCCCGCAGTCGAGGTAAGCCGAAAACGGCGCCGGAGAAACGGAGGAAAGCCGTTGAAAAAATTCCCATCCAGACAACGAACAATTCGCGGCGAGGCGTTGCGAAAGATTCACCTGATAAATGTCACCTGCGCGAATGTAACGTTGGGCGCGCTCAACTTTGCCAATAAATTCTTCACGGGAGAAAGTGCTGCCGACATGCTGTCGGCAGTTCGGGATCGTGTTGCGTGAGCCACGTGGAGCGCGGACAGCCTTGTCCGCGCGTTTCGAAATGGACGAAAGCCCAAGCGTTTTCACGGCTTCGAATTCACGCGGACAAGGCTGTCCGCGCTCCACTCCGGTTGGGCAACCCGCCGTCGGCAGCGCCGTTTCTGACAAAATCGATTCCCAAAAATTCAATTGCTCGGCGACTTTGGCCTGGCTGCGTGAGCCATCCGCTTCCAGGCCAGTCGAAATAATCCACGTTTTATCCAGGCGATGATCAAAGGCCACGAGGCTGCTGTAAAATCCAACGGCGCAATCGGGCAATTCCAAATCATTCACCGCGCTGCGAGGAAGTCGCGGCTCGACGAAATTTTTTAAATCATAACCCCAATATCCAAAGCAGCCGCCGAGCGGAAATGGAGAGTCGATTTCCTCCAGCAATTCGTATCGCGCCATCAGGCCGTCGAGAATGTGCCACGGGTTTCCAAATTGTTCGTAGTCGCCGTTGTGAAACGGCGGAATGGATCGATCATCGGTTTTCGCAGCCGTGATTTCGCAACGCGAGCCGAACGAACGAAAAGTCAAAAACGGTTTGGCCGCGACGAATGAATAACGCGCTCGCGGCGACTCAAAAAAACTGCTGCGCAACAAAACAATTCCCGCCTCACCGCGCAACTGCTCGACCAGCGATTCAGGAGTGTGCGAACTTTGAACTTGTTGGATGAGCGGACGCATTCGATTGGTCAACTTTCACCGGCCCGGAAATCATCTGCAAGAGCCAATAAACGGACGCATCTCAATTTCTTGCAAAATAACGGAACGCCGATCTCCTGATCGGCTCGCGGAAAATGTGGAGCGTCCAATGCCGATCAGGAGATCGGCGTTCCGTTGTCGCCTCTTTCCGAAGAGTTGAAACCTGCAATTTAGTGAGATGCGCCCCGATAAAATCAAAGGTGCCGCTCGGCTTGACCCGGTCTCCAGCAATTTTACTCAATTCTATTCCGTTGCGAACCACGGAGGCACGGAGACACAGAGAAAGAAAGAGTTTTGTTTTTTCTCTGTGTCTCCGTGCCTCTGTGGTTCAATTCTCCAGCTATGCGTCTTTCATTCGTCTATATTTTTTGCTGCGTCATCGCCCATGCCTCCGCGAATAACCGGATAGAGATCCTTCGCACGCCGGACGGCGGAATTCAGCCGCAAGCTGTCGCCGATAAAAACGGGGCTGTTCATCTCATCTACTTTAAAGGCGAAGGAAAAGGCGGAAATATTTTTTACGTGCGGCGAAATTTTTCCGCAGAAAAATTTTCAGCGCCCATCCAAATAAACTCTTTGCCGGACAGCGCGATTGCGATCGGCACAATTCGCGGCGCGCAAATCGCTCTTGGGAAAAATGGTCGCGTCCACATCGTCTGGAACGGAAATGGCGAAGTTAAAAATTCCACGCATCATGGCCCGCCGCTTTGGTATGCCCGTTTGGACGACGCCGGAAATGCTTTCGAGACTCAGCGCGATTTGATCACGCGCGCCGGTGGTCTCGATGGCGGAAGCGCTATTGCAGCCGACTCGCAGGACAATGTTTATGCGATGTGGCACGGGAGTCTTCCCGAAAACACGAGAGGTGAAGCGGGCCGCGCGGTTTTTATTTCACGCTCGATTGATGGCGGCAAAACCTTTTTTTCCGAGAAAGCCGCGATGCCAAAACCCACCGGCGCGTGCGCCTGCTGCGGAATGCGCGCCGTCGCCGATGATGCGGGAAATGTCTTTGCGCTCTATCGCGGCGCTTCCGAGAAAACAGATCGCGCTGAAATCCTGCTCGCGTCGCATAATCACGGAGAAACTTTTGAGATCGCGAACGAACACCCTTGGAAAATTGCGATGTGTCCGATGAGCACCGCCGCGTTGACAACGACTACCGGAAAATCCGTCGCAGCGTGGGAAACAGCCGGACGCATTTATTTCGCGACGAATAATTTGAAAACTTCCGGAGTCTGGCAAACCGTCGCAGTTCCAAGTTCAGAAAAACAAAAACATCCGAGTGTCGCAGCCAATGCCAAAGGCGAAATCTTGTTGGCGTGGACAGAAGGAACGGGTTGGAACAAAGGCGGATCGCTGGCCTGGCAGTTGTTCGACGCGCGCGGAAATGCCACCGACGAGAAAGGCCGTGCGCCGGGCGTGCCCGTTTGGAGTCTCGTCTCGTGTGGAGCGAAACCTGACGGCGGTTTCCTAATTTTCTATTGAAGCAACACCGCCGCGTAGCACTATTCTTTTCAGGCAAGAGCGCATGTTGTAAATCGTAGCGCGGGTTTCCACACCTGCTGTATCGCTGGTTTCTAACCGGCAGGATTGCAACATTCCACCGTCTGCGAATTAGAAATTCGCGATAGAGCAGATTGGAAATCTGCGCTACGGGGAGATGATTGGTGGGAGGGGTGAGGTGGTTTCCAGCAGCGCGAGGGACGAGAATAAGATTTATTTTTCTGCGAAATCCCGCCATATTTTTCCGTCCAATTCGACCGTGACAAAATTCAAACAAAATATTTTTTCCGCCGCGGGAGCAATTCTTCTGGGCGTAAATTTTTTCACGGTTCACGCTGCTTCGCCCGAAAACACCGGCCTCGAATTTTTCGAAAAACAAATCCGGCCGCTCTTCGTGGACAATTGTTACAAATGCCACAGCGCGCAAAGTGAGAAAGTTAAAGGCGGGTTACAACTCGACACGGCAGAAAATTTGCTCAAGGGCGGCGAGACCGGCCCGGCCATTATTCCCGGTCAGCCAGAAAAAAGTTTATTGATCAAGGCCGTGCGTTATGCGGATGAGAATCTGCAAATGCCGCCCAAAGGGAAAAAACTTTCGGCCGAGCAAATTGCCAGCCTGGAAGCGTGGATAAAAATGGGCGCGCCGGACCCAAGAGTTCAAAGTTCAAAGTCCAAAGTTCAAAGCCTGCCCAACTCCGCCAAATCTCACTGGGCGTTTCAGCCGATAAAAAATTCGCCTGTCCCAAAAGTAAAAAATAAAGCGTGGGCCAAAACTCCCATCGACAATTTTATTCTGGCGAAGCTGGAAGAAAAAAAGATCAAGCCCGCGCCGCCTGCCGATAAAAGAACGTTGCTCCGCCGAGCCACGTTTGATTTGACCGGACTTCCTCCGACGCAGGAAGAAGTTGAAAATTTCTTGAATGATAAATCGCTGGACGCTTTTGCCAAAGTAGTGGACCGGCTGCTCGCTTCGCCACGCTACGGTGAACGCTGGGGGCGACACTGGCTTGATGTCGCGCGTTACGCGGACACGAAGGGCTATCTTCCTGGAAATGTGGAGCGGCGTTTTGCTTATTCCTACACGTATCGCGATTATGTGATTTGCGCCTTCAACGAAGATTTGCCTTACGACAAATTTCTCATCCAACAAATTGCGGCGGACCGACTGGAATTGGGCGAGGACAAACGGCCGCTCGCCGCCTTGGGATTCTTGACTCTGGGGCGGCAGTTTTTAGGAAACATTCACGACATTACGGATGACCGAATCGATGTCGTCACACGCGGCACGATGGGGCTGACCGTCGCTTGCGCGCGCTGTCACGACCACAAGTTCGATCCGATCCCGACGAAAGATTATTATTCGCTCTACGGTGTCTTCGCCAGTTCCCACGAGCCGGAAGAAAAGCCGTTGCTCGGAATTCCTCCGCCCGAAAAACTTCATGCCGAATATTTGGTGGAAAAGGGCAAGCGCGAAAATGCGGCGAAAGAGTTTCGAGAAAACAAGTCCGCCGAGATCCGGGCAAAACTTCGTCAAAAATCCGGTGACTACATGCTGGCCGCGCTCGAGACAGAACGGCTGAGCGACAAATCGAAATCAGAAAATCTCGCGCGGGAACGAAGTCTCGATCCCGGCACGGTGCAGCGCTGGATCACAAGTCTCGCCCGGTGGAGCAACGCGACGAATGCGATCTTCGCGCCGTGGTTCGCCTTTTCTTCGCTCGTAGAAACCAATTTTGCCGCGCAAGCGAAAGTGGGGACGGAAACGTTGCCCGCGCAAAAATTTATCAATCCGTTGGTCGCAATCGCTTTCAGCAACGCGCCAGGCTCAATGAAAGAAGTCTCAGAACGTTATGGAAACATTTTTGCTGAGACAGAAAAACTTTGGAGCGAGGCGATGCCGGCAAAGTCCACCAACGAAACGAAGCTGACGGCGCTGCCGGACAGGAATCGCGAAGAATTGCGACAAGTTCTTTACGCCGCTGACGCGCCTCCAAATTTGCCAGATGTCGAAGGACTTTTTGAAATACCCGCTATCGAGAGGCTGCGCGAATTGCGGCGACTGGTCGCGGAACTGGACGCGACTCATCCCGGCGCGCCGGCGCGGGCGATGGCGATGGCAGACAACGCGACCCCGATCAACGTCCAGGTTTTTATTCGAGGCAACCCCGGAAATCGCGGGGTCGAAGCGCCGCGACGGTTCTTGTCCATTCTCGCTGGAGAGAACCCGAAACCATTTGAAAAAGGAAGTGGTCGGTTGGAACTCGCGCAAGCTATCGCCAGCAAAACAAATCCGCTGACGGCGCGGGTGATGGTCAATCGTATCTGGCTGCATCATTTCGGAAGCGGTTTGGTCGCGACTCCGAGCGATTTCGGTGTGCGGTCCGATCCGCCGACCCATCCTGAGTTGCTCGATTATCTGGCCTGGAATTTTATGGAAGAGGGTTGGTCGCTAAAAAAACTTCATCGCCAGATTATGTTGTCGAGTGTTTATCAGCAAAGCAGCGACGGAATCGTCGCGCAGGCTTCCAGTCCCGCGCGCGAAACTGCGAAGCTTCCAGCTTCGTCGCCGAAAGATTCGAGGCGCGACGCCTCGAAATCCCGCGGGCGGGACCGGAAGCCTGCGCTACCGACCACTGCGCTCCAAGTCGATCCTGAAAACAAACTCCTCTGGAAAATGAATCGGCAACGAATGGATTTTGAAGAGTTGCGCGATTCGCTGCTCTCGGTCAGCGAGAAACTGGATTCAGCGGCGGGCGGACAAGCGGTAAATATTCTCAGCGAACCTTTTTCCAAACGCCGTTCGGTTTACGGTTACATCGACCGCCAGAATTTGCCTGGGCTTTTTCGCACGTTCGATTTTGCCAACCCGGACACGAGCAGTCCGCAACGCTTTTTCACGACCGTTCCGCAACAGGCTTTATTCTTGTTGAACAGCGGATTCGTCATCGAGCAGGCCGCGAGCCTTATCACCAACGCGAGTTTCCAAAACATTTCGCGCCCGGACGAGCGCGTTGATTTTCTTTATGAAAAAGTTTATCAGCGCGCGCCCGACAAAGATGAAGTGATGGCCGCCGGGAAATTTCTAAAAACACAATTGACGATGGCGTCCAATAATTTTGTCCCGCCCACCTGGCAGTACGGTTATGGAGAATTCGTTGACGCGAAAAAGACCGTTAAATTTTTTCCACTCTCCCGCTTCACGAACAATCAATGGCAGGCCACGGGAGAATTTCCCGATCTAAAATTCGGTCACGTCATGCTGAACGCGGCGGGAGGACATCCGGGCAACAGCGCCGAACATTCGGCGATTCGGCGGTGGACTTCGCCCTTCGACGGCGTCGTCAAAATTGATGGCACCTTGCGGCATCTGTCTGACCGGGGAGACGGTGTGCGAGGGCGAATTATTTCGAGTCGCCGCGGTGAGTTGGGCCAGTGGATTGTTCATAACAGCACTTCGGAAACAGCCGTCGCTCAATGCGAAGTCAAGCGGGGCGACACGATTGATTTCGTCACGGAAATGCAAACCAGTCCCAACAGCGACACGTTTGAATGGGCGCCGAAAATCCAAGTGTCAAAAATGGATTACGGAACCGTTGCGCCAAAAAGAAATAACTGGAGCGCGCAAAATGATTTCGATGGGCCGGCCAAACCCGTCAAGTCACTGAACGCCTGGGAAAAATATGCGCAGGTGTTGCTGCTCTCGAACGAATTTATTTTCATCGACTAAGGGTGCGATTTTAACTGGCGGTCAGTTGGTCAATTGTAGCGCAGGATTGCATCCTGCCGTAGCGCAGGTTTTCAACCTGCGAGATGCCGCCAGGAACGAGAGACTTTCGAAAACCAAATACTTTCTCTATTCGCGACGTTCAGCCGGTTTCAAACCGGCGATACAGCAGGATGCAATCCTGCGCTACGTGACCGCCACTTGAAATCACACCCATCGACTGAGCCGCGCTTGCTTCGGTGAAAAAGTTTTTCTAACCTGCGGCGAGTTGAAAAAACCCCGCCAGGAAATTCCACGCAAAGCTGTTTATCGGCTCTCGGTTTATCTGCGCTGCCTGCAACGACTCAAAGCGAACGGGATTCGCACCGTGTCGAGCGAGGCGTTGGCGAAAGCAGCGGGTGTGAAATCCACTCAACTCCGCAAAGACCTGACTTACTTCGGGCAGTTCGGCACGCGCGGCCTGGGCTACGACGTGGAACAACTGGCGAAGATGATTGCCGATTTGCTCGGAACAAACAGTTTGCAACCCGTGATTTTGATCGGTGTGGGAAATCTCGGACTGGCGCTACTCTCTTATCGCGGATTCGAGCAGGAAGGTTTTGAAATTATCGCGGCCTTTGACGTGGACATGGATCTCAAGCGAAATAAAAATGTCGCGCAACCGATTTATCCAATGGAAAAACTTCCGGAGATTTTGGAGAGAACTAAACGGGGAGTGAAAATGGCCATCATCACCGTGCCCGCTTCCGCCGGACAAGAAGTTGCCAACACTCTGATTGAACTTGGCGTCACGGGAATTTTAAATTTTGCGCCCATCGTTCTCGACGTGCCCGAAGACGTCACGGTCAACAATGTCAATCTCGCCATTGAGTTGGAAAACCTGAGTTACTTTATTCAGCATTGAGCGAAGTGCTTGAACTAAAAATCCGAAATCCGAATCCCCGAAATCCGAAAGAAGCCCGTAATCCGAAAACCGAAAACGATTTGCCGCCAACGCTTGAAAAAGTGCTTCGGACTGGGGCGGTAGTCCAACCCCTCGGCTGGGACTGCATTTATTCTACGACCTCACTCTCTCGACTCTCACGAGATTTTGTTTTATCAATTGATTCATGTCGCAAAAACTCGCCTCGCTTACCACGCTGGTTGGAGAGCTACGCGGCGTCGGCCCCGAACGCCTTTCGCAATTGGCGCGTTTGGAGATTCGCACCGTCCATGATTTGTTGCTGCATCGCCCGCGTCGTTACGAGGACCGCCGCCATTTCAAGGCCATTGCTCAAATGCAATTGAACGAACCCGTCACCGCGCGCGGAAAAATTGTCGCCACCGGAACGAAACTTTGGAGTAAGGGAACCAAATCTGTTTTCGAAATTATTTTGGACGACGGCACGGCGCGATTGCATTGCCGCTGGTGGAACCTGCCGTTCATGGAGAATTATTTCCAGGTAGGCGATGACGTTCTCGTTTTTGGAAAATTAAATTCCGCCAAGCCGCGCAACATCGACCATCCTGAAACGGAAGTGCTCGATGCGAGTGAAGATGTCTCCATTCACCTCAATCGCATCGTGCCGATTTATCCCTCGACGGAAGGCTTGCCGCAACGCTGGTTGCGCTCGCTCATCGCGCGAACCGTGGAAGAATTTGCATCCAAAATTTCAGAGCCGCCAATGACCGTAGCTGCGTCTGGTAGCCGCCGACGTGAGGAGGCGGATAATTCTCTCGAGATTCAAAATCCGCCTCCGCCTCCTCACTTCGGCGGCTACGGGATTTCGGGTTTACAAACAGGCTCTCAGAAATCCGCGCTCTCACGAGACGCCGCTACGTTGCCGGGACGAGCGCATGCCATCCGTTTGCTCCATTGGCCTCTGAAAATGGACGACACCGAAATAGCCCGACGGCAGCTCGCGCTCGATGAATTGATCGAACTGCAACACGCGATTCAGTTGCGGCGAAAAAAGCTGGAGGCGAATTCGCGCGGATTGCCGTGTTCGGGAAATAATAAATTCATCCGAAAATTTTTAGCGCAACTCGGATTTCAACTCACCGCTGCCCAGACGAAAGTTCTCCGCGAAATCCGCGCGGACATGGGCGGAGCGCATCCCATGCGGCGATTGCTGCAAGGCGACGTCGGCTCCGGCAAAACGGTGGTCGCGGCCTGCACCGCATTGATGGCGCTGGAAAGTGGATTCGATGTGGCGCTCATGGCTCCGACAGAAATTTTGGCGGAGCAACATTATCAAAATTTTCGAAAATGGCTTTCGCCCCTCGGCATCGCCGTTGAACTGTTGACCGGCAGTGTGAAAACAATTTCCCATTCGGCGCTCCCCGTTCCGCGTTCCGGGTTTCTCTACCTCGGCACCCACGCGCTGATCGAGAGTTCTTTCGCTCCAAAAAATCTCGGCCTCGTCATTATCGACGAGCAACACAAGTTCGGCGTGGTGCAGCGCGAAAAACTTTTGCGCAAAGGAATCTATCCCCACTTGCTCGTCATGACGGCGACACCGATTCCCCGAACGCTCGGCCTGACGTTGTATGGCGACCTCGATATTTCCGTGATCGACGAGTTGCCGGCCGGACGCGGGAAAATAAAGACGTTCGTGCGCACCGCGGACAAGTTGCCGAAAGTTTGGGAGTTCATTCGCGGCAAAATTTCCAGAGGCGGGCAGGCCTACGTCGTCTATCCGCGCGTGGAAGAGGCCGACGAAAAATCCGGGTTGAAAGCGGTGATCAAAGAATTTGAAAAGTTGGAAAAGATTTTTGCGCCTTATCGCGCCGGCCTTTTGCATGGGCGGCTTCGCTCCGAGGAAAAAGAAAATGTTCTCACCGCTTTTCGGCTGAACAAAATCCAGGTGTTGCTGGCCACGTCGGTCGTCGAGGTGGGCATCGATGTGCCGAACGCGACCGTGATGCTCGTGGAAAATGCGGACCATTTTGGGCTGGCGCAATTGCACCAGTTGCGCGGGAGAATCGGGCGCGGCGCCGAAGAATCTTTTTGCATTTTAATGAGCGCCCTGAAAAACACAGAAGCGCATGATCGTCTGCTCGTCATGGAGAGAACGAGCGACGGCTTCAAAATCGCGGAAGAAGATTTGAGATTGCGCGGCGCCGGCGAATTACTTGGCCGGGAGCAAAGTGGCTTGCCGCCATTCCGATTTGCCGATTTTCAAAAGGACCAGGAACTGGTGGAGTGGGCGCGGCAATTTGTAGCGGAAAATCTCAAAAAAAAATAAAATAATCATCTTATTGCTTTTTTTTTGGCGGACAGATAATCATCGCGCACATGAAAAAACTACTTAGCTACGCTGTTCTCGGATTGGTGAGCGCTTTTGTGCTCGTGGGTTGCAAACCAAAAGAACCTGACACCATGCCGTCAGGAACGAATGCTCCTGTGACGACGAATGCAACGCCAACCACCCCGTGATTTAGGCGCGCGCTTGCTTTCATAAGCAAGTCATCAACTCTGTCCGGACGATTCTTCGGTTTCGTCCGGCAGTTCTTTTCAAACTCGTGGAGTCTTTTCACGGGGGTTTTTTTATCTTCTTTCTTGGTTTTTTCCCCCGCGCAATTTACGTTCGCTTCATGAAAATTTCTCTCGCTCGCGCGCTCCTGGTTTGTAGTTTGTTTTCCTTCGGCTGCCGGAAGCAGGATAACCCGCCCCCGCCTCCCACTGTGCCGCGAGCTGGCGAAAACCTCGCCACCGCGCCGGTGGATTATTTCAGCAAAGTCACCAAAGCCGAACAGGCAATGGAAAAAACCGTGGACACCGCCTCGCTAAATAATGCCATTCAACTTTTTAACGTGCAGGAAGGACGTTATCCAAATGATTTGAACGAACTGGTCGCGAAAAATTATTTTTCCAAACTTCCCACCCCGCCGTTTGGGACAAAGTTGCAATACGACGCCGCGCAAGGAAAAGTCGCAGTGGTCAAGGAATAGGAGCAGGAGGGAGGAGTCTGGAATCAGGCGATGGAATTAAGCCTGAAAACCGAAGCTCGAAATCCGAATGCCGAAAGAAATCCGAATACGCGAAGCCCGAATGCCTGCCAGTCAGTGCGATTCCTCACCTCTTTTTTGTGCAGGCGGCGAAACGGGGTTTCGGTCTTCGGATTTCGAGTTTCTTTCGGACTTCGGGAATTCGGATTTCGGAATTCAGGTTAAAAGGCAAAATTGAAAATTTCTCCCTCCTGATTCCCCTCCCAACTCCTTTATGGAACAAATTGTCATTCTCGATTTCGGTTCGCAATACACCCAGGTCATTGCCCGCCGAATTCGTGAGTGCAACGTTTATTCCACGATTCTCCGCTACGATATTTCGGCGAAAGAAATTGCCCGGCTCAAACCCAAAGGACTAATTCTCTCCGGCGGGCCGTCCAGTGTTTATTCCGACAACGCGCCGTGGCCCGACAAAAATATTTTTCGGCTCGGCGTTCCCGTTCTTGGAATTTGTTACGGGCTGCAAGTCCTCGCCCAATTTCTCGGCGGCAAAGTGGAGCGCGGGCAAAAACGCGAATACGGAAAAGGGACTCTCACCATCAAAGATGATTCGTGCCCGCTTTTTAAAAAATTGCCCGCCGCGCTGCAGGTCTGGAATTCGCACGGAGACAAGTTGACGAAATTACCGGAAGGATTTCGTCCCGTCGCCGCCACCGAGAATTCGGATTATGCGGCCATCGAAAACCGCGCTAAAAATTTTTATGGCTTGCAGTTTCATCCTGAAGTCGCGCACACGCCGCGCGGACGCGAAGTCATCAGCAATTTTGTCCACGAGATTTGCGGCTGCGGCAAAGATTGGACGATGCGGAATTACGTCCAGCAAGCCGTCGAGCAAATTCGCCAGGATGTCGGCGACGACAAAGTGATTCTTGGTTTAAGCGGCGGCGTGGATTCGAGCGTCGCCGCCGCGTTGCTGCACGAAGCCATCGGCGATCAACTTACCTGCATTTTCGTCAACAACGGTTTGCTCCGCGCCAACGAAGCCGACGTCGTGCGAAAAGTTTTTGGCCGCCATTTTCACATCAAACTGCACTACGAAGACGCGTCCCAAATATTTCTGGTTCGCTTGAAAGGCGTGGTTGACCCGGAGCGAAAACGAAAAATTATCGGCAAAACTTTTATCGAAGTTTTTCAAGCGGCGACAAAAAAAGTGGGCGCGGCGAAATTTCTCGCGCAAGGGACGCTTTATCCCGACGTGATCGAGTCCGTGCCGATTGGCGGAAACCCGTCGGCCATGATCAAGAGTCATCACAACGTGGGCGGCTTGCCGAAGAACATGAAGTTCCAACTGGTCGAGCCGTTGAAATGCTTGTTTAAAGATGAAGTGCGCCAACTCGGACTCGAACTGGGTTTGCCCAAAGAAATTGTTTTTCGCCAGCCATTTCCCGGCCCCGGTCTCGCCGTGCGAATTCTTGGTGAAGTGACTCCAGCGCGTTGCGCGATTTTGCGAAATGCCGACGCGATTGTCGTCGAGGAAATGAAAGCGACTGATTGGTATTACAAAATCTGGCAGAGCTTCGCGGTGTTGCTGCCGGTGCGAAGCGTCGGCGTGATGGGCGATGAGAGGACTTACGACTACACGATTGCCATTCGCGCGGTCGAGTCGCAAGACGGCATGACGGCGGACTGGGTAAGACTTCCTTACGATCTGCTCGAAAAACTTTCCAGCCGCATTATCAACGAGGTCAAAGGCGTCAACCGGGTGTGCTTCGACATCACGAGCAAACCGCCAGGCACGATCGAATGGGAGTGAATTCTTCCCGCGGGCAAAACTATTCCCGCCGGAAAAAGTGAGTGTCTCCCGCCGATTTATTTTTCAAATATTTTTTCCGCCACTCGGCGCGCGAACGTTTTCCGCGCTCGTTGGTTTGCAGGGAATCCACCAGCCACCATTCCCGCGGGACTTTCCACGCCGGGAGTTTGGCCAGCAAAAATTGTTTCAAAATTTCTCCGGTGAGCCGTCCGTTGATTGCGACGCAGGCGACAATGGTTTCGCTGCGCTCGGCATCTTCACTCGGAATGCCAAAAACTAAACTGTCCACCACTTCGGGATGCGTGAGCAAAACGGTTTCGATGATCTCCGGGGAAACTTTTCGTCCAGCCACGTTGATTTGGTCTCCGGCGCGGCCCATCAATAAAACTTTTCCCCGACGGAGGTCGGCCAGATCGCTGGTGATGAATCGTCCGCCGCCTAACAATTTTTCGCCAACTGGCCAATACGTTTCTCCCACGGCTTTGCTCCGAACTTCCAAACAGCCAGTTTGGTTGACGCTTAGTTGCACATTTTCCAGCGGCTGGCCGACGAACCGAAAATCTTTACGCGGAATTTCCGTTCGGTCGTAAGCGATGCCGCCGCATTCCGACGCGCCGTAAAAGTTGTGAATCTTCACTCCGCACTTTTTGAAAATGTCCTGCTCCAGTTTCATCGGCAGCGGCGCGCCGGCCGAGATGGCAAGATGAAGATTTTTTGGAATGGCCTTCGCGCCCAGCCATGCGCCCCAGAGCGCGGGAACGGCCGGCAAAGTGATGGATGGAATTTTCCTGGCCGCGCGCCGCACCGCTTCGGGCAAGGCGGAATCCACGAGGGCCAGCGGCACGCCGTGGAGCAACAGCGGCAAAACTAAATTGGAAAATCCATATGAATGCGCCAGAGAAATCACCCCGAGATTGGGCGCACTGCGCTGAAGCGGCATCGTCGCGATAATATTTTCCGCGTCCGCAGCCAGTTGCTCTGAGGTGAAGGCCACAACGCGAGCAGCGCCCGTGCTGGCGGAAGTCAATTTGAGATGAACGCAATGTTCGGGAAAGTTTTGAAATTCCGGCGGAGTTTTTCCAAGTTCCAATGGGCAAACTATTTTTCCAAATCGCCAGGCGCGCAGGGTTGATAAAATAAACTCGACGCTGATGCCCTGGGGAAACACGACAGGCGCGTCGGGCATTCGTCCTGATTCGGTTTTGCGGGCGAGTTGCTCGAAAGTCCAACGCTCGTCCCGCTCCAGATCATGAAGCGCGATTTCGCCGCGAAATTTTTCGGCGATCTGGCGCCAGCGTTCGTAAAGCATTGTCAGTTTGGTAGCGCAACTTTACTCTGAGTCGCAAGGATGATGTGGGAAAAGAGAAAAACTTTGGCGGTGAATTCCAACGCCACGACGGGTGTGATTCCAAGTGGCGATCGCTACCCTGCTGTTAAAAGCGGCGGAGGGCCGCCGCACAAGACGCTCGCGCGAATTTTGATGGCGCAGGAAGAGCGCGAAGCGTCTTGGAGTGCGCCAGTCCTCTGGCGCTCTTGTTTGGACCGCCAGTTTAAATCACACCCCACCGCGACAGCCGGGGTGGTTTTTTTTGCCGCGATTTTTTTGTTCGCCGGTTGCGCGACTTCTCGGCCGAAAACGGCGACGTCCCATCGCCCATTTGATTTTGCCAAAGACACTTTGTCCTTCAGCAACGAGTTGTCCTGGGAATATTTTTTCGATGGGAATGGGAAATGGAATAGCCGCAGCCGCGAACCACCGCCGCAATATCAACTCCACTGTTTCGTCGTGGCGCACGCGGCCAAACAATTTTTCAAATACGCGGAGTTTCATCCCGATGAACCAGTGGCCGACGAGAAAACGTATCGCCGTCTCATTCATGAAATTGTTTTGGGCGGAGATTTACGGCCCGACACTTTGAAAATTAAAATTCCCGGTTACGCCAGTTTGCATGAATTCAGTCAGTCCCAGGAAAAATTACTCAAAGAGGAATCCGGCGGCGCGTGGCGAAGTTATTTCCAGCGCGGCCATTGGCGAATGATGCTTCCGTTCAGCCGGCGCCATCAGGAGAGAGCGAGCGAAGAATTTGTGCGCAAGCTGGAGCGGAACGAGCCGTTGGTTATCCATGTGGTTCGTTTTCCGCAACTAAGTATTAATCACGCGTTGTTGCTCATCGGCTTCGAGCGAACGGAGAAAGGCGTCGGTTTTTTTGTTTATGATCCGAACTCGCCAGGCAAACCAACGGTCCTGAATTACGACCGGGAGACGCGAAGTTTTCTTCTGCCGAGCAACCCCTATTTTTACGGAGGCAAAGTAAATGTTTACGAGGTGTATCGCTCTTGCTTCTATTGATCGCCTGGACACTGATATGAATCCGAAATCCGAAATCCGAATCCCCGAAATCCGAAAGAAATCCGAAATCCAAATATCGAAAACGACTTCCCGACACGAAGCTGGAAGCTTCCATAACTTGCAGGCAAGGATGCTTGCGCTACGAGATGTGGCGCGCGCTTCCAGTCCCGCGCGCGGGATTGCGGCGGCTTCCAGCCGCCAGTCGAAAAGAAAACAGCGCCCGGAAACGTGCTTTGCCACCAGCGCGGTTCCGCAAATCATTCGGCCTTCGGTCTTCGGATTTCTTTCGGATTTCGGATTTCGGACTTCGGATTTCAACTGGAATTCCAAATTTGCTTTTTCAATGTTGAAAAAAATCCCGGTGATTTTGTTTTCCATTTGCTCACTCGCGGCTTGGGCCGAGAAACCAGTTTATCAAGCCTCCTTCGCTGATTTCGACCGGCGCGCCCGCTCGACCAAACCGGTGTCGGTCGTGTTTTTTGGCGGCTCGCTCACCTCTGGCGATGGAGCGAGCGATCCAGAGCGCACCAGTTTCCGAGCTTTGATGGAAAAATATTTGCGCGAACAATATCCGTCCGCGCGCTTTAATTTTTTCAATGCAGGTCGAGGAGGCTCCGGTTCCAAATTGGGAATGTTTCGCACAGGCAGCGATGTTCTGTCCCATAAACCCGATTTGGTTTTTTTGGATTTCACGACGGAAGATAATTTGGGCGGGACGGACCGGCAGGCTTTGGCCAGCTACGAACGCATTTTGCGCGATTTGATTTCCGAGGGAATTCCCGTGGTGCAGGTTCTCACCGGCACGAAGAATTATTTTGGCGCGGCCTGGAAGCCACTGGGGCCGACCCGCTGGCGCGACCATTTTCAAATGGGAACTTTATATCACACCGCCATCGGCAACAGTTTTCCTCGCATCCAAAATTTCTTGAATAATGAGAGGCACGCGGTGGATCAGATTTGGCCGAAAGACGAAACCCAACCGAACGATTTGGGACACCAGTTTTTTTTCGAGGCGGCGCGCGATGGATTGGAGCAGGCGATTCGCGAAAAACGTTTGTGTAATTTTCCAGTCAACGCTGTTTTCGCCGACGAGTATCGAATGCGATTTCAATTCTTCCCGGCCAACGGTCCGCTTCCGACCGGCTGGCACGCGGAAAACCCATTGCGCGCTTCGCTGTCGCCTTCGGATATTTCGTTCGATGCGTTGAATCAAATCGCAGTGTCGGACGGTGAAGAAACCGCGGAGGCGCAACCGTTGCGACTGACTTTCACTGGAACATTCGTCGGAATTTCCGGCGAGGCCAATGAACACGGTCTGGGTTTCAAAGTGTCCATCGATGGCAAGACTGTTTTTTATGACGACGAGACGGACGACGAGGTTTGGCCGACGAGCATGACGCGAGAGAGCGGCGAGGCGCATTTTTTCTGGCACGAAATTTCTGACAAGCTCAGTGCCGGTCGTCATACTTTGGAAATTCGACCGGCTCGTTCTGATCGCGGGGAGAAAGGTGAATTGCGGATTGAAAGTTTTTGCGTGGCGGGGCCGGCGGCGGATGCTCCGCAAAGTATTTCGGCGCGGGCCAGCGGGCTTTAAATCCGAAATCCGAAGGCCGAAATCCGAAAGAAATCCGAAATCCGAAATCACGCGGAATTTTACGAGTCACAGAGCACTTTGGATGTGATTAAAAGTGAGTGAGGCTGGATTTGGTTTTCGTGGAGTGCGGCGGCAGGTCGGCGCTTTTCCTGCACGTAACACGAATCGAGAAAGTGCTCAAAACGAAGAACCTTTCTGACTTTTCTCCGTGCAGCCAAAGCTGGGACATGTCCCCGCAGTCCAAAATAAGATCGGTTCCTGTCTCACTTACTTTTAATCACATCTGACTTTGCCGGGAGCGAGTGGCAAGTCGTTTTCGGTATTCGGATTTCGGGCTTCTTTCGGATTTCGGTATTCGGATTTCGGATTTCTCACAGCGGTTCGCGCCCCGAATATCCCGACTCCAGATCGTGCCAATGCTGGATGTCTTCTTCATCTTTTTCCCAGCAGAGAAAAATTTCGTTTCCATTTCGCAACGCCGGAAAATCGATCAACCCGCGATCAACGTCCTTGATTTGAATTTCCCGGACAACGAATTGCCGCAAGGCCGCTCGTAAATCCATTTGTAATTTGATGGACTCATTGACCGTCTCGCCGCCGACATCGTTGCCCGAACCGAAACCCGTCAGACGCAAATCCAGTTTGGCCAGTTGCTCTTTCAACGCCGCAATTTGTCCCAGCCATTGGCGAATGTCGGGCAGCAAAGCCCTGGCTTCCTCGACGGTGTAATGTTTGGCAAAAAGAAAACTCACAAAGAAGGAGATTGGATTTTTTTCTCCACCGTTTCATTCGGCTCGATGGCAATGGATTTTTCCCAGGCGTCCCGCGCTTTGTCGTTTTGTTTCAACGCGCTGTAAACATCTCCGAGATGATCGTAAACGGATGGGTCCGTCACATCGCTCAACGCGACCGCCTGGAGAATATATTGCAGCGCCCGCTCGTGCTCTTTGAGTTTGAATAAAACCCAGCCGAGACTATCGAGGTAGGCGGCATTTTTTGGCTCGAGCTTGACCGCCTTTTCAATCAGCGCGCGGGCCTTCTCCAGGTTCTCGCCGCGGTCGGCCCACATGAACCCCAAATAATTCAAGGCCTCGGGAAAATCCGGCGCAAGCTGCAAACATTTTTCAAAATATTTTTCGGCCTGGACGTAATCATGATTTCGCTCGTAAATCGAGCCGAGCTGAAAAAAGAACAAATGATTGAGCGGCGTATCGGTGGTCTTGGCGATAATTTCAGCAGCGGTGAAATGTTTGAGCGCATCGGCGTAATTTTTTAAACGCGCATAGGCCAGTCCGGTAAAAAATTCCGCAGTGAAACTGTTGGGAAATTTTTCCCGCGCTTTATCCAAATTTTTCAACGCTTCTCCGGCTTGATCCATGCTGATTTGCGTTGCCGCCAAATCGTAGTAGGCCCGCTCAACGTCCGGATCGAGCAAGATGGCGCGACCAAAATATTCAGCAGCTTTCGTGTAATTGGTTTTCTCGTGGGCGAGAGTTCCCAGATAATACCACGCCTCTGGATAACGCGTTGGACTCTCGCGGACGATTGCTTCCAGTTGTTCGGCCGCCTTGGATTTGTCACTGCTTTTTAAATAGAGGTTAGCCAGTTTTTCGCGGAGCGAATCGCGCATCAGCGGCATGTCGCCGAATTCGTTTAACAATTCCAGATAAAGTTGCGCCGCTTTTTTTCGGTCATCGAACCGGGCAAAATTATCCGCCAGCTTGAGCCGCACATTGGCATTCGTCGGGTTCCACGCCGCGGCCCGATTTAAAACTTCGAGTGCTTTTTGTTTGAGATCATCAGCCTCTTTTGGCTGAGCGCGCATCGCTCGTCCAAAAAGCTCGCCGAGGCTGATCAAGAAAATGGAATCACTGTTCGTTTGGCGGGAGGCGTCATTTAAATATCTCAGCGCGGGTTCGGTTTCGCCTTTTTTCAAAAAAAGTTCGACGAGGGTCTGATAGCCGGCAATGGAGGCGGGGGATTTTTTGATGGCGGATTCGGCGGCATCGATGGCGAGATTGGTTTTTCCCGTGACGAGATAAAGATGGGACAAGGCGGAAAAAATATCGCCCGACGCCTGACGTTGCCGGGCAGCGCTGGTCAAAATCTGGGTCGCTTTGTCGAATTGTTTCGCTCGAGAAAAACGTTGAGCCGTCTCAATCGCGAGCGGCTCATTGCTCGGATCGGCCAGCACTGCGCGATAGAACTGGTCGGTTGCGAGATCGGATTTGTTGTTCAGTTCATAGCTGATGCCACTGGCGAAACGAGCGAAGGCTTCGGAGCGCTGCTCTTGCGCCGCGTCGGACGAAACCTCGTCCGCCACTGCCGACAAATTTTTGGCAGCAATTTTACAGGTGGAAACCGCAGAGAGACGAGCGCTCTGGCAGCCGATCACGCACCAGCCGCAGGCGGCGAATAGAATGAACTGCGAGAACTTCTGCCCGAAATCCGAAATCCGAATCCCCGAAATCCGAAAGAAGGCCGAAATCCGAAATCCGAAAACGACTTCTGACGAGCGGTCAGAAAAGCGTTTTGCCACCAGCAGAGTTCCGCAGCACTTTCCGCCTTCGGTCTTCGGATTTCTTTCGGGTTTCGGATTTCGGAATTCGGATTTCGCGTTCATCGCAGCGAGAGTAGAAAAAACGGCGCAGCCTGATTACCAGGCTGCGCTCGGCCAAATTGTTCCAGCAAACCGCGGAAGCTATTTCTGCCAGGTGCGCTTTTTGTGGCGGTTGGCGCGAAGTTTCTTGCGACGTTTGTGTTTGTTGATTTTGCTTTTGCGGCGTTTTTTTAATGAACCCATATTTTTAACTGCGGTTTAATACACAACTTTGTTCAGAGGATATTCAATGATCCCTTCCGCGCCAGCTTCTTTTAAGCGCGGAATAATTTCGCGAACGACGTGTTCGTCGATGATCGTTTCCACCGCGATCCAGCCTGATTGGCTCAGAGTAGAAATCGTCGGATTGCGCAAGGCGGGCAAAGTTTTGAGCAAGTTCGCCAGATTTTTTTCTTCGATGTTCATCTTCAACCCGACTTTCATTTCGGCTTCCAACGCGCCTTTGAGCAACATGGCCAGCGTCTCGATTTTTTTCCGTTTCCAATCCTCTTTCCACGCGGCGTGATTGACGATCAATCGCGGAGTCGAGGTCAACAGCGTATCGACGATGCGCAATTTGTTGGCGCGAAGTGAGGCGCCCGTTTCCGTGATTTCGACAATGGCATCGACCAGTTCATGCGCTTTCACTTCGGTTGCGCCCCAGGAAAATTCCACTTCGGCCTCGACGCCATTTTTCTGCAAATACTTCTTGGTGAGGTTCACCACTTCAGTCGCGATGCGTTTGCCGGCCAGATCTTTCACCGTTTTGATGGGAGAATCTTCGGGAACGGCCACCACCCAGCGCGCCGGCAAACGAGTGGCCTTGCTGAATAAAAACTCGGCGACTTCGTGAACGTCGGAATTGTTTTCCTGCACCCAATCGTGTCCGGTGATGCCGCAATCGAGAAAGCCGTGCTCGACGTAGCGGCTGATTTCCTGCGCGCGAATCAACCGAATTTCCAACTCGTCGTCATCGACGTAGGGCAGATAGGAGCGGCTGCTGACTTGAATATTGAAACCGGCTTTGCCCATCTTTTCGATGGTCGCGTCCTGCAAAGTGCCTTTGGGTAATCCGATTCGTAACTTTTTATTCATCAGCGAACTTTCGGAAATCTTTTTTCGCGCGCGGGCGGGAATATTTTTTTTCGGAATCCTTCACGCGAGTCACCGGATTGATTTGCCATTTGCGACGAGGGAACACGACTGTTTTTTTCTTCGCTTTTTTCATGGGAGATCAAGCCTTGTCGCGATTTAACTTTCAGCGCTGTGCATCATTTATGAAAGCCCAAAAAATCCAGGGAAGCTTGACGACAGATCAGAAAGAAATGATGCGGGCGATGGAGCGGGGACTGCGTAGCGCAGATTTCCAATCTGCCGTATCGCGGATTTCCAATCCGCAGACGCTGGAAGGTTTGAAGCACTGCCGGTTGGAAACCGGCGATACAGCAGGTTGAAAACCTGCGCTACGGCCGGGCAACCCGTTTCGACCCGGCCATTTAAATGCCCCGCTTAACACGAATTCCGAAATAGCGGCGGCGAAGCCGCCGGGTAGCACAGGCGACCCGCCTGTGCCGAGCGGCGACTCGCCGCGCGAAATGACAGAAGCACCCGAACTTTTCTGTCCGTTGGTTTCCAATGCCAGCGTCTCCCCATTCCGTCCGGCCAGTGGCCGGACGGCGCGGGCGGGGCGCCCGTGCTACCCATTCCAACTTCGGAGTTAGGGCTTAATCGAGTTCAAATTTTTCTTTGCCGGAAAGTTTCAGTGCTGCGTCCTGTTGCTCTTTTTCGAGGAAACAATTTTCTACGACGAGCACTTCGATGTCGCTGCCCGTGAAACAGCGGAAAGCATCCTCGGGTGTACCGACAATCGGTTCGCCGCGCACATTGAAACTGGTGTTCACGATGACGGGACAACCGGTTTTCGCTTTGAGCGCGGAAAGAAGCACGTGATAGCGCGGATTGGTTTCGCGATGGACGGTTTGAATTCGCGCCGAATAATCCACGTGCGTGACGGCAGGAATCTCGGAGCGAATAACGTTCAGTTTTTCGATGCCGAAAAGTTTTTCTTCCGCGAAGGTCATCGCGCGCTGACGCTTTTTTGCAACATTCGCGACGAGCAGCATGTATGGACTGTCGTCGTCCAGGTCGAACCAATCAGCCACGTCCTCCCGGAGAACGGATGGCGCGAACGGGCGAAACGATTCTCGGAATTTCACTCGTAGATTCAGCATCTTCTGCATCGCGGGGGAACGCGCGTCGCCCAAAATGGAACGTGCGCCTAACGCTCGCGGACCAAATTCCATTCGGCCTTGAAACCATCCGACTGCTTTTCCGTTCACCAAAGCTTGCGCGGTTTTTTCGATGAGTTCGGATTCGTTCAACACAACGTATTTCGCTCCGACAACTGTGAGGCGCGACTCAACTTCGCTTTGCGAAAACGCCGGGCCGAGATAGCTGCCGTTCATCGCGTCGAGTTGTTTTGCAATGACGCGCGGTTGGCGGTGAAAACAATAATGCGCCGCCAACGCCGCGCCGAGCGCGCCACCCGCATCGCCGGACGCCGGTTGGATCCAGATTTTTTCAAATTTCCCGTCGGAAAGAATTTTGCCGTTCGCCACGCAGTTCAGCGCCACGCCGCCCGCCAGACAGAGATTTTTCATTTTTGTTTCAGCAGCAACGGCGCGCGTCAATCGCAGGACAGCTTCCTCGATCACCGCCTGGATCGACGCGGCCAAATCCATGTGATCTTGCGTGAGCAATTCTTCGGGCGCGCGGACGGGCAGGCCAAAAAGTTTTTCAAATCGCTGGTTGGTCATGCGAAGACCGGCGCAGTAATCGAAATAGTCGAGGTTCAGTCGAAACGAGCCGTCGGGCTTGAGGTCAATGAGGTGGTCGAGAATACGTTGTTTGAATCGCGGCGTGCCGTAGGGCGCAAGTCCCATCAATTTGTATTCGCCGGAATTGACTTTGAATCCAGCGTGGTAGGTAAACGCGGAATAAAGCAGGCCGAGGGAATGTGGAAAATGAATTTCCTTCAACATCTCCAGCGAATTTTCCCGACCGAGAGAAAGCGAAGTTGTCGCCCATTCGCCCACTCCGTCCATCGTCAGCACGGCGGCTGCGCGAAAGGGGGACGGAAAAAAAGCGCTCGCCGCGTGGGCAACGTGATGCTCGGTGAAAAGAAGTCGCTCCGCCCAATCAACATCTTTGTCGAACTCGCGAAATTTTTTTACGAGGAGCTGACGCTGGAAAAGTTTTTCTTTGATCCAGAGCGGAATCGCCATGGCGAACGAACGGAATCCGCGCGGCGCAACTGCGAGATAAGTTTCGAGGAGCCGCTCAAATTTCAGCAGCGGCTTGTCGTAAAAAACGACGTGGTCGAGTTCGCGCGCATTGATTTTTCCTTCGGCCAAACAAGAGGCAATGGCGTGACGTGGAAAACGCGCGTCATGTTTTTTTCGCGAAAAACGCTCCTCCTGCGCCGCCGCTACGATTTTTCCATCCACCACGAGCGCCGCCGCGCTGTCGTGATAAAAAGCTGAGAGGCCGAGGACGCGCATCGCTTCTCAAAAAAGCGTGTAGATGAACGGCGCGATGGCGCTGCCTTGCGTGAGGACAATAATCAGCCCGAACACCAGCAGCAAAACGATGATGGGCAGCAGCCAGAATTTTTTTCGCTGCCGCATGTAAAGCCAAAGTTCCTGGAGGAAAGACATAACTCAGAACAAATGTTTCATTGACTCCGGCGTTGGTCCCGGGGGAGTGCGTGTGATCCAATATGTTTCCGCACCCGCGTCCCATTTGCGGCGCAGACTGTCGCCTTTGCAGAGTCGCATCAAACAGCCGAGCGGAGTGATGACGAGAAAGAAAAGCAGCGCCATGATGAGCGGTTGAGTGATGCGATGAAGCAGCAAACCAAAACGCGTCCAAAGTTTATTTGGCAGAGCGAGGAGTTGCGGCGCGAAGATGGCGCAGAGGAAAAACGCCCCCGCGACCAGCAACGGCCAGAGACGAATCGCGCCGCGTTTCGTGAGTGGCGCGAGAGCGACGAGGAGAAAAAAAACCGTGAAAACAAAACCAAACGACCGAGGTGATGACGGTGCGTTGGTTTCTTCGCAGAGAATCGGTTGGCCGCGCTCTACCGGTGATTTCATCGGCGAAAGTATCTGCTTTCACGCGAATGATGACAAGGTGGTTTTGTGCGGGTAGCAAGACTACTCAGAATTTGTTTCTCCTCCTGTTCGATGCAACATCGGGATATCCACGCCGCGTTCTCGGACGAGAAAAAGTTGTTGGCGAAACTGCCTTGCCACTTGTTTGAGCGCGATTTTTTTCATGACGATGCAGCGCGATCTGCCCACCGCAATTCTGTGGTGCGATCTCGACGCGACTCTCCCACAAAATTAAGAATTTTCATCGCGCCAATCTCATTTGGAAATAGGCAGGTTAACCTGAGTCGCAGAGTTTATTGACCCGCGGTGGCGCGCTGATGGATCACAGGTTTGATCATTTTCGCCATCAAGATACCGGCCAGCAGCCAGCCGATGAGTTGATCAATCGCGTCCAGCGCAATGAAGCTGAAGGGGTAGCCATACCAGTTCCACTGCGAGACGCTGATCGCCAGCCAACCGAACAATCCAATCAACATCACCATCGTCGCGCGGATCATGAGCGAGCCGACCGTCGCCGATAGGATGAATGCGGCGATCAATCCGCAGACCACCGTGGAAAGAAACTCGATGACCAGTAGCTTTGGCGCCATTGGTTGGCCACCGTTGGGATGGTAGAGGAGCAGCCCTGCTGGACCGGCTTGGTATTTCGCGGTCCATGTGTCCATTTGTTCCTGGGTCATCTTCCTGGTCATGTCCATGCCGGGAAAAAAATAAAGTCCCGGCTCCGGAAGGTTACTCTTGAGCGCGGCCATTACTGCGCCTTCGTGTTCGTTCATCGTGCTCAGGCCGAGATGGTGGGTAAACGGAAGCATGTGGACAATGGCGCTCCAGATGAATGCGATGACTCCTCCGAGAATTCCTGCCAACAATGTTTTTTTCATAGGGGTGTTTTTGGTTGATGCGCCGTCAAGGTGGTTGAGCAAGCGGTCAATGAATTACTTTTTCTTTTTGGCCGCTTTTTTCGAGGTAGCGCCCAGGACTTCTTCAATTCGCCGTATGTATTCCTTCACCGGCACTCGGGCGATCACCTGGCCGATGACCTCGAGCGAAACATCCTCCAGCTTCTTGAAGCGCACGCAGCTTTTGCCCATGTCGAGCTTCTTCCCGGCGACCTGCCAGGCTTTGCGAAACCATTGCTCGGTGGCTTTGTCGAGATAGACGCACATCAGATAAAGCGCCATATGATTTTTCTGCGAGCCGAGATTGGCATACGGTAATGGAAGTTTCGGATCACAGTGGTAGCCGGCGGGATAGATAGTGTGCGGCACCACATACCCAATCATTCCATAACTCATGCACTCCTCGTAACCCGTCGGGAGATTGGCGAGAATGACCTCGCGCACGGCGCTGATCGCTTTGCGCCGGTCCTCGGGCAGGCTTTGCAGATAATCACTGACGGTTTTTGCGTCGCTCCTCATATCGTGTTCCTGGGGTTGGAGGTTAACAATTCATGTACTTCCAGTTCCTCGGTTTCCCTTCGGCAAGCCATGAGAGGGTCGTGGCAAGACGCTTCGCCCGCGTTTCCTCGCGTTTGGCTTCACCGAGCCATTCGACATATTCCCGTCTGTGGCTTGTGGTGAAGTTTTCGAAAGTTTTCAACGCGCGCGGGTTCTTTTTCAGAGCAGTTCGGAAATAATCCGGCACGATCAGATTCTTTTTTTTAAGTGGCTTGGGAGTTCGCGGCACACGGATGCCTTGCTCGTTTAAACGAACCGCTTGTTTGACATAATTGCTCAAGACATCGTCCGAGGGGAGGTCGGATATTGCAGTGATCCGACCAAGCTGGCCCATGGCTTCGTTCAATTTATTATCCGTAGTGGAGTCGTGGTCGATGATGAGCGCATGTTTCCAAAATCCGAAGGTGCAATGCGCCTTGAACGCCGCCATACTGCACAACATGCCTTTGAACATGAACGTCGGGAATTGCCACTTGATGGTCTCCTCCACCTCGGGACAGGCGGAGTGCATGAGTTTGCGAAGGTGCTTGAGGATCGGCTTGGCAAACCCAGCCGAACTCGCGATGTAGGCATCCACCCTGAGGTCCTTCCGGGCCATATCAACGTTTCCGGGTATAACTAATTTCCATCGTTTTCACATCTTTGCCTCCGCGATCTTCATAGAACTCAAAGATGTGATGGTCCTTGTCGGTGATTTTGATAACCTCGCGAATCTTCGTCTTCATCCCCGGCATCGCCTCGTATTCCGCGTGATAGGTAAATGTCTTCGTCGCGGGATCGTAGGTGCCTTCCGAGTTCATGATGCCGGTGCCCATGTTATCAATCCATGACGAGACAAATTTCTTTTTGACGTTGTCATAACCCTCGGTGGAGATGCCCTTGAATTCCATGTCCATCATCTTGCCGTCCGGGCCGGGGATTTGCATCTGGCCGGTGTGCTCGCTGATAAAGTAGCGGCCATCCAACACTTTTTTGGTAACGGCGGTGCCGGAGGATTCTCCGGGAGGAGCGGTCGGGTCGGGGTTCATCCACATCTTCACGGTGTAAGTCCAGGTGCCGACACCGCCCGCCAGAAGTTTATGATTCTCTCCTGGCTTCGCCAGTTCCATCATCATCGCCATCATCTCGGATTCGCTTGGCTGCTGGCCGTCCTTCTTGGAGGCCTTCTTGTCTTCCGCCAGTGACGGCAGGCAGATCGCGACAGAGACCGCGACCACCGTGAAACATTTGAGATATTTGTGTTTATTCATACGAAGGTTCCTACATCGGTTTAGTTTGGTTATTCGGTTTTCCGACGCTTCATCCGCCCGCACACGCGGCCAGAGCGACGGGAAAATCACGTTGTCTGCGGATACACCCACTCGCTCCGCGGCGGCAAGCATAAAATTCAGCGGAGCAAAAAAGAGCGCATCTCGCTACTCAGTCCTCTCTGTCCTACAATGTCGAAGGATCGCGCATTTGCGATAAGATATTTCCCCTGCTGTTTGGGACGAATGATTTTAACGCAGAGGACGCGGAGGTTCACGCAAAGGACGCGAAGGTCATCCTCTGCGCGCCTCTGCGAACACCTTTGCGACCTCTGCGTTTAGATCCGATGGTCATTGGGTTGCGGCTCCGCCGCGCTGGGTTTTGGTGTTTAATTCAAGATGCGCCAAAAAAAGGAGGGCGCGTCTTCATTCGCCCGACCGCAGTTTGGTCAGGCTGCCGGTTTTTCTTTTTCCCACTCCGCCATCGCCTTGGCGCACTCCTCTGGCGTCACATCTTTGGTATGAGTCGCCACGCCCCACAGATGGCCGAACGGATCGAGGAACTTGCCGTAACGGTCGCCCCAGAACATGTCCATCACCGGCATAACGATCTTCGCGCCCTTGGCTTGGGCTTTCTTGATGACAGCATCCACGTCTTCCACATAAATCATGACGCTTGACGAAGGCATTTGGCCGTCCATTTTTGGCGCGAAGGCGCCCATCTCGGGACTCTCATCCCCCAACATCATTACGTGATTGCGAATCTTGATTTCCGCATGGGCGATCCTGGAACTGTCGGGACAATTCATCCGCATCACTTCCGTCGCGCCGAATACTTCTTTGTAGAACTCGATGGCCTTGGCAGCATCACGCACGATCTTGGAAGGAATCAATGCGTCGTGACCCTCGGGAATAGCTTTGGTGTTCATAGGTGCTCATTGAAAGAACTTCCGTCTGGCACCGTCAATTCCAATTTTTGCAATAATCCGCACCGCCTTTTGAGGTTGGGATCATAAGAGCGGAGGGCAACCCCTCATGACAATCTTGTCAAAGCGATTTCAAATCAGGATCGGAACAGCCCCGGTACATCGTGACCCCTCTCAGGCGGTTTACCGGCTGAGGAAAATTCAATGTATCTCTCAGAAAACATGGAACCGTTTGCGCTGTTGGCTGCGCCGATCCCGGCCCCTGGGCCGCCCAGGGGGGAAGGGCGGCTCAGGGGCCGGGGCGCGAAAAATCGCCACGAAAAATTAAAGTAATGGACAGCGGCGTCTCACTTCAGGTGAAACAGGGGTATGATAACCAACGCCCTTGCTCC
>JBBQRQ010000049.1:0-36977 GCA_038214755.1 Verrucomicrobiota bacterium
CAGTTGCTCGGACTGTTGGTAACTTTCATTGGCCCGGCCTTAACGCGCGGGTTGGCCCCGGGTTACCCCGCGCCCGCGCACCAACGCGGTTTGCAACCGGGCGCGCCGTTGGGGTTGAAAAAACTCTTTGCCATCGTCCCAGGGTAGCTAAGTGACCCAATCCTTTCAGGATTGAAGAAATCAGGCTGAGAAATGGATAATGACAAGCAGGGCACATAGAGATCTGAAAGCGGATTTTTCAATTCTTCCTCTGTGCCTCTGTGGCCAAGTTTTTTAAAATGCATCCTTTTCAAAAATTTAGATCGTCCATCTTCGGCCAAATATCGTGCAACAACCCGAGCGTTAAGGCCGGGCCAATGAAAGTTACCAACAGTCCGAGCAACTGCGACACGAGGACGACTTCGCCATTGGCGATCGCGCGCGAGTCAAGTTTCGCCCCCAGTTCGTTCAGGCCCTCCCAACACCCGTCCGCTTTGATATCCAGCGCGCGCAACCAGGCAACTTCCGCGCCGGCCACCGTCAGAGCGCGAGAGAGGAGCGCGCGAAATCCGCCGACGCCCAGGAGTTTGCCCAGAGGTTGGCGGAGCTCCTCGCAAACGCGAAAGGCCGCGGAATCTTTTGCGCTAGCTGGTTTGCGCGAGGCCGCCTCGTGAGCCAGAAGTCGTCGGGCAAATTCTTTCAGCTTTGGTGTGGCGCTGTTTGACATTGGTTAAACTAAAATGACCGGCGATTAATTTGGACGGACCGGAGCGCTCAATTTATTCCGCTTTCAACCCGCGCCGCAACCGAAGATTTTGAACTTCAAAACGCGAACCACGTTGCAGCGCATTGAAAGTCCGCGCTCCTTCGCGACACGATTAAAGTCGCGACGCAATTTTCCGTTGGAGCTCAAACTTGGGTTTGTTCCGGTTGATAGAGCGGCAACCTCGGCGGGCAAATAAATTTGTGCCACGTGACCAACGCGTGGACGAACGCAGTCAAATCGTCCATGCGGCCCGGCTTGCGGACATAGCTGTTGGCGTGCAAATCGTAAACGCGCTGCACGTCCACTTCGCGACTGGAAGCACTGAGGACATACACAATCAAATTTTGGTAAGGGGCGTGGTCACGAACCCATTCCAACACTTCAAAACCGTTGACGCGCGGCATGTTCAGATCGAGCAAGAGAATATCAGGAATCGGGTGGGCCGTGCGGTCAGCGTATGTGCCTTCACCTTTGAGATAACTAATAGCTTTTTCTCCATCCCGAACGGTTTGCAATTGGGCGGGGACATTGGCTTTTTCCATGGCCATTTGGAACAACGTCGCCTCGTCCTCGTTATCTTCGGCCAGGAGGATGGTCAGATCGACAGCTATCATAGAGCGGCGCGGGTTTTGTACGCTTTGCCGCCGGGAGTTTCAACAGAATTATCGCCGAATGAAAAAATGCAAAAGAAGAGAAAAAGGAACATCTGCCTCGGATGCTCCTTTGGAGCGGCGGTCACAGACCGCCGCTACATAAACTTCATTTATTTCAGCTTGGTCAACGTTTCTTTGACCGCGTCGAAGTTCGGCAATTCTTTGGGCGAAGGCGTTTGTTCGCTGTATTGCACGGTGCCGTTTTTATCGATGACGAAGGCCGCGCGCGCCGCGGTGTCGCCCACTCCAGCGAGCATCGGAAAAACCACATCGTATTTTTTGATGACCTCTTTATTCAAATCGCTGGCGAGCGTGATTTTAATTTTCTCTTTTTCCGCCCAGGCTTCCTGCGCGAATGGCGTGTCAACGCTGACGGCGATCACGTCCGCGTTCAGATCGGTGTAGGCGTTCATGCCCCCGCTGATAGTGCACATTTCCTGAGTGCAAACGCCGGTGAACGCCGCCGGGAAAAAAAGCAGCACGGTATTTTTTTTGCCGAAATTATCGCTCAACTTCACGTCCACCAGGCCGGAAGATTTTTTTGATTTGAGAGTGAAGTCAGGAGCTTTGGAGCCAACTTTGATAGCCATAATAGTTTTGGGTTAAATGAATTGTTAAACCGGCCTGGGTTATAAAGTTTCGGGCGGGGTCGTGTCAAACGGCGATTCACCTGGTAACTGAGAGTCCATTACAACCTTTTGTTGCATATGCAACAAAAGGTTGTTGGGGCGCATCTGGGAGATCTTCGCTACGGACGCCGCTACAATTTTTTATTCGTAACGCAACGATTCAATCGGGTCGAGGTTCGCCGCTTTGTAAGCGGGATAGGTCCCAAAAATAATTCCGACGAGCGAACAAATGCCCAAACCGAGCAACGCCCAATCCACAGGAATGACGGCGGGCAAGCGCAAAAAATGCGCGGCGATATTTCCGCCGACAATTCCAAACAACACTCCCAGCGCTCCGCCAAATTCACAAAGCAACACCGCTTCCATAATAAATTGCGTCATGATGTTTCGTTTCTTCGCGCCAATGGCCCGGCGAATCCCGATCTCGCGCGTGCGTTCGGTCACGGAGACAAGCATGATGTTCATAATTCCAATTCCTGCGGCAATCAGCGCGATGGAACTAACGACCGTGACCCCAATTCGAACTGCTCGCGTGAAGGTATTGATCTGTTCCATCATCGAGTCTTTGGACAAAATTTCGAAATCATCTTCGGCGCCCGGCGGGACTTTTCTCAGCGCGCGCAAAATTCCGCGCACCTGCTCTACGGTGTCGTCATAGCTCGCCTGATTGCGCGCTTGAATCATAAGACCACTCACTTCCCATCTTCCGCCATAACGCTGGAACAAGGTCGTAATCGGGATGATGGCAATATTATCTTGATTGCCTCCTTCTCGCGTCCCGCTGGCTTCCAACACGCCAATGACGGTAAAATTAATTCCATTGATTTTCACTCGTTCGCCAACACCCGAACTCACCGGAAACAAAATTTTGGCCAGACTGTTTCCCAAGATGGAAACCTCGCGCGCGCCTTCGATGTCAGCGTCGGACAAACCACGGCCTTCCCCGACCACCCAGTTTTGCGCCGGGAAACTATCTGGAGTGTCTCCCGACAAAACGACTCCGGGAGGCGCTTTGTCGTAGCGCGAGGACATGTCCTGCACGCTATAACCCGCTTCGATCCCAACGCCGCGAGCGAGGGTTGCGCGTTTTTTTAATTCGACTCCTTGCGCATAAGTGAGGTCTTTTCGCCGCGCATATTTTTCATCGGGCCGATCAAATGTAATTCCCGGCCATTTTGAAATGACGAAAGTTTGGCCTCCCAATACGTCCAGTTCCGTTTCAATTCTCGTCCGCATCGCGCGCATCGCCGTCATGACCACGATGATGGAAAACACGCCGACGAGAACGCCGAGCAACGTGAGCGCGGAACGCAATTTGTGCGAGGCCACTGCGTTCAAAGCCATCAAGAAACTTTCTTTCAACTCGGCGCTGAATACGCGAAGAAGGTGGAATTTTGATTTGGCGGCGGTGGTTTTCAAATGTTTGTGTGATTGGTCCGAATGCCCGCCCTCTCCCCCGAGGAGAGATTTCCCCGAAAATTTTTTCGCGCATTGAACCCCTGAACCAGTAGCCGCCGACGTGAGGAGAAGCGCCTCGGCCTGCAACCGGACATCGCGGCCACGACGCCGGAACGCCGATCTCCTGATCGGCTCGGAGGAAATGCTGCTAACATCGAGCCGATCAGGAGATCGGCGTTCCGGCGTCGTGGATAGGCGGACTTGGTCTGGCACGCGAGTTTCCGCCTCCTCACGTCGGCGGCTACTGGCGGGTTCATGGGGAGGGAGAATTGTTTTCCGTCCAAATTAAATTCGATTGGTTTTTCGCTCGACTGAAATTCGATTGGTTTTGGGCAGCTCCCTGCCGAATCAACATGCGAAGAACATTTCTGAACTCCCTCTCCTGGGGGAGAGGGCCGGGGTGAGGGCGAACGTAACACTTTATTATTTTTCATTGGCACTTCACTCATTTCGCAAAGCTTCAACCGGATCCATTCTCGCTGCGCGCCACGCCGGAAAAAATCCCGATGCGATCCCGGTCAAAAGAGAAACCAGAATCGCCAAACCCATCACCGGCAAAGAAAGGGTGACGGGCACCGGCATGAATCTTCCCACCACCAGAGTGAGCAAAAACGTGATGCCCAAACCGATCAGCCCTCCGAGCAGACAAATAGTCGCCGCCTCAATTAAAAACTGCATCAGAATGGTCCGACGTTTTGCTCCGATGGCTTTGCGCACGCCAATTTCCCGAGTTCGTTCCGCCACGGATACGAACATGATGTTCATGATTCCAATTCCACCGACGAAGAGCGACAAGCCAGTGACGAGCAGCCCGACCGCCGCGATGATTCCCGCCACGCGATTGAACATGTTGATTAAATTTTCCTGTTGGTTGATCGCAAAATCGTCCGGCGCACCTGGAGCGATGCGTCGGATTTTTCTCATCAACCCCTGGAGTTCTTCCTTCGCTTCTTCGATCCGCTCCATCTGGGTGACTTTGACTTGAATTTGGAAATCCGGATTTCGCCAATAACCCGTCAATAATTGTCGGATGGGAATAATCACTTCGTTGTCCAAACTTTTCATGCCCATGAAACTTCCTTGTTTGGCGAGAACGCCGATGACTTCCAGAGAGCGCGAGCCGATTCTGATGCGCTTGCCGAGCGGAGTTTCGTTGAGAAATAAATTCGTCGCCACGTCCGTCCCGATCACGCAAACCGCGCGGCCCGCTTCGGCCTCCAGGGCAGTCATGAACCGGCCTTGTCCCATGGTGAATCCGCTCGTATTTAAAAATTGTTCCGTGCTACCCAAGATCTGCACGCGGCGCGCGCTGTGAGTGTGGTACGTGACGGTTTGATTCATGGCCACGACGGGCGCGACGGCGCGAGCCAGCGTCATTTGTTTTTCGACGGCCATGGCTTGTGGCAAAGTGATTTCGCGTCGCTTCATAAACGCGAGCCACTCTTCTTCCGAATGCGCCATCCAACTGCCCCGCTGCACGAATAACGTGTCCGCGCCGATGAACGAAACGCTTTTGTGAAACGCGCGGTTCATCGCATCAAGCGCCGTGCCCATGAGCGTCACCGTGACGATCCCGATGACGATGCCGAGGGTCGTGAGCATCGAGCGTAATTTGTTAGCGCGAATGGCATCCCACGCGATGGCCAGGCCTTCTTTAAGTTCGAGGAGGAAATTCATTCGGCCGGATGGTTGGATGAAGGGATTTTTGGATTGGTGGATTTGGGAATTGTTGGATTGGTGGATGAATGGATTGTTGGATTGGGGGAGAATGGCAAGGTATCGCACCACTGATTTGTTCCGCGTTTTTTTTCCAGGGATTCGATGAGGCGCAGAAGTTTGTTTTCCACTTCGTAGTGCAGCGTATCGAATCGTTCAAAGTCGTCTTCGGTTATTAGACTGACCAGCCGCAATCCGATGGAGCGTATCAGTGCTTCGGCGAGCGAACCTTTGGCGACGTAGAGAAATTGCAAATATTCAGGGAGTGAACGACGCCCATAGCCTTCTGCGATGTTCGCAGAGACGGACTGCGCGGCATCTGTGAACTGTGACTTAAGCTTAAAATCCGACACACCCAGGCACAGACGGAAAGCCATCGCAAATAAATCCATCCCGCGCTGCCACGCATCAAGTTTCATATAGCCGCGATTCAAATTGCGTCGCTTGGTAAATTCCATAAATCCAAAAAATTCTTTCATCCACCAATCCAACAATCCAACAATCCAACAATCCACCAATCCCCTCACCCCCCACCGCGCGACTCATCACTGGCGATGAGTCCGTCTCGAATGCGAATGATCCGCCTCGCGTGTCGGGCCACTTCTTCTTCATGCGTCACGACGAAGACCGTGTTTCCTTTTCGGGACAGGTCTTCGAACAGCGCCATGATTTCGTCGCCGGTTTTCGAGTCGAGATTTCCAGTCGGTTCGTCCGCTAATATTATGGAAGGACTGTTGACTAACGCTCGCGCCACCGCGACGCGTTGACGTTGTCCGCCCGACAATTCATTTGGTTTATGCGTCACACGATCCGCCAGACCGACACTGGTCAGGGCGTCCAGAGCGACCTGCCTGCGCTCATCGAAATTCATGCCGGAATAAATCAACGGCAGCTCGACGTTGCGAAGCGCATTGGAACGTGGGAGCAAATTAAAAGTTTGAAAAACGAAACCGATTTCGCGGTTGCGAACTTCCGCCAGTTCGTTGTCATTCATCTCGCTGACATTCGTCCCATTCAACTCATACGAGCCGGAGGTCGGCGTGTCCAAACAGCCGAGCAAATTCATCAACGTCGATTTTCCGGAGCCAGACGGCCCCATGATCGCGACATATTCGCCGCGCTGAATTTCCATCGAAACATCGCGCAACGCGTGAATGGTCTCCGTGCCCATTTGATAACGCCGCGAAATATTTTGAAGGCGAATGAGGCTCACGATTATTTATTTCGGAAAAAAGGGAAACCACAGATGCACACAGATGAACACAGATTCAGAAAGACACATGGAAGGTCGGAGAAAAGAAACCGTCAAAAAGGGAACGCGTTAAAAAATCCTTTTTCATGTCCTGTCTTTTATCCGTGTCCCTCTGTGTTCATCTGTGGTTTTAATAAATTTATTTCTTTTCTTCAACCGACTCGGACTTCGCCACGCCTACAATTATCTCCTTCCCATCTTCCAATTCGCGGCTGATCGCTTTGTAATTTCCCGTCACCACTTCCTGTCCTTCCTGCAAACCCTCGGTGATTTCAACATAAGTGTCGTCGCTGATCCCGCGCTTCACCGGCAGCATTTTCACGCGATTGTTTTCCACGACGAACACCACTTCAATCGGCTTGGCCGCCTCATTTTTCGCCTTGGTCTCGTTGGTCGAACTGGTGATGGACGAATTCGTTTTCGCTCGTGCAATTGAATTTGTTTTCGCCGCAATGCTGTTGGTCGTTTTCGGCAGACGCGTGGTCACGCATTGAATTGGAACGGTGAGAACATTTGTGCGTGAGCGGGTTTCAATTTCCGCCGTGACCGACATGCCGGGACGAAAAGCTTCCTTCTCTGCAAAACGAATTTTTACTTCAAACTTCGTTGCCTCCTGCGTGTTGCCGCCTCCGCCGGTATTGGGCGCAGTCTTGGCCGAGTTGGCGATCTCCGTCACCGTCCCTTTGAATTTTCTGTCCTTGAACGCATCGACTTCCAACCGCGCATTTTGCCCGACCTCGATCAGCACCACGTCGATCTCGCCGATATCCACCCGCGTTTCCATCTCGTTCAAATCCGAGACAATCATAATTTCAGTGCCGGCCATCATCGCAGTGCCAACCACGCGCTCGCCAATCTGCGAATTTAATTTGGTGATCGTTCCGGTCAGCGGGGAATAAATCGTCGTCTTGGAAAGGTCGTCCTCCGCGCGTTGCAGGGCGGCGTGCGCCATTTGCACCTGCTGCAACGCGCCCGCCAAAGTGGATTCGGCGACGTTGTGCAGCGTGAGCGCGTCTTCATACACCGAGTCCGAGACCAGTTTATTTTTGGAAAGCTCCTTGATGCGATTGAACTCCATTCGCGCTTTTTCCAGATTCGCGCGCGCGGCGTTACTGCTCGTCAAAGAATATTGATAATTGGCCTCCGAAGAATTTCGGCTGGCGATGTAATTGTCCGGTTTGATTTTAACCAGCAGGTCGCCCTTCTTCACTTGCTGACCTTCTTTGACCGGCAATTCAATGATTTCTCCACTGACTTCCGGGCTGATTTTCACCTGAACCACCGGCTGAATTTTTCCGTTCGCCACGACCAGCTCGGTCAAATTTCGTCGAGCAGCTTTTTCTTTTTGGATCGTGATCGCGACGGTTTTGTTCTTGAAAAAAGCCACTGCACCCAGCCCCGCGAGAATGAGGACGATCACAGAAAGGGCGATGAGTTTTTTCCGTTTTGGATTTTTTTGTTTTGCCATTGTGCGATTCTTTGACCGCGCTTTGAGCGATCAGTTTTGTGGTTTCTCGATGTTTCTTGCAGGTAGTGTGGCGGAGGCCACCGTCTTTTTACCGCTAAGGACGCAAAGGTTTTCGCAGAGGAACGCAGAGTGAGAACCTTCCTGCCCAGCTCTTTTTCTTTGACTAATTTCCTTCGCGTCCTCTGCGTTTAATCCGGAAACTCCGTCTGAATCCCGATAAAATTTCATCACCCATAAGCAACATCGAAGAACCAATTTTGTTTTATTTTTTCCAGCGGAAAAAGTTTTTTTTTGAAATGGAGCGAGGCCTGTTTTTTTATTTTCCACCGAAGAGCAGAATCGGTCCGAGTGTCAGCGCCGCCCAAATTGCATAAAGCCACGCCGCCGATTTTAAAAAACTCGCGCCGGTCAATCTCGTCAGGCCAATCGACAAAACGGCGACATACCAGAGCGAGGTCAGGCTCAACGCCGAAAGAATCCGATGCACTTTGTTGGCGGCATCAAAATGGCCCACCAGCAAAGCCGGGCCGGGCGTCATAAAGATGTTGCCGTAAATGACCGCCAGCAACATCGCCGCGACCGCTCCCAAAACACTGATCATCATGCTCACGCCAACTGCTTCGAGCGATCGCGTGTAATTCAAATCAGCATGAAATGCGTGCTTGCCCACCAACCAGAAAACCAGCGCGGTGAACAACAACGTGAGGACGTTCATTATAACCGCGGCCAGGCATCCCATGAGTTTCATAAATCCGGGACTCATGTATTTCTGCACGGTCGCGATGGTTTGATCGGCTTGTGCTTGAGTCATTTTCCCGGCGGCCACCATGTCTTGGAATTTTTTCTCCTGCGCTTCCTGCATCCGATGAATCACCGCGGGTTGGGAGAAGACGACGAGCGTGTAAACGATTCCTGCCAGCATCGCCGCGACGAGAGGAACGATCCAATTTGCGGAGTTGGGACGGCTGGATTTGATTTCATCGAAAACTTCGTTGGGCGAAACGAAAATATTGGTCAGACGGCTTAGCAATGAAGTCGAGGGCGCTCCGGGTGTTTCCGAAGTCGGAGGTGGCGGTATTTCTTCCATAAATTTTCTTGCGTCGAGATAACCATCGTCGAACAAGAAAGCGATAGTATTTGTTGGGTCGAATCTTTGGATTGAATGGGAAATCAGGGTGTCCGATTGGTGGACTTTTTGGTAGCGACCCAAGACTTAATTCGCGTTTCCAGAGTTTCCAAAGGCAACGCGCCATTGCCCAGCACCTGGTCATGAAATTGGCGGACATCGAATTTGTTTCCAAGTTCGCGCGTGGCGTAGCTGCGCAGTTCTCTGATTTTTAGCTGGCCAATTTTGTAAGCCAGCGCCTGCCCCGGCCAAACGATGTAACGATCCACCTCCACGATCACGTCATGTTCATTCTTGCTGGCGTTGGCGAGGAAGTAATCAATCGCCTGCTGCCGCGTCCAGCCCATCGAATGCATTCCGGTGTCCACCACCAGTCGAATGGCGCGCCACATTTCATAAGTGAGCTGGCCGAATTTCATGTAAGGGTCCTTGTAGAAACCCATCTCCGTCCCGAGACTTTCCGAATACAAACCCCAGCCTTCCACGAAGGCTGTGTAGCCGCCGTGCTTGCGAAAATCCGGCGCGTCTTCCATTTCCTGCGAGAGGGAAATTTGCAAATGATGTCCCGGCACCGCTTCGTGCAAAGTCAGCGCTTCCATCTCCCATTTTGGTCGGGTGTTCAGCGCGTAAGTGTTCGCAAAAAAATTGCCGGCTCGTCCGACTTCCGGCGAACCTTGTTGGTAATAAGCGGTCGTCTGAGATTTTTCCGCGTAGCTCGGAATCGGAACCACGCCATAAGGCAAGCGCGGCAATTTGCCAAAAAGTTTTGCGAGTTCAGGATCGACGCGCTTGGCGATGTCGCGATAACCCCGCAGCAACTCCTCGGCGCTCGTGTAATAAAACTGCGGGTCTTTGCGAAGGAACATCAGAAATTCATCGAAGCTTCCTTTGAATCCAGATTGAGCAATCACTTTGTCCATTTCGGCGCGAATGCGTTTCACCTCGGAAAGACCCAGCTCGTGAATTTCTCTTGGCGACATCCTCGTGGTCGTCACGGCGCGGACGTTGTAGGCGTACCAGGCTTTGCCGTCGGGGAGATCGGATATGGCGATGCCTTCGCGCGCGCCGGGCAAATATTTTAAAACAAGAAACTCGTGCAATTTGCCAAATGCCGGAATGACTTTTTCTTTCAACGCGGTCGCTGCTTCCTTTCGCAATCTCTCTCGCTCGCTTTCAGGAATTTCCGCGGGAAATTCTAAAAAAGGTTTCAGCAAAGAATTTTTTTTCGGATCGTCCTCCATTTGATTCTTCACCTGCTGCGGAACATCCCGCAACGTGATGCGTGGCGGCGTGATGCCACTTTCCAAACCTTTATTCAGCAAAACCAAAGTTTGATCGATGAGACGAGGAAGCGTGTTGAGACGCGCGAGAATATTTTCGTAATCTTTCACGGAAGCGCGCGGAGAAATCTCCAACATGCGGGCGGCGTCCTGCTGAATTCCGTCCAGTTGCGAGAGCTGAAGGTAGTCGCCTTTAAAACGCGTCCCTTCGATCGCCATCTCCTGATTGCGCTGGAAGAGGTCGAAGTTCAATTGATCCAGCGCGCTCAACTTGTCGCGATGAATGGATCGAATCACATATAGCGGCGCATTTAATTCCCGCTTGCGTCGCTCGATTACCTCCATCGAAATATCTGACCAACGATCGTTTTGGCCCGGATAACCGACGCTCGTCGCAAATTCCGGGCTTTCGAGCATCGTGTAATCCCAATGCAATTTCAGCAAATCCCGAAGACGTTCGGTAGCGTTTTGCGTGCTCGTGGCGAGCTTCGCGCAATCATTCTCAAAAGCCGTTTGCGCGAGCGTGGAAAAATTTAACGCGAGCAAACCGATTGAAAAAACGACGAACTTAAATTTGGTGAGCGAAAGGTAATGGGCACCCCTTGATACTGCTACACGCGGTTCGATTAGTGGGGCAGACATCCTGTCTGCCCAGCGGGCATCTTGCCCGCGAACCGTGTCCTCGGGCTGGAAGCCCATTGGCAGACAGGATGTCTGCCCCACTATTTTGATTGCAGGGTCAAGATGCGCGCAAGGGTGATTCATATTTTTTGAGAGATTCGAATCTCGATTAGTGGGGCAGACATCCTGTCTGCCAATCGGGCCTCTTGCCTGCGAACCGTGTCCTCGGGCTGGAAGCCCATTGGCAGACAGGATGTCTGCCCCACTATTTTGGTTGCAGAGTAAAGATGCGCACAAGGGTGATTCATATTTTTTCAGAAATTCGAATCTCGCGTTTGATTCGCGCTGATTCATAACAGGCCGCCAGTAAAATCTGGCTGCGCAATCCGCGCAATGCTGATTCATCGGTGTCGCCGCCATCCAGAATTGCCTGGCTGAACGTTTCGATTTCAGCGCGATAAGTATTCACGGGTTTCGGAGAAATTTTTATCTCACCGCTTTGGAAAAAGCCGCGCATCTGCCCGCGTTTTCCCTGGCCGAGCGTGTTCTCCGCGAGAATGCTTCCTTGGGATCCGTAAAGTTCCAGGCGGTTTTTGCTGCCGACATCCGCCACACAAAAAAATGTATCCACCGTCGCCAGCGCGCCATTTTGAAATTTCGCGAGCACAACGCCGCTGTCTTCGGTGTCATATTTTTGAACGGTGCGATTCGCCATGCAATTGACCGCGACGATTTCGCCGAAAAACATTTCAAGCAAATCAAGGCAGTGCCCGGCCAAATCCATCAACGCGCCGCCGCCGCTGGATTTTTGAATTTGCCGCCACGCGCCGCGAATGGGCGGATACCAGAAGGCGAGTTGCGCCCGGGCAAAAACAGGTTGGCCAATTTTTCCATCGCGGACCAATCGCAGCGCCGCCTGGTGCTGACTGTGGTAACGCATCATGAACGCCGTGCCGAGATTGACGTTCGCTCTTTGGTAAACGGCGATCATTTTTTTCGCCTCAGCCACATTGATTCCGAGAGGCTTTTCGCAGAAGACGTGTTTGCCTGCGGCTGCGGCTTTGCGCGTCTGTGCGAGATGCACATCGTTCGGTGTGGCGATGTAAACAGCATCAACATCATCGCGCAGTAAATCTTCCAAACTGTTCGCCGCGCGGGCGCCGAATTTTTTTGCGACTGCCGCGTTGTTCGTCTTGTTGCGTGAATAAACGGCGGCCAGTTCTGCATTTTTTGCAGGCAAAATTCCTTCCGGAATGGTACGGCGCAGAGCGATGCCAGTTGAGCCGATCACGCCCCATCTGATTTTCTTTTTCATTTGGATCTCGTTGCCTGATCAAAACAACCAAACTTCAAACACGAAACACCAGAGAAAGCCCAACACTCAAACTCAATCAGAAACCGAATTCTCCTCTCTACCATTTGCGGATTTGAAGTTTTGTTGGTGTTTGGATTTTGGTTTTTGGTGTTTCACTTCGCGTAATGCCCAATCACCTTCACCAGTCCCTCCGCAATCTGCTCCATGTCCGAAACCGTGAACGTCGGAAACGCGAAGCAGGTGAAGGTATGTGTTTCGTGCCAACGCGCATTCGGCACATCCACTTGCGTGTAATCAACGCTTGATGGCGTCGCGTATTCTTTCGACTTGAATGGAAATCCCGAACGCCCGAATGCATTTTGTTTTTGAAACGCAGCTTCGGTGTGGCACTGCGGCCAGAAAACTTTCCAGCACGGAATCCCCTCGGCGGCCGCAGCGGTGACGAATTGTTTTATGTCGCAACGCATCTCTTCAATGTTGAGTGAAAACGCGAGAACGAACCAACCGTTGCGCCGCTCGGGCGTGTCGATGGGACAAAATTTTATTTGCGGCAACGGTCGCAGAGCATCGATGAGAATTTTCGCGTTGCGTCGGCGAGTCGGCATGTTCCACGAATCCATCCGTTCAAGTTCAGCCAGGCCAATGGCCGATTGCATTTCGGTCATGCGATAATTCCAGCCGACCATGTTGTGGATGTAAGGAAGTTTTTGTTCCAACTCCAGCAGGTTCAATCGCTGTTTCACGTCGTAACCGTGATCGCGAAAACTTCGCGCCAGCCACGCCAAGTTTTCGTCATCAGTCGTAACCATTCCCCCTTCGCCCCCAGTGGTAAAAGTTTTATTCTGACAAAAACTACAGCCAGCCATGTCGCTGAGCGTGCCGGTTTTTTTTCCTTTGTATTCGCCGCCGAACGCCTCGGCGTTGTCCTCGATGACGAACAGTTTGTGCCGCTTCGCGAACGCGCGGATTTTGTCCATGTCCGCGACGTTGCCGTAAAGATGGACGGGCATAATCGCTTTCGTGCGCTCGGTCACCAGTTTCTCCGCCGACTCGACGCTGATGCAATGATCCTCAAGATTTACATCGGCAAAACGGGGGATCGCTCCCGCTTGCACCACCGAAAAACTCGTCGCGATAAAAGTGTAGCTCGGCACGATCACTTCATCGCCCGGCCCGATCCCCAGCGCGACGAGAGAGACATGCAGGGCCGCAGTGCCAGTGGCGACGCTGATGGCGTATTTGCTTCCCTGCCACTCGGCGAATTTTTTCTCAAACTCCATCCCACGTTTGCCGGTCCAATAATTGACCTTGCCGGAGCGAAGAACTTCCTCGACTGACTTGATCGCTTTCTCATCAAACTGCGGCCAGGGAATAAGTTTGTTGCGAACGGCTTTCGCGCCGCCTTCGCTGGCGAGTTTGTCGAGCATGGAAATCGTTTAACTCTGCTGAGAAGTTTTAGTCAACGACTTCTTTCGGGGCAATAAAATCGAGAACATAGTTGACGCATCTGTCACCTATAGATTACACTGCGTCGGTGGTCGAGAAGGAAATCAAGAAGCTGGAACTTCAAAACGGACTCGTCCCGTTCGACGAATGGTTCGATTCTCTTCGCGATAAAAGAATGCAAGCGGCGGTGGACGCTCGTTTGGTCCGAGTGCGCACTGGGAATTTCGGCGATAGCAAATTCGTTGGCAGCGGAGTGCATGAATTGCGGATTAATTTTGGTCCGGGTTTCCGCGTTTATTATGGGCTGCACGGGCAAGACGTGGTCGTTTTACTAGGCGGCGGCGATAAAAGCAGCCAACCGCGCGACATCCGCCGCGCGCAACAGTTATGGCAACAATTTACGAAATATGCGTCTGAAAAATTACAAAGATGATCTGCTCAAGCGGCTGCGCGATCCCAAATACGCCGCCGAATATCTCGCGCAAGTGCTGGCCCAAAAGGATAGCGAAGCCTTCCTCCTCGCACTCAAAGACGTGGTGGAAGCCAGCGGCGGCGTCGGCGGACTCGCCGGGCGCGTCGGGATCAAGAGGCCGAGCCTCTACAAAATTCTCTCGAAGCACGGCAACCCCACGCTGGAGACATTGCAGGAAATTTTAAAACCGTTGGGCTTGCGCGTTTCTGTGGCGTTGGACAAAGCGGCTTGAGCTTTATGGTGTTTTTGAATTTTTGTCGCTCACTTTGACAAGAAACTTTGCGAGCGATCAAAGAGAATTAATCCAAAGAGCAGCACCAAGTTTTATTTTTCCCTTCTGCATAGCTGGAGTTGCCAAGTAAATTTTCTACGTTCCACTGAAATCAATCATCACCGGTTTTTCGCGAAAGCCGCGCGTTTTGATAGCGGTGTAAATGAGCCCAACCATGCACCAGATTCCGCCGACAATTTTCGCGGGGTTCGGGAGGCTCAACCAGATTCCCAAACAAAATAAAAATCCGAGCGTGGGCGAAATGAAATCGAGAAACCAATTCCGTTTGTGGCCGGGCGGCGGGCGAAAACAAAATTCGCGAATGACGGCGAGGTTCACTCCCATGAACGCGAGGAATGCGCCAAAGTTCAGCAGTTCCGCCGCGCGTTCGTAGTTCAGCCAAAGCGCCCCCGCCAACGCGAGAATTCCGATGAGCCAGATGTTGAGGAACGGCGTATTTCGTTTTGGATCGAGACGCGCAAAAAATTTTGCGGGCAAGGCGTTGTCGCGACCCATCCCAAACAAAACGCGAGCAGCGCCTACCTGCCCGGCAATTCCACTGCCGAGACAAGCAATCGCGAGAATCACCGCCATCGCGTTGAAAAGAAATACTCCGCCAACGCGACGACAGACATCGAAAAAAGCCGTCTCGATATTTGGAAACGAGTTGTAGTCAGGCCAGACACGTTGCGCGAGATAGACCTGCAAGCCGCCGAAAATTCCAGTGAAAAGGCAGACGAGCACCGTGGCGAGCGGGACCGTGCGTTTCGGTTCCTTCACGTCTTCGGCCAGCGTCGTAATGCCGTCGAAACCAATGTAGGTCAGCGCGGCAAAAGATGTCGCCGTAACGATTGCGCGAAAATCAAACGTGCGCGGATTGTAAAACGGCTCGGTCGAAAAAAGCCCCGCCGCACCTTGATGTAACCAAAGAAAACGAATTGCCTGAAACAAAAAGATCACGATGACCACCGACATGACCACCAAAAGAATTTCGTTGGCTCGCGCCGTCCATTGAATGCCGAGCAAATTCACCAACGTGATCGCCGCCGCAAATAAAATGGCCCAGAGCACGAATGGAGTTCCGGGAAAAAGTCGTTGCAACGTAAGCGCGCCAAATACGACATTGACGACGGGGATGATCAGATAATCGAGGAACATTGCCCAACCGGCGATGAACCCAAGGTGCGGATTTAGTCCACGACCCACGTAGGTGTAAGCGGAGCCAGCAGCCGGATAAAGCGCGGCCATCCGCCCGTAACTGATGGCGGTAAAAAGCATCGCGACCATCGCGATCAAAAGCGTGGTGACGATGTGACCTTTCGACATTTGATTGGCGACGCCGAACGGGCCTGTCGCTGCGACGGGTTGAATGAGAATGATTCCGTAAAAAACCAAATCGCCCAGGCCGAGGACGCGGCGCAGGCGCGGAACTCCAGGAGGATTGAAAGAAGGTCCAGACGCGGGCGGCGGGGAATTTTTTTCCGGGGTCATGTTCAAACTGATTTATGCTGAGCGGAGATTTCCTGTCAACGATGGGAGAAAGTAGAAGTGTAATTCCAAGCGGCGGTCAAAAAGTGAGCGCAAGTGACCGCCGGTTTAAATCACACCGGGAAAGTAGAAGTGACAAGGGCCGCATCTTGCGGAGCGTCTGGCGCACAGACTGAGGCTCGAAACGTAGCGCGCGCCTACGCCGCTTCAGCCCATGAGTAGAGAACGTTTCAATGAAGTCCCATATCATCCTGACCGGCGGATATTGAAGCGGCGTAAACGCCGCGCTCCGTCCGCGTCAGCTCTTTAAAAAGTTATGCGACATTTAGTTTAGCAACGAAACTCTGAGATCAACTTTGTTTCGCATTGGCAAAAGTTGATGAATCGATTTCTCGACCAGATTGATAACGTCGTCGGGCGTGGAAGTTCCCGCGGTGATCCCAATTCTTTCCGCCTGCTCGAACCATTCGATCTTCAAGTCAACGGCGCTTTGCACATGATGAACGCGTTCGCAAAAACGGTGGCAAGTCGCGACCAGTTCTTTGGTGTTGTTGCTGTTGGCGCCCCCGATCACCACGACGACCTCACATTGTTGGGCCAGTTCAATTGCGGCGGATTGACGTTGCTTGGTCGGTTGGCAAACCGTATCGATGAAACGCACTTCGGAAAGAGTGAAAGTTTGCCGCAACACTTCAACCAGCCCACGGACTTTTTCAATCGGTTGAGTGGTTTGTGAGATCACTCCGAAACGCGCTCGCTCTCGCAAGCTGGCAATGTCGTCAATGCTAAGAACCACATCGCACTCGTCAAAATCTTCGGTCAGCCCGCGCACCTCGACGTGATCACGTTGGCCTATGACGATCGGATGATAACCGAGTCCCACGAGTTTCTTGAGACTGAGATGGGCATGATGAACCAAAGGACAAGTTGCTTCCAAAATGGAGTGGCCCCGCTGCCGAATATCCTTGAGCGCCCGTTCAGAAGCGCCGTGCGCCGATATCATGACAGTCGTCGTCGCCACAGCGGAAATGCGTTGCTCGGTTTTGACACCGCTGGCACGAAGATCGGCCAAAACGGTTTCGTTGTGAACCAACTCACCGAGGATGGTCAGCGGTTTTGTTTGCGCTTCGTTTTTGGCCAGCGCAATGGCATCGCGCACGCCAAAGCACATCCCCAGATGTTCCGCCCGGATAATTTTCATGGAATCATAAATCAAAATTTACCACTGACAAACTTTGCCCTACAAAGTGAATGACTACACATCTCGGGAGTTCGTTCAAATCATCGGAAATTTATTTATTCTCCCTGGTTTGCTGGACGATTTGTTCCAGCAAATTGATATAATCCGCGAAGGCTTTTTTCCCCTGCCTGGTCAAGGAGCAAGTGGTCAGCGGGCGATTGTTTTGAAACGCTTTCGCGATGGAAACGTAACCCTCTTGCTGGAGCGTGCGAAGGTGGGTGGTCAGGTTGCCGTCCGTCATCGCCAGCGCATCGCGCAAATCCGTAAAGGCGACTTCGGGCGTGGCGGCCAGCAACGACATAATGGCGAGCCGCCCTTTTTCGTGAATCACGCGGTCGAGCTGCAAGAAGGTTTCTGGATTCACGCGGCAATGGTTTTCTTCTCGGTGAAATAAAGATAAACGCCGTAGGCAAAGTGCAGCCCGCCAAACACCGCCGCCATGCAAAGATGTCCTTGCGCCAGGACCGGTTTGTTCGCAAAAAATCCCTCGGCCAGCAGTGAAACCATGCCGCAGAAAATAAAAATCCAACCGAGCAAGCGAATTCCTCGCGCCATGAAAAATCCCGCGGAATGAAGCGCGCAACCGTAGAGGATCATCCAAATCGCAGGCAACGCCGAGGGTGGCAAAGGCCCGAGGGATTTTTCCTTCGTTGAAACCAAAGTGAAGATGGCCAAAAGCAAACCGACTACTAACGGCGGCGCCAGCGCGAGAGCGACGCGACGTGTTGGCGGGGACCAAAATGGCTCTTTATCTTTCAAGGCCTGCCGGCGAACCAGCAAAAATGAAATCACCAGGGCGGCAGCGCTGGTCAGGAGCCAAAACAGAACAAAATTTTGAACGGAATCCAGTTTAAAAAAATAACCGGCCAGCCCCGCCGCCGAACCGATGACGCCGGCGGTCAACATGATCGGGGCCAGCGCTCGCCGGTAAAGCGCGGACCGTTCCATCAAAGTACGAATCACTTGGAGATTCTCCGCCGCCCAGTTGGATTGCATGCGTTGACTTTGTATTACAAAGTAAGTCGGGTCAAGCCGAAACCGTTTGCCCCCGATTGGGCGAATCTGGGGAAGACCACAACGTAGCGCAGTGCGTCTCGCCTGCGCCGTCAGCGGCTTTGCTCCCCTTCACCCTGCGCACGCGAGACGCGCTGCGCTATCTTGGGCCGTCTCTGTTCCGCTGGGTGTAATTTCAAGATGCTTCCCGTCGATTCTCCACGCCATCGCTCGCGCTCAAATCCAATTTGCCGCCGGGGTTTTCGCAGTTGGTCTCCGGGCGCATCTCGACACAACCACCAAAGTAGTGGGGCAGACATCTTGTCTGCCATTGGGGCTTCCAGCCCCAGGATTCGCGGCCCAGATGCCCGCTCAGACAGGCTGGAGCCTACCCCACTCCATCTGATTGGATTGGTTGTCGTGGGCAAGATGCGCCCTTGGTTTCGCTCGTTTGGAAAATTAACTTGCCCACCGTTTCAGGCGGTGCGAATAACTTTGTTGCGTTAGTCACGAGGAGAGATGGCTGAGTGGTTTAAGGCACACGCCTGGAAAGCGTGCGTAGGTAACACTACCGGGGGTTCGAATCCCTCTCTCTCCGCCAGTGGCAAAAACTTCTTCCCGCTTGCGCAATCTTTTGACCTGCTTATCCTGTCAACCATGAGTTCCAGTTCCATTGACGTGAACATTCACCCGCATGTTTCCGAATTCGGCCGGCGGATTTTACAGGGCGGCCATCTTTCCCGCGCCGAAGCCAAATCGCTTTTCGAAATCGAAAACACCGCGGACATCTTCGACCTGCTCTCATGGGCCAACCGCATCCGCGAACATTTCAAAGGTAACAAAATTCATCTTTGCTCGATTGTGAATGCCAAAGCCGGCGCGTGCTCGGAGAATTGCAGCTTTTGCGCGCAATCGTCTTTTTATCAAACCGGTTCGCCAAAATACGGCTTCGTCGATCCCGAGCCGGTGTTCGAAGCCGCTGACGAAGCAAATAAAAATTTCGTCACCGCTGTCGGTCTCGTCGCCGCGTGGAAAGGTCTGAACGAAGGTCCGATGCTCGAGGAGGTTTGCGACCGAATCCGCGAATTGAAAGCCGGCGGCAAGGCGCGACCCGACGCGTCGCTCGGCCTGATCAAATCACAGAAAGTCGCCGACCGATTGAAGGAAGCCGGCCTCGAATGTTATGGTCACAACCTCGAAAGCTCGCGCCGCTTTTTCCCGAACACCTGTACTACCCACTCCTACGATGACCGCGTCGAGACCATCGGTTATTTGAAAAAAGCCGGCCTCAAGATTTGTTCCGGCGGCATCATCGGGATGGGCGAGACGCGCGAAGACCGCTGCGACCTCGCGTTCTCGTTGAAGGAACTCGGCGCGAACATCGTGCCCATTAATATTCTCAATCCCATTCCCGGCACGCCGTTTGAAAAAAATCCGCCGCTGCCGCCAATGGAAATTTTGAAAACGATCGCCTGCTTCCGTTTCATTCTGCCGCGGCAGGAAATCATGATTGCCGGCGGACGCACCGTAAACCTGCGCGACATGCAAAGCATGGTCTTCATGGCCGGCGCGAGCGCGCTGATGGTGGGAAATTATCTGACGACGCTCAATCAACCCGTCGAAAAAGATTTGCAGATGCTGAAAGACCTCGGCCTCGATCCAAGTTGGGACAAGCATGGGTTTAGCGATCAGGAAGAAAACGGCGCCATTTGCAGTGTTGGTCAACTCTTGCTTTGACGCCGTTCGTTGACACTCGTTTTTGCAAACCTTACCCTGCGGTTCAGTATGAAATTGTTGCAGGATTCACTCGTCGAATTAATTCGGCGCACCTCGGCCGAAATTCCCGATGATGTTCACAAGGCGATTGTGCAATCGCTGGAAAACGAAAAAAAAGGAACGATCGCCGAGTCGGCGATGAAAATTATTGAGCGCAACATTGAACTCGCCAAACAGAAGTCGCAGCCGATTTGCCAGGACACCGGCAGCATTATTTTTTACGTCAATGGCCCGATTGGTTTTGATCAAATCGCGTTTGAAGAAGCGGCGAAAGAAGCGGTTCGCCTCGCGACGAAAAAAGGTTTTTTGCGGCAGAATTCTGTCGATTCATTGACCGGAAAAAATGATGGAACCAATGTGGGAACCGGATCGCCCGCGATTCATTTTCATCAACATCGCTCGCCGGAAATCAGCGTTAAATTGATCCTCAAAGGCGGCGGCTGCGAAAATGTCGGCGCGCAATATTCGTTGCCAAATGAAAAGCTCAACGCCAATCGCGACCTGGATGGCTGTCGCAAAGTGATTCTCGACGCGGTGTTGCAAGCCCAGGGCAAAGGTTGTGGGCCGGGAATTTTAGGAGTCTGCATCGGCGGAGATCGCGCGACCGGCTACGAATTTTCCAAGCAACAATTTCTGCGCGAAATTCCAGATCGAAATTCCACCGCCGAACTGGATGGGCTTGAGCAAGACATTTTAAAAACGGCAAACGAACTCGGCATCGGCCCGATGGGTTTCGGCGGCAAGACGACGTTGTTGGGCGTAAAAATCTGCGCGGCGAACCGTTTGCCCGCGTCGTTTTTTGTCAGCGTCAGCTACATGTGCTGGGCGTATCGGCGGCAGGGAGTGACGCTGGACGCGGAGGGGGAGATTGGGAAATGGCTTTACTGAATCTTAGATTTGAGTGAAGCCCACGCTTTAGATCGAAACAACATTCCCCAAGTTTTCTGACCGGACTGGCTTCATGAAGCGCTTCTTCAATTCCAAATTAAACCTGACCAACTCTTCTTATCTAATAACCAACATCCAACATCGAACATCCAACATCGAACATCCAACATCGAACATCCAACATCCAACATCGAACATCGAACATCGAACATCCAACATCGAACATCCAACATCGAACATCCAACATCGAACATTCGCACCCGCCGGAGGCAGATGCTACCCGCAAACGTCCGCTTTATCTGGAAGCTGAAGATCGCGCGCTGGTGCGGCGGGCGTGGAAGCGGCTGATCCCTTCCATGGCTATCGAAATGTATCTCGGTGGTATCGGTGTCGAGATCGGACGGTACTCTTCATCGAAACTTTCGGTATATCCAACGTCATACATCACATCAATTCGTCCCGGACTACAAATAGCGAAACGGTCCCATGTCGCCGCCACCAACGGAATCCGAGGTTGTGGATCGAACAAGGAGTAACCCAGGGAATAGTTGGTAGTATCCGTCGCGCAGTTGAGCACAAGGCTTAGTAAGGCAGGAGCTACATCCAGGTGGCTTGTCGCATGAGAGATGGTTGCAGGTTCCTTACCCGGCCAATGCACGATCAACGGCACGCGCGTTTGATACCGGCTAAAGTTATTGTTATGCCCCCAATAATTCTGGCCGCTCTCATTGAACTCTTCTCCGTGGTCGCCTGTTATCATCACTACCGTATTTTCGAGAAGCGACTCTTGTTCGAGCCGTTTCAATATATCCACCACCAGTGAATCGGTATAGTGAACCGCATTGAGAAACCGGTTTCGTATCAGGACAGGATCATGATGCTTGTTGAGTTTAAGGTGGTCCACCCTCGCCGCCGCAGGTTGGAAGGGAGCCGGCGCTTCTTTCGGATACGCAAAGGCGTGGGGAGAATCATAAAAAACAAAAGCGAAGAAAGGTTGGTCTCGTTGTCTCTTATCGAGGAAGTTGACCATCTCGCGGGTAATTATCTGATCGCGTTGAGGAGCATTGTCTCCAGGTGTTTTCAAAGCGACACGATCCTTGATTTCGGAAAAAACCGTTCGATCGAATTCCGGACTGGTCAGAGCCGCGCTGGCAAAGATACCGAACTGATAATGCGCGGCATCGAACTCATGGATCAACACCGGCCCCCGCCGTTCGCCCAGCATCGCATGCCAGTAGGTGCCGTATAGTCCGTAGAAAAGAGAGAAGATGCCGAACCGCGTGGTATTGGCCGCAGCCGAGTGATGGTCAAAACGGAGGTTATGCTGGCTGAATTCCCACAGGTTAGGCGTTACTTTCCCGTTGAGCATATCGAACCTCCAGCAATCAATGACAATGACCATCACATTGAGGGGCCGCGCGGGAGGCTGGCATACTACGGGCACGAGTGGATACTTCAACGCGGTCTTACTTGGCTTGAACTTAAGAGAAGAATAGTTGACCTCTTGGATCCAACCATGTCGGAGTAGAAACTTCCTGGCGGTCAATGGGCGGCACCCCGGAAATAGCCCGGCTATTTTAGTGATAGGAACATAGTGAACGGCGTCGGCCCAGATGTACATTAGCTGGAAGGCTACCACTACAGTTACGATTGCTATCGCGACAATGCTACCTCGACGAGTAATTGCTTTCGTCCACTTCCAAATCACCCAGGCCAGACCACTTTCCAGCAGCATCGCGCCCACCACAATTGCCCCGGCAATGATAAAGGTATTCGTGGAGAGAGGGAGGATTTCGCCCAGGTTCCCATTACGAATCAGACTCCACACCATCCCATTGAAGTGAAAGCGGTATAAAGCGAAAACGAGTGAGTCGCTGACCAGGATTACGAGTAACAGCCCGGTGAGCAGCACTCCGACAATAAAGAGAGTTGTTCGGTTCGGGAAAAGTAACACTAACAGCGACAGCATCAGAAAGGGTATCATGGCCACCATGCTAAAGTGACCGAGCGAAGCCAAAAACAAAAACAACCTCGCCAATGGTTCGTCGGGAAAACCCATTACGGTGACATACCGCCAACCTACCATCATCATCAAAAAGGTGTTGGCGAAACAGAGCCATGCGGCCCAGCGCAATAACCGGCCCCGTGAATTCTGGCGAGGGCTGACAAACAGGTCGGTCTTCATGTCACAGTTTTCAAAGAAATGGTGATGGAATAATTGGTAACCAGGTTTAGCGGCGATACAAGATGCGGGTTAGTCAAAGAGGTTCCGTTTCACCCCATGCATTTATGTTTACCTTTTCTTTCTCTCGGCCTCCGTGAACAATTGCGCTGAACCAAATCTACATTTCAAGACTTATCTGGTTTGCGGAAGAGCCTGTTTGAAAACGGGCAATCTTCGTAGCCGCCGAGGTGCGGAGGAGGACTTGCGCGAAATTCAACCCAGCCTTTCGCCTCTCCATGAACCTCAAGGTAGGGCGCGGCACTCCGTGCGCGCCGCAGTGTGTTTGGCGTCACCCCGGCGCGCACGGAGTGACGCGCCCTACCAACGCTGGCCGGTTCATAGGGCCGATGCCCCAAACTTTCCGTTGCTGGGGTACTCCTCACGTCGGCGGCTACAGCTTCAGACAGGCGTTCAGCCATATAACCGTCCAGTCAGATGGTTGCTCGCCCTCACCCTAATCCTCTCCCCCAAGGAGCGAGAACAGTTCTTCGTGTCGCTCGAAAAATCTTTTGTCTCCACTGCAATCGCGGCCTTCTGGTCATTCGCAGAAAAAAGGGCGGAACAACTCAACGCGTCCGCCCTACCCAAAGCGCGGCGAATGATCTCCCTCTCCTGGGTGTGAGGGCGGGCGTTTCGTTTCGCTGAACAATCACGGTTGAACAGAAGATGGCGAAGAATCGTTTTCCTTCCTCCATTCTCCATTTCTGTCCTCGATTCTCAACCGGAAGGCTTGACTCCAAATTTTTATTCCCTACAATTTTGCCTTCCATGTTCTGTCGGAAAGTTATTCGGCAGGACAAGCGTGACACGTTTGAAATTTAAACAGACTAAACAGTTTGCCTCCCGTTTGATCGCTGGAACTCTTCTGGTGTTGAGTAGCGCGTCGGCATTGGCGCAGGAGGCCGTCACTCCAGGTTCAGTGGAGGTATCGAGCGAATGGTTGCATTGGAAGATGTTTAACGTTCATCCCCGACTGGCGACTGGCCTGACGTATGATGACAACATTACTTTGCAGCACACCAATGCTCTTTCGGATGTGATCTACAATTTAACTCCTGGCGTTTCGGTGGTGGGAGGCGATCCATTGGCCGGGGACAAATTGTTGACCCTGGATTACCTGGCGAACATCCAATTTTTTTTGGAACATAAAGAGTTCGACGCGGTGGATCACGTGGCAAAAATTTCCGGGCTGTTGCCTTTCGCGAAGTTGACGCTGGGAGGTAGTGCTATTTACGAGAAAGTAAGGACACCGGATGTTGTGCTGGGTCTTCGTGTGCAACGCACAGGTTATGGCATCGGGCTGACTGCGCGCTACGATCTAAGTCCCAAGACGTCGCTGGAAGAGAATTTTACCTATCGCAAGACCGAGTATGCCGAAAAGGGGTTGATCGGTTCGCGGGAATTTTTCAATGACAATTGGATCAACCACCAGATCTCATCCAAAGTTAATCTGGGACTGGGAATCACCCTCGGTAAACTGGATCAGGACTTTGGCCCGGCCCAGACCTACGAACGTCTTCTTCTGCGAGCGGTTTATACTTTGACCTACAAACTCGATTTAACCGCGTCGGCGGGTGGCGAATGGCGGCAATACCGGAGTTTCGATCAGGTCGTCGGCAGACTCGTCATTATTTCCGGCCCTCCCACCAACTCTATGACCAATACCGTCCCAATTGTAGCGCACGAAAAAGCATCATCCAGCTTCGCGCCGGTGTTTAATATTGGCGCGATTTTCCGGCCAAGAGAAGGGACGACGATCAATCTGGAGGCGCATCGGAGCGATCAAAATTCGCCGACGCTGGCGGGCTACAATTATACCTTGACGGGATTTTCGGTGGGGGTGCGGCAAAAATTTCTGCAACGTTTTTCCGCAAATTTTGGTGGTAGTTACGGAAATGCCAGCTATCATGCCGCCTCGAAAAATCGGGGCTTAACTCGTGAGGATAGTTATTATGCGGTGAATGCCGGTGTGGATGCGCTGATTACAAAACGCTGGGTGGCGGGAATCTCCGCCCTTCATCGCAGCGGCAATTCCAGCGATTCGAGCGGAACTATTTTCGATAACAATCAGGTCACAGTGCAAACGACTTACAGTTTTTAAAAAAATATGATGCGAAAAATCTTATATGGTTTGTGGGTCGTGATGTGGTTGGTCAACTTTTCTTACGGCCAATCTCCGCGCTCGACCAATGCCGTGGTCAGAGAGGAACGGGTTTACCTTTTGTCACCGAATGATGTGATCGAAGTGAAAGTTTATCAGGAAGAGGATCTCGTCACAAAAGGCCGCGTGGCGAAAGACGGAACACTGACCCTGCCATTAGTCGGCGTGGTTAAAGTGGGAGGCAAAAGCGTGGGACAGGCGGCAGCGTTTATCCAGGACCTTTATGGAAAAGATTACCTGGTCCACCCGCAAGTGGGCGTCACTATTTTGGATTATGCGAAGCGCAATTTTACCGTTCTTGGCCAGGTGCAGCGTCCCGGTTCCTACGAAATTCCGAACGAGCAATCGATCGATTTGCTGCGCGCGATTGGGATAGCCGGAGGTTACACTCGCATTGGCAATCCATCGAATATCATCGTGCAACGAGAAGTGAATGGTAAAAAAGATATTTTCAAACTCGATGCCAAGGCGATGGCCAACGACAAAAAAGCCAAGCCTTTTGAAATCCTGCCCGAGGACACGGTGACCGTCGGCGAAAAATTCCTTTGATATGTCCGAACTTCCCCAAAAACAATTCGCTCCTGAAGAAACATTTGCGCCCAAGTCCGCCTTTGATTTCCGAACTCTTTACCACGCCTTGCTGGATAAATTTTGGCTGGTGGCCATTTGCCTCGTGGTGGCCTTGCTCCTGGCGGCAGGCTATCTGCATCGCGCGCCCAATCTTTACACCTCCACCGCGACGCTCCTGGTCGAGCAGGGAGATGAGAAGGTGGTCAATATCCAAAAAGTTCAGCAGGAAGATTTGCGCGGTCTGGAAGTGTTGCGAACGATTGAGCAGGTTTTAAAAAGCCGCACGTTGCTGGAGCGGGTGATTACTTCCAATGCTTTGGACAAAGACCCTCGATTTATTCCTGCCGGAGAACCCATGTCACGCGAGCAAATGGTTTTGATGCTCAATAAAATGGTGGATGTGCGGCTGCGTCGCTTCACCCGCTTGATTGATGTCACGGTCATCCACACCGACCCGAAAATCGCGGCGTTGGTCGCCAATTCGTTGATGAAAGAATACATGAAACAAAATCTGGATCAGTATTCCACGGCGTCGCAGGGAGCGACTGAGTTTCTCCAGGAAGAAGCGCAACGCTTGAAGAAAAAATTGGAGCAATCGGAGCAAGCGCTACAGGCCTACCGCGAGAAAACGAAAACGATTTCCCTCGAACAGCGCCAGGACATTGTGAATCCGAAACTAAAAGAATTGAGCGGCCGTTTGACCGACGCGAAATCCAAGCGCGTGGACTTGGAAGCCAAACTCAAGCAGGTAAAATTATTTGGGACCAACGTCCAGGCATTGCTCGTTTTGTCAGTGGTGGCGAGCGACCCCATCGTGATGAACATCCAGGCAAATATTTTGAAGGCGGAATCGGAGTTCGCCAATTTGCGCCAGCGTTACAAAGATAAACATCCAAAATACCTTCAGGCCGCCAGCCAATTGGAGGAGTGGAAAAATTCTCTCTCCGAGGCGGTGCAAAATATCAGCCAGACGGTCGAAGCTTCTTACGAAAGCGCGCTCATCGCGGAAAAGGAGTTGGAAAAAGCGGTGGCCGAACAGGAAATCATCGCGCGCGAGTTGAATCGGCAATTGATCGAATACAACGTTCTGGCGCGAGAAGTAGAGTCGGACAAGATGTTTTATGACGGGGTCAATTCACGGCTCAAAGAAACGTCTCTGACCAAAGAATTGCCGAGCAATATTGTCCGCGTCGTGCAAAATGCCAACGCGCCCGAGCGGCCTTTTTCTCCGAGCAAAAAGAAAATTTTGGCATTGGGCGCGCTGGCCGGTTTGATGGTCGGGGTGTTCATCGTGATTGGATTGAGTGCGTTGGATCGCTCCGTCAAAACCGTCGATCAAGCGGAAGAACAAATAGGGTTGGCGGTGTTGAGCGCAATCCCGGAAATCAAAGATGTAAAAGATCACCCCAGCATTTTGATCGCAGCAGAAGACGCGAAATCTGCGGGGGCCGAGGCGTTTCGTTCGCTGCGCACGAGTCTGCGGATGCTCGGTCGCGAAGAAGATCGGCGCACTTTTTTATTTACCAGCGCGTTGCCCGAAGAAGGAAAAACTTTCTGCGCGGCCAACTACGGACTTTGTCTGGCGCAACAAGGCTGGCGGGTCCTGCTGATCGACGGCGATCTCCGTCGTCCAGCGGTGGAGAAAGCAATCATTGGAAAAGAATCCCATGGATTGGGAGTCACGGATTATTTGACCGGCCAAAAAAAACTGGACGAAATTATTCGGTCTTCGAATCGGGAAAATTTTTTCTATATTTCCGCGGGAACCACCGCTCCCAATCCGGCGGAACTGCTGGCGCAACGCAACTTCGATTTGCTGGTGGACGAGGCGTTGCTGAACTTCGATCGCGTGATTGTTGATTCGGCGCCGATTCACGCCGTGAGCGATACGCTGGTGATGTTGAATCGCATTCAAACCGTTTGTTTGGTTATTCGCGCGTGCAAAACGCCGGCCCGATCCTCTGTGCGCGCCATTCAAATGTTGCAAAAAGCGAACACGCTTCCCGCTGGGATCGTTCTGAACCGTCTTCCACGTCGCAGGGGCCCTGCTGGTTATTACGATCCGTATTACGATTATTCCTATCAGGGCCACTATGCGGAAAAGGGAGTTTATGGAACGTAAAAGATTTATGTTTGACATCCTTAAGGCCAATCCCTAGGGTCTGCGGAGTCGCAAAAAAAACATCGTTTAAACTCATGAAAAATACATTCAAAAAAATCGTGGCGTTACTGATTGCGCTCACCCCGGCGCTCTGTTCTCAGCTTTCGCATGCCGAAGTTATTTACCGAAATGCTACGGGTGATTTATTGACCACGCTTCTTCCAGGCACACGCGAAGTTGGAGACGAAATCGGCCTCGCTGGAGTCAACAGAAATCTCACCAACTTTACTTTCCAATACACGGCCAATTACACCGGGACCATCTCGGGGCAACTTCGTTTTTATCGGAACGACGGGCCCCTCGGCGCGCCGGGAACAAGTTTTTTCACCAGTGTCGTTTTCAATTTGGACAGCGCAACCTTCAACGGAAATCACACGCTGATTTTCGACAACCAACCCGGAGGTGATTTTCCTGTTGGAGGCTTATTTATTCCCACCAATAGTTTCACGTGGACGATTCAATTCTCCAATCTCGGAACACAGACAACGAATATCGGCCCGTCGTTTTATTCTCCGGTCACGGTTGGCAACAATCACAATACTTATTGGGACAATACCAATGGCACACCGTCGGGTTGGGTTTTGAAATTCAATGGCAATGGCACGAATGATTTTGGCGCCCAGCTTGAATCCATTCCCGAGCCATCGACGTTTGTTCTGGGTCTCCTCGGATCTCTGTTGGGATGGGGTTTGCTGCGACGCAGCAGGAGCTAGCACAGTTTTCTCACCAAGAAAAGCGCTGGTGAGTAATCGCGCTTTTTATTTCCCTGGTTGAAGCCGTCAAATTTTTTTGACGCGGCTGACGATATTGTTTGACATTGGACCGAAAATTTCTAATTGTTGCACAGTTCTAAACAAAACTTTGGAAAAAATTCATCCATTACTGATATGAAAACCACCGCAAAAAAAGCCACCTATTTACTAATTGCACTGAGCGCCCTCGCCTTATCGCACGTTGCCCACGCCGTCGTTGTTTATGATAACTCGACGGGTTTCGTCCCGACGAATAATTTTCTAAATCCAGGCACGCACGAAGTTGGAGACCAAATTATTCTTGGAGGAACCGCGCGAGCCTTGACTAATTTTACTTTCCAATATAGCACTTTCAACCTGACCCATAGTTTCCAGGCAGAATTTCGTTTTCGCCTGAATGATGGGCCGCTGGTGAGCGGCACTCCCCGCCCGAACACAACACTTTTTGACAGTGGTTTGTTTACCCTGCCTCCTGCTCCGACGGCTCTTTCCGTTACCTTTGATACCGATTTCGGGCCAAACGGCTTGGTCGTTCCCAGCAATTTCACCTGGTCACTCCAGTTTTTCGGTCTATTGCCGGGCGAAATGGCGGGGCCGGATCTTTTCGCGCCTGTGACGGTGGGAAGCAATTTCCCTGATTATTGGGACTTCGATGGAACTTCCTGGACCTTGAGAGCGAATACCAATAACACTCCGCCAATCAACTTTGCCGCCCGCGCTGAAGCTAAGGCCGTCCCGGATTCTTCCGGAATTTCGACGATTGTTTTAAGCATGATGGGGGTGCTGGGCTTTGGGCTAAAAAGTCGCAAGCGTAAGTAATCGCAACTTTTCCACAAAGCGCGAGCGAACAAGCTCGCGCTTTTTTATTTTTCTACAGCAAGCGGCTTTTCTATGCGCCACTTTCCTGGAGAAATCTCTTCTCGCCCTCGTGCGAAGCTGCGTGTGCCATTCGTCAGGAGATGATTTAAACTGGCGGTCAGTTCGTAGCGCAGGATTGCATCCTGCCGTATCGCAGGTTTTCAACCTGCAAGATGCCGCCAGAACGTGAGGCTCTCTAATACTAAGAGTTTCACTATTGGCGACGTTCAGCCGGTTTCAAACCGGCGATACCGCAGGATGCAATCCTGCGCTACGTGACCGACTTTCATCACGGCAACACATGAACTCGATAAAACCGGAGTGGCGCAGTGACCGCTCCGGGGTCGTTGACCTGCACGATGGTTCCATCACCGACGATGTTCGTGGCATTGGGCAGCGGTTGCCAGTTGACGAGGTTGTCGCTGAATTCGATTGCGTAATGTTTACCTGCAACCGTTTGAAAACGAAGTTGCGCGCCGCTTTCCGATTTCACGAGAAAAAGCCGCAGCACACTCGTTGCACCGGGAGGCAGAAGCAGGTGAATTCTGTAAAAACGTTTTGGCGCATTGACGGCTCCGCTGTCGTTGATCTGCACGATCGCTCCATCGCCGACGATGTTCGTGGCATTAGGCAGCGGTTGCCAGTTGACCAGGTCGGTGCTGAATTCGATTGCGTAATTTCTCTCTGGAGCCGTTTGAAAACGAAGTTGCGCGCCGCTTGCCGATTTCACGAGGGAAAGCCGTAGCACGCTTGTTGCGTCGAGAGGATCGGTCGCTGCCAGATACTCATTGAGGTTGCTGGAACCATCTCCATCCCCGTCCAATGCGGCGTCGCCAGGATTATTTGGATTCAAGTGCGCCGCGATTTCATAATCGTCGGGCATCCCGTCGCCATCCGTATCGATGGCCGGGCTGTTGGTAGGAATGGTCGCAACCAGCGAGAATTCGGAAGTATTGTTCGCTGAATCGGTGGCGGTGGCGGTGATGTATCGGTCGAGAGGAACTGAATTGGTAAAGTTTACAGCGAAACTGCCATTTCCATTGCCAGCCGTAGTGACGCCAATCGTCCCCAGCCATCGCTGTCCTTCCCCGTAATTAGAAGGATCGGGCGCCTGACTCGAATAAAAATCCAACGCGTAGGTTTTATTGGTTCCGCTGTTCAATGTGCCTTGAACCGTCGTGATGTAGCGCCCAAACGCTGAGGTGATAATTGGAAAATTCTGTAAATCATTCGCGCCAGAATCGGCATCACCGAGATCGTTCAAACTCGGACCATTCACCCCCAGATCGATCCCCAATCCGTTATTGGAAAAAATGGAATTGCCCCGGATGGAATTTCGCGAACAACCGTCCCGAACCCGCACTCCCGCATATAAAGAGGTTCGGGCAAAGGCAATGGTGTTTCCCGCGCCAGAAGTTACTCCGCCGATGAGGTTATTACTGCTGGTGTTGAGAATTTCAATTCCATGCAATTCATTGCCCACAGGACTCAGTTTATCCACAGCGGTTCCGATGCTATTTCCTTGAACAATGTTTCCGACACAGCCGGGATCGCCCAGAGACATGGCCACAAACGAATTGCCAGAAATCAAATTGCCGGCGCCCGCGAGAGTGCCGCCAATGATATTGCTGGGTGAACCATAGAAAAATATCCCGCCCACTTTATTTGGCACGGCAACGGTCCCCGAATAATCAGTGCCGATAAAATTTCCTTCAACCCGGTTTTGACTGGTCGAAATTCCCTGGAGAGAAATCCCTTTATAACTATTGCCGGAGATAAGATTTCCTGCACCGGAAAACGAGCCGCCAATCAGGTTGGACGGGGCGTCAACCAGGGCGACGCCATTGAGTACATTTCCGACGGCCAACGTCCCGGTGGCGTCTGTTCCGATAAAATTTCCTTGGACCTGATTTCCTCTTGCGAGGGTGTTGGTGATAAAGATTCCGCATTGGCCATTGCCCGAAATCAAATTTTGCGCGCCGGTCATAATCCCCCCGATGGTGTTGCTCGGAGCAAGGGTAATTTGCACGCCGTTTTCCCGATTGCCCAACGAAAAGGTTCCGGTCAAATCCGTTCCGATATAGTTCCCTTGAACGAGATTGCCTTTTGCAATTGCGCCGTCAATGACTACGCCGTCGTTGTAATTTCCAGAAATGAGATTGCGCGCTCCCGGTTGCAGACCGCCGATGATGTTGCTCGAACAACTGTAAATACCAACTCCCTCGAATGTGTTTCCCAGAATCGCTGAACCAGAAATATCCGTGCCGATGAAATTTCCCAGAAGAACATTCCCTTGAGCATTCGCCCCGGTGATATAGACGCCGCGCTCTCTGTTGCCAGAAATTAAATTTCGTCCGCCGCTGCTGCTTGAACCGATTTGATTGAAAGAGCCTAAATTAATTTTTATGCCGTTTGTGCTGTTGCCCAAAGCCAAAGCGCCTTGAACATCAGTGCCGATAAAATTACCGGCGATAATATTTTGCGTGGCGCCAAGCCCATACAAAAGAATCCCGCTTTCCCCATTGCCAGAAATGATGTTTCGGGCCGACGCGGTAAATCCGCCAATCGTATTTTGCGGCGCCTGGTAAATCCAAATTCCGTCCTCCTTGTTGCCGCGATCAATCGTGCCCGTCACATCGGTTCCGATAAAATTTCCAATAACCTGATTGCCGGTGGAAGAAGAATTCTGAATGAAAATACCAATCAAATTGCCGCCTGAGATCACGTTTCTTGCAGCCGAGATCGTCCCACCGATAATATTGCCTTGGGAATTTATGATGGTCACACCGCCTTCGCCATTTCCGGAATCAGAATTGCCCGACAAACCCACCCCAATAAAATTGCCCTCAATGACGTTAGTGCCGTTAAGTTCAATTCGAATTCCATCGTAGGCGAAGCGATTTATGGATAATCCTCGCACGATGCTGTTCCCCCCGGAAAGGGTCAATCCGGCCGTGCCTCCCGCCGCGGCGCCGTTTAGCTCGACCACGGGGCGATTGATAAATCCCGGTTGGGTCGTGGCATCAATAATCACCGGACGGCTCAAGGGCGGCAGCGCATTGGTCGGTGAAATGACGAACGGTGGAGAGTTGGTGATTTGAAATTGAATCGTGTCGCGCGGCGCGTTGGTGGCGAGCAAAATGGCCTGCCGAAACGAACCTGGACCTGTGTCGTTCGTATTACTCACGGTGAAGACGACGGCGCGCAATCCAATTTCACAAAAGAAAACAAAAGGCCAGATCCAAGAAAGACGCCGTGCGCGAGGGAAATTTTTCACGGCTTAGTTTTATACGGCCATTAACCGAGAATCAAGAAAACGTGAAAAAAAAAGAAATAATTCATTGACGCAAATCTTCCGTCCGAGTAATAACAACCCGGCATCGGGAACATTTGAACATTCCGCACTGAATTTTATGAAAACAAATAAATTGAATTGGGCTGTAGCTTTGGTTTGCACAGCGGTCGCACTATCCACTTTTACTGGCTTGGGAGCAGTTTCGTCGAAAGCCATTGAGAGAATTCTGAGCAGCGTCCGCGCTCCAGAATTGCCGGCCAAAGCGGCCTCGCTCGTCTCAAAAGCGGCGATTGCCGACCGTGAAGAAACGACAATTGCCGTGGTCAAGGCGGCAATTCAGAAGAACCCCGCCGCCGCCGCCGCCGTCGTTGGCGCCATCGCTCACTCCGTCCCGAAGATGGCTGCTATTGCTGCCTCCACCGCTGTTTCTCTCGAGCCAAAGCAAGCCTCCAAAATTGCGCGAGCGGCTTCCAGTGGCGCTCCTGCTGAACGGGAAAAAATTGTCGCCGCCATGAGCAAGGAAGCTCCCGCACAAAGCACCGTGATTTCACAAGCAGTTACTTTTGATGCCCCTCGACCGACTCTCCTTGATAACGGATTTTCCCCCGCGCCTCACGTTGGGCCTCCTTTCGTTCCGCGCACCAACGCCGCCGGTCAAGTCAACAACAGCAACACGGTAATCGTGACCAATCGCGATTATTCCTCACCCTGATTCCAGGGAGCGCGGCTGGGTCGTCCTCGACCAGCCGCATCAGGTTTCAACGCGCGGTGCGGCCCATTGAGGATAACATCGCCGCGTTCCCCGTCGGCTTGACCCACTGTTGCAACTCTTTTTCCGCGGCGTTTTTGGCTTCTTGATCATCGTTAATTCCCCAGACTGCCAGTTCCAAAATTTGTAACCCTTCGCCGGAACTTCGATTGCCGAGCGCAATCGCCGCCAGCCGGGGCGAAGCCGTCAAATATTTTTCGTAATCCGCGTGATGAAGGCGCGCGAAATAATCCTGCCACAAACAAAAATAAACGTGCATCCGCTCCCCGCGATCCTCGAAAACATACGCGCGAAACGGCAACGAAATTCCTCCGGCCTGTAGCAACTTTACGCCGTTGTCCAATACAATTTTTTTCCCCGACGCCAGGAGGCAACTTTCGGGCACATGATTTTTTCCATCCTGCACGGCGATCCGCTGATCGCGGGAATGCGCCGGCGCCCAACGAAAATAAAGCATCTGCCATTTGTGCGCGTTGCCGTCGATCCATCCGAGCGCGTGGCCCTGGTCGAATTTCAATCGGTCGCTCGTCACGTGGCTGATTTCAAACTCGCGAAACTCATTTTTGTTTTCAGGAAAATGAATTTCCCACAACGAGTTTTTGCTAAAAATTCTCTGATGGGTCCGATACCAAAATTCCGTCGCGATCTCGGACGCAATGAGGCCCAGCGCGAGAAACGCGCCCAAAAATTGGGGAAGATGGTTGGTGGAAGATTCGTTTACAGGCTGCGATAAAATTTTTTCGACGGGCGCGCCATCGTTTGCCGAAAGAATGTCGCTCGTGTTTTTTTTTGCAGCGAACCGCCACCCCAAACTCCATAGTCCCATAAAACACAAAACCAAAATGGCGACGCCTGTTGGGTCGTGCCATTTTTCCATCGCTTTCAATCCTTGTTGCGCGCAAACCAAAACCAGCGTGGTGGTTCGAAGAATATTTGAGCCGATGGCCAGCGCGATTCCAGCGAGCACGAGTTGCGCGCGCCGTTTTGCCGTTAAAAAATAAAGTTCGCCAAACAAAAGCGAGAGCATCAATGTCGCCTGAAAAGAGCGCAAGCCGCTACAGGCTTCATCAATGCCGACGAGACCCTTGCTTGTTTCAATGACGTTGCCTTGTTGAAAAACGGGCACGCCCATCCAGCTACAAATCTCCACTGCCGCCTTGGCGTTAAACTGCGTCAGACGTTGAATAAATGGTTCTTCGATGGGACGCAGCCACGGCACCGCGACCAGGAAAAAAAGAATCGGAAATGAAAAATATCTCAGCCAGGCGCTTCCGCCAGCCAGATAGATTGCTGTCAAAGTCATCCCGACGACTGCGAAAGCCATGAGCCAAATGGGCAATCGCCAAATGAGATTCGCTTCCTGAACAAAGCGCGCGAGAAAAAACCCAGCAGCAAAAAAAAATATAAAAATCGACGCCGGAAAAATTGAAATAACGCGGGCCGGTTGAGGACGTTTTTGCCAACGGCGCCATAAAAAATATCCAACCAAAATCGGCACCGCCCAGCCATAGCTATATTGCGGATAGAGCGACCACTGCGCGCCGACTTGATAAATTAAATCGATCCAGAATAAAGTCAGCGCGAGAGTCGTCACGATGCTCGCTCTTGTCGGTTTTTGAATCACCATCTTATTTAAGCGAGCCACGCAGACCGTGTCGAATCTATCCGGCTCGCCGTTGGCCACGGTCGCAAATAAAAAGCACCCCGAATGTGGGATGCTCTGCCGCAAACCGGACTGAAAATTACAGAACGCTAACCGTCATCAATCTCACTCTTTTTGATACTCAGGTTTTTCCATTCTGATCGGCGGAGACAGCACGGTTTTCTGAATACATGTACTCGCGTTAAAAATGCAAAACAAGTTGTGGAACCAACTGCTCCCATGAATGATGAACTCCGATATGCTCCATCGAACAACCCGCTTCTTCATCAGTGGTTTTTGCGTGCTCATTTTCGGTTGCCGATCACCTCTCAATTATCGCATTGGCATTTATGGCGTTCCTTCCACCAATTCCTTTCCCGTCCTCGCCGAAACCGGATTTAACACCGTGGTCGGCTCCGCTTCTACAGGCTATCTCGATGCTGCCCAAAAGAATGGCTTAAAAGTGCTGGCAGCCCCTGGTTCACAGGCTGGCCCCAACTTCGACCCGCTGGCAGCGCAAAGCGCGGTTCGGAAATTCGATCGCCACCCCGCGCTCTGGAGTTGGTATCTCGTGGATGAACCGGACCTGAACCAAATCTCGCCCGACGCAGTGCGAGAGGCGAATTCAACGGTCAAAAAAGCAGGCGCGATCAAACCAACCTCACTCGTTCTTTACAAAGGATCCGAGGCGTTGCACTACGCGAACATCGCCGACATAACGATGATTGATCGCTACCCGATTGCCTGGCAGCCGCTCGCCGCTTTTTCGCAACACGTCGGAATGGTTCGGCTCGCTCTTGGCCCAAAAAAACCACTGATGGCTGTCATCCAGGCGTTCGACTGGAGTTACTTTCCTGAACTGGTTCCCGGAGAAACGAATTTGCGCGCACCCACGTTTGCGGAATTGCGCTGCATGACTTATCTGGCATTGGCGGAACGCGCCAATGGCTTATTCTACTACGCTTACGATTCGGGCGGGTGGAAAATGGAAGAGCAACCGGATAGCTGGAATAATTTGAAGAAGGTGGTCAAGGAAGTGAGGGAGCGTTTGCCTCTCTTTGAAGGGGAACCGATCTGGTGGGCGCACGAGCAGAAGTTTGAAGATGGTTTTAAAGGTTGGAACGAAGTCGGGCAAAGCAGCATTAAGCTATCGCTCTTGCGCGTGAAAAAAAGTAATCAACATATTTCTGCGGGCGATTACATCCTGGCGGTGAATAATATGGACAAAATGATTTCAGCACGGTTTACGGCTCCTCCTGAACTCAAATCCGATTTGGACGTTTTTGAAGAAAATAGAATGGTGAACATTTCCGGCGGCTGGGTCAGAGATACCTTTGAGCCTTATGCGGTGCATATTTACGGGCCGCTTGCGGTTTCAGCGAATGCGACAAGGGAAACGCCACCATCACCATGAAAGATGGGGAGCGCACGCCTCTGGCGTGTGGTTTTCGGCGTCGCGCCGAAAACTTCGTTCCACAAACTTTTTGGCTGGCAAACCTTTGGAGAAAATGGTGTGAAGAGGATTCGGGCGGGCCGCCCGAATCGGCACGCGGGCCGCGTGCGCTTCCGGTCAACTTCGGCTCAGTCGGCTGTTTCAGTCAGTCAGGTAAGGATGATATTCCGGAATGGCTTCCTTGAGTAGAAGCTTCAGTTCACTGGCCTCTGCGGTTTGCAACTGGGCGGTGATTCGCTCAAAGTAACGCCGGAC
>JBBQRQ010000050.1:0-36321 GCA_038214755.1 Verrucomicrobiota bacterium
TCCGTCATCGCCCTGCCGCACTCGCGGGATTTTCTCCTATTCTGCCGCAAAAATCGCATCCGCACTTTTCTGTTGAGCACCGTGCATCGCGACCATTATGCCGTGCAAAAGGACGTGACGGGTTTCGGCGAATTCATCGACAAACCGTACGTGGAAATTTTAGACAAGCGCCTGAAGATTCGCGAAATCCTCGTAGAAAATAATCTCGTCGCGAACGAAACGATGTTCATCGGCGACATGCAACACGACATCGAAACGGCCAAACACGGCAACGTTTTTTCCTGCGCCGTTTTGACCGGTTACAATCGTCTGGAACAATTGCGCGCCAGCGAACCGGATTTGATCGTCGAACATCTCGGCGAACTTCAGGAAATTCTCGCGCGCAACAATTTTGAAATCGTCCATCGCACACACGGGCAGGAAGCCGCGCCGATTTCGCATCCGATTTGCACAGTGGGCGCGGCGATTTTCAACGACGCGAATCAAGTCTTAATGATTCGCACACAAAAGTGGTCGAACCTTTGGGGAATTCCCGGTGGCAAAACGAAATACGGCGAAACCTCACTCGACGCGCTCCGTCGCGAAATCAAAGAAGAAACCGACCTCGACATTTCCGACATTGAATTTGTTCTCGTGCAGGACTGCATCCATTCCAAAGAGTTTTATCGCGAGGCGCATTTTGTTTTGTTGAATTACACCTGCCGCGTTGGCGGAAACTGCGAGGTGAAATTAAACGAGGAGGCGGAGGAGTTTCGGTGGGTGTCGGTCGAGGATGCGCTCGTCATGGAATTGAATCAGCCAACGCGAATTTTGTTGGAAGAAGTTGAGCGCCGTAAAAATTTCGGGAAATAATCTTTTCAAAAATAGTTTTTCGAAGCGGCGACTCTGAATGCGAACACATCGCAAATAATTTTTGGGCTTTCGATCCAACTTACGCGCACGATAATTTTTCGCTTTCATCCCAAGAGCGGCATCCACAGCCCGGCAGGTTTTGGACTGCGCCGGTCCTCCGGCGCTCTTGCAGGGGTTATGGTGCATCGAAAAGCGCCAGAGGACTGGCGCAGTCCAAGACGCTATCGCGCCATAGCTGGCGTCTGGGTATCGCGCATCCCTTTCTTCCACACTTGCCACAAATTCCGCGTTCACCTAATTTCGCGCGCATGAACACAGCCATTCGCTTCAAACTTTTCCTGATGATGGTGTTGGAATTTTTCATCTGGGGCGCGTGGCTGCCGCTGATTTTTGGATACTTGCCCGGCATAGGTTTTACTCCCGCGCAAACCTCCTGGATTCTGAACGCATTTCCCATTGCCGCTATTGTCGGGATGTTTTTCAGCAATCAATTTGCCGACCGAAATTTCGCGGCGGAAAAATTCCTCGCCTTCAGCCACCTCGTCGGCGGGCTGGCGATTTTGAGTCTCGCCTTCACTCGAGATTTTTGGCCGTTCTTTTCTTTGATGATGGTGCATTGCCTTCTGTATGTGCCGACGATTTCCATCACCAATTCCATCGCTTTCGCCAATATGAAAGATGCGCAAAAAGAATTCGGCATCGTGCGCATGGGCGGAACAATCGGTTGGATTCTGGCGGCGTGGCCGTTTACTTTTATTTTGGTGGACTGGGACAAAGTGAAAGCGGCCAATCCGCAAGGCATCGTGAACTGGTTGGGGACGGTGCTTGGCTCCGGGTTGACTGGGACGCAACTTTTGACCGCGACCAAATGGACATTCGTCGTCGCGGGAATTGCTTCCCTTGTCCTCGCGATTTTCAGTCTCACGCTGCCGCACACTCCTCCGAAAAAGATCAAAGCCGGCGAAGACAAACTCGCCTGGCTGGAGGCAACCAAACTTTTGAAACACCCCTTCGTTTTGGTTCTGTGGATTGTGACGTTCGCCGATTCGTTTGTGCATAATTGTTATTTCAATTGGACGGGAGTTTTTCTCGGCACACCCGCTGCGCAAGGCGGCGTGGGAATTCCGGGCAATTGGATTATGCCGGCGATGAGCATTGGGCAACTGGCGGAAATCCTGACGATGGCTATTCTCGGCGGCGTGCTCAAACGGCTCGGCTGGCGCACGACGATGACGGTGGGCATTCTGGGTCACGCGGCGCGTTTTGCCGTTTACGCATTTTTTCCACAACACGCTCCTCTCATTATCGGAGTGCAAGTGCTGCACGGCATTTGCTACGCATTCTTTTTTGCGACGGTTTATATTTTTGTGGACGAATTTTTTCCAAAAGATGTCCGGGCCAGCGCGCAAGGTTTGTTCAACGTGATGATCCTCGGCGTCGGCGCGTTGGTGGCGAATTCTGTTTGCCCTTATCTCATGCAAAAAGTTTTTACGCACAATGGGGTGACGGATTTCCGCGGATTATTTTTGGTGCCATGCGCCATTGCTTTCGCGGCGGCGGTTTGTCTCGCGCTGTTTTTTCGTCCGCCCGTGCGCAGTGAAGGATCGGCGATGCGCGACGCAACTGCGCCGGGCGCATCTTGACACCACCACCAAAGTAGTGGGGCAGACATCCTGTCTGCCATCGGGGCTTCCAGCCCCAGGATTCGCGGGCAAGATGCCCGCTCAGACAGGCTGGAAGCCTGCCCCACTACATCTGATTGGATTGGTGGTGGTGTCAAGATGCGCCCAACTGCGCCGGTTCTCTAGGTTTTCACTCGACAGGTCGGGAGGGTGGATTGGTGGATTGTTGGATTGGTGAATCGTGAATCGTTGACAATTAGGGAACGGACAAATGGTTTAACCACAGAGGCACAGAGGCACAGAGGAAAACGAATTGGGAAACTCTGTGTCTCTGTGCCTCTGTGGTTATTTTCCAAACGGTAGCAGGTGCGCATCTCAAGAGCGTGTTGCCCCAATCGTAGGGCGGGCTTTCGAGCCTGCCGGTTACGAAACTTTCCAGTTGCGAAAAAAATGATTTGAGGTTTTTCTCGCAGATTTCCGGGGACTAGAAAGTCCCCGGAACCGGCAGGCTGGAAAGCCTGCCCTACACGCGATGGAAAAACATTTGGGCAACACATCCTCAATCTCCTGCAAAATAACGGAACGCCGATCTCCCGATCGGCTCGCGGAAAATGTGGAGCGTTCCAATGCCGATCAGGAGATCGGCGTTCCGTTGCCACCTTTTTCCGAAGATTTGCAACCTGCAATTCAGTGAGATGCGCCCCGTAGAAGTACCGGATGTTCCTTGTTTGACCCAAGGATGTTTTGTGCTAAATCTCGGAGCTAATGCCTAACAAACGGTTCGCGCTCTCAGCTTTGATTTTTGCTGCCTTGGGTCATTTTCTCTCAAAGCCAAGGCTGGTTTTCTCCCGAAAATTTCAGATCGTAGTTTTTTTCACGCTGATTTTTTCTTCGCTCGCTCCGGCGCAAGCGCAACAACCGGGGCAGTTTTGGCAGGCCGCAGGACAAATTGCGAAGAACCGACCGGCCAAAGATGCCTGGGTGCAACCGGAAAAATCTCACGCCTTCAATGTGGATCACGCGACACTTCGATCCGCTCTGGCCAAAGCTCCCAAAGAATTTAGCAGGGAAGCGCGAACCGCCCCGGGAGAAATCCGATTGCCAATGCCGGATGGAACTTCGGCGCGTTTTCGAATCGTTGAATCTCCAATAATGGCGCCGAAGTTGGCCGCGAAATTTCCGGAAATAAAAACCTACTTGGGCCAGGGCATCGATGATCCTGCCGCCAGCGTGAGGTTCGATGTGACCCCAGAGGGTTTGCACGCGCAGGTTCTCTCGCCAAAAGGCGCCGTTTACATTGACCCCTTTTGGCGGGGCGACCGCGTTCTTCACACCAGTTATTACAAACGCGATTACCGAAAAGCGGTGGATGATTTTCAATGTCTCGTTCCTGCGGCCAATGCGCAGGGGAAAGGAGTTCCGGCACAACAGGATTTGTTTCGCTCCGGCAGCAACTTGCGCACGTATCGTCTGGCCTGCGCCGCCACGGGTGAATACACGCAGTTTCAAGGAGGAACCGTCGCCGCTGGAATGTCGGCCATTGTCACAGCGATCAACCGCGTGACGGGAATCTATGAGGTGGAACTGGCCATGCGCCTCGTGCTGGTGGGAAATAATAATTTGATCGTTTACACCAGCGCGAGCAGCGATCCGTATTCCAACACGAGTCCTTCGAGCTTGCTTACGCAAAATCAATCCAACCTCGACAGCGTGATTGGCAACGCCAATTACGATATTGGCCATGTGTTCAGCACCGGCGGTGGCGGGCTTGCTGCCGTTGATGCGGTCTGTGTGACTGGATCCAAGGCGCGGGGGGAGACCGGTTCTTCTTCTCCAACCGGCGACACATTTTACATCGATTTCGTGGTGCATGAGATGGGACACCAGTTCGGCGCGTTGCATACTTTCAATAGTGTGATCGGGAGTTGCAGCGGCGGGAATCGCGAAGCCGGGACCGCCTACGAACCGGGCGCCGGCACGACGATCATGGCGTATGCGGGCCTCTGTGGAGCCGATAATACTCAGCCTCACAGCGATGCTTATTTTCACTTCATTAGCTTCGATGAAATTATTGCTTATTCGACTGCGGGCGCGGGAAATGATTGCGCAGTTCTGACGGCAACGGGGAACAACGCGCCAACGGTCAACGCAGGGGCGAACTACACCATTCCTAAAAACACCCCGTTCATCTTGACGGCGAGCGGCAGTGATCCAGATGGAGATGCGTTGACTTATTGCTGGGAAGAAGGGGATTTGGGTCCGGCCCAGGCGTTGAGCAATCCTGATAACGGCAGCAGTCCGCTTTTTCGTTCCTTTAATCCCAGTTCCAGCCCCTCTCGCACGTTTCCCAAACTTTCGGCTCTTCTGAGCAACACCGCCAGCCTGGGCGAAAAACTTCCGGCCACCAATCGCGTCATGAGTTTTCGAGTGACCGCCCGCGACAATCGAGCGGGCGGAGGTGGCGTCAACACTTCCAACATGCAAGTGACCGTCAACGCCAGCGCCGGGCCATTCGTCATCACTGCTCCGAACACCGGAGTCAGTTGGTCCGGCGGGCAAACGGTGACATGGAATGTCGCCGGGACCGCTGCCGCTCCGATCAACGCCGCGAACGTAAATATTTTGCTCTCCACCAATGGCGGTACCACTTTCAACATTCTCCTCGCCACCAACACGTCCAATGACGGTTCTGAACAAGTGTTGCTCCCGAATATTTCGACCAGCCTTGCGCGGATAAAAGTCGAAGCGGCCGGAAATATTTTCTTTGACATTTCTGACGTAAATTTTTCCATCACGCCGTCTTCGGCCGTGCCTTTTGCCAGTTTGATTTCCGCGACAGTGGCGTCGGAGAGTTGTGGCGCGGGAAATACTTTTATCGATCCGAACGAAACGGTGTCGTTGAACATTGAGCTAAAAAATATCGGTTCAGCCAACACCACCAATCTTGTTGCGACGCTACTCTCGACCAATGGCGTGGTTTGTCCCAGTGGTGCTCAAGTCTATGGCGCGCTCATCGCAGGAGGCGCAACGGTGACGAGGCCATTTTCATTTACGGCGAGCGGGATGTGCGGCGGAATTATTCGGATGGTCTTGCGCTTGCAGGATGGAGTTGCTGACTTGGGAACCGTTGACACTCAATTCGCGCTTGGAGGAATAACGATGGCCTCCACTGCGTTTACTAATTCAGGAAATATTTCCATCCCCCTCCGTGGAGTGGCTTCGCCGTATCCGTCCTCCATTGCCGTCGCGGGTCTGTCTGGAACCATCACGAAGGCGACCGTCTCTTTGGTGAACTTGAACCACACCTTTCCGAATGACCTCGATATTTTGCTGGTCGCGCCGAATAACCAAACCGTTTTTTTAATGGGACAAGCAGGAGGAAGCAACGCGCTGAACAACGTCAACCTTACCTTCGACAGCTTTGCCTCGACCGGGCTGCCGGATGCGTCCCCAATTTTATCGGGCACTTATGTGCCGAGCAATTATGGAGCTGGCAGTTCTTTGCCAGCGCCCGCGCCCGGCGCGCCCTATGGTTCCGCTTTGAGTAGTCTCAATGGAATGAACCCCAATGGCACCTGGTCCCTTTATGTCTATGACTCCGCCGACGGGGATGAAGGAAGTATTTCCGGCGGTTGGGCACTTACCTTGAACACGGTCGCGACAAATTGTTGCACCGGAAATAATCGTCCCGCGATCTCCTCCATCTCCAACCAGGTCACGGATGAAGACACCCCCACCGGCGCGATTTTTTTCACCGTGCGGGATAATGAAACACCGGCGACTTCTCTCGTTGTCACCGGCGCATCGTCCCACACAAACCTGGTTCCAAACGCCAATTTAATTTTCTCGGGAACCAGCACCAACCGGTCGGTCACGGTTGTCCCGGTGACAAATCAGTTTGGCAATAGCACCATCACGATTTCGGTGAGCGATGGAATAACAAAGGCGACTTCGTCTTTTTTGCTGACGGTCAATCCGGTGAATGACGCGCCGCTGCTGACCGCAATTTCAAACCGGATTGTTTACGCGGGAAGCTCCGTCGCGTTTTCCAATTCCGCCAGTGATGTTGATTTGCCTGCGGATATTCTCCAATTCAGTTTCGATCTCTCGGCCAGTGGCGCGCAGTTAAATCCGACCAACGGAATTTTCAGTTGGCTGCCTGCGGCGGAACAGGCGGGCACAAATAACTTCACGATTCGTGTGACTGACAACGGCACTCCGCCTCTGGGCGACGCAAAGACATTTTTTATCATCGTGATTTCTCCGCCGAAAATTCAAAGCGTCACGCAGGCCAACGGCCAGGTTACGCTGACGTGGGACGCGATTGCGGGACGTTCCTACCGTGTGCAATACAAGGATGATCTCAATCAAAGCGCGTGGACCGATTTGACGGGTGATATCATCGCCGTCTCCAGCAGCGCGGCGAAAACGGATTCGAGCGGAATGGTCGCGCAAAGATTTTATCGCATCTTAGCTTTGCCTTAGCCTTCGCCAATTTTTTGTGGGAAAAATTATCATCAAAGATCTGGAAGTTTTTTATCGCGTCGGAGTTCCTGACGAAGAGCGCGCTCACCATCAACGCTTACTCCTCACCGTCCAAATGGAACACGATTTTTCCAAGGCGGAACAAACGGACGACATCAACGGCACCATCAATTATTTTGCGGTTGCTCAAATGCTTTTGAAATTTGGCGAGGGACGAAGTTGGAAATTAATTGAGAAACTCGCGAACGATATTGCCATTTGCGTTATCGACGATTTTCACGCGAGCGCCGTGGTGGTGGAAGTTAAAAAGTTTATCGTCCCGCAAGCGCAATACGTCGCGGTGGAAATACAGCGGCGTAGCGCAGGTTTTTAACCTGCCGTATCGCAGGTTTGCAACCTGCTGAACATCGCGACGCCCTGCCGGTGGCAAACCGGCGATACAGCAGCTTGCAAAGCTGCGCTACGATTCATCCGTGAACGTCGATCAACGTTTTGACCGCGCGATTTCCCGCCGCCATGGATTGAAATAATTTTGGCAACTGGCTCAGAGCGCATTCGCCATCCACAAAATCCTCCGAGCGGATCACGCCCGACTCGATCAATTCCAGAGCGCGCCGGATGGTTCGCGGGGTGTGATGAAAACTCGCAAGCAACGTGAGGTTCGAATAATGAATGAGCGAGGTGTCGAACGAGACGGTGGTGCCCGCCGGACAACCGCCAAAAAAATTCACCGCTCCGCCTTTCCGCACGGCGTTCACCGCCGCCTCCCACGTCTCCGGTTTTCCCACGGCTTCGATTACAATATCAAAAGTGTCGCTGCTCGATTTTTTAAGAGCCGCGCCCAAATCGGTTTCCTCCGACACATCCATGACCTGAGTTGCGCCGATTTTTTTCGCCAACGTCAAACGCGATTCTCCTCGACCTGCGACTGTTACGTTGCATCCGATATTTTTCGCGAGCGCCACAAACATCAGACCGATCGGCCCGGAACCGATCACCAAAATGTTTTGTCCGCGGCGCAATTTCGTATCGGCGACTCCTTGCGCGACGCACGCCAGCGCCTCCGTCAAAGCGGCGTCGCGAAAAGTCGTTTCCGGTTTCAATCGCAACAAATTTTTTTCCACCAACCTCGAAGGGACGACAATGGAGTCCGCGTAAGCGCCATTGAGAAAGAGCAAATCGTCGCAAAGATTTTCCTGGTCATTCTTGCAGAAAAAACAATTGCCGCACGGCGCGGAGTTGGCCACCACCACCCGTTCTCCAACTTTCCAATCGGAAATATCCGGCGCTACTTCCGCAATTTTGCCGGCGAGTTCGTGGCCAAAAACGGCGGGGGGCACAATCATTTTGGCGTGATAACCTCGCTTGAAAACTTTCAAGTCGGTTCCGCAAGTCAGCGCGGCTTCGATGGCGATCCGCACTTCGCCAGTTCGCAATTCCGCCGGCTCGATATTTTCCACTCGCACATCTTCCTTCCCGTAAAGAATGGCTGCTCTCATTTTCGTAACGAAAGTAAGCGGCAACGTTGTGCGAGACAAAGACGAAACTTGCTATTGCCCAAACTAACCGGAGCGCGGACAGCCTTGTCCGCGCATTTACAAAGACGGACAAAGACGCGGGCGTTTTCACCACTTCGGGTTGCCGCGGACACGGCTGTCCGCGCTCCATTTCCATCTGGGAACACGCCGTCAATGGCGCAGGGAGCGCGGCGTTCACGCCGCTTCAACGCCCGCACGTCAGAAAACTGCGGAAATTGATTGAGATTCTCTGCGCTCGTGAGTTGAAGCGGCGTGAACGCCGCGCTCCGGCTGTTCGCCGTTGCGCACGACTTTTCTTCCACCGGGATTTTTCAGAGTTGACCGAGCCTATTCCTGCTTGGATGCTCGCGTTCCTGAATCAAACCATTTATGAACGCTAAAGGTATTCTTGTCTTCTCGTTGGCCGCTAATTTCGGATTGCTCGGCGTAGTTATTTTTCTGCTCGCCAAACCGCCGGCCACCCATCCCGCTGGAGCCGCGCAGAATAATTCGTCCGCCGCGCCAGTTCAAAAAAACAAATCCAAATCCGCCGAGAAAATTTTCACCGTCTCCACCACGAACGCTCTGAAGATCGATTGGCACATGGTTGAGTCGGAAGATTACCGGCAATATATCGCGAACCTCCGCTCCATCGGTTGTCCTGAGGAAACCATCCGCGACATCATAACGGCCGACGTAAATAAACTTTTCGAATCGCGCCGCAAACAGATGCAGGCCACTTCAACGAACAAATTCGAATTCTGGAAAGCGGGCAGCATGTTCGGCGCGATGATGGACGAAAATAAAATCAAGCAGCAGCAGGAGATGGCCAAAGAAAAACGCGAACTGCTCAAAACATTGCTCGGCGTCGAGCCGGAAGAAAAAGCCGACATGGCCCTCCTGGTGAATCCCTTTCAGGACATGCTCGATTTTCTTCCCGACAGCAAACAATCGAAAATCATTGAGCTCATGCAAACCTATCAGGCCAAAGCCATGAAGACTTTCAAAGATGGCGCTCCTGACGCGACCGACATGAAACAAATGCAAAAGGTGCAAAAAGAAATGGAAGCGGAAATGGCAAAAATTCTCACGCCGGATGAAATGGAAAATTATCAACTGCGTCTCTCGCAAACTTCCATGATGATGCGAATGCAATTGGCCAGCTTCGATCCCAACGAACAGGAGTTTCGCGACATTTTCAAATTACGAAAAAAATTCGACGACGAAAATGGCGTGATGGGCATGGGTTTGTCGGATGACAACGATAAAATGAAAACGGCCCAGAAAGAGTTGAACGATCAGATCAAAGGAATTTTAGGGCCGGATCGCTATCCCGATTACGAACGCGCCCAGGATTACGCTTATCAAGCCATCGCGAAAGTGGCGCAGCGGGAAGGTCTGCCCAAAGAGGCGGGCGTCAAAGTTTACGACATGAAAAAAGCCGCGGAAGAGGAAGCCAAAAAAGTTCGCGCCGACAAAGCGCTTTCCGATGAGCAGCGCAAATCCGCGCTGCAAGCCATTCGCACTGAGACCGAACGTTCGATGGGTGAAGTGCTGGGACAAAAAGGGTTCGACTCTTATCAGAAACAACCCACCGCCTATTGGTTGCGCAGCATCAGTCCGAATCCAAAAAGCGCGGAGACGAAATAGACCGGGATTTTTCCGGCTGCTGGCTCGTTGACTGTTCAAATCGAACGAGCGTATTCTGATGACATGACCGAAACGGCCGTCTATCCGCACTTTGAAAAACTCTCCGGCGAATCTGCGCGATTGAAGCAACATCCGCGCACTCGAGTTTCGATGATTGTCACCGACTACCAAGGACGCGGGTAGACAGCCGAGGAAATTGTTTTGCATTATCCGTATCTCACGCTCGCGGAAGTTCACGCGGTACTGGCTTATTACCACGATCATCGAGCGGAAATGGATCGTGAATTGGCGGACGAATTGGCCGAGACGGAACGAGGACCAAAAAGTGCGCCCATCACTCCTTTGCTGGCAAAACTACGCGCGCGCAAAACAGAGCCATCAAGCGCGCGCGTGCCAACCTAAAATTGTTTCAATGAAAAAAGAACTAATTTTCCAAATCCAGCAAGAAGAAGGAACCTTCGTAGCGGTTTGCCATCAACCCGAAATGGCAACTCAAGGCGACACGTTGGAAGAACTCGTCGGCATGATTAAAGACCTTGTCCACTGCCGATTCGAAGCGCGCGACGAGCAATCGCATTGGCCGATTCGGTTGCACTTTGTGAATGATCCTGTTCTTGTTGAGGCCCAAGCGTGAAGCTGCCACGGGATTTGTCCGGGGACGAAGTTTGCAAAGCTTTGCGACGGCTCGGATTTCAATTTCGCAATCAAACCGGTTCGCATCGACATTATGTGAAAGGGAACTTGCATATCCTTGCGTTCCAATGCACCGCAGCTTGAAGCCGAAGACGCTCCAATCCATTCTCAAGCAGGCGAATCTTTCCATCGAAGAATTGAAAGACGCGCTTTAAAATTGCTGTGATTTCTTTTGTTCAACGCGGCGAACTCCGCGACCTCTACGACAAAGTCGCAGCGGGCGAGCGCATTTCCGCATTTGCCCGCACTCCGTTTTTCTGTTCTATTTGAGGCATGACGATTCGCGCTCTGGAAAAAGAAGTCTTGGATTTGCCGCCACGTTCGCGCGTCCGCTTCGCGGAGAAAATCATCGAAAGCCTGGATGATTTCACCAGTGCGGAAATCGAATCGGCGTGGTCGGAGGAGATTGGCCCGCGCGTGAAGGAAATCGAATCCGGCAAAGCCCAGGGAATTCCCGCTTCGGAAGCAATGGCCAAGGCGCGCCGCGCATTGAATGAAACCCGTCAAATATCATCGGCTCGCCGAAAGTGAACTGATCGAATCGGCGAAGTTTTTTGAGCGTCGCCGGGAATTTCTCGGGGATAACTTTCTCGACCTAATCGAGGAGACGTTGGCAAAAATCCAAACTAATCCCGATGTGGGCAAGCCGGGAAAGTTCCGCACGCGGAGTTGGAAGGTGAGGCGTTTTCCGTTCCGTATCGTTTATCTCGAACAGACCGAACGCATCTGGATCGTAGCCGTGGCGCACTTGAGTCGCAAACCGAACTACTGGCTCGATAGGTTGGATTAGCAACAACATGAATTTTCTCATCCAACACAGCGACCTACGCAACCTCTACGACAAAATAGAGGCAGGCGAACGGATTTCCGACGCCGACGCGCTGCGACTTTTTGAAACGAAAGATTTAAACGCACTCGGCTCAATCGCGGATTTGGTTTGTCAGCGGAAAAATGGAAATCGCGCCAGCTACATCATCAATCGCTACATCAATTATTCCAACTATTGCATTCTAAGCTGCCAATTTTGCGCCTTCGCTCGGAAGAAACGCGACGCCGATGGTTTTCAATTCACTGTCGAAGAGATCGTGCAAAAGGCGCGAGAAGCGTTGGCGCTGGGCATCACGGAATTGCACATCGTCGGCGGACTTCATCCTTCGTTGCCGTTCAGTTATTACACCGAAATGCTCAAGGCGTTGAGCGCGCTCAATGATGAAATGGGGAGCGCACGCGTCCCGCGTGCAAGTTCGGGCGTCGCGCCCGAACTTTCCGAAGCACCTCAAGGAAAAGAGCCAGTGAAACAAAGTTTTCGGCGCGACGCCGAAAACCACACGCCAGAGGCGTGCGCTCCCAAACTGCAATTGAAATGCTTCACCGCAATTGAAATTTTGCATCTTGCCTGGCTCGCGAAAAAATCCGTGCGCGAAACACTCATTGAATTGAAAGAAGCCGGTTTGGAATCGCTCACCGGCGGAGGCGCGGAAATCTTTCGCAAAGAAATTCGCTCGCAAATCGCCAAAGGAAAAGAGTCCGCCGAAGAATATATCGACGTCCATCGCACCTGGCATCAACTCGGCGGACGCAGCACTTGCACGATGCTTTATGGTCACGTGGAATCTCTCGCTGACCGCGTGAATCATTTGAGTTACCTGCGCAATCTCCAAGATGAAACCCACGGCTTCGTCGGCTTCGTTCCGTTGCCGTATCAACCGGAAAACAATCAAATCGCCGTGGAAAATCCGCCGACTGGTTTCGATTCGCTCCGCACCATCGCCGTGAGCCGGATTTATTTGGACAACTTCGATCACATCACCGCGTATTGGGTCGGGATGGGATTGAAACTCGCGCAAGTCGCCTTGAGCTACGGCGCGGACGATATCCACGGCACGATCATCGAAGAAAATATTTTTCGCATGGCCGGGACCAAAGCGCCGCAACTCCAAACCGAAACCGAAATGGTCAAAGCTATCCGCGAAGTTGGTCGAACGCCGGTGCAGCGAAATACCTTTTACGAGCCGATAAAAGTTTGGGACGCCGCGCCAACCGCCACAGAAGTTGAACCATCGCCGAGCAAATCCACCATGTTGGAAGATAATCTGGCGACGGCGTGAAGCTGAACTTCCCGTTACAACCAAAACCGTTCTGCGTAAAATAAAGCCATAAACAAAGCAGCTACACTTAACGTTCAGGAAGCGCATCACAAAGCGCGGGCCGAACACTATCTGGCCGAGACGCAGAAGATTCTCCGCCAGTTCGCGACCGATCGGCAACGGGCAGCGCGACGTCCGCGATCACAGTCCAATCTTGTCCAGCAGGTGAAAGAAATTCTCTACGGCAAATAGCCTATGAGCGCATTGGAAGCAGCCGAAGAAATCCTCGCCAAACTCTCGCGGGCGGAGAAGGCGCAGTTGCTGCGCTGCACGGCCAGCGATTTGAGTGATGCCTTTCCCGGCATTGAAAGTCGTCCCGGTGTGTGTGGCGGCGAGCCGTGCGTCGTCCGCACGCGCATTCCCGTGTGGGTGCTGGAACAAGCGCGTCGGCTTCCAACGAAAACTTTTCACTGCCGGTCGTCGAAAAACTTCGCGCCCTTGGCCAGGAGGTATTGACCAGCCGACGGGCAGATCCAAAGTGCTGGAAGATAATGTGGCGACGGCGTGACGCCCGTCCGGTTGAGAAGATTGGCTCGACGGCGCATTGCATTTCATCAAAACACGTTTTGACAAACCATGTTTTGATGATATGCTCGCGGCACCATGAGCTTTCAAGGTCGCGACCGTGAACTGAAGACGTTACAGGAAGCGTGGCGCTCGGAGCGCAGCGGCTTCATCCCCATTTACGGGCGTCGTCGCGTGGGCAAGAGCGAATTGATCGTTCACTTCATGTCCGGCAATCCCGGCCTCTACTTTGTGGGAAAGCGCGCGCCGGGCGAAGCGCAGCTTCAGGAGTTTTTGGAGGCAGCCGCCCGCGCCGTGGGCGAACCCTTGCTGGCGCAAACGCGTGTCACCACCTGGAAGGCCGCCCTGCAACTGCTCGTCGAGCGATTGCCCGCCGGGAAAAAATTCATCCTCGCACTGGATGAGTTCCAGTGGATTGCCGAGGCGTGCCCGGAACTTCCCTCCGTCTTGCAGGAACTGTGGGATCGCTCCTGGTCGCGCTCCGGGCGCATCCTGCTCATCCTGTGCGGTTCATATCTGGGCTTCATGGAACGCGAAGTGCTGGGCCAGAAAAGCCCGCTGTTCGGGCGGCGCACCGCGCAAATTCTCCTGCGTCCTTTCAATCATCTCGACGCCGCCCGGTTTCACCCGCGTCTTTCGGTGGTGGATCGCGCGCGGGTTTACGCGCTGTGCGGGGGCGTGCCGGCCTACCTGCTGGCCTTCGATGGCGCGCGTTCCGTGGAGCAGAATATCATGGCGCAAGTGCTGAATGACAACGCCCCGCTGGCCCGCGAGCCCGATTTTCTGCTGCGCGAAGAATTGCGCGATCTGGTGCCCTATCATGCCGTGTTGATGGCCTTGGCGCAGGGCAAGAGCAGTCCGGCGCAACTGGAAAAATCCACCGGCATTGACGTGCGCGGACTCAATTATCATCTCAACACGCTCGTCGAACTGGGCTACGTTCAACGCCGCTATCCGATCACCGAATCCAAACCCAGCGTGCGCTCGGTTCGTTACGCGCTGGACGACCCGCTGCTGCGGTTCTGGTTTCGATTTGTTTTTCCGCATCAGAGCGTGTTGCGTATGCTTGGGCCGGAGCGCGGGTTTGCGGAAATCGTCCGGCCTGAACTGGACGCCTATTTCGGTCGCTGTTTCGAGCGTCTCTGCCGCGAATGTCTCCCGTTGCTTTACGCCCGCGAAGGCGTCCGCGCCGCGTTTACCGTGGGCGAATACTGGAATGCGGAAGTGCAAATAGACGTGGTGGGCGTGCGCGCCGACAACTGGACCGACCTGGGCGAATGTAAATGGGGCGTGGTGAACTCGCGGCCAGCGCTGGCCGCCGAACTCGACGCCAAAGTGCCGCGCTTCCCCAACGCCCGCAACGCGACGATCCAGCGCCGGCTCTTTGTGAAGGCGCTGAAATCCAAACCGCGCCAACCGCCCGCCGGTGTGACCCTGCACACTTTGGAAGATTTGTACGAATTGGACCCAGTGGGCGATAGAATTGGAAAAATGAAAACAAGCACCGCCATTGCAGACCGAAGCTGAAAAGGTCAAAGCCATCCGCCCGCCGGTGCAGCGAAATACTTTTTACGAACCGATAAAAGTTTGGGAGTCTTCGTCAACTGTCACTCAAGCGGAACTGCCGACGAATAAATCCAAACTGTTGGAAGATAATTTGGCGACGGCGTAAATAAAATCTTACGCAGCAAGCTTGATTATTTTACGCTGAAAATCTTCTGTTGCATCCAAAGAGGCAACCATTTCTCCACCTACATTTGATAATCGCGCTAAATCAGCGCGAGGAATTGCCTGTTGGTCCTGAAAGATGAGGAGTGAATCAAATTCTACTTTTGCCCGCAACCAATGCTCCAACACAATAGTCACGAGGCGAGCTTTATCGCGGGTTGCAACACCAAACAAGAACAAGGGCGCACGCTTACCTTCAATGCGGAAGTCAATTGGGTAACTCTCCGCTTGAGCGTGATCCGACAGAGTATAATCGGGCTGAATTTTTTCAGGAGCAACCAAACCGTAAAGTCTTTCCTTCAAATCTTCGTAAAAAGTGCTCGCTACCCACGCGCGATTCAAGAATGTCAGATCATAAATTCGCGTTAGAGCTTGGCCAAACTGGAGAACATTCGTGCCTAATGTATCCAGGCTGGAGTCAAGGACGAGTTTGCCTTCTTCGTCCCGCAAACCCGAATCAGCCAAAACCTGGTCCAATAGCTTTCCACGGGTGCCTTCACGAAACTTGGCAAGATCGTTCTCATAGCTTAAGTGCATGAATGTGTGACCAAAATCAGTCAGTCGCACACTGCCTGCCGCCACTTCTTCGAGATAAAGCTGAAACGTATCACCATCTGGAAAACTAAACGGAGTCACGATTTGCAAGTAACCTTGGCGTGTAGTGCGCACTTGAACTTCACCACAAAGGGATTTGCAAAGTCGTTCTTTTAATTTGGGGAGGTCGAAAGTCATTCGAAAAGCTTCGGGTGATCAGCCTGTGTTTCAAGACCGGCGATGTTGCAATCCGCTGCCAGTCGGTGCAATGCGCCGTTGCATGTCTGATAAGAAAGGGCTGCTTCGGCAAAACCGTCTGGCTTCCGGTTTGCCCAGATGTATCGCTCGGTTGTTCGATGAATATGGCAGACGTAATCAAGGCTATTGCCTTCGATCCGATTTGGATGGCTATGACTCGAACCGTTGTAGCGGGCCAAAATCAGTTCTTCACCGCCAGCGGGCAACCACTGAAGGCCGCAAGAAAGTCATCATTGATTGTTGTGTTTTGTCGCACAAACAAACGAAATCGCTCGTCGCCATCCAAGCTCTCGACAATATTCACGCTTGTCATGGTTCGCATCAGCGACATTTCTCGCGGTTGGGTTGGTAACGCGTTTGAGCATGAGCAAGAGTTGCTTGATCCGTTCGTCAGTGAGTGATTCAAAAGCCATAGCCATCAATTGAGCCAACGTGATGACGAACGTAACGAACTGTCAGCGAAGCGGCAATAAGGGATTCGCTCCGTTACCCAAATGGCTGGAACAAAGTTTGGCTACGCCTTAACTTCCCGGCATGTCTTATCATCGAGGCAAATATTATGTCTGGGCTGGTTTGGATGGCATTCACCTGTGGGCGGCTGATGGCGAGGATTCGTGGAAAGATTCTGGATGGGCCGAAGGCGTTAAACATTGGAAAGTAAAACGCGGACAGAAAGCAAGCGGTGTCCGTCTTCCAGAAACGGTTATGGACGAGTTTGTCGTCATGCGGTTTGCCGAATTGATCGACGAGAAAAAACTTGTTGCGACGATTCGGCGCGCCATCAAAGGCAAGCTCGGCAACTACGGTGAAGTCAGCTTGCGGCGTCATGCCAAAACCATTTTGAGAAAGCTGAAGGCTGTGAAGCCTTGTGTCGCGATAAAACAAAAGAAACGAAATCTCCGCCGCAAAAATCGCGCTCGTCCGCAATGAGTTCATCCGACGACATTCCAAAACTCCGAATGGCTTCGCACGCATCAGCGGAAGATTTGGCCAAGCGATTCGAACGCGAAACTCGTCGCGTGCTGGATCAACGTGAAGGTGATTTAGAAAATTCTCTCGCGCCGTTTCGCGTTGGCTCCGTGCCTTATTTGAATGCGGTTCCGCTGACGCGTGGGTTGGAAGAACAGATTCATTTCATGCCGCCCTCGCAACTCGCCGAGAAACTTCAGCGCGACGAACTCGATGCCGCGCTAGTCAGCGTCACCGAAGTTTTGTTCAACGACCGTTACGATGTGCTGGATGGAGTCGCCGTGGCGTCGCTCGGCGAAGTCAAAAGTGTTTTTCTCGCGCACAAAAAACCGCTGGAAGAAATTCGCGAAATTTTTTGCGACACCGCCTCGCTCACGAGCGTGAATCTTTTGAAAATTTTGTTGGCGGAAAAAAATCTTAAGCCGGAATTAAAACCATTGCCGAATTACGATGTCGCGGCCCAGCTCGAAAATGTTTTGCTCATCGGTGACCGCGGCCTCGATTTTTTGCGCGCTCCTCACTCCCACGAAATCTGGGATCTCGGCGAAGCTTGGTTCGACCTGACGAAACTGCCGTTCGTCTATGCGGTCTGGGCATTGCGCCGCGGCATTGAAAATAAAAATCTCCGCCGCCAATTGCGCGAGGCAAAAAGTTTTGGCCTCGAGACGCTCGACCACATCATCGCCAGCCGCCCGGAGTTTGATCTCGATTTTCGAAAAGATTATCTCACCTGGCACATTCAATATCATCTCGGCGCGGATGAAAAACTCGGTCTGAAAAAGTTCATGGAGCTTTTGCGCAAGCATGATTTTCCTGCCGTTTACGAGCCGCGTTTTGTGATTTGAGCGGAACCTCAATTCCGAAATCCGAATCCCGAAATCCGAAAGAAGACCGAAATCCGAGTTCCGAAAACGTCTTCGAGCCAGCGCCGCAAAAATGGCTTGGCCCCACAAAGTTCCCAAATCTTTCGGCCTTCGGGTTTCGGGTTTCTTTCGGATTTCGGGATTCGGATTTCGGATTTAAAAACTACTTCCCCTGTTTGGGAGAACTGAGCCGGGAAGCAGGCTTGGCCGTCGTCGTCTTATTGGTTTTGAAAGCGGAGCGCAAAAGCCAATGCCGTTGCAATCCTTGCATCAGTTCGTCCGAGTGAACAACGGCTTGGGAAACGTTGCTCAAAATATTTGAGTTCGACTGGACTTGCGTGTTGAGATTGCTCGTCACGTTGGCCAGATTTTCGAGCGTGCGATTTAGATTCGTCACAACGGAATTTAAATTGGCGTCGGTGTTGGCCAGAGTGGTCGCCGCTGATTTCAAAGTGTGTTCGAGTTGTTGATTGAGGTTGGTCGGAATCAACCATTCGCCGAGCGAACCTTTTGGGTCGCGAATGTTCCCGGTGATGAAATTCAAATTGGTCACGAGCGGTTGCGCCGCGCTCAAAATCGTGTCGAATTTTTCCGTCGCGCGGGCGGTGTTGTTCAAAACGGCGGTCAGTTGATTGGTTAAATTTATGATGTTGGGCAGCGCGCCTTCCAAACCGCTGACCAAAGTTTCCAAACGTTCCGTTAGAGCGGGAGATTCGAGCGGCTCAATCCAAAACGGTTGGGCGGACGCGAGGTTGGTGTAAAAAACGGCGGGTTGTTCGTTGATCAATTTGTTGATGGCAGCAAGCGTCTGGTCGTCTGTTTCCACTTTTACCGAATGCTCGTTGAAACCAGGATTTTCGCTTTTAATTTTATCGGCCAGGGCCGCTTTTATTTCCTTGGTTTTTTCCCCCACCAAATTGCTGTTCAGAAGAGCGAAGTCCTTTTTGTCTTTTCCAATCACGGTTGGCGCGCCGGCTTTTCCCTTGATGATTTCCAAATTGCGATGGCCAAGAAAATCCGCCGGCGCCACCCGCACTTTGGAATCCAGCCAGATGTAGCCGTAGTATGGCTCAATGATTCGAAAGAAAACGGTCACGCCGTAATCTTGAGCATTCGGGTCATTCGCCTCAATTCGCGTCAAGGTGCCGACTGTAAATCCCATCAATTTCACCGGGTCGCCTTCCTTCAAACCCGCCGCGTTATTCAGGCCGGTGCTGTATTCAATTTTCGTTTTGAACCAGCCTTTGCGCTGGGCGGTGTGATAAATGTAATAACCCAATCCCGTCAGCAAAAGAAACGTCGCCACTGTGACGAAAAGTCCGACGGCGCGCTCGACACGACTGAGCCGCGTTCGCAATTGTGGTGTGAGGTCCTGCAATCCCATATCAAACATTTTCTGTCAAAACTTCGTGCAGCAATGGTTCGCCGCTCGCTTCCAATTCCGCGCGCCCGCCGATTTCCTGCCAGCGATTATTTTTCAACAGCGCGAATTGTCGCGCCACATTTTTCCACGGACCAAAATCCTCCGCCGTGGCCACAATCGTAATCGGTTTGCCGCCGTAAAAATCGCAACCTTCGGACAGCTTCGCCAAAAAATCGAGCCACCAACCTTGATGCCGAAAATCTGTTCCCAGCAGCGGTTTGTCCAACAACAAAATTTCCGGTTTCAAAATGAGCGCGCGGGCCAGCGCGGCGCGGCGCTGCCAGTTAGGGGCGAGCGTGCTGGGAATGCGGTGCGCGTAGGAAATCAAATCGGTTAACTCCAAAATTTCGCGAACGGATTCCTCGGCGTTTTTCTCAGTAAAATTTTGACGATAGCGAAGTGGCAACGCGACGTTTTCCGCGATGGTCAAACGATTGAACAACCGTCCGCTCCCCGAAAAAACCAAACCGATTCGCCTGCGATCTTCGACGAGCCTTTCTTCCTTGAGCGTAAAAGTTTCGTTGCCAAAAAGTTTTACGCATCCATCAGCAGGGCGTTGCAATCCGGCGGCAGTCGCCAGAAAATCACTTTTGCCAGAGCCAAATACGCCGGCGATGACCCAAAAAGTTTTCGGCTGCACCCGCCAATGGACGCCTGCGACTTCGAGAGATCGGGTTCCTTGCAGCGGCGCAATGGCCGCGTCGATCATTTCGATGAGCGGCGTTTCGGCGGAAATTTTTTCAGAATTTTCCACGAATTACATCACGAGATAAACGACCAGAAACAGCGCGTCGAGCAACACGCACGCCACCACGCTGTGCGCCACCGCTCGCGTGGTCGCGCCGGAAACTTCTTCGATGTGCAACGGTTGAGCGAGTCCCTGGAAACAAGTCACCAACGCGATGATCGTTCCGAACAAACTCGTTTTCAGAGCGAGCAACGCGAAATCTTCCCAGGTCAGCGCACTGGCGAGCTGGCTGAAATAATCGGACGGATACAACGGAACATCCTGCAAAAAAGCGAAGAGGTATCCACTGAGCAGCGCGATGATGATCAAATAAACCGTCAACGAAAAAATGGAGAGGGCCAGGCCGATGACTCGCGGCACGACCAGAAAATGGACTGGATCAATTCCGAGCGCTTCGAGCGCTTCCACTTCTCCGAGCGCGCGCGAGGTGCCGAGTTCGATCACAATCGCCGTGCCGACTCGCGCCAGCACCATGAGTGCGGTGATGAGCGGGCCAAGTTCCCGCACGACGACGGACACCATGATGGTTCCGGTAAAATTCTGGACGCCAATCCGGTTCAACAAAAAAAGAGTTTGCCCGATGACCACCATGCCCAGCGCGAGACCGAGAAAGCTCGTCATCGGGAGCAGACGCACTCCAGCGCGAAGGACCTCGCTGCGAATCAACGGATGCACGACGTGACTGGCGTGCTGGTTTTTTTTAAACATGACCACCAGCGTGATCAAGCCGAAGGCGGCGAGGCCGTAAACGGTTTCGGTGAAGGCGAAAAATTTTCGCCCGACAAAATTTAAATAGGCGCGCGGTAAAAGCGAGAAGTTGGCGCGATGGGAAATGTCTTCGCCGGGAGTTGCTGCTGCTGGATTTTCCACTGGGCAAAACTAAGTTGGCGACGCGGCGCGGTCAATCCGTAGCTCAACCTGCAAGTTTCTGGAAAAGGAGAACGGCTCACCTGCACTGGCTCACGCCTGTGTCAGACATCATGGTTTTGCTTTTTCCTGAAACAATTTGATAATGCCGTCGGTAATGTCCAGCACCTCGGACGTCTTGCGATAGAGAACAGCCGTACGTGAATTACGCTCATCACTCGAATCCACAATCAAATCGAAACGATCCTTCACATATTCAGCGATCAATTTGTCCGTTGAGTATTTGTCTCGATACTTCGCAGCTTGACATTTGCGCCGATCAAGAATGTCTGCAATCGGCGCTTTCGCCTCGGCCACTCGTTTAGACAAAGCCTCGTCGTCCTTGTCAAACGCTGAAGCTTCCAGAGGAGTAGCCTTCTGCGGAATCGCTATGATAGGGTTTGTTACATTCGCGCCCGCAGACGCTAAAGCTTCCAGAGGGGGAATAGCCCTCTGCGGAAGCCTCACTCCCATCGCGGCCATTCGCTTGTCCATTTGTTTGCGCGCCAATTCACTTTGCAATATTTGATACTGACGAATCTTCTCTTCAATTTCAGGCGATAACGCCTCTGATGTATTAAGGTCTTCCGTTTGCTTTTGGCTCCATTTAAAGATGGCGGAATCAATTTCGCGCTTGTTGGCAAAAGCCCAACGCACTGTATCGACTCGGTTGTTCACCGACTCACTTTTGATAGCTTCCGACTTGCCCAATTGGCTTTCTTCCTGACGACCACAGCCGACGAGGATCAAACAAGTTATGAGTAGTAGATTTGTTTTCATATGGATTTAAAATTAGGACACGACCGGCAGTTTGAAAATTGAATCTTCGCGGGAAAAAGTTTGTCCATAATTCTGCCCGCGCATCAAGGCCGGTTTGCCCATTTGTGCAAAGGCTTATTCCTTCCACAACCAACAGCGCCAGAGGACTGGCGCACTCCAAGACGCTCCCGCGCTATTCGTGTATGCTTGGAATTCGCGCGAGCGTCTTGGAGTGCGGCGGCCCTCCGCCGCTTTTAACGCACCGCTTTATAAATGACCGCTGCTCATCCGCGTTCGCTGTTTTTAAAATGGTTGCGGCAGCTACGGCAAGCGGTTGACTCGCAGAAAATTTGCGCCGCTGGAAATGTTCGTGCTGAAACTGGCATTGGTTCCCGACGCGATGATCGTCGCGGAGAGCGGTGTCCAATTGGTCAGCGTGGTTGAACTTTCCACGCGGTATTGCCGGCCGCTGGAAGATTGCCAGTTCAAGGTCAGAAGTTGGTTGCTCAAAATCTGCGAAGTAATTTGAAACGGTCCCGCCGGCGCGGGATATGGATTGGCGAAAAGCATCATCACCGGCAAATGGTCGGACGCGGTTTTGTCGTCGTTGGTTTGAAGTCCGGGCGGCATCGGGTTGAGCAAATCAGTTCGGAAAACCTGGCTGCTGACGATGTTCGAGAAAAGCAAACCGCCCGGAAAAATATAATCGATGCGACTGCTCAAGCTGCCTTGAATGGAAAAAGTGTTGATGCTTCCCGTGACCGGATTGACGGGATTGGTTAGACGCAAGCCCGTCGGCGCGCTGAGCAGACGCTGGAGAGCGAGCGTGTTCGTATTGGCTTCGTTCATATCGCCCGACAAAAAATAGGGATCGTTCGGATAGAGCACGAAAAGATTTGTCGCGAAAAAATTGGTGATCGCGGCGGCTTCGGCGGCGCGTTTGGCGGCGGCTTCGGTATAACCACTGGAACTGGATTTCAGATGCGTGGTGAAAACGTGGAGTGGTTGAGAAAATCCCGGCACGTTGATTTGCGCTTCAAAAAGATCGCGGGTGAAATTATCGGCGGCCGTGCTGGAAGTATTAGTATAACCGAAGGGTTTCAAATCCACGCCGTCGAGCCAACTGGTGGAGCGCGTGATGGAAAAGCGGCTGAGAATAACGCTGCGGATAAACCCGTCCGTGCCGGAATTCATTCCGAGAAAATAACCGGGCAAAAACGCTTTCACAAAGTTCGTCATCTCAGAGGAGAGATCGAACGGGATTTCCTGAAACGTGATTATGTCCGGCTGCAGATATTGCATCTGGCGACCAATGGCCTGCACCTGCGGCGCGTTAGTCGTCCAGTTGGTCGCGCCATTGCCTTTCGTGTTGTAAGTCAGGACGGAAATCGCGGCCAGGCTGGACGAACAATCAATGGCTAAAGTTCCAGACACGGCCAGCAACCAGATAAAATATTTCACATAATATTTGTAACAGAACTCGATGTCTGAGGCGAAAAATATTCTTTCACTGTGTGGAAAATTTTCAGCGAAAGAGAGAGAAGGCATGTAGTGAAATTACGTTTTGCCCTTACTTGACACCGCGTCGATCAAAATTATAGTCCCGCTAAAATGCAGAGTAATTCTTCACCGGGCGCAGACGGAAACTCGCCGGACTTCGATAAATTTAATTCGCTAAAACAATTCCACTCGGCTGGCCGTGGCTTTTGGAACGACGTGCCCGCCGCGCAATGGAACGATTGGCGCTGGCAATTGAAAAACCGTATCACGTCGCTCGCCCAGTTGCAGCGGCTTATGCCAACGCTGACGCCGGAGGAACACGCCGGAACAGTTTTGTCCGACACGAAACTGGCGATGGCCATCACGCCGTATTTTTTTAATCTGATTGATCCAGCGGATGAGAATTGTCCGATTCGCCGCCAGGTCATTCCGCGCATCGAAGAAACGCAAATCGCCGATTGGGAAATGAGCGACCCTTGTGGAGAAGATTCGCATTCGCCCGTGCCCGGTCTGGTGCATCGCTATCCAGATCGCGTTTTGTTTCTCGTGACGGATCGTTGCGCCGCCTACTGCCGTTACTGCACCCGTTCGCGACTGGTCAGCAACGCGAGCGGTTACGATTTTCATCCGGAGTTTGATCGCCAGATTGAATACATCCGAAACAACAAAAACATTCGCGACGTTTTGCTGAGCGGCGGCGATCCACTTTTGTTCAGCGATGACAAGTTGGAGCATTTGCTCAAACAACTTCGCGCCATTCCGCACGTCGAATTTCTCCGCATTGGGACGCGCATTCCAATTTTTCTACCGCAACGCATCACGCCGGAATTGTGCGCGATGTTGAAGAAATATCATCCGCTGTTCATCAGCATTCATACAAATCATCCGCGCGAATTGACCACAGAAGTTCGCGATGCGCTTGCTCGCCTTGCCGACGCCGGAATTCCACTCGGCAATCAATCCGTGCTTTTGAAACACGTGAACGACAATCTCACCACGATGCGCGCGCTCGTGCAAAAACTGCTCATGTGCCGGGTCAAACCGTATTACCTCTATCAATGCGATTTGATTTCCGGCTCGGCGCATCTGCGCGCCAGTGTCCGCAAAGGTTTGGAAATCATGGATGGCTTGCGCGGCCACACGACGGGTTACGCGATTCCGCAATATGTCATCGATGCGCCCGGCGGCGGTGGAAAAGTTCCGATTAATCCCGAATACGTTTTAAGCCGCAACAAAGACCGTGTCGTCATTCGCAACTTCGAGGGAAAAGTTTTTGAATACATCGAAGGAACGAACAAACCAATTTACAAACCGTCCGAAAATTTTCCGGTTTACAAAGACTCGGAAAACTTTCCCGTGCCGGAATGGGTTTAAATCAAATCGAACTGGTTTCTTTTATTCGGTTTGCTAAATTGTTTCCGTGACTTGCATTGGAACAGTTTCAAAGGGTTCAGTGAAATTGCCCTCCGGCATCCAACTGCCTGACGGTACCGAGGTGGAATTGATTGTGCCGGACACTGATAAATTGTCCCCAACCTCCAAACTAAAACCCGGTTGGTTTGCGGAACGGTTCAAGGACTACATCGGCATTGTCAAGGACGGCCCTCCCGACCTCGCTGAAAATCATGATCATTACGCTCATGGCACGCCCAAACGTTCAAGACCGTGAAACCCGCGTTTGCCGATGCCGCGCGAATCTCTTGAAGTAAAAAAAGAACGCACCGCGAAAATCATTGCCGGTTTGCAAAAGGCTTATCCGAACGCGCACTGCGAACTGAATTTTTCCAATCCACTCGAGCTATTGATCGCCACCATTCTCTCCGCGCAGTGCACGGACAAACAGGTCAACATCGTCACGGAAAATCTTTTTAAAAAATATCGCGACGCAAAAAGTTTTTCAGTAGCGCCGCTGGAGGATTTGCAAAATGACATTCGGCGAATCGGATTCTTCCGCAACAAAGCAAAAAATATTCAGGCGTGCTGCCAATCGCTTCTGGAAAAACATGGCGGCGGGATTCCACGAACGATGGAGGAACTGACCGACCTCGCCGGGGTCGGACGCAAGACGGCGAACGTCGTTCTTGGAAATGCTTTCAACATCAATGTCGGCGTTGTTGTGGATACGCACGTCGCGCGACTCTCCGGGCGACTCCATTTGTCCCGTGAAAATTCGCCAGAAAAAATCGAATTGGATTTGCAGAAACTTGTTCCGCAAAACGATTGGTGTTTGTTCAGCCACTTGTTGATCTGGCACGGACGCCGCCGCTGCTTCGCGCGAAATCCTGATTGCCTGAATTGCGAAGTGAAACAACTTTGTCCGACGGGAAAAATTCGTTTGTCCGCGACGATTTCCAAAAAAGCGATTTGTGTCGGAAACAAAACCCGCCAACTCAAAAAGGGAACGCGCCATGTCTGAAACGTGGCTTCTGCTGCAATCCGGCGCAGGCGCAGCCGCGTGGAACATGGCGCTGGACGAAACGCTTTTGGAAAGCTCGCCGCAAATCGCAAAACCGATTTTGCGATTTTATTCGTGGACTGAACCCGCCGCATCGTTCGGTTACTTTCAAAAATTTTCTGAATTAGAACGCGCCACATTTCTGCGCCCGCTGATTCGTCGTCCGACCGGCGGTGGTCTTGTGCCGCACGACATTGACTGGACGTATAGTTTGATTTTCCCCCCTAACCATTTCTGGTATTCGCTGAAAGCAATTGAAAGTTACGAGCGCATTCACCAATGGATTCGAGACGCATTTCAAAAAATCGGTGTGCTCACCGAACTTTCTCCCTGCTGCAAAAAAGAAATCCCCGGCCAATGTTTTGCCGGCGCGGAAAAGTTCGATGTGCTCTGGCATGGAAAAAAAATTGCAGGCGCCGCGCAACGCCGGACAAAAAATGGCTTGCTCATACAAGGCTCCATTCAACCGCCGCCAATTTCTTTGGCGAAAGCCGATTGGCAAAAAGCGATGTGCGATGTGACTCATGAAAATTTCGCAGTGACGTGGAGCGAGTTTGTTCCTGAAACGAAACTGATCAATCGCGCCGAGACTCTGGCCGAAGAAAAATATTCGCGGTCGAGCTACAATCAAAAACGGTAGCTCTCCGGTATCGTTCCCGGAATGGCTTCAACGCAGAGGTAGCAAAGGTTCACGCGGAGGTAGCAGAGTCAGAACCAAGTGTTTCGACCTCTGCGTTCCTTTGCCCAGACCTTTGCGTCCTCGGCGTTTAATTCCCCTTCTCCCAGTCCCGTCAGAGCAGCGCCGATTTTCGCCTGATGCTCAGAAACGAATTGGAGTTTTTCAAAAATTCAAAATCAGTGGGGACTTCTTTAAAGCTGAAACTTTCAAAAGCAGAATCGTTTTTGATGCGCTCGATGAATTCCGACCGTTCCGCTTTGAAATTGACCAACGGATAAATCCGCGTTTCACCCGAAGTAATCCGTAAAATTTCCATCAGCGATTGTTTGTGAAACTCGTAATCGAATTGATCCTCGTAAACGAAAAGAAAATACGAAACGAGGGTGAGATCGAATTGCCCATCTCGAAACGGCGCGCGTGGAAGTTGCCCGCCAATGTAGCGCTGGCCTTTTCGCTCGGCGAAATCCGCCAGAAACACACGATAGGCTTGCTCTCGAAATTTCCGTAATTTTTCCGGCGTCTGGTAAAAATCCCATTTGTAAGCAGCGACCTTGCCGACTTCGCGAATCACAAAGTCCAAATCCGGTTCGCAACGCGACCGAATTTCTTGGGGCGACCAATCGTAAATCGGATCAAATGCGGTGACGTTGAAATCTTTTGCATTGCCTTCCGCGCAAAACGAACTCACTCCGCTGGCGATGTCTAAAATCTTTTTTCCGCGAAGGTCTTCGTCTCTCAATCCGAAAAAATGAGAATATTCCTCAAACGTTCGGCCGAGCAAAACGACTTTTTTTAATTCGAGACTTTGTTTCACGCGGAAAATTATTTCGCCAAAACCAAACCAATCACACCGAGCACGGCGATGGCCGCTCCGATGATGGATTTCGCAGTGGGCCTTTCCGCTTCCATAAAATGCGCGAACGGAATCACGACGAGCGGTGTGGTGGCGATGATTGGCATCACGATCCCGGTCGGCGCGTGCTTCAGCGCGAGCTGATAACAACTCACCCCGAGAGTTTGTCCGGCAAATCCATTCACCACCACCCACGGCCACGCCTTCTTCCATTTTTCCTTGAGCGACGAAAATTTCCGGGTGGGTCGCGTTTGTTGTTTGACAATCAATAGCCAGATTCCTGCCACGAATAATCCGCCGACGATCCGTTGAAAGGCCGAGGTGCCACCGTCGATGTTTTGCTGCGCGGCTGTGGCGACGGCGTAACCTTTTCGCGTCAGCACTGCGCCGAACGCATTTCCCAAAGCCGCAAAAATTCCGAACAAAGTGCCGACGATCATTTGCCGTCGCGAAATTTTTAAATGTTCCGAGGGTGTGAGCGCCAGTGAAACGCCGCCGAGAATAATCACACCACAAAACATTTGGGTCGCGGTCAACCTTGTTCCCAGCCAAAGCCATTCGATCAGCGCGGCGAACGGCGCGGAGAGACATTGGATGATCAAAGTCGTCACGCGCGATCCGAGTCGAGGCAATGCCTGGAACAGCGCGACATCCCCAAATCCGATTCCAATTACGCCGCTCCATAAAAAAAGCGGAAACGAATCGCCTGCGAGTTTTTCGCCAAAGCCGTAAGCCCAGAGCGCGAGAAAAAAAGTGGCAACGGAAAGCCGCCAGAAATTGGCTTCGCTGCCACCGATCATTTTGGCGGAGCGATGAGCGCAAACGACCGAGATGGACCAAAAAATTGTAGTGAGCAGCGCGGCCAACATCGAGCGATACAATCGGGTTCTGGTCAAACGCTGTCACGCAACAAAAGCCGCGGGTGAGAATTTGAAGAGGGCGTGGTGCCCAAACCGTAGGGCAGGCTTTCCAGCCTGCCGGTTACGAAACTTTCCAGTTTCGTGACAAATTATTTGAGATTTTTTCGCAGGTTTCCGCGGGACTAGAAAGTCCCTGCAACCGGCAGGCTGGAAAACCTGCCCTACATGCGATGGAAAAATATTCGAGCAGTTCCGCAGCAATTTCGGCCTTCGGGCTTCGGATTTCTTTCGGATCTCGGATTTCGGAATTCGGATTTCGGCCCCGGTTAAATGACCAGCTTGTAACCCACGCCGTGAACGGTGAGCAGATGTTTCGGCTCGACGCCATTGTCCCCCAGTTTCTTTCTCAACTGCATGATGACTTGATCGAGCGTCCGCGTGGTCCCGAAATAATTGTAGCCCCAAACTTCGTTCAACAACTTATCGCGCGACAGAACTTCGTCGCGATGCACGTAAAAAAATTGCAACAGTTTTAACTCTTTGCCGGTTAAAACCTCCACCGTTTTACCACGTCGCAATTGAAATGTTTTCGGATCAATCGCGGCATCGCCGATGCAAAAATCCGACTCAGGATTTTTCTCGGTGTTGGAATTGGATCGCCGCAGAACCGCCTGAATGCGCGCCAGCAATTCGCGGACGCCAAAAGGTTTGGTGACATAATCATCAGCGCCCAGATCGAGTCCCACCACTTTGTCGATCTCCTGTCCTTTCGCGGTGAGCATGAGGATGGGCGTGGCGATTTTTTTCGCGCGCAATTTTTTGCAGATGTCGTAACCGCTCAAACCGGGCAGCATCACATCAAGGAGAATTAAGTTGGGTTGAAACTTCGCGACGGCGTCCAACGCGCCATCGCCACGCTGGCAGGAAGCGACGTCGAACCCTTCGCTGCGCAGGATTTCTTCCAGTCCAAGGAGAATGTGCGGGTCGTCTTCGACGATTAAAATTTTCGTTTTCATTTTGTCCGGGGAGCATCTGCCTCCGGCGGGTGCGAAATCATTCCGATTCAGTGTTCGATGTTAATTATTTTCAAACATCGAACATCCAACACTGAACATCCAACATCGAATTGAGGAAGGCTCGCACCCGCCGGAGGCAGATGCTACCCGGCGCTTATTGGCATACGGAATGTGAAACAACTTCCGCCTCCTTCGCGCGGTTCGTAACTCAATTCTCCGCCGTGCGCCCGCGCGATTTGCCGGGCAATGGTTAAACCCAAACCCGAACCTTGAACGCCGCTGCTCAACGAATCGTGTGCCCGATAAAATTTCTCGAAGATTTTTTCGCCGCTGCTACGCGGCACACCGAGACCGCGGTCCGATACTTTAATTTCAGCGTGAGGCAATGGCGTTTGTTTTTGCGAAACCTCGACCGAAATTTCTTTGCGCTCGCCCGAATACTTCTCCGCGTTCGAGAGCAAATTGACAATGATTTGCGACAGCGCATCGGCATCGCCGCGCACGGGAATTTTCGTTTCCGACAACGCGCAATCGAATTTGAAACCGCCCGCTTCGAGGTGTGGACGAAACATTTCCGTCGCGGTACGGACAACCTCGACCAGATCACACGACTGAAAATGATATTTTTTTTCGCCGCTTTCGAGACGCGAGAAATCAAGGACGTTGTTGATCAGACGCGTGAGCCGCGACGCTTCCGCACTGATGATGTGGAGATACGATTTCTGCTTGGCGCTTTCGGTAACGCGGCCTTCGGCCAGCAATTCGGAAAACATGCGGATCGAAGTGAGCGGTGTTTTCAATTCGTGCGAGACGTTGCTGACGAAGTCGGTTTTTTGCCGCGCTAATTTAAGTTCCGCGTTCAGGCTACGGACGATTAGCCCACCGCCGATCCCAATCGTCAGCACGAGCAGCGCGATGATCAGGCCGAGCGTCAACTTCGCGGTGCGCGCGGCGGCCGTGAACTGCGCGGGATTGATGAGATACGCGCCGATTTCCCAGTGCGGAAGCGCTTCGCCGATTTCGGTAGCAGTAAAAGGCCGTTTCCAATTTGCGTGAAAGTCGGCGCGGGAAACGATCACGGGTTTGGCGTTGTCGTCCAAAAGGGCCAGGCAGATTTCATCGCGCAATCCGGCGTCGGCCTGCACGAGGGGGCGCAAGTTTTCCACGACGCGCTTCAAATCCAATTGCGCGCCGAAGACTAAATCCGGCTCGCGCTGCAGCCGATGCCAAAACATGAGCCGCAATTTGTTTTGCAGAAAACGGGCGAGCATTCCATCCACGTTGTCGCCGACGATTTGGGCGAACTCCGCCTCGGCTGGAACGATTTTGGAAAGATTTATTTCTTCTCTTTCCGTGGCGTCTTTTCCCGTGTCGGGCAAAATATTTTGCGGAGAGACTTTGCGGGTTTGCGATTTGGATTTGGAATAATTCTGCGATTCAGAAGAGGGGTTGCGGTTGTTGACGGTCGAAGGATTGAGATGGCCCGTGGCATCTTCACGAACTGATTTTGACGCAAGGGAAAATTCCGCTTTTTGTTTTGGCGCAAGGGCGAGTGAGTCGCTGTTCGCGAGTTGTGGCGACTGGCGGAGATTAGCCGGGTTGTAAACTTCGGCGGGAGCGCGATTGCCCAGAAACGCGCTGTTGTCGGTGACGAAGAATTTGGATTCGTCGCGCGCAGTGGCGGAGGGCGAAAGAATCTTACCCGAAAGCGTCACGCAGAAACCAACTTCCGCCAGCGGCCAACGTCGTCGGAGTTGCTCGTCGAATTGCGCTGCGATGAGGCGTGGGTCGCGGTCGGCGGCGAGGGCTTCCACTTGCGCGCTGAATTCCTGCTGCGCTTGCGCGAGGTGTGATGCGATGTCGGTCGCGAGCGCGTCCGTGACCCGCTGGCAGAGCAACGATTGCTGGCGTTCGAGCAGGAATTGCTGGTCGCGCAGAGAACGCACCGCGAGCCAGGCCAGGACCAGGCTGGGCAGAAGCACCGCGATGACGAAAACCAGCGCGATTTTTTTCATTGGCGTTCCGTGGGGAATAACCGAGGCCCGCGTTTTTCACAAAGCTCATTCAATGAGAAAAGAGCGCGTAACACGACGACTTCTTAAATTTAGATTAAACAAAAAGCGCCAAAGGGCTGGCGCACTCCAAGACGCTATCGCGCCCTTCATGCGCCCTCGAAATTCGCGCAAGCGTCTTGGACTGCGGCGGCCCTCCGCCGCTTTTAATGGCGCGGGGAAATAAGTGACCAGCACTTTCAATCACACACTCCCGAATTTGTTTCGAGGAAAAGTTCATTTGGAATTGCGCGTGTTGTAGGACTGCGATTGAACATCCTTGCGCGTCGCAGAATCGTAAGTGCCTCGGTTGAGCGCGCCACTGAAGGTTTTTAAGTTGTCTCTTTCCGCCCGGATCTGCCGCTGCTCGGCGGCAGGAGCGATGGAATAAACCGCTTCCAATTCCGCCTCTTGTTTTTTCAAAGTCTCGGAAGCGTCCCGAATTTTCCCGCCATCAGCCTGAACCGTAGCTTCGTCTTTAGCGACGGCGGTCAGCATCAAAACTTTTTGCGCGACGACAGTGTTGTTGATGGATTTTTTCGCGTCCTCGCGATCTTTGGTGTAACTGATTTTCACCACGCCATTCGCCAAACTTTCGCTGCCATCCAATTCATCTTTGTAGCTGACATTGACTCGCGCGACTTCCGGTTTGTTTTCATTGACGAGGCAGCGCAGCAACAAATAACGATTTTGTCCGGGCGTGAACTGGCTCAGATTGACCGACGCCTTGTGGTTCTCAAATTTTTCCGTGCGACCGATGAAGCCCAACGGCCTCACGCCCTCCGGACAAATGATTTCGATGCGCACGTCGCGCGCGACCACCGTGAGCAATTCGCCGAGTTCCTTCGCGAAAATGTCCGGCAGTTTTTCCGTGTCTTTGACGTAATAATAATTCGCGTCGCTCGCTTCCGCCAAACCGGCCATCAAGTCCTCGTTGTAATCGTCGCCCAGGCCAATCGTCGTCACCGACATCCCGCGAGCGGCGAGGCGATGACCCAACCCGCGCAAATCGCGCGTCGAACTCGGCCCCACATTGGCCAGACCGTCGGAAAGCAAAATGATGCGATTGATTTTCTTCCGCGAAAAATAGCGCTCCAATTCGTCCGCGCCTTTTTCCACGCCGGCGTAAAGCGCGGTGTTGCCATCGGCCCGGATGCGGGAAATGGCGCGCTTCAAAGATTCTTTATCTTCCACCGGTTGCGCGGGCACGAGCACCTCCACGCCGGAACTGTAAGTCACGAGCGAAAAAATATCGCCGGGCGCCAATTGATCGACGAGACCGCACGCCGCCTGCCGCGCCTGCTCGATCTTCGCGCCGCTCATCGAGCCGGAGCGATCCAGCACGACGGACAAATTGAGCGGCGAGCGTTTCGTCTTTTTATTTTTGGCCGCCGTCAAATCGATTTTCACAATCAATTCCTGGGGCGAACCGGACAGCACCACGCTTTGTTCCGGTTCGAGTTTCAATGACAAGGTTTCTTTGGCTTCAAGGCTGCAACTGAGTCCGAGAGCCAAACCGATGGCGAATAATATTTGTTTCATGCCCAAACCTTCGCCGGTTTTGCGCGGCAGGTTGTCATCGGCGCGTCAAAGAGTTGTAAAAAATTTGTCACGGCGGGCGCATCTTGAAGGTACCGCCATTACTCCGTCGTCCAGAGTTGGTCCCAATGTCCGTTGGCGCGGGCTTCTTCCAAGGCGCAGAGATGCCGCAGGCCGCTCTCCGTCCAGAACTGCCCCGCTCGTTTGTAGCGGCATTGCTTCTGACGGCACGCCGATTCCACCGCCCCACTCCCAATCGGCCAACCCCGCTCCGCCATCGACTCATACGCCATCCGCCCAGCGTGGCTGGCAAAATAGTTCTGCTCGCGGCGCACGATCTGGCCCCGCTCGCCTCGCCCGGCTGGCAGGCCCGCAATCTCTTTGAGCACGGCCCGTTCCTGTCCGTGGCGCAGTCGATGCAGTCGCTGCTCGACCCACGGCGCGACTTTCTTTTCCTCTTTCCGATGCAGCGCCCGGCTCAGTTCCCACAGGTGCTGGCTGGCGTGATAGAAGTCTAGCACCTGGACCGCTTGGGTCCAGCGTCCCTCCACCAGATTCCAGATCCAGGGTGCGCCATCGCCCACGGCTTCGACCTGCGCGGCCCGGCCCAAGCCCCGCCGCAAGGCTTCGTGGTGCAGGCGCTCGCCCAACTCCACCGCCGCGCCCTGCCAACTCACCACCACCTTCTCGGCCAGCAGTCGGCGTCCGCTCTCATTGCGGCCGGCTTGCTCGTGCCGGTAAAAGACCCCCGTCTTCATCTCGTGCCACTCCACGTGGGGTTCGGACATTGGCTCTTGCCCCCAACCGGAGCCGCGGAAGCGCACGAGAAAACCATCGATCATGACCACGTCCAACGCCGAGGGCGCGCGTTGCGGCGCGATTTCCACTGGCACGGTCTTGAGTCGCGCCTGAGTCTGCGCTTCGGCTTGCGCGCCCCGGCGCTGCACCAAGGCATGCACGGTCGAGTCGTCCATCGGGCTGCCCCATTTGTTGGCCACGGCGGCCGCTTGTTCGTAGGTGCCGGTGGCCGTGACGGTAAAGAGGACCTTGTCTTCGAGGGCCGGGCTGGTGTGTTGGGCCGGAGCCAAACCCCAGCGCTGGCGCATGGGACAACCCCATTGCTTGGCTCCGGGGTCGTAGCCGTAGCAAACTTTCAGTTCAATCTCCCCGACGCTCGTGCGCAAGGAGAGCGTCCGCCCGTGGGGCCGCTGAATGCGGCGGGCGTTCCGGGGGAAAAACCCGACCATGCTGGTCGGCTTGGGCCTGGAGTTTTTCCTGGAGGCGTCGCCGCCCCCACTCGCGCATTTCTGCTTCCACTTCCGCCTCGCTCTCCCGCAAGGAAGGGCACTGTCCGGTTTCCGAGTTTTTCATTTGGGCTCCTGGTTAAGAGTTTTGCTCACTCGGAGAGGAACCGTTTACGCCCCTCAGTATAGCGGTACTGTCAAGATGCGCCCTGTCACGGCTTGTGTGTCGGAAAAAACTTTTTTCTGTAGATACATCGTGCAAGTTGAGAGCGAGATGAATGCGATTGAAGCCAACGGGATAGTCGATGGGGAACATCAATTGCGTCTGGATAAACCTCTGCCACTGCCGGAACAAAGTCGGGTTCAAGTTATTGTCTTGCTGCCCGAAGTTGAGATCAACGAGAGGGAATGGCTGAAGTCAACGGCGGCAAATCCAGCCTTGGATTTTCTGAAAGATGAGGCTGAGGATATTTACACGCGAGCGGATGGGAACCCATTTCATGACTAAAGAGAAAATTGTTCTAGTGCCATTCCCGTTCGATGATTTGTCAGCCAGCAAAGTTCGCCCCGCGCTTTGCCTAACCAATTCGATTGGCGAGTATCGACACGTCATCGTGGCCTTCATCACAAGCCAGCAGCCCAACGATATTTCCAACACAGATGTGATGATTGAAGCGGCCGACTCTGATTTTGTGACGACTGGATTGCGCGTGACTTCTGTTTTGCGTTTGCATCGGTTGACGACTCTGCCAATGAGCCTGATTCAACGAGAATTGGGAAGTCTTTCGGCGTCACTGCGAAAGCAATTCACCGCAAAACTAACTAAGCTATTTGATTTGGTCTGAATCCTCAGAACTCTGAAATGAAAACTTTCGCAGAACTCAATTTTCCGGGTCGCTTGATCGCGGTAGAAGGCCTCGATGGTTCGGGGAAATCGACGCAAATTTATTTGTTGAAACGCTGGTTGGAATTGAAGGGGTTGAAAGTTTTTTTCAGCGAATGGAATTCTTCGCAACTGGTCAAGTCCGCCACGAGCAAGGGAAAAAAACGCGAGCTGCTTTCGCCTACAACCTTTAGTTTGATTCACGCCACGGATTTCGCGGACCGGTACGAACGCCAGCTCGTGCCGCTTTTGCGCGCGGGTTACATCGTGTTGTGTGATCGTTATATTTTCACGGCGTTTGCGCGCGACACGGTGCGGGGTTGTCCGCCGGAATGGGTTCGCGGCATTTACAATTTCGCGGCGCAGCCTGACCTGACTTTTTTTTTCAAAGCGAACCTCGAAGTTTCCCTGCAAAGAATTTTGGATGGCCGCCCGCAGTTGAAATATTTTGAAGCGGGCATGGATTTGCGGCTCTCGACCGATTCCTACGAAAGTTTCCGAATTTTCCAGGGCAGAATTTTGGAGCAGTATCTGGCCATGAGCACCGAGTTTAAATTTTTCATCATCGACGCCAATCAAGCGGTTGAAAAACAGCAATCCATCGTGCGCGATTTGGTTTCCGCAAAAATAAATCTCAATCAATTCAAGGCGCTGAATCCTGTCACCGCATGAAACGAAGTCCAACCACTCACCGGGCAAAAAATGGGCCAACCATCGCGGTGCCGCAATCAAAGCGGCGTCGCTTTTACGGGCACGGAATTCCCGGCGTCGATCTGAGTAAACTCGCAGGCAAATTGATCGTGGTCGAAGGAGCCGATGGTTCGGGTCGCTCGACGCAAATAGCCCGCCTGGTTCGCTGGCTCGAAGGCAGCGGACACGCCACCGTCCAAGTCGGCTTGTCCCGTTCGACGCTGGTCAAAGAAGAACTCGATCAGGCCAAGAACGGAAACATTTTGAGCCACACCACTCTCAGCCTTTTTTATGCGACGGATTTTGCCGACCAGTTGGAAAATATAATTTTGCCGGCGCTCAAGTCCGGTTTCATGGTGCTGGCCGATCGTTATATTTATACGTTGATGGTTCGCGATCTGGTTCGCGGCATGGATGAAAACTGGTTGAAAAATTTATATGGAATTGCTCTCGTCCCCGACGCGGTTTTTTATCTCAACGTTTCTCCCGAAGAACTGGTGCAACGCAATTTTTCCAAAACTCACACGCTGGATTTTTGGGAAAGCGGGATGGACCTCGGTCTTTCCCGCGACATGTTCGACAGCTTTTTGCAATATCAGGCGCGGGTGGGAAAACAGTATTTGCGGCTGCAATCCACCTATGGATTCGACATCGTGGACGCTCATCGGTCGGTCGATGCAATCAATAATGAATTGCGGAAAAAAATTTCAGCCGTGATGGCGGGGAAATAAATTTGTAGCGGGGGGGGGGGGGGGGGCGCGCGGGAGGAGAATTTTGTTTTGGGGGGGGGGGGGCCACCCCCGCCCCAAAAAAATTTTTTATTTGGGGGGGGAGACGAAGAGCCCGCCGAACAACAAGAAGGAACGCCCAAC
>JBBQRQ010000051.1:0-36083 GCA_038214755.1 Verrucomicrobiota bacterium
GAGGGAAGCTTCTCAACGCAGAAGTCGGAACGCGGAACGCAGAATGCGGAGAAAGAGAGGATCGAAGATGGAGGATGGAGGATAGAGGGGTTAACATCGAACATCCAACGTCCAACATTGAACATCGAACATTCCAGGCCCCCGCAACTCGGCGCGGGAACGTGACCACAAAGGCACGCAGGCACCGAGGCGAAAAAAACTAACCTGCAAAGGGTTTTGGTAACTAACGAAGCCTTAAAGCAAATCTGCACTGCGATTGAACAAGGCTGCTTTGCCACACAGCAAACTGCAAAGTCATTTCGTTAATGAGCGGAGGCACAAAACAAACCTGCAATGCGACGGAACAAGTTTGATTTGTCGCAAAGCAAACTTGCAAAGCTCCTTTGCTTATCAGCGAAGAGGCAAAGCAAACCGGCAAAGCGATGGAGCAAGGTTGCTTTATCGCAAAACAAACAAGCAAAAACCTTTTTGCTTATTAACAAAATGGCTTTGCAGGTTTGTAAAATCGGACAGTGACCTCTCTGGCTGCATTTGCTTAAGACAACCTTGACCGCGCAAACCGATACAGCGGTCACATGGGAACTGACGGTAAATTTTTGTCGATAACCCATTATAAATTTTTAACGCGGCTTTCCTCCTTTCCACCCAGATGGGACGATTCAGTTGGACAGATTGCTCGCCCTCACCCCAACCCTCTCCCCCGAGGAGCGGGTCCTGCCTGATTATCGCGATACTTTAAACAGGACAAAATTTATGAGCACATATCGAACATCACTGGCGTTCGCGCGTCTCGCCGATTCGCCTCTCAATGCGTTCGCGGAAAATCTCATCGCCAAGATGACGAATAACCCGGCGTTCACTACACCTATCGTAAGTTTAGCCAACATCGCTACGGCGCAAACGGAGTTCGCCGATGCCATTGTGGCGGCCACGAAAGGCGGCAAACAAGCTACCGCAGAAAAGAACGCTGCGCGTGAAGTGTTGATTACCCTGTTGCGTCCGCAAGCGGCCTACGTGCAAAGCATCGCGGGTGAAGACCTGGCCATGTTGCTCTCGTCGGGCTTCGAGGCGGTCAAGACGGATCGCACGCAAATCCCGTTGCCCAAACCGGTAGTGGATCGCATCGATAACCCGATGAGCACACAACTCGGTTTGCGTTTGAAACCGGTTGACACGGCTCGCGCCTATGAAGTGCGGGTGAGCTATGGCACGAATGGGTGGCAGGCCGTCGGGGTTTTTACCCAGGCCCGCTCTATCCTCATTGAAGACCTGATGCCGGGAACGGTTTATACCGTGCAGGCGCGGGCGGTGGGCGGGACAACCGGTTATAGCGATTGGAGTGATCCGGTTTCGCACATGGCGATGTGATGCAAACGCGGAATGCGGAATGCGGAAGGTGGAAGGCGGAAAATCGGCGCGCTGAGGACTGACGCGCCCTACCTCAGCACAACTCAAAGGAGCGAGAATTCGCCCTTTGAGTTTTTTTTAATTTTCACAAAACTATCAAAAATATTTTGCGGAACGTTCACGCAACCTTCAAAATCTCGACGAAGGAAAATTTGAAATGTTGACCACGCTCCGCATCAAAAATCTCGCTCTCGTTTCTGATCTCACGTTGGAACTTCAACCCGGCTTCAACGCCATCACCGGCGAAACCGGCGCGGGCAAATCCATCATCATCGGCGCGTTAAATCTCGTTCTTGGCGAACGCGCCGACCGTTCGCTCATCCGCAGCGGTTGCGAGAGTTGTTCCGTCGAAGCGATTTTCGATGCGGAAAAAGTTCGCGCGCCACTCACGAAATTTTTGGAGGAAAATGGTTTGGAACCGTGCGAAGAAAACCAACTCGTGCTCAAGCGAACTTTTTCCCTCAGTGGAACCAATCGCCAGTTCATCAATGGCTCGCCCACCACTCTCGCTGTCCTTGCCGGCATCGGCGAGTGGCTCGTCGATATGCACGGGCCGCACGATCATCAATCGCTGCTTCATCCCGCCAAACAACTTTTGATTCTGGACGCCTTTGCCGGGTTGGAGAAACCGCGCGCAGAATTTGCCGAATTGCTGCGACATCGTTCCTCACTCGAAATTGAGAAATCGAATTTGATTATCGATGAAAAAACTTACGCGCAACAACTCGACCTGCTGCGCTTTCAGGTGCAGGAAATTTTTTCAGCAAGATTGGAAGTGGACGAAGAAAATGAATTGCAACAGGAACACGCTCGCGCCAGCAATGCAGCCAAACTTGTTGAGTTGAGCCAGTCGGCGCTCGGACAATTGAGCGAGGATGACAATTCTCTCATCGCACAGGCGGGCCGAGTGGGGCGCGCCATTCTCGAGCTGCAAAAATTTGATCCGAGTGCGGCATGTTTGTTGTCGTTGCACGAGCAAGCCCTCGCCGCCTTGCGCGATGTGCAGAGCGATCTCTCGCATTACGCTGATCGGCTGGAAATAAATCCCGAACGTCTCGCGCAACTGGAGGAGCGATTGAATTTATTGCAATCCCTCAAGCGCAAGTACGGCGGCACGATTGAAGAAGTCATTAATTTCGGCGAACAAGCTCAGAAAAAATTGACGGCGCTCGAACAACGCGACGCCGAATTGACCCGACTGAACTCCGCTCTGCAAAAAGTGGAAAAAGAACTTCGCGACGCTGGCGGGAAACTCTCCGAAGCTCGACGCAAATCAATTCCAAGATTGGCCAAAGCAGTTGCCCAACAACTCGGCGATCTTGGCTTCGAACAAAGTCATTTCGATATTTCAATCGTCACGCAAAAAGAATTTTCTCCCGCTACGTCGGGCAGCGGATTTGATACCGTGGAATTTCAATTCGCGCCCAACGTGGGAGAGCCGTCCCGGCCTCTTCGCGCGATTGCATCTTCGGGAGAAATGTCGCGCGTCATGCTCGCTCTGAAAACTGCGCTGGCCTTGCAGGATGAAATACCCGTTCTCGTCTTCGATGAAATCGACGCCAATGTCGGCGGACAAACCGCCAGCGTGGTCGGGGAGAAAATGCGTCAGATCGGTGAGCAACATCAGGTGCTTTGCATCACGCATTTGCCGGCGGTCGCGGCGAGTGCCGGGTCGCATTATCTCGTGAGCAAAGAAATTTCCGAAGGACGGACTCTCTCAAAAATAATTTTACTGGACTCGGCCGAGCGAGTGACCGAAGTGGCGCGCATGTTCGGAGGCCAAACTGAAGTCGCGCGTCAGCACGCCAAATCGTTGTTGAAGCAGAGATGAAAAAATCACAACGCTTCCATGGTCGGAATCGCAATGAGCCAGAATTTTTTCAGACAACGTTTCGAGGCGAACCTCCGTTCAACGCATCTACATGGAGCGCCGGTTTGCAATCGGCTTTGCTTGCTTGATGTCCAAAGCCGGTTGCAAACCGGCGCTCCGGCCGTTGGGGTTTCGTCGGGGGTGTGAAATATTCGCAGTTAAGGTATCAACACCGCCCGATAGAAACGTTGCGAACTGCCCACAGAAACGCTGTCGTCGAACGACACCATGCCATCGGAATCGTAAACGACGGAGACGGGTTGCCAGGTCTGCAAGTCGTCCGAAGCTTCAATCAGACAAGGGCCGACCGCCGAGTCTTCCAATTGCAGGGTGACGCGCCCGTCATTGTCCTGGTCAACCCAGCCGAGCCGGATTGGCCCTTGTAACTGGGGCGAGGAAGCGGCTATTCCGCCGGTCGCTACAGCCGTTATATCGATAAAACAAATCTTGTTGTTGCTCGCTCCTGAACCGTTGCTGATGGTAAGGCGTCCGTCACTCACTGTGATCGTGCGCGCTCCCCACATCCAGCGCGCCGCCGAGGTCGGCGTTCCTGACACAGTCAGAACTCCCTCCGCATTGAGTCGGTAAACGCTGTCGAAATTGCTGGCATCTCCCGCGACCACGAGAACCTGATAACTGCCGTTGGGCACCGCAATTTCCCAAGTGCGCGCGCCGCCGGAAGCCTGCATGTAATTCAATGTGTCGTAACGCTGGTCGGCGGAACGGGACGAATCTCTGTCACGCGCCCAACTGGTGTTCGTAGTGTTCCACCCATACGTGTAACCGTTGCCGCGATTGCCGTAAACCAAACCGCCGTCCGGCAAGTAACCCGTCGGCATTGGCGCCGACGCCGGCTGGAAATTTATCTTCGCGCTGAACGTCAACGTGGTCGCGCTGGCCACGGCGGAGTAGGGCGAGTCGCCGAAGGTATTCGTGGCGCTGACGCGATAATAGTAAGTCATGCCGACGCTCACGCCGGAGTTACTATAAGTCGTCGTCCCCGCGCTGGTGGTGGCGATCTGCGTGAAGGTTGTCCCATTGGTCGAACGCTCAATTCGAAAACCAGTTTGATTGGTTGAGCCAGCGCTCCAAGCGAGATTGATCTGGCTACTGGAAACAGCAGTGGCAATGAGGTTCGTGGGCGCAAGGGGCGTAGGCAGTGGTGGAACCCCGGTCTGCACGCCAGTGAACGTCGAAGCACTGAGCGCGGTGTCGTTATGCGCCGTCACCGCCAGACCGATATAAATCGGGTCCGGCAAGGCGAGCGCGACGGAACCCACCAACGTCCAAGTCGTACCGTTGGCCGAAACATAACCCTCGATGGCGCTACCGATCCGCACCAGCTTCACCCAATACGGCGCGGTGACGACGGGTCCAGCAGTGTGCGTGCTCGCGGCGGCGTTCGTTGTTCGGCGCTGGAATGCGGAACCGTTGCCCGGAGTGATTACCATCATCGCGTGACGCGAACCTGTCGTCAGGTTTTCGCGGAACATCACTCCCGCTTTGGCCCACGGATCGGTATTTCCAACGCTGACTACGCGCGCGATTAGTTCGCAGTTGCCGGTCCAAGGTTGATAAACGAAATGAAATCCATCGGCGGCGTTCCAGATGTCCGTGCCGGAACCTTTGACGGTGAAGGTTCCGCTCGAATAGGTGGCATCGCCGACTAGTCCCACCGCGCCTACATCCTGATGCTGCCACGGCGATGGAAGCGCCGCAGTGGGCGCCACAGTGAGTGTGCCGTTCACGTGGGTGATGGTATAGTTGGAGTCAGCCGCCCCAGCAGCGACGATGGGATACACGCCCGCAAGACTACCCGAACTCGCGCCAGTCGAAAGAATGACAGGTGAATCCAGAATCGTTGCTGACTCGCCATTAACCAACCCGGTGTAAGTCGCGGTCAGCGGAGGATTGGTTTGTCCAACGACACGGCTCTTGTCATCCGCTCGAATGGTCAAACTCGCGCGGTTCACGGTCAAAGTGCCGTTCGCATGAGTGATGGTGTAGTTCGCATCCGCCGCGCCGAGGGCGGTAATGGGGTAAGTGCCAACCGAACTGGCGAAGGTAGCGGAGGAGCTTAAGTTCACAGGCGAATCGAGGCTGGCGGAAGTATCACCATTGACGAAGCCAGCGTAAGTGACCGAGAAGGCCGGCATCGCTGCGCCGTAAACTTTGGCCTTGTTCTGCGCAGTGATCGTCAACGGTGACTTGAGCACGTTGAGCAACACGGTCGTCGTCACTGAACTGTAGTTGGCTGAATCGTTCGGCGTAAAAGTCACGGAGAGGATTCGGCCATTCCCGGCGTTCAAAACTGTTCCCAGAGCCGGAGCGTAAACGAATGTTCCCGGCACGCTGGCGGTAGCGTTCAGTTGTGTGGCGCTCAACGCCACTCCATAGATGATGGAGGCAGGATTGAGCCAGGTCACAGTTGCCGGAACGGGAGCGATACTGCTGTCGTCAAGCTGGCGAAGAAACGCGACCAGGTTGCTCACGTTCCCGCTGCTGAGGTTGACGCCGGTATGGGCGGAAATCGCTTCCTCCAAAGTCGCGGCGGAACCATCATGGAGGTAGGGCGCGGTTTCCCATAATCCCGATAATGTCGGCGTATCCAGTCCGGTCAATGCAACGCCGAGCCGTCCTCCGCTAGAAGGTTTGAGTGTTCCCACATCGTGGAAAACATTTAAAGCGCTGTCCGTAAATTGAGAACCGGAGTGACATTGCGCGCAATTCTGTTGCAGGAAAATGGTTCGGCCAGCCTGGGCCGCGACGGTGAGAGTTCCGTCCGCATTTCGGTCTGGGCTTTCACCATGTTTCGTCAGCGAACTGACATACGCCGCCAGAGCATCAAGGTCTGCACTTAAGCCCGCCTTCGAATCGCCGAGTGGTTGCGAGCGCGTGCCAGCATGGAAATTCGCATCGCTCATCAGACCCGTGCCGAGCGCGAAGTTTCTGATCTGTCCTTCGAAATCCTGGACCTCGTCGAAGTTACCCGTCCAATGCAGCGGCCCCTGCGTTGCGTGACCTCGAAGTGTAATCGTATTGCGCAAACCTTCTCCGAACTGAGTGAAGTCCCAAACACGTCCGTCCTGTCCGCCGTCATTATGGCAGCCAGCGCAACTCATGTACTGCTGGAAGGCGACCCGAGTATCGCGCGTGTCGTAGAAGAACTGTTTTCCTCGGAGCACGGTGGCGGTGAGTTTTTCGGTAGTGACGCAGTTCAAGACGACCGGCGCAGGTGGCGCGGTGTCGGCGCCATTCGCCAGCGCACTGAGATCGTGAATGGTGATGGTGCGATCCATAAAATTATGCACGAACAACGTTCTGCCATCCGGCGAGAGGACTAATCCCTGTGGCGCGCGGCCCGCATCGAAACGCAGAATTTCTTCCTTCGCCCACGCATCCGCGACCGTGATTTCGCGACTGCCCTCCAACGCGGTGAACAGGAAGATGCCGTTCGGGTTGAACGCGGCGGCGCTGGCAACTCCGGTGTTGTCGAAGTCGATGCGGCCAGTCAAATCTTCGGAGCCGTTCACAAGGTCGATGCGCGAGGCAATGCTACGCATCGTCATATCGTGGGTCAGCACGCCGCCGTTGCGCAATGTGCCGCGCTTGATGTTGTCCTGCTTCGATGGAACCCACGCACTTTGGCCGTCGGGCGAAATCGCCGCCGCGCCGAGGTAGTTCGGAATACCTTTGCCAGAGTTTGAGGTATCCGGCTCTTCGCTATGCTGGAGGATGATGGTGTCTTCCAAGATGAAGGTAGTCGCGTTGATGACGAGCACTTCGCCGCCATAGTTCACGCCGTTCATAGTAGTCTGCACGTTCGCCGTTTCCTCGCCCGGCAATCGCGGCGTAACAAAACGTGTCGCAAAAATCTGCGCGCCATCCGCCGTCACCGAAAGATGACGGACATGGGGGCCGACATTCAGCGCGGCGATTGTGGTGCCGGTAGTAGGATTGAGTTTCAGGATTTTGCCCGCGTCTTCCAACGCGACATACGCATTCAGCCCGGCGGGATCGAACACAATTCCGAAAGGACGAGAGCCGCGTGGGAGATTTACCGTCTGAGCCACCGAGTAGTCGGAGCGCAAAATTGTCAGCGTTGCGGATTCGGTATTGGCTACCCACACGCGACCGTCAGAGGCGATGGCCACAGTTCGCGGAGCGCGACCGACGTTTACTTCGGCGAGTTTCGCGCGGGTCACTGCGTCGAATACGGTCACGCTATCGTTGTCTGGATTCACCACCCATAGACGGGAATTCGTGCCGGTGCGGACTTCATAGGCGATGCTCGACGACGCGGTTGGCTTCGCCGCAGTCAACGGCGCATAAACGCCCTGGCGGTAGCTGGCGGTTACTTCGCGTCCCGTGTCGTCACGCACTGTGACCGTGACCAGATAGCGACCGGGCGTCGAAAACAAATGCGAAGTAGAAGGTGAACTGGAGAAAGAAGTTTCCGGCGAACCATCTCCAAAGTTCCAGCGATATTGCGAATTCAATCCGCCCGAAGATTGCGCGGTCATTGCCACACTTGTGCCCGCCGCCACCGCGATTCCAGCCAGCGGTTGAACCGTCAACACATTATTGATCGTCCACGTAAAACTCGCGCTCACGGGCAAGGTATTGCCGTCCGCCACCGTGATGGTTGGAGAAAAAATTCCACCTACGCTCGGCGTCCCGGAGATAAGCCCTGAAGTAGGATTGATGGAAAGACCCGTCGGCAAACCCGTGGCGCTCCACGTGAGCAAATCGCCATTCGCATCCGTGGCTTGCATTTGGGTAGTGACAGCGACGCCGACTACGGTGGTCCGGTTGATAGGCGCGGTGAGAACCGGTTGCGCCGGCAGCGCGAAGGCGTTCACGGTGAGACTCCAGCTTTCAATGTCATGATTATTGAAAGCGCCGCCCGTTGCGCCGGTGAATCCAAACCACGCCAGGCCGCCGAGGAGAGCAGGAAGATCAACGTTCGCGATCATTACCGGACTACCCGGACGCTGTGTGACGATGCCTTGAGCGATGTAAACGCGGAGTTGATTCGCGGGGCCATCATACTCTACCCACACGGTGTGACTGAGCGCGTTCTCCAAATCCCAACCCGGCGTATAGGTGGTGAGATGAGTCACGACATTGCCGTTACTTAGAATGCCGAGGTGGTTCGCGTTAGGATCACTGGCGCCCTGGTAATTATCAATCTCGACCGCAACACTTCGCGTCATCCCCTCGTAGCCCAGACCCGCGCCGACCGTCCCGATAGAAGAAGCGCCATTGCCCTGGACAACGAAGGTCAATCCATCCGCGCCATCCGCCGTTCCGTGAATGCGGAAAACAAATCGGGTGTTGAGGGATGAGTTCGAACCGATGGCGACCGGGCTGGAAAGAAAAGCCGACCCAACCTGGTTCGCCACATTCGACGCGAGCCGCAACGCGCCAGCGGTAATCGCCGCATTGCCATTCAACGTCAGACTACTGGCGCTCGCGAAGTTCGCGAAATTTTGCGTGAAAGTTTGGGGCTGAATGGTCCAGGAAAAATTTTCGAAGTCTGAACTATTGCCGTTGCTCAACGTGACTCGCACCGAAGAAACGCCCGCCGAGGTTGGCGTGCCGGTGATTCGGCCCGTAGCGGAATTGATGGAAAGCCCCGCTGGCAAACCAGTCGCAGACCACGTGAGAAGACTGCCGGTCGGTGCGCTTCCAATCATCGGCAAGGAGACCGATTGACCGACATAGGATGCTTGATTTCCTGGAGGGACGACGTCCACCGAAGTGGTCGCGTCCACCAGGATAATTTTGGAGATGGAATGAACACCGGCCGCGTTCAGACCGAACAGCATCCAGTAACCTGGAGTCATGACGTTGAGGCTGGAGTGAGACGTAATTTGATAATTCCCAGAGGAGGTTTCTGTGAAAAGAAGGGATAGGTAACGCAAGTCCGTGTTTACGGAATGCGTAATGGCCGACATTTTGATGAACGCAAATTTCTGCATCGCAGGCGTGCCCGAAACCAGGAACTTGGTTCCCACGCCGATGGAGGACGGCGCAGTGTTGAGCACGGGCCGCGTGGCGGGAGTGCCGTCGGCGTTGAAGAGATTGGCCGGAGTGAAAAGTTGCGCGTCGCGATGATCACCGCCGCCCAGGCCACCTCCACCGGACAAAACCCGGCCATCAGGTAGAAGCAACGCGAGCGAATGATAATTGCGCGGGACGTTGGCATCGGCCGCGTTGCGCCATTGGGCGGTAGTGGGGTTCCAGATTTCGGGAGTGAGAATCGAGCCGGTGTCGTTGAATTTCAGACCCGAAGTGTTACCACCCATGACCATGACTTCGCCATTGGGCAACACGACACCATTGGCGAATTGCCGCGCGAACCTCATCGAAGCGGCGGGCGTTATGATGGGTGTGCCGGTGCGGACATCGACGGTGTAGGCGCTGCCACTACTCGTTCCGGTGGTGGTATCACTCGCATTGGCCGTGGTATTGGCGCCGCCTCCCGCCACGAGAATTCTTCCTTCGTTATACATCACCCACGATCCTTCCTTGGGATAGTTGACGCCGGGAACAGTCGTGCCGGTGTTGCTCATCGCGCCACTGCCGTCCGGTGAAATCCAGTGCATGGTGTCCGTGGGGCCGAAGTGAATAAGCCGTCCATCTGGCGCGAGTAACAGGAACGGATGCCAGCTGGTGATGTAACCCGGCTCGCTCGTGACGAGGTTCCAATTGATGCCGGTCAACCGACTCCAACCACTCGCTGGATCCCATCGCTCCGCCGTGCCCGAGCCACCACTACCGCTCACGGTCCAGACGCGGCCATTCGGGAGTGCGACGGTGGTGTTGTACCAGCGCGGATCATTCATGTCCGGCGTGCGCGTCCAGGTGTTGTTTCTCCAATCGAAGATACTCGAACGCACGGTGGTATTGCGCCCGCCATTCACAAGGACTCGTCCATCCGGCAATGTGACTAATGCGCCGCAGAACATATCGTGCGAGGGATGATTGTATTCCACGAATTGTCCCGTCGCCGGATTCCAGGTGGCGGCGTAGGTAAACTCCGGGCCTGACGGAAATGTCGTGCGCTGGTTGGAAGCAAACGTCAGCACACGCCCGTCGGGCAATGTCGCCGCGGAAACCGGGATGTGTGGAGTCCAGGGAATTACTGCGCCCCACTCGCCCAATGTGATTCGGTCCGATGGTGCGGTTGCCGCCACGGCTGCCAACTTGGAGGCCGGAAGGAGCGCCGCCACTTCCGCATCAAAGGCGTCCTGTTGGGCATGACGATCCACATCGGCGCGCGCGAGCGGTTGCAGGAAAATCATCGCGCCGCACAAAATGGTGAGCACGATAGGAATGACCTTACAGCGATTGCCAAAATAAATTTCCGGATAGAACGGAGCGCGGAGCATTGCTCCGCTCGGAAATGGATGGCGCAACGCGCAGAGCAATGCTCTGCGCTCCGATCGGAAATTTACGTCTTTTCGGAAATTTATTTGGGAAACCACTCTAGGATGACGAATGCGCATAGTGTTATTTGGTTTTGGAAAGCTGGACGGGTGAGGAATCCACCGTAACGAAATTTTCGTCGGTGAGCGTCTTGAGAAAAGCGACTAGAGCGGCCTTGTCTTCCGCGCTCAAGCCGAGACCTGATTCCGGATGTTTGGCCAGGTTCGGATCAAGCGTTGGCGACCGATGAAGTTTCCCATTGTAGTGTTCGACTACTTCTTCCAACGTGGCGAAACGCCCATCGTGCATATAGGGCGCGGTCAAGGCCACGTTGCGCAGTGTCGGCACTTTGAACTTGCCTCGGTCGGTCTCTGACTTCGTGACCTCCATTCGCCCCAAATCATTCCCGCGTTTCTCTAGTCCATTGTTTAGGAACTGGTGATTGCTGAAAAGATTTCCGCCGTGGCAATGAAAACAATCCGCGCCGCGCAGCCCGCGCCGTGGGTCGTGCTCGGTGACAAATAACTGCAAACCTCGCTGCTCCTGCGAGGTCAACTCAGTCACCTTGCGCGCCGCGCGGTCGAACTTCGACTCTTGTGAAATTTGCGTCAGGAGAAACTGCTCTAGCGCGAGGGACATTCGCTCCGAAGTAATACCGACGGTACCGAAGGCTGCCTTGAATTGCGTCCGGTAATCGTGTTCAGCACTGAGCTTCACAACCACGCGGCTCAACGTTTCGTTCATCTCGTGCGCGTCCTGGATCGGAAGCAGCACCTGTTCGCGCAAAGATTTCGCCCGTCCATCCCAGAAGAACTCCTGCGCCCAAGCGAGGTTCACGAGTGGCATGGCATTTCTGCGGCCAGCATCACCGTTAACGCCGAGGCTGAAGCTTCTACCGTCCGTAAAAGCTTTCGAACGATCATGACAACTCGCGCACGATTGGGCGTTGTTCTGAGATAACCGGGCGTCGTGAAAGAGCCGCCGCCCGAGTTCCACGCCTTCAACCGTCAAAGGATTGTCCGCCGGTAATTTCACCTTGGGCAACCGTTCCGAAATGTTCAGGTGGAAAGGCGTCGTGCCGTCTGGCATCAAGCGAGGTGACGGTTGCACCAAATCCTTTGGCTGGTAGAGATCCGTCTGCACGCTCTTGACTCTGAATGAATGCGCGACCCGTTCCTTGAGAACTGACGCCAACGCATCGCCCTCGCGCGAGTGAGTCGAAGAAACTGCGCGCACTACTTCTCCCGTCGTCAACACGGAGGCGAGTTCCATTCCCAGACGGATGGTCGTCGGTTGCGCGCCCGAGAACTTCACCGGCAACTCGACGATCATGGGCTTCGTCGCTCCGGCCAGATGATAGGAAAACCCGCCGGTCTTTTCCTTGGCCGGCTCCCAATGCCCTTCGATGGCCAAAAAGATATAACCACTTCGCCATCCCCAGTGCAGGCCGCAGACAGCCGGATGCAGCGGATGGTCCGGCGGACGTTGCTGTGGATCGCTCGCATCCGTTTCCGCATCCACTCCAACTCGGAATCGAATCGCTTTGAACTCTTGCGCGAGCAGGCCATCGGCTGTGCCCGAAAGACGGAGCTTTTCTGCGCTCAGGAAAACCTGCCAACGATCGGATTCCAGCCAACTGCCATCGGTGCGCTGGAGAGCCAATTGAGAGAGCAATCCATCGAGACGGCTGATGGACATTCCATCCACTCGCGCGCCCGGAAGTTTCTTGTTCAGCGCCAGCGGACGACCCTGCCACTCCGGTTCAAATTCCAATTGCAGTTTCTGGCCGAACATCTGTGGTGAAAAAATCAGCCATCCAAGAACAACCCAACACGCCATCCGCGCCCCCAGGAAGTTCCCTCGGTTTATTTGTATGTTCTTCTGTTTGTCAGACTCGATTCGTATAGCTGAAAAGAGAATCGCCGCCGAAGAACAGGAGAGAAACTTCTTAAAAGATATTATCATTGCCAGCCAGAAACTGAGTAACGACGCTTCAAAGCACCCGCTATACCACGAAGCTGGATGAGGATTAGCCAAGGTTCTAAACAACTGCCTGCTAATGGTTTTCACTAAACCGAAAGAGGTATCTCCAGTATGTAGATACGTCGGCAAAGTGTAAAATAAGCCTCTGGTTTTCGGAAGTTTTTACAGGTCGGCGTAGCCGCGCAACGTAACCGTACAATGGTGTATCCTCAGTGAAGCCATGAACCACAGCCTCCATCACAAGACCGACCATGCCATGTGCGCGTCGTATCGAAATCTTACCGGGAACATTTCATTGCACCATAATCTCTACTCCACTTGTCGCGACCGCCACCCTACTCTGCTTCCACCTCTTCCTGATATGTGCAGGTCGAATGCAGAACATAGTAGTTGTAGATGTCATTAATCCCGATCAGATCGGATTCGAGAGCCGGGCGAATGGCGCAATGGGTCATTTGCTGCGACCTGTTCATTTGACAAGGGTATTCAAATAATTCTCCAGGTTCGTGTAGCCATTCTTTGTCATCGCGTTGCCGTCAGCGGAATTGTTTGAATTCAGGCCGTGCTTTTTTTCCCATTCGTCGGGGATTCCGTCGTGATCGGAATCCACCGGCGCAGGTGTGGATTTTAGTTCCGGCCAGCCACCGACTTCTTTTTGCGAATCGATAATTCCTTTTTTGCCGCCGCGATACGTTTCGCCGTAAGTGGCGGTGCCCGTGCGAATTTCTTCGATGACCCGTTCGTCCACTGAATCACTCACGAGGGAGCAACCCGCCTGCGCCAAGACGAGTTTGTAGGCTTCTTCGGCGGATTGCGTTTTCACCGGCGCGACGACAAAGGGTTCATTCACGCGCAAGGTTTTTTCGCTTCCGCCTTTCTCCTTCGAGTAATCAATTCCGCCGTTCCAGTTGTCTTTGGAAATTTCCGGGAAGCCCAAAACAAAATTCCCGTCGCAATACATTTTTCCCTCTGGCCCATTTTGCTCGAAGATCCTGCGACGCACATTTTCAGACGTGGCCGGGCCGGGTTTGTAATAATTATTGATCCAATTGCGCGGCCAAAGTTCGCCGCCGTAGGCGCTGTTAAAACCCCAGTTGTAAATCACGTTGTTGCGATAATCCAGCAGGCCGGATTCTTTATTTCCAGAAGCGCGCGGATTGCGACTGGTGTGATGCGCCAAAATATTGTGATGCCACGAACCGCCCGGACCGCCCCAGAGTCCGCCGTAACCGTGATCGCCTTTTTTATGCAATGAGTGGCTTAAACTTTCGCTGACCAAACACCATTGCACGGTCAGATTTGCGCCTTTGTTGATTGAAAAAGTTTCGTCAACGCCCCAACTCGCCGTGCAATGATCAATGATGATGTGATCGCCTTTGCCACCGAAACCGTCCTGCTCCTGTTGACTTTCATCGCCGGGCCGAAAACGCAGGTAACGAATAATCATGTCGTGAATGTCGAAATTGACCTGGAAGTTTTTGACGCAAATTCCGTCGCCGGGCGCGGTCTGGCCCGCGATGGTGAGAAATGGATTGGTAATTTTAAATTTCGATTCGAGCGGGATCGTTCCTGAAACACGGAAGACAACGGTGCGCGGACCTTCCGCCATGCACGCCGCGCGAAAACTTCCCGGCCCGCTGTCGTTGAGATTCGTGACCTCGATTACTTTTCCGCCGCGACCGCCGAGCGTGTATTTTCCAAAACCTTCCGCGCCGGGAAAAGCGGGCGCGCGATTCGGTCGCAAGTTGGAGAGCGTGACCGTCCCCGCTTTATAATCGTAACTCAAATCGTAGAGCCAGCCGTCAGGCAGAACGACGCGATCAAAACGTCCTTTGATCTGCGCGCCGGAATCAAACAGACGCAGCACCGAGTTTTCGTGGGGCTGAATTGGGCCGGTCAATTGAAGTTCCAAAATGCCGGCGAGATGCCATGAGCCGGATTTAATTGGATGCAAAACTTCATGGTCATTGACTTGAAAAACAGTTCTCTCTGCGCTTTCTTGCCAGGAAATATTTGCGTCCGATCCCTCCGAAGATTTTTGCGGCAGAGCGCATCCGAAATGGATTCCGCTCAAAAACATCCCAGTCATCCATCGAATTTTTGTTGGAGAAAAAACAGGCGCGAGAAAAATTTTTTGGCAAGACATGCGCATCGGACTAACATCGGTTTTCCTGGCGCGCAATTTTAATTTGGAAATGAAAAGTTTTTGCGCGCGGCGTGGACGCGGGTTGCCCAAACGGAAAAGGAGCGCGGACGTTCTCGTCCGCGCGAATTCGAAGTAGTGAAAACACCTGCGTTTTTGTTGACCTCGGAAAACGCGGACGAGAACGTCCGCGCTCCTTTTGTTATGGGCGACCCGCCTCAAGATTCGCCTGGAGTTTTTTCTCTTTAAAATTGAATTGCCATTTCCCACTTGGCAAATTTTCGGTGTGACCGGACCGCAACTATTTCCGAAGCCCTCTTTCATCGCGACGCCACTTCCGGCGCTGGATGGTGGAGAGCGGGTCATCCGCCCGAAATCGGTTCCGGTGCCGCCGTTCGGGGTCGCCGTTTTTGAAAGTCGGCACGGGCCGGGGTTCGTGGGCAAGTTGCAAGACGACTTCTCCAAGTTTCTGCTGATTATCGGCGGCCAGGCCGAGTGGGAAGCGAAAGGAAAAAAAGTCACGGTCGCCACGAACAGCCTCGTGCATATTCCCGCTGGTCTGTCGCATCGCCAGCAGGATTCTCCCAATGACCCGGTGGTGCTTTACGCGATTCATTATCGGCCAACGGTGTTGCCGGATTTTTTGCGGCGCGACCTTTTGCAACCAGGTCTTTTACATTGGGACCTGTCGGCCTATCTCTCGTCGCTGGCTCGCGCGGTGCGCTCTGATTTTCAGGAAATGCTTTTTGAGCAGGGGGACCAACGGCAGGGATGGGAATGGGTTTTATGTTCGCGCCTGGTCGAGTTGGCCGTGCGCGCCATCCGCATTTATCACGACGATAACGACGGGCATCGCCCACTTTTTATCAAGGGAACCGATAGCGCCGAACGGGTCGCCCGTTACGCGCTGCGATTGCAAACGCAATTTTATCTTCGGCAAACTTTGGATGAAGCGGCGGTGGCGACGGGCTTGAGCCGGCGGCAATTCACGGAAATGTTTCGCAAAGTGACGGGTGAGAGTTGGAAACAATATATTTACAAATTGCGGCTGCAACACAGCCGGAAACTTTTATTGCAGACCGACAAAACGGTCACGGCCGCAGCTTTTGAAAGTGGATTTGAAGACTTATCGCATTTCAATCATGCGTTTAAAAAAGCGTTCTTCTGTTCGCCGCAAGCGATTCGTCAACAGCAGGAGCAGTCCCTTAAACGTTCATTGAACCCCGCCAAAGTTGCCGCGAGAAAATCTTCGATCCTGGCTGCGCCGCGAGCAAAGTAGGGCAAGGCGTCTGGTCTGCCCAGTGAAGTAGCCACTCAAACCTTTTCGCCAAAAGAAAAGATGGGCAGGCGAGACGCCTGCCCTACTTTGAAAAGAGGCGGTGAGATCCCCCCGCAATTCCGAGGGAAGCTTGGTTGGAGATTTCGCGATAAGGAGATGGGCGGTTATCGAATCATGACGATGGAGATATTTCTGTATCATCGGCCCACCTTTTGCCGCCCAAATCTTCAAGAGAAATCGCCCGAAAAACCCTAGACGTTCCCAGGAAGGAGAGATACGGTTCATCATCACGAAAAGTAGCCCTGTTCGGACGACGAAATGCGCCGAAGGCATAGGACATGCGGCTGGCTTGCGGATAACGAATTAGATGAGCACAAAGAATCCTATAGCTTGGAGCCCAAGCGGGCGACTTGGTTTCACACTAATTGAATTGCTCGTAGTGATCGCAATTATAGCGATCCTTGCTGGCTTGCTTTTACCCGCGCTGGCGAAGGCGAAGGAAAAGGCAAACGGTATTTCGTGCATGAGCAACACCAAGCAAGTCGCCCTGGCTTGGAGAATGTATGCGGAAGACAACAACGATCTTCTCGTGCCGAACCTGGGACAGTCGGGAACGCAGAATCAGGATCCAAATTGGTCCTGGGGAATTATGAGTTATACCGGGCCTGATGCCACCAACAGCGATCTGATGGTTCGGGCGTTACTCGGCCCGTATGTTCATAAAAACCATCGGGTTTATAAATGTCCTTCCGATAAAAGTATGGCGTTGGTCGGAGGCAAGACCGCTCCGCGCGTTCGAAGCATTAGCATGTGCAGTCGGTTGGGAGATACGGGTAGTAGTGGAATTGCCAAGTTGGCTCTCGTCGTCAATCCAACGCCTGTGATGCAATGGGTGATCATGGACGAGCATCCGAACAGTGTGAATGATGCCTTAATGTTGATCCAAAAGGACTATAAATGGATTGATTTTCCGGCCAGTTATCATAACAAGGCGGCTGGCCTTTCTTTCGCTGACGGCCACTCAGAAATTCACAGATGGAAGGATCCCTCTACTATTCTGCCCATAGCACCTGCTGGAAAACCCGCTAGTTTGAGCGCCCCGAATAGCGCGGATCTCGACTGGTTGATTAAACGTACTTTTGCCCAATAATTTTTTCACTTAGCCAATAACCAAAACAAACCCACCAATATGAAAACATACGTAAAAAAAACTACCGTGCTCGCTGCATCAGCGCTGCTTTGCGCGATGCTGCTAAACATGACCTCCACGAGCGCTCAAGCGCAGAGTGCCACAAACTATTTTACCGATGGCAACGGGACAGACGGGACTCTCGACCAGTATCCCGGTGGAACGGGGAATGGGTGGGCTGCCGGGTGGGTCACTGCTTTGGGAACCTCGGCCGCAATTGTGAACGGCGTGACCAATACAGCGCCGCTGAACAGTGGCAGCAATTATCTCAGTTGGAGCATCGGCGGCGGAACGGCGGCCTCCACCATACGGAGACAATTCACCAATGCTACGATAGACGTGACACAACCGTACACGGTGGAGTTTGATTATCGTCTCGACAATTTGACCTCGAATGGCTTGCCCGCCTTTCCCGGCGGATTTTCCGGAAACAGTGATTACATCGTATTTCAGGGTGGCGTGAGCAGTGACATAGGTCCTGACGTGCGCGCGAAATGCTCCTACATGGTTCGTGTCCAGGGCGCAGCGAACGCCGCCCAGCCCGGGCTGGTGGCATTGCGTTGGAGCTTCTATGACGGCAATCCAGCATCCACCACGGAAAATTTAGGCGCCTATTACAACGCCACGAATGTCACCTTCGCCACCAATACAGTCTATCATTTCAAATTGCAGATAGACCCTTATAACCGGCTTTACGAAGGAACAGTGAGTGACGGCGTTAACACTTACAACACCACAACCGCTGTCGGGCGGAAACTGCGTTGGCGGCAATTTGGCCCTCCCGTTCCCTTCACCACAGACTTTGGGAACACGACTCTGCTCACCTTCGTTTCAAGAAACAACCATGCCGCGAGGACCAATTTTCAGTCTATGGATAGTCTGAGCGTCATTCAGCTTCCCGCCGACCAACGGCCCGCGCGGGTGACGCAAGTGCTGCCACGCCGAGCCGAAACGTTTTACCCGGCTGTATCAAACGTGGTGTTAGATGTCGTGACTTACGGAACGAACTCGTTGCCTTCCAGCAATATTGTTTTTAACCTGAACGGCACGAACTTCACATCCACGAACGGACTGACTCTGACCGGGACGGATGCTTCGAGCAGTCGAACCGTGACTTATAGCGGGTTGGTGTCAAACGCTATTTACAATTTGACGGTCAACCTCACGGATCAAGCGGGGCGCGCCTCGTCGTCGCCGTCCTTCTTTTTTGACACGTTCGTTCCCTATTCCCGTTATCGCACTACTACCACGACCAATAGCACGAATGTCTTCATCGAAATCAATCCCTCCAACTACGTGACGGTGCTCGAAATTGAAAACTTTAACTTCGATCCACTCGCGGCTGCCTGCTCGCTTACTCAGGATGACAACACCAAGACCGACCGCTATATCCAGGATTGGCGCTATTCCGGTTTCACCTATGACAGTCAATTGGTTGAAAGAACGAACGGCTATTTCATGCGACAGGGCGTGGCAGGAATTGATTTTAAAGTCGATAGCACGGCCAATACAGGCTCGAACTTTCGCAGTTGTCCGCCCGGCATTAATATTCGCAACGAAACCTCGGATGATTTCAATCGGCAAGAGCAATTGTGGACGGACGGCGTTACTGCTCTGCGCGAAAACGTCTTGGAGCGCGCCAGCACCAACATGTGGTTCAACTACACCCATGAATGGACCAACGCGCAATACATGGTTTACCTGCGCGCAGGTTGCATTCTAAGCAATTACACGTTCGCGCTGGACAAGGTCACGAGTGATTATACCCAGACCAACCAGACGACAACCAACATCGGTATCTTTCAGCTCCCGGCCGGCCTAAAAAAGGAAATCCTGAAAAATTACCTGCTGACCGATACCAATGGCGCGCCGAAATTGGTCACGTTAAGTGGCAAGGAAACCGTGCGGTTAACCGGCATTGCCGGGGCCTCTCCCACGCTCAACTTCTGTTTCCTTAACTACATGGTATTCCTTCCCGTTTCGACAGCGGTGCCCGTCAATATTTCTCTCACTAACGCTATGGCGAACGGCACAAACTTCAGCTTCAGTTTCAACACCGTGGCCAGCACACCTTATACGGTTCAATACAACATCAACTTGAGCACCACCAATTGGACCACACTGACGAATCTAATTGGCGATGGCTCGCCCGTAGTAATTCAAGATGCGATTACGGGCAGTGAACGATACTATCGCGTCAAGAACCCATAAGGATAAGAAACCAACCGGCATCGCTCCTGCGACGTCGGTTTTTTTCTTTCCGGATAAATTGGTTCCTGATCTTCGCAAAGTTTCTTTACGATGAAAAATTCTTCTGTTCCTGGTTGGGCAGTTTGCCTGGCCTGTTTTTCTTTTGCGTCGTCGCTCTCTGCCAAAGAGCGACCGGTGGCCTTCCCAGGAGCAGAAGGGTTTGGCCGGTCCGCCACAGGTGGCCGTGGCGGGGATGTCTATAGTGTGACGAGCCTGGCAGACGCAGGGCCTGGCTCATTGAGAAAAGGCATCGACTCCGCCGTCGGCCCGCGCACAATCGTATTTGCTATCTCCGGGACCATTGAACTCAAGAGCAGGTTGTTGCTCGACAAATCCCAGATGACAATCGCCGGGCAGACCGCGCCTGGTGATGGGATTACGCTGAAGGATTTTACCTTCGCCATAAAAAATGCCACTAACGTTGTCGTGCGCTATCTGCGCGTCCGCCTTGGTGACGAGCACAAGGAAAGGGGAGCCAAGGGAGGCGATGATGTGCTGAACACCGATGATGTTGACGAAATGATGATCGACCATTGCTCATTGAGTTGGGCAATTGACGGCACCCATGATCTTCGACGCGGCGGCAACGTGACCGTACAATGGTGTATCCTCAGTGAGGCCATGAACCACAGCCTCCATCACAAGACCGACCATGCCATGTGCGCGTCGTATCGAAATCTTACCGGGAACATTTCATTGCACCATAACCTCTACTCCACTTGTCGCGACCGCCACCCTACTCTGGGAAGCGCGAGTGCGCCGCCTCAATACATAGTCGATTTCCGCAACAACATTATTTTTAACTGGAGCGCGAGCGGCACGGCTAACTTCGCCGATCATTTCATTAACTGCATCAATAACCTTTGGCGTCCGGGCCCAATGACGGATCCCGCCAGACTTCCGATTGCCATGAAAGGCGCCCTGCCTGATATGGCTAAAGGTTACATGAGTGGCAACGTGTTCGAAGAAAGGGAAGATTTAACCCGCGATAATTACGCGGCGCTAGACTTTAAGCGATGGCTGAAAGCAGGCGGTGGTTATAAATACCAGGGCACGTCTGCGGCGGACTGGAAGGTGGATAAGGAACCCGGTCTTGGAACCAACTTGCCGCAAACTCAGTCCGCCAAGAAAGCTTCCGATCTTGTCCTCGCCCAAAGTGGCGCGTCCTTGCATCGCGACGCCGTGGATACGCGTGTCATCGACAATGTCCGCAAGCGCCAGGGCAAATTGATCGACTCGCAAAAAGACGTGGGTGGATGGCCCACTTTGAAAAGCATTCCCGCGCCTTTGGATAGCGATCACGATGGGATGCCCGATGTCTGGGAAAAAGCTCACGGGTTAAATCCAAACGATCCTGCTGATCGCAATGGAGGTAAAGATCGCGCCGGTTATACCAATCTGGAAAGGTATCTCAATAGTCTCTGCGCACCTTAGCTGTCTTCGGAACCAAATCTCGCGCAGCGAATGCAATATTTGTAGCGGCGCGTCTGTGACCACCGCATTGGTTATCCCGCGTTTTCTTGGGGATTATTTTCAGCGGCGGTCAACCATGTGCTGTATTCAAAGCGGAACCGAGTGGAAATTCAAGCAATTGGGATTTGCCGAACGACCTTCAGCGCGGAACGCGGAATGCGGAACGCGGAAAGGGGGATCAAACATCGTTCAACGAATAGAGGATGGAGGATGGAAAACATCGAACTTTGAACATCGAACATCCAACATCGAACATCCAACATCCAACATCCAACATCCAACATCCAACATCCAACATCCAACATCCAACATCCAACATCCAACATCCAACATCCAACATCCAACATCCCCATCATCCAACATCCAACATCCCCATCATCCATCTTCGATTCTCTATCCTCCATTCCGCCTTCTCACGTCGGCGGCTACGGATCGAGTAAAAGTCCAGCGGGTTGCAAACCCGCGATACGGCAGGTTAAAAACCTGCGCTACCGCTTCCGTAGCGCAGCTTTGCAAGCTGCTGTATCGCCGATTTGATATCGGCAGGGCGCTGGAGATGTCCAGCGGGTTGCAAACCCGCGATACGGCAGGTTAAAAACCTGCGCTACGACCCTTCAACGCAAATGGATGACTGGCGGAACTTCCAGCATCGTTGTTTCTTTGCGCGATTTTAACCAGCCGAGCCGCGATTTCTTCACATCGAATCGTTGGGTCGCTATATCTCTAAAACGTTCGCGAAGATTTTTTTTGGCCCAGTTCATTAAAATAAAATTGTTCGCCACACACAGCGCCAGCCAATAAAGCAGCACTGCTTTTTCATCCCACCGTATGATGGCGAAGATGTTAATCGCTCCCCAAAATGTGATCGACAACGCGAAGACTCCCCACGGCAGAACCAAGACTCGGGTGATGGCCCCGCCACTCGCCCGATTTATTTTCACACTGCGCATTCCCTCCCACATGCTCACCCAACTCAGCGCTAATAAGTCCATCACGAACACACTCATTCCCGCCAGCCAAACCATTATCCAAAAAACCTGTTGGGAAGATGAACGCATGTCGCGGTCGGAAAGTCCCAGGAGCAAAAAAATCAGGTCAACGGCCAGAATGAAAAGCGCGGGCGCGGCGAACTGGCGGAAGAGCGCGAGTTGTTGCCCGCGCAAAATTTCCTTCACGCTCAAGGGAGTGGAAAGGAGCAATTCCATCGCGCCGGTTTTTCGGTCTTGGATAAAGCGGTAACAAGCTTCCGAAGTGATCCATACTTTTAGCAACGTGTGCAGCGCGATCGCTGTGATGACGTAAACGGGAGGAGTCATCCATTCTTTCGGCCAGGTGATCATTCCCCAAATCCATAATGCGGTGAGCAGAAATATCACGATCCACAGGAAAATAATTTTAATCGGGTCGCCCGCGGCCAGCCATAAAAATGGATTTCTTTCCAGCAGCTTTGTTCGACGCCGGGTTTCCTTGACCCGATTGGTTTGAAAAATCAGCCGCCAGAAATTGCGGAACGGCAAACGGTTTTGTTCCGCCTTGTCCTGCCAGGAACGAGGAACAATGACACTCGCGATCCCCAAAAAAAACCACGCGTAAAGATGAGTCATCACGACGGGCGTCCAAAAATCGCGCGCCTTCAAACTGAGTCTGGAGCCAAAAGCGGAAAAGCAGGCGAAGGCGGGACTGGGCCTCAATAACGTTGTGGTAAACGGACGGTTGTGATCAGCGAGATTTAAGCTCAGTTCCATAAGGGGCGTCGCGCCGAGGACAAAGATCAAAACCAGAAATGCGAGCGACGTTGCCTTGCGTTCATCGCGGCAAACCGACGACGCGAAGATTCCAACGGCCAGTGAAAAAAATAAAAGATTGGTCGCGACCAGCGTCACTTTCCAAAACTCGACCGTCACTCCTCCCATCAAAAGCGAAATGGCCAGCACCGGAAACGCCGAGAGCAATCCGTAAAATGTGTTGAGAGAATTAGCGGCCAGTTTGCCCGCGATGATGTCATAGCCTTTTAGATCGGTGAGAAACAACAGCCCGAGAGTCCCTTCGCGTTTTTCTTCGCTCAAGCAATCGGCCGTGATTCTCGCACCGGCGCCGAGGCTGTAGATGAACAACATGATGGATAACGCGACGAATAAGAAAATTCCCATTTCGCCCGGAGCGTTGTTGCTAGTGGCCAGCATCACCCACCCGGCGATTCCCATCGCGATGACCGCTCCGGCGAGCCGGCCCAAATACGTGCTCCGCCGCCGGGATGCGACGCGCAATTCTCGTTCGACAATGGGAAGAAAAGTCACTGGTTCAGAATATGAATCAATCGCGCGCGATCAATTGTTAATTGGTTTTGTCGCATTCGAAGTTTCATCAGGCCGCGACTGTTCATTGGGGCGCATATCACTAAATTGCAGGTTTCAAATGTTCGGAAAGAGGCGGCAAAGGAACGCCGATCTCCTGATCGGCATCGGAACGCTCCACATTTTTCGCGAGCCGATCGGGAGATCGGCGTTCCGTTAGTTTGCAAGAAATTGAGATACGGCCTGTTCATTGGAGCGCGTACTTCAGTCCTTGTCATTACCCACATCTCCGCGCGTGTTTCTTCAATCCTGAAAGGATTGGTATCACTCAGCCCAGGGTAGCTCGTGCCTCGCAACCCTGGGCTAAATGATGCAATCCCTTTGGGATTGAAAAGCTCGGTAGTGGTACCGTTTGAAAATGTGCGGACGAAGTTTGGCCGCCGTTCCAATTTTAGACTAAGCACTCAAATCAATTTCACCGCCACCGGCGTAAAATGAAATTCAGAAAACGCGAGCAGCCTTCGGAAACGAAGGCCGCTTTTTTTCTGCGAAGCTGTCTGCTTATGGTTTGTAAATCGCCCGGTAGAAGCGCTGCGAATTGTTCGTGAACGCCGTATCCGTAATCGTAAATGGAGCGGTGTTCGTGCTGATGGAACTCCAATTCGTTGTGCTGAGGTTGGTGTTCGCCTGAATGATGTAATTCAAACCGCTGACTTGTGACACCGTGAACTGGAATGTGTTGTTGGTCACGAGCGGCCCACTGAGCGTGCCTTGACTGGTGAGCACGGTTAACACGGCGACGGCGCTTGTGACCGAGCCGGAAGTGTTGGTTGCGACAACCGTGTAGTTCCCTGCGTTGTTTGTCGTGATGCCCGTGATGGTATAACTCGAACTGGTCGCGCCGCTAATATTTGCAGCGTTGAAACGCCATTGGTAGCTGGCCGCCGGATTCCCGACCGCTTGCGAAGTGAAGGTTACATTCTCGCCCTCGTACTTCGTTTGGCTCTGCGGATTCGTCACGAAGACGGGCGTTGTGGGCTGATTGTAATTCAAAACGATATTCCCCATGCTCCCGCTCACGCCGTCCACTGCGATTCGGTAGGTCGTGCTTGCAGCCGCGTTGAAAATGACACGACTCGCGCCGTTGCCAGCAGAGCCGATGTCGTTAGTCACCAATGTCAGCGCGGAGGCGCTAGAGCCGGTGTAAACGGCCAGAATCGTTGAGTAGTCGCTGCCGATGGTGTCAATGATAACGTTGCCAGCGGCAGGCGGTGTCCAATGGTACCAAACGGAAGCTGTCCCCGCGTCGCCAGCATGATTCGGCTCTCCCGATTCTTTGGTTGCGCGGATGTTGTTGCCGTTAGTCGTGCCAGATGCACCGCTCAACGGGTAGCTATTCGCAAAGTTGTCATTGCCAGGAAATTCAACCGCAACCTTCGCCCACCACGTCGCCCAGCGTCCTGAGAAGTTCGTCAGTGTTCCGAAGTGATTCGTCGCGTATTCCTGAATCGTCCAGAAATCCGCATCGTTGAGAGGATCAACGACGGTCGCGCTATAATCTCCCCAACGCGTGCCAGTGGTGTACGTCTTCCAGTAAAGATCGGTCCCGCTCTTGAATGACCGTGAGCTGTCCATTTCATTTTGCACGCCATAAAATGGTCGGAACGAGTAGGCGGAAGAGGGGTATTGATTCGTCGAAAAAACGGAGTAGCCGATAAGCGCATCATTGAACCGGTTGACGGCAATGCTGCCAAAGGCGTAGTAGGTTGCGCCCGAGTTATCGTCAATTCGGCCATTCTGAAAAACGGAGCCGTTGGTCCCGATCTGCCACCATTGAACGGCGGTGCGGGCATTGGCACTATCGTTGTATGGCAGGAAAATATTGTGGGTTGCCCAAATGCGCCCGTTCCGCTGTACGACCGATAGAATTCGCGAATCATTATTCAGAATTCGAATGGTACTGCTGCCAAGTTGGGGCGCGCTGTCCACGTTCGCAGTTGTCGCTTCGTTTACCTTGTCGGCCCATGGAGTCGCCCCGATGAGTCCGACTTGGCTCAGGCTTTCTGAACCAATGGCGCCACTCAGACGCCACAGGCGAATGAGACCTGCGATTGAACCGCCACCTAAATCGTAATGCCCCACCACATTCTGCACGAAGTAGAGGGACGATTCATTGGTATCATAAGTGGTCGCAGGGAACTGGCCCCAACCCGAATTTGTAAAGGTGCCGGAGAATGTGCGCGGGGCGTTGCTGCTTCCTGCGAAGTAGTTCGTCTTGGTGAAAACGTAAATCAGACTGCCATACTGCCCGTTTGTGGTTAACGGAATCATATTCAATTGGACGGAAATCCACTTCTGATTAAAACCCATCGTAGGATAATCAGCCCAAGTGTTGTTATTTGCATCTACGTCAAAACGGTAACGATTCCAATTCGTGAACGCTGGGTTTTCAGATTTTGATACTCCGAGAAGCAGCGAGGAGGTTGACAGAAAGGGATCGACAATCGCGCAGGCTATCCATCGCTTCTGCACGGGGTCGTAAAGAATCCGGGGATCAGTAATCGTGGTGTAGCTACCGACACCCGACCAGAAACCGGCCAAATTAGTCGTGGCAACGATTGTCCCGGTTCGCGTCTGGATTCGAGCTTCCGTGTTTATCATTGTGACAACATTGCTTTCGCCAACCGCGCCATGACTGTCAGGAGGAGCAGACAGCGAGGAGTCATGCGGTCCAGGAAAATCAATGGTGGGCGAAGGTGATGCTGGCGGCGGCTCGCCTGTTGGAAATACCGGCGGCGGGCGGAACATCCAGAGCGGCAAATCCCCTGGAACAGGCGGTGCATTTGTCAGTGTAATGAAATCATTGAATTCCTCCTGTGCCTTGAGTTGTCCGGTGGCAACGAACGCGAGGATGCAAATGCCTATCCAGGTCAATATCGGGTTAAGTTTCATGATTGTTCCTTTTTGAATGAGATCCCGGTTTTTTTTTACGACGTCCTCGCCTTGTGGATCTTTCTGAGTTTCGCGCCGCACAAAATGGCCAGAGCCAACGTGAGCAGCGCAATACTTGACGGCTCCGGTACGGGATAAATCTGCCCCCGAAGTTCGCCGTTTGGATAATCGGTAGTCCTGATTTCGACATACCAAAGACCGGCCTGCCAATCGGCAATTTGGCTGCTGGTCAAGTCGAGAATGCCGCCGCCCCAACCCCAATTCTGCCCCCCGTTGAAGCCGTCTGGGTTCACCAAAACACCGGGGCCGAGATCAAATAGCACTGGCGCGGTAGAAGTGGTATCCGCAGGCCCGTGAATGACCGCACCAATGGGTGGCGTGGGCATTGGCGAGTAAATGCCTATTCCATAATTGAATGTCGTCCCATCGAGCCAAAAAATGGCATTACCGCGATAAGGACTGCTATTTGGCGGCACCTCATTTGCGCCTCTTAGGTTTGCTGTGAATTGGAGCATGCCTTGCCCGCTGGCGTGAGCCACGGCAAGAACGGTGAAAAGCAGAAGAACGATTTTTTTCATAGGATTTAGATTTAGGTTGAGCGTTTATCGGAGAGATTTGTGTTTGCCGCAATCAGAAGTCGCGGCTTGTTTCACGATGGCACGCGCTTCCGAGGCTGTAATCAGTCCTTCTCGCCTGAAGTGCAGGACAACATTGATGACCCGCTTCACGTATTCTGCGTGAGTTTTCCAAGGAGCGTCGCATGGGGAAAGCTGCTCAATGCTGCACCCGCACCCGTCCACAACAGCGCCAGCACTCGTGTTGGGGCATTGGTCCAGAAAGTCAGGGACACCGTCCGCGTCAGTGTCGGCGAGAACGATTTGCCCACGAACTTCACCATTCGGGTATGCAGCAGTGTTAATGCTTACGTAGAGTTTGCCCGCCAATAAATCAAGGATTTGGAGTTCCGTGAGCGTGACCGATCCGGAGAAAATGTAGCCGGGTGTGGGAAACTGGCAATGGTCGCAGAAAATCGGATTGAACGTTGGCGTTCCAAGACTAAACAGCGGAGAGCCGATGGAGCCGGGAATGGCTGGCCCGTAACCGAATGATTCTGCTACGGAGCTTATGCCTCCAACACCTACGATGAATGAAAAAGAATTGCTCGAGAGTTGGAAGATGCCGTTTCCGATGGCCCTACTCGTGTTAGGCGGCACTTCCTCTGCTCCGCGCAGCGTTGCGGCCAATGGCACGTTGAGCTCGGGAGTGATTTGGCCACGCAGCGTAACTGTCGGGACACCGAGGTCATAGAACTTTACCTCCACATACCAGAGACCGTGGAGAAGCTGACGAAGCTGTACGCGATTAAGAGTAAGGTCTCCAACAAAGGCGCAACCACCCGGGTCTCCAAAATTCGGTACTGAACAGGTTGGTTGGCCAAGGTCGAAGATAACCGGCGCGTCTCCTCGACAATCAGCAGGGCCGTGAATTCGGGCGCTCCACGACCCGAAAGGCAGACGGACGTAGAAGTGGAAAGCATCCCCGTTCAATGTGAAGGCTCCTTGCCCCGTCGCGGGGCTGCCGTTCGGCAGTGAATGCCGACCAGTGAGCACTGTGACCAATTGCAGATTCGTCTGCGCATTGACACGAGCCAAGGCGCAGACTGCGAACAGAAGAAAGAAAGTTTTTTTCATGTGAAGAAATTCGACCGAGTTTTTAGCACGCTTTTTGTTTGTTCCAATTAGGACGTAGCACGCCCTTTATGTCAACTTCAAAATTCGGAGGTACTGTGGCGTGGCCAAATCAAAACTGCCGACCGAGCTTAAGGAACTGGGCGGCAACATTCGGCGGATTCGCACATCCTTAGGCATGACTCAGGAGCTGTTGGCCGAACTGGTTGAAATCAACGCCCGTAACGTGCGTCGAATAGAAGCCGGAGAAATCAATCTCCTGATTACCACCGTCGCAAGAATCCGGCGAGCCTTGGGCTGTACTTGGGATGAGCTAGTGCCGCGTAAGTGGAAGTGACAATGAGGCGAGCCGACACCAACTGATTTGGCTAAGTTGCAAAAAACGTTTGGGGCAAATGTCCGGCGGGAACGCAACCTCGAAGAAGTAACACAAGAGCGCCTTGCTGAGTTGGCCGACTTGAGCCTTCGCAACATTCAACGAATCGAAGCAGGGGAAATCAACGTGCTAATGACAAGGGTGGTTCGCATCCGTAAGGCACTCGGCTGTTCGGCGGACAAACTACTGCCTCGGGGATGACGGCGGCAGCAAGCACTGGTTGCAGATTGATTTTTTCTTCGCCTTGCCCGCGCTCGATTTTTGGCGACAATCCGCCTGCAATGAAATTAAAGAAAGTGACTCAATCAAACTCCGCTTGCGGTAAGAGAGTTCAAACTGTACCACTACCTGTCCCTTCGGAAGCTTGACCAACAACCGAATTGTCGCCGAGGCAAACCGCTTCGTCCGATCAGGAAACTCAATTGAAAATCGGCCCTGGTTCATTTCTGCTTTCCCAATTTCGACTTTCAACTTTCAGCTTTAATCATCTTCACAGTGCCTTTCCTCATGGTCATGCAAATGTTCCCGGGCGCGTTGGAAAAATTTCTTTTTGCCAGCGTCGTCCGGTTTGGCTGAATCGCCGCCAGCTTTCAAAAGCTTCTTCGCCTTTTCAATCAGCGCGGTTCGTTCCTTTTCCAACGCGGCGACCCGTTCCGTTTCGAGCGAGCGATCAAAATATTGCTTCCCATCGATCCACGTTTGCAAACAGACGGTGGTCGAATCGAGCGGTGACTTCGACCAGATAACGAAGTCCGCATCTTTGCCGACTTCGAGCGAGCCGACGCGTTTATCGATGTGCAGTTGTTTCGCCGGATTGATCGTCACGAATTTCAAGGCGTCGATTTCCGACGTGCCGCCGAACTTCACCGCTTTGGCGGCCTCGGTGTAAAGTCGCCGCGCCAGATCGGCAGAATCAGAATTGAATGAAACATTCACGCCGCGTTCGCGCATCAAACTGCCGTTGAAGGGAATCGCGTCATACACTTCAAATTTGTAAGCCCACCAATCGGCGAACGTCGATCCGCCCGCGCCATGCGCTGCGATTTCGTCGGCGATTTTGTAACCTTCGAGCACGTGTTGAAACGTCCCGATCTTCACGCCGAAACTCTCCATCAACCGAATCATCATCAGAATTTCGTCCTGGCGATAGGAGTGGCAATGGATCAACCGCTCGCCCCGAATAATTTCGCCGATGGCTTCGAGTTCCAGATCGCGCCGCGGTGGTAGTGGGGCAGGCTTCGAGCCTGCCTCTTTCGTGGCCGCCTTCGCGCGTCCGTCTGGCAGGCTGGCAGCCTGCCCCACTTTGTAATCTGCCCACTCCTTCGCGTATTGCTGCGCTGCGGTGAAACGATTCGCGATGAAAGTTCTCACTCCCATGCGGGTTTGCGGAAAACGTGTTCTGTATTTGTCGCCCCAGTTGGATTGCTTGACGTTTTCGCCGAGCGCAAATTTAATTCCCTCGGGCGCTCCGGCCAATTTCAACTCTTCCGGCGCCGCGCCATCACGAAGTTTGATCACGCAATTTTGTCCGCCGATGGGATTGGCCGAGCCGTGCAGCAAATTCGCCACGGTCAATCCGCCCGCGAGTTCTTCGTGAAGGTTGTCGGTCTCGGAATTCACCACGTCGCCAATGCGCACCATCGCAGTCGAAGGCAAACTGGATTCGTTGACCGCGCCGAGAATCGCGCTGTGACTATGGCAATCAATCAGCCCGGGCGTGACATGCTGGCCTTGCGCCTCGATGACATAGGTATTTGGACCCGGTTCCACTTTTGCGCCGAGGGAGGAAATTTTCCCATCAGCGATGAGCAACGTGGCATTGGTTAAAATGCCTTGCGGCCCGGAAGTCCAAATCGTGGCATTGCGAATGAGCAAACCGGGCGCATTCGTAATCGGGCCTCGACCTTCTTGTGGACTGCGCGCGACCCGTTTCAACGGCAGAGTTTTCGGTTCGACGCTCGTCTTTTCTTTTTTGTCTTCTGACTTCTCCGCAATTTTTTGGTCAGGCGCATTTGTCGCGGCAATTTTTTCTTCCGGCTTTTTCTTTTCGGGCGCGTCTTCCGCAGGCTTCACCAACTCAATCGGTTTCTTTGAGTCAGGCATTGCGTTCGTTGTCGCAAGTTGCTGGCGGGAAATGCGGCCATCGATCCACACCTCGCGCACTTTTGATTCGGGTTGAAAATAATTTCCCCTAACAATCGTGAGATTCGCCAACTTGCCGGCTTCAATCGTGCCGAGCCATTTTTCCACACCACAGATTTTCGCGGGAACCGTCGTCAAAGCGGCGAGCGCATCTTCTTCGGAAAGCCCGCGCTCGATTGCGCCTTTGAGATTTTTGCGAAAATTCTTTTTATCGCTGAGGCCGTCGGTGGTGAGCGCGACTTCGAGTTTTTGCTGGCGCAGCAGTGCGGGATTTTCCGGCGCCCAATCCCACGCGCGCAATTGGTCGAGCGAAATATCATTCCAATCATCGTCGGTCGGCATCTTGGAAACTTCAGGAAAATTCAGCCGCACGATAAAGGGCGCGTTCGCCGCCTTCGCCAATTCGGGGCGACGCCATTCTTCGCCGGAGGAGACGAGACAGAAATCGAGTTTCAATTCCTTCGCCATTCGTGTCGCGCGATCGACCATCAACGCGCTGTTTGGCTCGAACAACACGCGCATTTTTCCTTCGCTCGCCGCGAGCAACGCTTCCAGTGCGGGATTGAACTCGGGTCGCCGACGATTTTGATTTTTTTGGAAATCCGCGTTGTCGCGCGCGTAATGTTCTGCGTCAAAAAAAGTTTGGCGAATCGCGGCGATCACGCCCATCAACGATTCGGGATAGGCATCTTCTTTGCCGCCGCCTTCCGTCTCCATCGCGATATGCTGGAAAATATCCGGCTTGATCAACGCGCGATTCGGATCTGTGTCTGACAACGCGACGAACGCCGTTGTGCCGCGAAAAATCCCTTTTTCCGATACGACATTGGCCGTGGTAAAACCCAATTCGCGCATTTTTTCCAGCAGCTTCGGGTCGGGCGAATAAGTTCTGGCCGCGCGACGTTCGGGGGTAATCTGCGCGATGGCCTCACCCGCGCCGGGATTTCCGGGATCGGTTTCCGAGCCGCGCACGCCGAAAAATTTTCCCGCTGTCAAAAAATCTTTCGTCTCGCCGGGAGGGGCCGCGGCTTTCCCGCCAACGCTGAAATATGGATCAATAAATCCGGCGTAAACCGTCAAACCTTTCATCTCCCAAATGCGCGCGTCGGCGGGAGGCTGAATATTTTTTCCAACCGCTTCAATAAAACCATCTCGAATAATAATCGTGGCGGGGTCGAGAATTTCATTCGGCCTCACAAAAACTTTCGCGCCCACGAGCGCATGAACGCCGAGGGGCAGGGGACGATTTCCCGGCGGCAGCAATTCGACGGCGGACAGCGTGAACGTTGAAAGAAGTAGAAAAACGAAAATACGCTTTAAAAAATTTCGGGCGATGTTCATTGCGTCGCCGACTTTGTAGAGAAACTTTCCCAAATTCAAGTGGTATGAGCAGGCCGCGAGCACCGTGAGGATTTCATTTCGTATTGGAGGAGCAACCGCGACGAATTCAAGAACCCCGGAGGTTGCGCCGAATCAACCAAGCTTCCAAACCAAAACCGCCGCGTCGCGCAGCTTGTGCTTCACAGGTTTTGACTTCCGACCTCGGACCAGTGCATGTGCTGGATTGGCTGGTTGGTCGCTTTGTGGAGGTGAAGGATCGTGGACAACGGTTTGTTCCAGCGTCCGGCAAAATCCAGCGACCAACGAGACAACTGCGACCGTATTGCCGGTCGTATCCCGCGTCCCGGTTTCTTGCGCTGTAGCATATTCTTGCCAATTCACAGACATTTCGAAGCCATCGAATGCCGCCGACGACACGACGCCCGACTCCGCGTTAATCCAAAAATGCTTGTGAATGCGCCGAAAAAGAACTGCCGAGTCGGGAATCGGCTCGGTCACTAAATGATTGGCCATAGCAATTCCAACCCAGTGAACCAGCGATATGCAGCCAGAAGTTTTTCGACATCCAACCCCGCTGTATCCGCTTCGTGATATGTCCGCTCTCCCCGCGACTGTGTTTCACTGCCAACGATTGACCATCCGTATGCCGTGGCCTCGAATTCCAAGGCGCGATGCTCGCCGTGCCACTCCAATTGTAGGAAACCACTTATCGTTGGCACTACGAACGGATCTTCGAATTTAGGCAACGCCCCTTGAAGAAACAAAACCAAGCCGACAGCATGAGCGATCACTTCAGGCTGTGGTGCTGTTGCCTTTTCGTCATCCCACCCGGCCTGCAACGATGATATTTCCGTAAAACGCTCCGCTAGTTTTCGAGAGAAGGGGAAAGACCTGGAGATACTCATAGAACGCAACGCTTCCGCGAACCCTAGCACCGGGGAAAAGGAAGTCTGATCAGGAATCGACTGCTGCACATGAGTGATTGAAAAAGGATCAAAACCAAACGGACCAGATTGAAATCTTTGGCGCGAAAATGCCGGAAAGTCAGCACTTTTCCTCCAATCCGTGGGCGACGAACCCGGCTGGAAGTTGCGGGCCTCAAATGGGTTTTCTTCGAAACCCTGCTTTCGGGCTATAAGCGTTGCAGTTCTCATAGGCTTATGATTTTAGGAATTCGAGTCCCAATTGAAATGACAGTTGTCTGAATGTGGTTTCTGCTTCCGCAAAAATTTCTTTGTTGGGCGACTGAGGAAACTGTATCGACCAATTAAGAAAAACCGCATCAGGGAGCATGACGGAACGATCTACTAAAAACCTTCCCTCACCGAATGAACCGCTGGCAGGAAAATTAAGAATAGATCCCACCACAGGAAGATTTCGATCAGTTGGCCCAAGACTCGCAAGAAAACTGTCTCGCTCAGCACCGGAAGGCAATGAGGCATGAACAAATGCTTCAAGCCGGTGTTCGCGCGTGCGCCTTTCTGAAACCATTTCGCTGAAACCTAAAAGACAATCAGAAATAACGTTCGCATCAGCGCTGTCTTTTGCGTTTTGAAATGATGCGTAACCACCCTCCGAGGCGAGCCGGAACGATCCATTTCGATGGAATAGTGCAAAGGTCAAGTCGTAGTCGAAAAGTTTGTCCCCTTCGCGCTGAACAATCTCTATTGGCCGCAGGCCGTAACCGCCAAAGCGAACCAGAATTTTCTTGGCAATCACTGGCAGGGCGGCTTCGGGAAACGGAACAGCTTCAGCAAACCAACTTGTCAGCGAAACTGAGTATAATTTAGCGGTAGCGGCATACATCTGTTCTTGTTGGATACTACCCCAACCTGTTCAGTTCAATGGAATATCTTTTTTCTTGTCAAAACAAACGATTTTAAACGCAAAGAAGTGAGATTGTTCCCAAATAAACCAACCTTACCTCTATTTCTTCGCAAAAATTCTGTTTGCCTCTTCCAGCGATTCTTTCGAGCCGATGTCGAACCAAAGGCCGGGTATGACCCAGGTGTAAACTGGAACTTTTTTGTAGAGCCATTGCACCAGACGGCCGGGCTGGTCGGGATTATTGCCTTCGGCAATATATTGCTTGATCAGTGGCAGCGTGGATTTCGGATAATAATAAAGCGCAATGCCAGTGAGAGTGCTGGTTGGCTGTTTCGGTTTCTCCTCGAAGAAAGTAATTTTCCCTTCGGCATCCATCGAAATGGAATTGTATTTTTTAATCTCTTCGAGACTGCCGACATCATAAACGCCGGTCACCGGGGCATTTTTTTTCCGGCAAAATTTTCCAAACTCTTCGACGCTTTGGCTGAACAAATTATCTCCGGCCACGACGAGCAAATCATCATCGACGCCTTCTTTGGTGATGACCAAATGCAAATCGCCAATCGCGCCCAGCTTGTTCGTGTCATCGGTCGAGCCGTCATTGACGATGGTGAAATCGAGTTTGGATTTTGTGGCGCGATAGTTGTCCGCCCATTTTTGAAAATGACCCGCGAACTTGGCATTGGTCACGACATAGACACGGTCGATGCCGCCGATGGGCGCGATGTTATCGAGCACATATTCGATCATCGGTTTGCCCGCCACCGGCAAAAGCGGCTTGGGTTGATTTTCCGTGAGCGGATAAAGACGAGTGGCGTAACCTGCGGCGAGAATCAAAACTTTCATAAAATTTTTATTGGAATTAAACGGGACAATTCATTGAAACCACCGATGGACACGCAAGTTTCGCGGGGTAGCATCTGCCTCCGGCGGGTGCGAAAAGACTCTCTTCGACGGGTTCGATGTTTGAAAACTGCCAACTTCGAACACTGAACATCCAACATCGAAATAAGAAATCTTTTCGCACCCGCCGGAGGCAGATGCTACCCGGCGAATCTGGGTTCATGCGTGTCCATCTGTGGTGTTGCTTACCAAACTTTATTTTCAAAAAGGCTCGGAGCGATGTCTCTGGCCAGCGACTGAGCGCGTTCTAAAATTTCCGCGCCCGATTCACAACTTAAAGCGAACTCCGCCAGCTTCCTTGCCTCGTCCATTTTTAGACGGCGAATCAAATATTTCAACGCGGGAATGCTCGAAGGCGTCGCGCTCAATTCGTCCACGCCCAGCCCCAGCAAAATTGGCGCGAGCACCGGGTCACTCGCCATCTCGCCGCACACGCCGGCCCAAATCCCGTTTCGATGCGCGGCATCGACGGTCATTTTGATCAGTTGCAAAATGGCTGGATGGGTCGGTTCGTAAAGGTGCGCGATTTTTTCATTTAAGCGATCCACGGCGAGCGTGTATTGAATCAAATCGTTGGTGCCGATGCTCAAAAATTTCGCGCGCCTGGCCAGCGCATCAGCCGCGACGGCGGCCGAAGGAATTTCCACCATCACACCGATTTCCAGGTTGTCATCGAACGGAATATTTTCACTGCGCAATTTTGTTTTGCAATGTTCGACGAGCGCGTTGGCTTCCTCCAATTCACGCAAGCAGGAAACCATCGGATACATCAGTTTGATATTCCCTTCGACACTCGCGCGCAAAATGGCGCGAAGCTGGTCGCAAAAAGTTTCCTTCTCTTCGAGGCAAAACCGAATCGCGCGCCAGCCGAGAAACGGGTTCATCTCCTGCGGAATTTTCAGGTGCGACAAAAATTTATCTCCCCCGAGATCAAGGGTGCGGATGATCACCGGCTCCGGTTTGAGCGCGGCGGCAATTTCGCGATACGCCAGATATTGTTCTTCTTCGGTCGGCAACACGTCGCGATTGATAAAAAGATATTCCGTGCGAAAAAGGCCCACGCCTTGCGCGCCGGAAATTTTCACCGCTTCGGCGTCGTCCGCGCCTTCGATATTGGCCGAGAGAACGATGCGCGTGCCGTCGAGGGTGATGGCGGGCTGACCCTGAACGTCGCGAAGTTTTTCGTGAAGATCGACGTGTCGGCGAACAAGCTGTCCGTACTCGAAAAGGGTTTGGTCGGTGGGATTGATGATGACCTGCCCGTTGTAGCCGTCGAGCAAAGCGTATTCGCCGGTTTGAAGTTCTTCGCTCGCTTTTTTTAATCCGACCACGGCGGGAATTTCCAACGCGCGCGCCATGATCGCGGTGTGAGAAGTTTTGCTCCCGACATCAGTGGCAAAACCGAGCACGATTTTTTTGTCGAATAAAGCGGTGACGGATGGAGCGAAATCGTGGCTGATGAGGATGCACGGCTCGGTCAGTTTTTGCAGATCAATCGGACGATTGCGTCCGAGTAAATTATTTAAAAGTCG
>JBBQRQ010000052.1:0-35382 GCA_038214755.1 Verrucomicrobiota bacterium
GGAGTTGCCCGCGCAACCGCCGCCGAAAATCACGGGTGCAAAGCCACCGGCCAAACCGGTCCTGTAGTGAAGACCTGGGAAAGGCGCGCCCTGATTTTCAAGCCTTTGCGCAATTTACCTCCTCGAATCCGCCAAGTCGGGCTAAACTCCAGAATAGCAGGAGTGCTGGAAAAAATCCTGAAGGTCCAACGGGTCCAGAGCCGATGCGCCAGCGCCGCATGGGCCTGACCTGGGTAATAGGTGTTGTAAAGAAAACTGGCGTCCGCGAAGAACTTCACTGGCGGAGTCTCCTCGCCCGCATCTTCAGCACCCCGTTTTGCTCCGGTGGAATTTTGGCCAGTTCATCCAAGTCTTTCAAAAATTCCGCATATTCCTCTGGCGTCAGATCGATTTCACCGGTCGCGGCGTTAGTATTCTTTTTCTCAACCGGCACAATTCGAAAAAGCGGTTCTTCACCATTGAGAACGGTGATGTTGTCGCCGCGTTGAGTCAGTTTGGTGGCAACTTCGCAGGTGTCGCTCACGAGATCAGCTACAGTCATGGTGGTTTCCATGCCCGAATCCTATGGCAAAAGTTTCGATCTTTCCAGCATGGAAAAAATGTGACGCAAAGCCGCAAATTAAATGAGTTTTCAGAATCGGCAGGTTGACGAAAGAAACTCCACCAGCGACGATGCGCCCATGAACATCGCGCACATTGAAGAAGCGGTAGAGCGCGGCCTTCCGTTCAAATTAAAAGTTGCGGATGGAGATGAATTTCCCGTGCCGCATCCTGACTATATTTTTCTTCCGCCCAAAGCGGCAGAAAAACGAACGTATGTCATTGTTCACAATGACAAAGGATTTGCTTCTCTCCTGTCACTTCTCACAATTACCAGCCTCACCTATCAAGTCGATGCCGGCGCAAAATAACGCTGAATGGAATTAAATGGCCGACGACGACATGACACTCTTGAAACCAATTCTCTGCTCCGATAATATTTTGCCATGAGCGTCACCGCGGAAAAAATAAAAACTCAGTTTTCTTCTCTGACCTCCAAAGAGCGTGCCGAACTCGCCCATTTCCTGATCGTGTCATTGGATACAAAAGTTGATGAAGATGCCGAAGCAGCATGGGACGCGGAACTCGCCCGACGCGCCGAAGAAATTCGCAATGGAAGTGCCAAAGGCGAGCCTGCCGAAAAAGTCTTCGCTGAAATCAGAGCGAAATATTCGTGAAGCCGGTAGTCGTCCATGATGACGCGAAAGCCGAGTTGGATGATGCCGTCGCTTACTACGAAGGCCGTGAGAAAGGGCTTGGTTTGGATCTTCAACAAGAAGTCGAAAGCGGCGTTTTGAAAATTCGCAAATACCCGATCATTTTTCCGCCCCACAAAACTTCCGGTTTCCGAAAATATTTCGTCGAACGTTTTCCCTACACGATCTTTTTCATGGAAATGCAAGATGCGATTTGGGTGGCGGCAATTGCGCACGGAAGCCGTCGCCCCAATTATTGGCGGAACAGGTCATTCACCAATTAGAAATGCCCACAGAAAAGTTTTCCAGTCTGATTGAACGAAGGACAGGATTTTTTCCCTTCGCTCCACTTCAAAGTTGCCTCTCAACCCTCGCAGTCCAAAGTTTTACCACGCAATTGCCATCCCTTGTCGCTGCGTCTAATTTATTTCCATGCCGGAAATTGCCGTTCCATTAGCTTTGCCCCATGTCACTCCCGAGAAAAAGACCCGCTCCAAATCGAAGTTGGATTCGGCCTGGCTGGTCATCTGTTGGAATGATCCGGTGAATTTGATGGTTTATGTCACGCACGTTTTTCAAATCGTCTTTGGCTGGAAACGGGAGAAGGCGGAATTTCACATGAAGCAAGTGCACAATCTGGGGAAAAGCGTCCTCGCTCGCGCCACGATGGAAAAGGCCGAGCATTACGTTCATCAACTCCAGAAATACGCGTTGCACGCCACCATGGAGCCGGAGGAATGAAACTCATCCGCGCAGAAAAAGATCAATTCACCTTTGGCCTCAACCAGAGGGAAAGAGAGCTTTTATTTCAAATCCTGAAAATGTTTCCGCTCATTCCTCCCTCGCATCATCAACTGAGCAAAACAGGAAAGGCGCGTCCGGAGGATCAACGCCTGCTCGACGAAGCCGTCGCCGAACAACGCGGCGAAAACGCTAAACGAGTCCAGGCTTTTCTCGATGAGCCGGGAAAGTTCCGCGAAATCCAGAATGAAATCCAATTCTCACTCGCGCTCGCGGAAATCGAATGGCTGTTGCAAGTGCTCAACGACGTGCGCGTCGGGGCGTGGCTCGCGTTGGGTGAACCGGAGGAATTTGCTCTTCCGAAAATTGAGAAAAATAACGCGCGTTATTTTTTTGCCATGGAAGTCAGCGGCCATTTCCAGGTCGAGTTGCTGGCTGCGCTCGGACATGACCAGTCAAATTACTTCGGCAAGAGCTGATGTTCGGACGAAAAATGGAGCGCGGGCTTCAGCCCGCTTCAACGGACAACATCTCAGGGATTTTGCGCATAGTTTTACATTTTCCAAATTGAAGCGGCGTGAACGCCGCGCTCCTTTAATTCATGTTACTCGACTCTCATTTGCGCTTCCCCGATCCGCACGCGGCTGATGCGGAAGGTTTGGTTTCCATTGGCGGCGATTTGTCTGTGCCGCGTTTGCTCCTGGCGTATCGCAGCGGAATTTTTCCATGGACGATCAATCCCATCACCTGGTGGTCGCCCGATCCGCGCGCCATCATTGAACTGGATTCATTTCGTCCTCCGCGAAGTCTCGACAAGTTGCTGCGCAAAAAACCATTTAACATCACGTTCGATCAAGCATTCCACCGCGTGATGGAAGAATGCGCTGCGCCCGCCGCTGGCCGACGCGACACTTGGATCACGCCCGAATTCATCGAGGCCTATACGGGCCTGCACGAGCAAGGCCACGCCCACAGCGTCGAATGTTGGCGGGAAAAAGAATTGGTCGGCGGAATTTATGGCGTGAGCATCGGCGGTTTTTTCGCGGGCGAATCCATGTTCCACCGCGTCAGCAACGCGTCCAAAATCGCTCTTTGTCATTTGATCGGTCGTTTGCGTGAACGCGGTTTTGCACTCTTCGATATTCAAATGGTCACGCCCGCCACGCGACTTCTCGGCGCGGCGAAAATTTCGCGGGAGAATTACCTGCATCGGCTCGCTCTTGCCACCGCCAGGAATTGTTCTTTCAAATAGTTTCATCAAAATCGCGATAACAAATGTAGCGGCGCGTCTGTGACCGCCGCTGAAATTTCTCTCGCAAAAGGTGCGAACACAATTTACCTCCCTGCCCTATTGAAACGGGCAAAATTATTGGATAAAAAAGTTGCGCTATGAATACACCAACGAAAAACAAACAGGCTCAAAAAAAGAAAAACGGAACCGCGTCCAGCATTATCTGGTTTGAAATTCCAGCGGACAAACCAGAGCGCGCGAAAAAATTTTACGGCACGTTGTTCGGCTGGAAGATTGCGCCTTTTCCCGGCGTGAAAGATTATTGGCACATCGACACGGGCGGCGCAGACGAAACGCCCGACGGCGGATTGATGCCGCGCCGTTATCCGGGCGAGCCGATCACCAGCTACATCAGTGTTCCGTCTGTCACCAAATTCATGGCGAAGGTCAAAAAACTTGGAGGCAAAATCATGAAGCCCAAAACGGCTGTGCCGCAGATGGGTTATTTCGCCATTGGCCAAGACACGGAAGGGAACACCTTCGCTCTTTGGGAACCGGACAGGGGCGCAAAGTAAATTTTCTACAAACTGAAAAACAGATAAACATAAATCGTAAAACGATAACCAACTCAGGAGAAAATATGAATTACGTCGATGGTTATGTCTTGCCGGTGCCAACGAAAAATCTGTGAAAACGAAACCCGGCGAAACAACTCCAGCAAAAGAAAAATGAAAACACTTTACCTCGACATTTTCAGCGGCATCAGCGGCGATATGTTCATCGGCGCAATGCTCGATCTCGGCGTTGATCTTCACCGTCTCGAGCGCGAACTCGAAAAATTACATTTGCACGGCTTTCATCTCCACGCCTCTCGTCAGAAAAAATCACAGATTGACGGAGTGAAATTCGAGGTTCATCTGGCCCACGACCACGCGAATGAACACGGGCGCGAACACACTCATGCTGACGGAACAAAACATTCTCATCCTCATTCGCAGGATGAACCACAGGATCATTCTCACGAGCATCACGACCACGAGGACGAACATCATCACGACGCGCATGAGAAGGACGAACACGGCAGAAATTTTTCGGAAATCAAAACGCTGATCGCGGATAGTTCGCTTTCCCATTGGGTGAAAGAAAAATCCATCGCGGTTTTTCAGCGCATCGCCGTGGCAGAGGGAAAAATTCACGGAATGCCGCCGGAACAAGTTCACTTTCACGAAGTCGGCGCGGTGGATTCCATCGTGGATATTATCGGCGCTTGCCTTGCCATCGAGTTGCTCGGCAAACCAAAAATTCTGGCCGGCCCCGTCATTGATGGAACCGGTTGGATCGATTGCGCGCACGGACGTTTTCCGATTCCCGCTCCGGCGACTCTTTCCATTTTGGGCGCGCGGGGGATTCCCATTTCGCAATGCGACGAACCGCATGAACTGGTCACGCCGACCGGCGCGGCCTTGCTCGCCGAATTCGTCGAAAATTTTGCGCCAATGCAAAATCTGGTCGCGACAAAAATCGGTTTCGGTCTCGGCACGCGCGACAACAAAACGCGCCCGAATGTTTTGCGCGCGATTCTGGGCGAGAGCAGCCAACGCACGGTCGGCGCCCACGATTGGGAGACCGATACCATCAGTGTTTTGGAAACCAATCTCGACGACGTCACCGGCGAAGTTTTGGGAAACTTTTCTGAAAAAGCTTTCGCCGCCGGGGCGCTGGATGTTTTTCACACTTCCATTCAAATGAAAAAAAATCGACCGGGCGTTTTGTTGACCGTTTTGTGCGCCGTTTCCGATGCGGACAAATTCAGTGAAATGATTTTGCGCGAGACGAGCGCCTTCGGCGTCCGGCGCACAACGGCGGAGCGTCGAAAACTTCAGCGTGAATTTCAAAAAGTGAAAACGCAATTTGGCGAGGTGACGGTAAAGATCGGGAAGCTGAATGGAAAAATAATTCATGCCGCGCCCGAGTTTGAATCGTGCAAAAAATTGGCCGCGGAAAAAAATGTTTCGCTCCAGGAAATTTTCAAAACGGTTAATCTGAACCAGAGATAGGAAAGAAAATTGAAAGCCGTCCAACTCACTGAACACGGAATTCCCGGGAAGTTTGCGCTCTGCGAAATTCCTGACCCCCAACCGAAGGACGACGAAGCGATTGTGCGAGTCCGGGCTTGCGGATTGAACCGGCTCGATTTGTGGACGGAAGAAGGCGCGTTGCCGGTGAAGATTGAATTGCCGCGGGTCTGCGGCTGCGAGATATCGGGCGAAATTTCCCAAACCGGTCACAACGCTACCGGGTGGAGCATTGGCGACCGCGTCGCAGTGCAATCAAATTTGTTCTGCGGCCAATGCGAATTTTGCCTGCGTGGTCGGGAATCGATTTGTATCAAAGGAGAAATTCTCGGAGTGAATCGCGATGGCGGTTTTGCCGAACAAGTCGCGGTGCCGGCCTCCTCTCTCATTCGATTGCCAGCCGAGGTCAGCTTTGAAACTTCCGCCGCGTTGACTCTGGCCGGAAGCACCGCCATGCACATGTTGACGAAACGAGCGAAGGTTCGTTCCGGCGATTGGATTTTGGTGATGGGCGGCGCGAGCGGAGTGGGTTCGGCGGCCATTCAAATCGCAAAAGGACTTGGCTCATACGTCATCAGCACCGGATCGACGGAAGCCAAAAGAGAATTCGCCAAAAAACTGGGCGCAGATCACGTGGTCGATTCGACCGAGGAATCCTGGCCGGGTGAAGTGCGAAAAAGTACCGGAAAACGCGGCGTTGATTTCGTGATCGAACACGTCGGCGGAGATGTTTTGTTGAAGGCGTTTGAGTGTCTGGCGCGAGGCGGGACGATTGTCACTTGTGGAGCGACGGCGGGCCGCGATGTGCCGATCCAACTTTGGCCATTGTTTGTCAAAGAACAAAGTCTGGTGGGAAGCTATGGCCGAAACCGTGCGGACATTGAAGCCACCTTGCAATGGGCGGCCCGAGGAAAAATCAAACCGGTGATCGATAAAATATTTCCTCTTTCTCAAACCCACGAAGCATTTGCCCAACTGCGCCGACGCGCCGTGATGGGCAAGTTGGTAGTTCAGCCATAGAAGAATTTTTTTCTTCCTCGGAACAAAAGGAAATCTGGTTGACGCATGAAACACCCGTTCGTAAATTGCGCCTCCTTCGGCATCCAAAGTAGCTCAATGGTAGAGCAATCGGCTGTTAACCGATCGGTTGTAGGTTCGAGTCCTACCTTTGGAGCCATTTTTTCCGCGAAAAGGTGGGGGCAAACCTGCCGGTTTGCCGCGACGACCCGCAGGTCGTCGCCCACCCTTTGCGAAATTTATTTTGAGAAACACGTTAACTTAATGAAGTTGAAAAGACAGATCACCCCGCGCGGTTTTACTTTGATCGAACTCCTCGTTGTCATCGCCATCATCGCGATCCTCGCCGGCCTGTTGTTGCCGGCATTGGCCAAGGCGAAAGAGCAGGCGCGCCGGGTTTCCTGCACGAACAACCTCAAACAAATCGCGCTCGCCTCGCATCTCTACGCGCAGGATTTCCGAGATTATGTCCCGTTCCCGAATTGGGAGTCTGGCACCAGCGGCCAGGCGGGCTGGCTTACCGTGGCGCCTTACAACAGCAATGACACCCAGACCAATCTGCAAAAAGGAGTCCTGTGGCAGTATCTGCGGGCAGCGCCGATTTTTCGCTGTCCCTCCGTGAACGTCACCGCCGCCACTTTCAAACTACGCGCGAACAAATTGAGCGACTACCTCATGAATGGCGCCGCCTGCAATTTTACCGATCCGCCGGGCAATCGCTGGTACAAGGCAAGCCAATTCAAACAGGACTCGATCCTTTATTGGATGGGACCGGACAGCGTCAATTACAACGACGGCTCCAATTCGCCGGACGAACCGATTTCACGCTTGCATAGCGACGGTTCGCCCTTTGGCATCGTGGACGGCCTTGTCGAATTCATGAAATACAATTTCTATCGCGCCCTGGAGATCAAGGAGCGCGCCCTACGGCGCGGACGATTTTACTGCACCCCGCGTTAACTGAAATTTTCGCAATCTCTTTTCATCGCTATGAAAAAATCCCTGAACCTTTTCACCATCCTTTGCGCCTTCGCATTCCTGCTCGTTAGCTGTGGCAAAAAAGATTCGCAAAGTGCCGCGACCGACTTGGAAAAGGCGTTCAAGCCTGCCTCAACTCCCGCCCTGCCCGCCGCCGGAGCCGCGCGTCAGCCGGATCAGGTTGCCCAGGAGATTACCACCGCCATCACGGCCATTCGCCGTCAGTCTTATGACGAAGCCTTCCTCACGCTGCGCTCGGTCCAGGCCGCGCCAAACATCACGGTCGCTCAATACTCCGCCATCGAAAGCGCGCGGCTAGCCGTCGAGCGCGAAGTCGCAGCCAAGGCTGCCGCCGGGGATCCCGCCGCCCTTCGAGCACTCAAAGCCATCCAGAACGCCCATTAATATCATTCCCTCACGCCTCGAAAGAGTGCCGAACAGACATGAATTATTCGGATGAACAACTGCGATGGTGGATAGAGCGGCATCACCAATTTCTGATCGGCGAGTGAAACAACTTCTCGGCAAATGAAAGGTTGCCTGACAGAAATTCGCTGGCGTTAATTGATGACGAATGGCGCGCCCGACAAACGATTTTCTAGCGGGAGTTATCGAAGGTTTTTACGGGCAACCATGGACTCACGCGGAACGTTTGGAATTATTGGAGTGGATGGAGCGCTGGAAATTGAACACGTATTTCTACGCGCCGAAAGATAACTTGAAACACCGCGCCCTCTGGCGGGAAACTTATGTTGTCGCGGAAGCGGAGAGTCTTCGCGAACTCATCAAGGCGTGCGGGCAACGCCATGTCCGCTTCATCTACGCGCTCAGTCCCGGCTTGGATATTCGCTACGCTCAGCTCGAAGAAATGGCGCATCTTCAAAAACGTTTTCAACAACTGCTGGATTTGGGATGCGAAAACTTTTCGTTGCTCTTCGACGATATCCCCGACCGCATCGACGCCGACGATCTGACGCAGTTTGGTTCCCTCGCCTCGGCGCAATGTCACGTTGCGAATACGACCTTCCGTTGGCTGCGCGAAAAATGTCCCGACGCCCGTTTCCTTTTTTGTCCGACACCTTATTGCGGTCGCATGGCGAAAAATAAATTGGGGGGAGAAAATTATTTGGCCATCGTTGGACGCGAATTGTTGCCGGAAATCGATGTGTTTTGGACGGGACCAGAAATCATTTCGCGCGAGATCAGCGTTGAGCACATTCGCGAATTGCAAACGCTTCTGCGCCGAAAGCCGGTGATCTGGGACAACCTTCACGCCAACGATTATGACGCTCGCCGATTTTTCTGCGGCCCGTATGCAGGACGACCGACCGAATTGCGGGCGGAAGTAAACGGGCTGCTCATCAATCCTAATTGCGAATTTGTTTTGAATTACGTTCCGCTCCGCACCTTCGCACAGTTCCTGCATGAGGACGGATTTTTCGACGCGCGCAAATCTTATTTGGCCGCGATGGAAGAATGGCTCCCGCAATTTGCCACGGTCGGCGCGCCCATCGCGTTGGACGATTTAATTTTTTTTGGCGACTGCTATTACCTGCCGTATGCAGACGGGCCGGAAGCCGGCGCATTTTACGAGCGCGCGAAAAATTTGCTGGCGACGAACCCACTCGAATGGGGCGAGCGCGCCGCCGACTTTTTGCAACGATCGGGACGGCTGAAAGAATTTTGTCAGAGCGTCGCGCAACTCAAACAGCGGAAATTATTTTACGCGCTAAGCCGCCGCGTTTGGGAATTGCGCGAGGAATTGGATTTATTGGAACGTTATGTCGTCATGAAAATGGAAAACAAAAATCAAATCGTTCCTTGCCAGTCTGACTTTCATTTGCCCGAAACTTATCGCGGTGGATTTGTCTCGCGACTGGAGCTTCTGCTCGTGCAACAGTTTGACGGAACTTTCGTGCCTCAGGAAACGTTTCCAACAACTTCTCCCCGATGAATGATTTCATTATTCGTCCCGCCAGGCCGGGAGATGAGCCAGGCGCTTATCACGTCTGCCTCAAGACCGGCGACTCCGGTCAAGACGGCGAACCATTTTATCGCGACGACCCGGATGCGTTGGGGCGCATTTTCGTTGGCCCCTATCTCGCCTACGAACCGGGGTTGAGCCTGATTCTCGAAGACGAACAAGGCATCTGCGGATATGCACTCGGCGCATTTGACACGCGCGCTTTTTTTGCGCGCTACGAAGCGGAGTGGCGACCAAAACTCTGCGCAAAATTTTCCGCGCCGCAGGGCGACCCAGGCGGTTGGACACGCACGCAGCAGGTTCACCATTGGTATCATCATCCCGATTATTTTTTCCCGGAGCCGTATGAAAAATTCCCGTCTCATCTGCACATTGATTTATTGCTGCGCGCGCGAGGGCAAGGTTATGGTCGGCGCATGTTGGAACAGGTCATGGAACAGCTTCGGCAGCGCGGTTCGCCCGGCGCACATTTGGGCATGAGCGCGGTCAACCTTTCCGCCTTTGGATTTTATCAGCGTCTTGGATTTCAGGAATTGATTCGCGTCGGCGCTGGAAACGACGCCTGCATTTACATGGGCAAAAGTCTTTAATCTCGCGCATCGAATCATGGCACAACAACTCGCGCTGTTCGGAGGAAAGCCGGTTCGCACCTCACCATTTACGGCGTGGCCCATCTTCGGGAAGCCGGAGGAGAAACGACTTCTCCGCGCGTTGCGCAGCGGCCACTGGGGCCGGTTACAAGGGAAGGAAGTTTCCGAATTCGAAAATCGTTTCGCCGAAGTGCACGGCTGCAAATATGGAATCGCGGTCGTCAACGGAACCGTTTCGTTACGCATCGCTTTGCTCGCCGCCGGAATTCGCGCGGACGACGAAGTCATCATTCCGCCTTACACATTTTTTTCCACGGCCTCTGCGGTGATCGAGGCGAATGCTGTTCCCGTTTTCGCCGACATTGATCTGCATACTTTCAACCTTGATCCGAAATTCATCGAGGCCGCGATCACACCGCGCACCATAGCGATCATCCCGGTCCATTTCGCCGGACAAATTGCGGACATGAAATCCATCATGGCCATCGCGCGAAAAAATAAACTCACCGTGATCGAGGACGCCGCCCACGCTCACGGCGCGAGTTACCAAAATCGTCCAGCGGGTTCGATCGGGCATATGGCTTCGTTCTCATTTCAATCCAGCAAAAATCTCACAGCAGGCGAGGGCGGGATCATCACCACTAACGACGACGCGCTGGCAGAATCGTGTCGCTCCATTCAAAACTGCGGGCGCATTGCCGGCGGGATTTGGTATGAGCATCACGTTATTTCCGGGAATTATCGGCTGGGCGAATTTCAGGGCGCGGTTCTCAACGGCCAACTGACCCGCCTGGAATCGCAGACCAAAACGCGCGACCGCAATGGCCGTTATCTCGCCGCGAAGATTTCAAAAATCCCCGGATTGTTTCCGCAAAAACGTCCGGCGGATTGCACGCGTCACAGCTATCATCTTTTCATGATGCGCCTCGACGGCGAGATGTTTGGCGCTCCACGCGGCGCGGTGCTCGAAGCGTTGCGGGCCGAAGGCATTCCCTGTTCCGCCGGTTACGGTTGGTCGTTGCATCGCCAACCGATGTTCCGCAACAAAGCATTTGGACCCTATCTCGCGGGCGCTTCCAAGGAATTGCGCTACGACAAAACGAATTGTCCCAACAGCGATCGCATCTGCGAGCAAAGCATCTGGATCGAACAAAATGCTCTCCTTGGAACACGGTCCGACATGGTGGACATCGCGCGCGCGTTTGAAAAAATTTATGAGAATCGGGACGCGCTCAATACGTTGAAACCAACCCGCGCCCGAGGACGAACGTGAATCCAACGACCCACTTCCTCAACCGGCGTATCGTCCCGTTCCTGACCGCGTTGAGCGAGAACACTTATCTCTCCGCGATTCGCGCGGGCATGGTTTCGGTCGTGCCGCTGACGATCATCGGCGGTTTTTTTATCATCGTATCGTATTTGCCGATCACCGGCTGGGACAAAATTGTTGCGCCCTATCTCCAAGTTTTGCAAATCCCCGTGACCGCGACGTTCGGCCTGCTCTCCGTTTTTGTCTGTTTCGCCATCGGTTACGATCTGGGAAAACAATTGAAACAGGAAGCCATCGTCAGCGCCTCGATGGCGACGGTGATTTTCCTGATGATCTCGCTCAAGCTGGAAGGCCTCACTTTTTCGATGGATAACCTTGGCTCCAAAGGTCTGTTCACCGCCATCCTTATTGCGCTCATCACCGTTCGCGTTCAGAAATTTTTCACTGACAAACAACTGGTCATCAAGCTGCCTGAAAATGTTCCGCCGGTGGTTTATGAATCCTTTCTGTCCCTTAGCCCGCTGTTCTTTCTTGTCCTCATTTTTTGGCTCATCCGTTTTGTGTTTGGAGTGAATATCGATCACGGGGTTCAAGTCGCGTTTCAACCGCTCGTCTTTGCGCTGAACACGTTGCCCGGCATTTTGGTGTATGCGTTTCTGGTGACGTTGTTGTGGTCGGTCGGGATCAACGGAGACAATACGATGGACGCCATCGTCGCGCCGATTTTTCTGCAATACCTCGCGGCCAATGTGACGGCGAAAGGCTTGGGTCAGCCGTTGCCGTACGTGACGGCTTACGGATTTTTTACGACGTTCGTAAATGTCGGCGGAACCGGCGCGACACTCGCGCTGGCCCTCGTTCTCTGGAATTCCAAAGACGCGAGCTATCGCAAAGTCAGCCGCATCTCACTGCCGACACAAATTTTTCAAATCAATGAACCGATTTTTTTCGGTCTGCCCATTGTGTTGAATCCTGTTTTCATGATTCCTTACGTCCTCAATGCGTTGATCCTGACGACGGGCAGTTTCCTGCTGATGCAATGGCATCTCATCAACAAACCTTTCGTCAATGTGCCGTGGACGACTCCGCCCATCATCGGACATTATTTGGTATCGGGCGGAGATTGGAGAGCGGCGGTGTGGGGCGCGATCTCGATTGTGCTGGCGATGCTGGTTTATTATCCCTTCGCCAAAGCCGCGGAACGGCAGCGCACAAAATCTCAAGTCGCCCATGCGCATGGCGAACGATTGGAAGTATGAACGGAATTTGGCCAGTCCGAATCAGAATAGTCATGCTCGTTTTATTTGCCGCCCCCGCGATTCCTTCAGGATGCCAAATGCAAAAATCCAACAGAATAAATTCGCCGGTCATCATCTCGGAAAAGCAAATTACGCACGGCGCAAAAGGCCGCATTCTCACGAACACTGGAGTGTGGTCGCCTGACAGCAAATGGATTGTTTACGACACGCGCAGCGACGCGGTCGGGGACCATTTTGATGGCGATACCATCGAAATGGTCAACGTTCAGACCGGCAAAGTGCGGGAAATTTATCGCGCAAAAAATGGGGCGCATTGCGGCGTGGTCACGTTTCATCCGAGAGAGAATAAAGTCGTCTTCATTCTTGGCCCGGAACATCCCAGCGCAGATTGGTCCTATGCCGCGTTTCATCGGCAGGGCGTCATCGTCACGTTGGACGAAAAATTCTATCCGGTTTCCACCGCCAACTTGGACGCGCGTGATCTCACGCCGTCTTTTACTGCCGGCGCATTGCGCGGTGGATCGCACGTTCATGTTTGGGACGCAGCAGGAGATTGGGTGAGTTTCACCTACGAAGATCATGTGCTCGCGCAATTCAAGGAAGCGTCGCCCGACCACGACATTAATCTGCGCAATGTTGGTGTGAGCATCCCGACTCCGGTGAAGGTGAAGCACGATCATCCGCGCAATCATGACGGCGAATATTTCACGGTGTTGGTGACACGCACCACCGCGCAGCCCACGCCTGGCTCGGACGAAATTAAAAAAGCCTTCGAGGAAAGTTGGATCGGAAACAACGGCTACGTTCGCGCTGACGGAACCCGCCAGCGTCGCGCGCTCGCTTTCCAAGGTCATGTGCCCGGCCGCAGCGGGGAAACTGTTTCGGAAGTGTTCATCGTCGATTTGCCCGATGACTTGACGCGAGCGGGCGACGGCCCATTGGGAGGAACCGAAACGCGAATGCCATTTCCACCGAAGGGCTGTGCGCAACGCCGCCTCACGTTTACCACGGATAAAAAATTTCCCGGACTCCAAGGCCCGCGACATTGGTTGCGCAGTTCTCCCGACGGCTTGCGCATCGCTTTTCTGATGAAAGATGAGGTGGGCGTTGTGCAGCTTTGGACGGTTTCTCCAAATGGCGGCGCGCCGAAACAAGTCACCCGCAATTCTTCAAGTATCTCCTCCGCCTTCACTTGGCGCCCGGACGGAAATTACGTGGCGCACGCGATGGACAAGAGTATTTGTCTGACCGAGGTCGCCTCAGGAATCACGCATCGTTTGACTTCGCGCGCCGATGATGCGCGTGGCCCACGTTCCGAGGCGTGTGTTTTTTCACCCGACGGAAAAAAGCTGGCTTACCTGCGACGACTTGAAGAATCCGGTCAAACATCAAACCAGATTTTTATTGTCTCACTCAAAGGTTCCCCTGCAGATAGAAATGCGCCATGACTTCGCCTTCATCCGTTGACCAACCACCGTTACCGAATGTGGGGAAATCCTCTGCCCGTTTGTTTTCGCTGGATGCCTATCGCGGGTTCGTCATGTTCCTGATGATGGCGGAAGTGTTGCGGCTTCATCGAGTGGCAATGGCCAAACCGGAAAGCGCGTTCTGGAAATTTCTTGCGTATCACCAAACCCATGTCGAATGGATCGGTTGTTCCTTGCACGATTTAATTCAACCGTCGTTCTCGTTTCTGGTGGGCGTGGCGCTGCCATTTTCTATCGCCGCCCGAATCAATCGCGGACAGGCTCGCGGATCAATGGTTCTGCACGCCTTCTGGCGCGGACTGATTTTGATCCTGCTCGGCGTTTTTCTTCGCTCGGTCGGACGCACTCAGACCTATTGGACGTTTGAAGATACGTTGACGCAAATCGGTCTCGGCTATCCATTTCTTTTTCTGCTCGGATTGCGTTCAATGCGCGCGCAATGGATTGCCTTCATCGCTATTCTCATCGGTTATTGGGCGGCGTTCGCGTTGTATCCGCTGCCCGGTCCTTCCTTCGACTACACGCTTGTGGGCGTGCCGAAAGATTGGCCGCACCTGATGACCGGCTTCGCGGCGCACTGGAATAAAAACAGCAATTTCGCGTGGGCGTTCGATACCTGGTTCCTCAATTTATTTTCGCGGGAAAAACCATTTGTGTTTAACGGAGGCGGCTACGCGACGCTCAGTTTCATTCCCACTCTGGCAACAATGCTTCTCGGACTTATCGGCGGCGAAATTCTGCGCAGCGGTCGCGCTCCTCAAGCCAAAGCAAAATGGCTGGCGCTGGCGGGAATAACCGGTCTTGGCCTCGGAACTTTTTTTGGTTTCGCGGAAGTCTGTCCGGTGGTGAAAAAAATCTGGACGCCGAGTTGGGTCGTGTTCAGTGGCGGGTGGTGCTTTCTTTTAATGGCCGCGTTCTATCTCGTCCTCGACCTTTTTAATTTCAAACGATGGGCCTTTCCGCTCGTCGTCATTGGCACGAACTCCATCGCCGCCTACCTGATGGCGCATCTGTTCGAGGATTTTATTTTCAAGACTCTGCGCACGCACTTCGGCAAAAACACCTTCAAACTGTTTGGCGACGCTTATGAGCCGTTGCTGCTGGGTAGCGGTGTCCTGGCAGTGCTGTGGCTGATTTTATTTTGGATGTACCGCAGAAAAATATTTCTGAAAGTTTGAGCCAATGGAGGGCGTTGAAAAGCGCACAAGGCTCAGAAGAAATTGCTTTTCAAACAAAATGGTTGCGAAGTCATTTCCCGGACTTTCCGTCCGCGACCTCAAGAAACTTCCGACGACATAACATTGATTTCAAAAAAATCGGACGACAAAATCCTTCACGACAAACTGGTTCCGCCGGTTGAAAAAATGTTGGAAGCCAGGAAGCATTTGTTTGCCGCCAAAACCGACGGCGACAAAGAACTTTTACGGAAAACAAATTTGCCGCGCTCGCCCGTCCAATCGACGCGCTGGTGGATGAGCTATAATCTTTCTCAAAATAAATTTCCGAAAAGGGTGGGGGGGGATGACCTGCGGGTCGTCGGGGCGAACCGGCAGGTTTACCGCACCTTTTCGGAAATTTATTTTGAGAAACACTCTAATCGGGTGAACGGAGCGTGTTCGTCGAATTGACCACCGCGTTGAAATCATTTAGAAAATAATCATGCGCAGTTCTATCGTCTCGCGGGTCTTGGGAATTTTGTTTATCGCGGTCATCGTGGGCGCGCTCATCGGCTGGTGGGCCGGTCGCAATCCATCGCGCAGAATGACGATTGCTCCAGAGAAACCAACGCCTCGTCTCAGCACGCGAACGGAACCGGAGCCAATTTCCATTCTTCCAGAAACGAATGTCATGGCCGTTGCACCCACGCCGACCGCTACGAACGCGAATATTCCGGAAGAACCGGAAACCTGGGAAACTAAACTCAACGAGATTTTGCTCTCCGACACTGAGCCAAATAAAAAAGGAGAAGATTTATTGGAGTTGATGCCGACCGTAAATGAAGAGGCGCAAGTCGAGCTGGCCGGACACATCGTAAATCTTTTGGATGATGAACATTTTTCCAGCGCGACAAAATATCTGACCAACGCCGAAATGCCGGAAGCCGTGTCCAGCGTGTTCATGACTGATTTGTATAATCGCGGAAATACTCTCAAGTTGCCGCTGGTCCTGGCCGTCGCGCGAAACGAAAAACATCCGCTGCAAGGCGAGGCGAAAGATTTGCTGGAACTTTATATTGAAGAAGATCACGGGACGGATTGGAATGCGTGGGAAACTTCGATGAACGCCTGGCTCAAAGAACATCCAGAATAGTTTCCACTTCAATGTTCGAGGTTCGAGGTTCGAGGTTAAATTTCAAAAACATCCAAAATCGAACATCCAACATCGAACATCGAAAGAATTCGCACCCGCCGGAGGCAGATGCTACACGGTCATCCCTCCGTTTCGCGCGGAAGAAAACTTTCTTTAAAGTCGGAAATTGAAATAGAATTAAACCACTTCCAAAGACATGAAATTTTTTTTGACCGTTGCCTTCCTCGCACTTTGTTGCATCAACGTCCCGGCCCAACTCGCCATTACCGAAGTTATGTCGTCGGCTTCCACCAATCTGGGTCCGGCTCTGGTCACGCAAAATTCTGATTTTTGGGAACTCACCAATTTCGGAACCAACCCCATCCCATTGACCGGTTATCGATTTGACGACAGCGACAATGTTTTGACCAATGCCGATTCCACGCCGTTCGCAGGACTGTCCATCGCGCCGAACGAATCGATCCTTTTCGTGCAAAATGACGTGAACCAGACGGCGGCGCAGGTTCGCGCGTGGTGGGGAACAAATCTCAGCACGAACGTCCACATTGTTTTTTATACAGGCAACGGGCTGGGCGCCAATGGAGATGGAATTCGTCTTTGGAATCCGACCACCACCAACGTGAACGATGTGGTGGACAGCGTGGATTTCGGCGCGGCGCGGAATGGCTTCACTTTCATTTACAATCCGGTCACCGGAATATTTGGCGACTTCAGCACGAACGGAACAGGACGCGCGTTTCAAGCAGTGACGGCGGACGATGTCGGCTCCCCCGGCGTGACGACGGGCCGAGTGCCTCTGACGTTTTTGCAACAACCGACAAATCTCTCCGTCAACGTCGGCGACGCCGTGAGATTTGATTCGGCGGCGCGCGGGTTGCCTCGCGCAAAATATCAATGGCGTTTCAACGGCGTGCCGATTGTGGGGGCGACTTCTCCGCAATTATTTCTGACCAACGCGCAAGGATCCAACGCGGGAATTTACAGCGTGCTGGTGACGAATGGAGTTCAGACTTTGCTCAGCACCAACGCGCAATTGACGGTGAGCGGCGGAGGGGTCGCTCCAATAATTTCCGTCGCGCCGAAAAGTCAGATTATTTTTATCGGGCAATCCGCGACGTTCAGCGTGATGGCCAGCGGCGCGCCGCAGCCGAATTATCAATGGGCGTTTGCTGGAACGAATCTTTTTGGCGCGACGAACAACCAGCTCATCGTCGGGAATGTGCAAACCACCAATACGGGAATTTATTCCGTGCTCGTTTACAACTCGGCCGGCTCGATCTCGACCCAGGCAAATCTCACCGTGACCCGGCGGCCCAATCTGCGAATCACCGAAGTGATGTCGAGCGAGTTCACCACGCCGGTGGCTGGGCATCAGGACTGGTGGGAGTTGTCGAACCTCGACGATTTTCCCATTGATCTTTTGGGCTATCGTTTCGATGACGACTCCGCGCTCCTCAGCGCGGCCTACACGGTTACGAATTCCACCGTCATCGGATCGGGCGAGTCGGTCATTTTTGTCGATTCGATCACTGCCGCCGACTTTCGCGCGTGGTGGGGAACGAACCTCAACGCGAATGTAAAAATCATTCCCTACAGCGGCACAGGATTAGGTTTCGGCGCGAACGGCGACGCGCTCAATTTGTGGAATCCCGGCGCGACCGACAACACCGACACGGTGGCCAAAGTAACTTTTTCCATCGCGACGATTGGGGAGTCCTTCACCTACAACCCGTTTACGGGAGTTTTCGTCGGGCTGAGCAGCGTGGGAACCAATGGCGCGTTTGCCGCCACCCAAAATGGCGACATCGGTTCGCCGGGAGTCATTCGCAATCCGCTTCTGGCTCCGAGGCTGACGATTGGAAAATCTGGAAATAATTTTAATTTTTCGTGGCTGGCGGAAACGAACGCGCGTTACCGATTACAATTCACGACGACTCTTTCGCAAACCAACTGGATCAACCTCACCAACTTTATTTCTGGAGGCGGGACCGCCACGTTCCTCGATGTTGCTCCGACAAATACGCAGCGGTTTTATCGCCTGCTCGCCAGCCCATGAAAAATTAAGGGGGTAGCATCTGCCTCCGGCGGGTGCGAAAACCGATTCGATGTTCAGCGTTGGATGTTCGATGTTCGATGTTGGAAAATTAAAACCAAACATCGAACATCGAACATCGAAATAGAAAAATCCCTTCGCACCCGCCGGAGGCAGATGCTACCCAGTCAATTAAAATGAAGCTGCTGATTGTTATCGCGCTGAGTTTATGTTTCGTCTCGGAAATCTCATGCGAATCAAATCGTGCCGACACATTTTCTCATCCGCGGCTTTACTTCACCGCGCAGGAATTGCCCAAACTGCGCCAGCTACGAACCGAGCGTTTTCACGCGAAGATCTATAAGAATTTGATCCAATCCGCTGACTGGTGTTTGACCAAAACTCCCCGCGCAAATTGGATCGCGCCAATTTCTCCCGACCCCATTTACGAAAATCTTTATGACCGTTTCTACGCCATCATGGGCGATCTCGCGATCACCGAGCACTTGTCGTTCGCTTATGCATTGAGCGGGAAAAAAATTTACGGAGAGGCGGCGCGCCGATGGGTTTTGGCCAGTTGTCGCGCGTGGCAACGCGAGGCGGAGGGCGAACCCGACGGCGGAAAAGCCTACGCGGTTTCGCGACTGCTCAAAGGCGTCGCCGTTGGCTACGACCTGGTTTACGAACGCTTCACCGAGTCGGAACGAAAAGAAATCCGCAACACGCTCGCGCGCATCGCCGACTCGTATTTTGAAAAGTATTTTCAGACGCCGACCATTTCCGGCGAAAATTTTCACACGCACCACGCCATCGTCGAATGGAGTTCCTTCGGAGTGGCCGCGCTCGCGCTGTTGGGCGAAGAACCGAAAGCGCAAGCCTGGCTCGACGCGACGGTGAGAAAATTTGAAGAACATCTGCTGCCCAGCGGCCTCGCGCCCGACGGCGCGCAAATCGAAGGCGGAACATTTTGGGCTTCGACCATGCAATCGAGAATTTTTTTTATGGATGCGCTGCGCCGTGTCACGCAGCGCGATCTTTTTAAAAAATTTGAAAAGCAAATGAACGCTCATCTCGCGCTCGCGGAAATCGCGACGGAGAAATTTCCGGGCTACGAACCGAACTCCGCCAATGTAATTCTTCAGCCGTATTATGGTCAGTTGGATTATTACGCGCCGATTTTATTATTTTTAGCGCGCGAATATCGTCGCCCAATTTTTCAATATCTCGCGCAGTGGGACCATACCGTCGGGCAAATTCAGAAAACTCGCGCCATCACGCGGCACGGCGAGCAACTGCTTTTTGAGTTGGGCGGCTACGCTTATCTCTGGTGCGACTCCAGCGTTCCGGCGAAGGCGGAGGAGAAAAAACTTTCATACCAATTCCCCTCGGTGGACGAAGCCTATCTGCGCGCGTCGTGGCAACCGGGCGATTTATTGGTCGGCGTTAGCCAAGGCCAACTGGTCATTCACACTGGCGGAAAAACTATTTTGCTCGAACCGGGTTTGACCGAGCCGCTGTCAGATTTGCGCGTGCAAAGTTTGGTGGACGATGGTTCCCGCGCTGTCATCCGTTGCGGAAATGCGCTTATCAATTTTCTGGACATCGAACTGGACCGTCACGCGCGCCTGTTGATCGTGACTCGAAAAATTCCCGGCGATTGGAAATGGTATTGCCACGGTGAACCGCTGCGGCGAGGCAACGACTTGGAGTGGGGAAAAAAAGTTCGCGTTCGTGTGCTTCAAGGCGAAATAGTCGCGTTCGATCCAGTCGGTTACGCGCCGCCCATGAAAACTGGTTTCAATAAACTGGCGCTGAACGATCCGGCGCCGATGAAATTTCCGCTCGTGACCGTGCGACCCGACGCCAGCCAGGAGATCGTTCTTGAAGTGAAACTATTCTTCTCGATGCAAAAGAGATTCAGTGTGCGCCGGGTGCATTCACCAAAAGATTTTTAGAGGTGATTTCCGAAGTTGTGGCCGTAATCTTGGAAGCCTTAGTTAGCCTGCGATTCAATGACGACGTATTTTTCATTTGGTCTTGGACCAACGGAACTGTTGGTTATCGTAGTCGCGCTCGCCGTCTTGGGGTTTCGGATGATGCGACGATGAATAAAAATGGTGCCAGCGACAGGAATCGAACCTGTGACCTCGGGCTTATGAGTCCCACGCTCTAACCAACTGAGCTACGCTGGCAAATTGTACTGGTTAATATTTCTCGGACGACCTGCCACCTGTCAAATCGAATGATGTCCAACCCGCATCGACTTTTGGAAATTCATAGAAAAAAGATGCGGCGGTCACAGACGCGCCGCTCCAAAACAAAAAAATTTCCGGCGTTTGGGCGAAAGGATTTTGAGTTGCGTGTCCGAAAAATGAATTTTGGAAACCAAGACCGACAGGGTTGATTGGGACGGTTAAATTATTCTCAAAATAAATTTTCGTGAAAACGTCATGGGAACGGAACGCCGAACTCCGGTTCGGCTCGTTCCAAGCGAGCGTTCGGTATCGCGCCGACTTGGAAACCAGCGATCCCTTTTGGAAATTTATTTCGACAACCGATCTAGACGATGAACGCAATGCGACTTGCCCACAGACTCCGCGCTCTGACTCGCGCAATGCAACAGAAGTGGGGAACCGTCAGCGCAAAAAGAAATCTGTGGAACAGCGAATTTCAAAATGGTCGTTGGGATTATTTGGAACAGACGGGCGACGATTGTGTTTACGCGTTTATCGAGAGGCATTGTAACGGAGGCAGCGTTCTCGACCTCGGATGTGGCTCAGGCAACACGGGTCATGAAGTGCGGGAGGAAAAATACGGAGATTACACCGGCGTTGATATTTCTGATGTGGCGGTGCAAAAGGCGATTCATCGAACCCAAGGCACGGGGCGCGCGCGAAAAAATCGGTATGTTCACTCCGACATCTCGACATATCGGCCCGACAAAAAATATCACGTCATTCTCTTCCGCGAGGCGCTTTATTATACTCCACGTTCTCAGATCAGACCTTTGCTCCGCCGCTATTGCGACTTTCTCACCGAGCAAGGAGTTTTCATCCTCCGAATGTGCGACCGAAATAAATTCCGGTTTATTCTTGAGACAATTGAAAGCAACTTTCGCGCAGTGGAAAAATATCTGGACGAATCGACGCCTGCCGTGATCATCGTTTTTCGCTAGTCGATGAATCAATCCCCCAAATCCAATAATCCAATAATCCATCAATCCTCCCCTCACACCATCTTGCTCAATCGTTGAAAAACTTCGCCCGTGTTTTGGAACCACCATCCGAACATCTTCAGCAAATCCACTCTCGCCGTGAGCAACGGAATGCCGATCAACAACACGCTGATGTTGCCCAGGAAAATAATCACGATCGAAAATAAATAACCTTGTTCGGTGATGTCGGTTTGTCGGGTCTTTACAATATGCGCCGTCAACGTCACGTGAAACGCGTAGGCCGCGCCGGTCAGCAAATGGAACCAGGCCAGAAACGGTTTCCAATTCCAGATGAGATGGCCGATGACAAAAATCACCACGAGGAGCCAGGCGTAAATCGGAAAAAAATAAGGCGCGAGCGCGACTAAAAAATTTGTCCGGGTCACGACGACGTGTCCGCCGCGAGAGGTCGCTTTGAATTTTTTTACCTTGCCGCCGAAAAGCCAGGTCCAAAGCGCGTGAGTAAATTCGTGGCCGAGCACGTATAGCCACATTGGTTTTGGCAGCAGAAGAAAAACGCAAATCCAACACGCCGCTCCGGCCAGAAACGGGACCCAGGTTTGATCGGCGGTGCCGGCGGCGTCAATGACGCGCCACAACGTGCGAATCGCGCCGAGACAAACCGGCAGAAGAAAAATCGCGATGATGAATTTGGCCCATTTGGGCATGAGGCAGAATTCAGAACCCGGTTTTTAGAAGCCAGCAGAAAAACTTTCCGGTTCGGTCACTGCGAACATCACGCCAGATTTCGCGCCGTCTTCGGTGTGGAGATATTCGTCCTCGGTCAAAGCCGACAAGTTTCAAAATTCCTCGCTCATCTGCTCGCCGCCATGTTCCGGGTTTCCGATCAGACGTTGGCGTTTCGGATCGACGACGAGATCGAGAACTTCGAGTGGCACCTGGCCTAGGAGGTTCGGCACTGATTCGGGAATTTCAACCACGTCGAAGTTTTCCTTGCGCCCCATAAGTTCGAGTTGGACCGGCGAGTATTTGAAGCGAAGCGCCTCGCCGTTGGTTGTGAACGAGCGCACCGTGTCGGTCTTGCGTAAGCCGAGCTTCTTGATCACGGACGGATTTAAGTAGAGGCGCGTCGCACCTGTGTCCACGAGCGCCTCGACTTCGGCCGAGCGCGGTTTTCGCTTACTCAACCCAAGCTCTCGGATTCCCAAGTCCAAATAATTTGTGACCTTGATTGTTACGATGACTTTACCCATTTTGCCTTTCTTCGTCATGATTGCATGTTCTGTGCATCCGCCTTCTGCGTCAACGTTGCGCCTCAATGACAATTTTCTGAACTGTTCCTCAATAGAACGGCCATGCTTTTTTAGGCGGCCCCATCGCTTCTTGTTCAAATGGAACTTTATCTTTCTCCATGTGCAACGGACGAAAATCGCGCCGAGATTTTTCTTGGAGATCACGCAGGATATCGAACCCGGCTGCATCGTTATCTCCGAAATGCCAGAACTCAAGCGCGGCCGGCAATCGATGCAAGAGCGCGAGCGTGCCGGAACCTGGATAACTTGTCTGAATCAAAAGTTCGCCTGAAAGTAATTTGGCTAATTCGTGAAATGAAGTTTCATTTTCCACAGTCAAGCAACGGCGGGCGCTGGTCGCTATTTCTCCGGCGCGTTGGATGTCGGTTAGCGCGAGGCGATATGAACCGTGAAAACGCCCGAAATCAATCCAGTCACCGTCGAGCCGAAGGCGCAATGGGCCATGGACGAGAACCGAGCGTGGATTGGCGACGATGCCGAGATCATCCAACGCGCGAATTTCACCATTCGTAATTTTTTCCAAAATGCGACCGAGTTTGCCGCGCAATTGTCCGGCGAATTCACCTTCGCGTTCCACCGCGGCTAATTCTTCGAGCCGTTTTGATCTGTCGCACTCGCACAGAACGCAACTGGCGAAGCGCACCATTGACTCTCCTTCCCACCGCAAAAGCTTGGGAAGCAAGGCGAGTAATTCCGCATTGGCCGCAGTGGGTTCGCGATCAAATGGTTCAACGGAATGGCCCGCGAGAGATGCCTGCCGTTGTCGTTCGCACCAATTTTGCCAACCTTCTTTCCAGCGCGGCGGGACTTCAAATGAAGCAGCGGACAAAAATTGTTGGGCTAAAGATTCTCGAACTCCTTGAGGCGAAAGTCGCTCAAGCAACGCGTAAAGTTCGGCTTCTTTGCCCAACAGAAGTCTAACTTTGGCGATGCTCGTTGGATCGCGCGGATGAACCGGAATAAGTTCCAGAAGTTTTCCATCCAACTCGCGAAGTTGACGCAAGGCCAATTCATAACTTTCTCCTTCCACACAATTGGCTTCTTCGGTCAGTTCCGTCAGCGGCACAATGATATCGCGAGTTCCCGTTCCGGTGCGTCCAGCCCGGCTTTGTTCGTAACGGCGAGCCAACGCTTCGAGAATGGGCGACGGCACTTTCATTTTACTTGTCCATCAAGCGGCGTGCATCGTCCGAATCACGCGCCAAACTTACAGGAATGTTGCGAATCTCCGTTCGCTTGCCGGTGTGTCGCTCTTCTTTCGAGACGACGACCAGCCAATCGCAATGTTCAAAGGCGTAAGGGATGTTGCCGGTGCTCATTGAGAAAACGCCTTGCAGATCGAACGCCTTTAGCGCGGTGATGCAATCTTTGATGCGCTCACCGCTGAGTTTGGAAAAAGCTTCGTCAATTGGAACCAATCCCAACGACGGCTCTTGTTTGCGGGAACCGTAACGACGGTAGGCGCGCAAATAACTCGCCAGAATCGCGATGAAATAGGGCGATTGATTTTCGCCCCCGCTGAATTTTCCCGAGTGCCGATCCACGCTTGTCTTGCGTCCATTCTCGTCTTCGACCTCCATGTCGTATTCGTAGTAATTGCGATAATCGAGCAACCGCGCAGCTTCGACGCTGTTCGGTTGTTCCGTAAGCGTTTTTAAAAAAAGTTCAATGGCGGTGCGAAAGCGCGGGTCGGCAGAGGCGAACCATAATTCATCTGAGTGCGCCAGCATGTTTGCCTCAACCAATTCATGCCAGATTTTGAATTCAGGATTCTGCCGATAACTAATCTGGTAACGGTCGTTGCCGATGGGACGTTTTCTTAATTCCTGATTGAGGATGAAAAGCACATTGCGCACGTCGCTCAAAGCGCCGCTCAATTTGTCGAGAACCTGATTACGGAAAAGTCCTTCCCAATGTTTTCGTTCGCGCTCGGCTTTGGTTTTGTATTCGGGAATTTCGCTTTGCTCCAATTTGATGAGTTGCTTTTCGTGGCTGTCGTTGGATTCAGATTCAACTGGCAGATCGTCAAACTTTGAATGAGTTAAAGCTAATTCGCGGCGTTTTGATTTTAATTCTTCCCACGCCGCAGCGGCTTTCTCCCGACAATCATGGAAAAGTCCATTGAATTTGTCCGCCGCCACATCTTTGGCGGGAAACTCCGTCAGCATTTTAGCATGAAGTTCTTCCAGGCGTTTTAACCATGGCGAAATATCGTCGCTACGAATCTGATCAAATTTGTCAGCAAATTCCTGTGCCACTTTTCGCTGGCAAAGCACTGCCGAGTTCAGGCTTTGTACGTGCTGGCGTTTTGGACTTTGCAACAGGCCGCGTTGTTCGTTCACCCATGCGGCCAAATCCGTTTCCAGTTTTGTTTGCTGGTTGGCCAATTCGTCAAACTTCGCGCGGTCAATCGAATTGAGTTTCGCAATGTTCTCCTTCAACTCAGCTTGATGTTTGGGAAGCTCCTGCGCGCGGGCGAGGTCGGAATAAAGAGTGGGCGAAAGATCGAAATATTCGCGCCAACCCTCGTTCAAAGTTTTTATCGCCTTTTCAATTGGCGCGAGACGACGCTCTTCAATTTCCAGTTCGTCGCGTTGCTTTTCTTTCCAGGCAAGTTGTTGGCGCAAACCTTCTTTGCCCACGAACGGATCGCCATCGTAAAAACGGGGACGTTCGACGAATGCGCCCCGCGCCATAAAACCATCCGGCAATATGGCGAAGTCGTGCTCACGCAATTGCTCGCGACGTTCCACGCAAATCACACCGCCGAAAAGATGGCTGACAATGGCTTCGGCAATGGGATGACTGGTTTTGATTTTTTCCGCCAGCGAACCGGAGCGAATCTCTCTTTTGGTTTTTAGAGCTTTCGTCGGGTTGATTAACGATTCACGCCCGACTTCGCTGCCCAACTCAGATGCTTTGAGATTGTGATAAATTTTTTCCGCTGGTTCGTAATCTTCCGGCGAAACAACGACGGCAAATTTCCGCGTGAAAGCAATTTCAATGGCGGGTCGCCAACGCTCGTCCAGCACTTCGCACAGTTTACAAAGCGATTGCGCGGGCAACTCTGTTTTGCCTGAAAGCAGACTGCTGTTCAGCGCATCGAGCAAACGGGTGGGAAACGGCAGCTTGCCCATTTTGAGCGAGCCGATTTCATCGCGCAATTGTCCTAACTGCTGACGAATTTCTCCAACGCGTTTTTGTGTGCTGCGTGCCGCGCCGCTCGCTTCCTCTGTTGCGCGATGTGCGAAAGTTTTGAGAGCATTCAGTGTTTCACCGGCGTTTGAAATGTCACCCGCTTCAACATCATGAATGGCTCGCTCGACCGTGTTGGCTGGAGCCGCGTCAAATTCGAGCGGGAGCGCGCGCAGTTGTTTCAGCCAGGAGCGCGCGTTGCGAACGCGATTGGTCAGAGCTTGCTCAAGCGTGTTGCCGATTTCTGTGAGTTGGCTGATTTGCCGGGTGAGTTCGACGTTGCGGCTTTTGATGAAACTATAGAGTTGGCCTTCGGGCGTCTGATTGATGAGCGCGGCGATTTGTTGTGTTTCCGTTCGACCGCGTTCGATAAGTTCATCGAGTTTTAGTAACCGCTTTTCTTCAACCGCATATTCTTCACGGAGTTTCGACAATTTTATTTCGTCGGCAGCCAGTTGTTCCGCCGCGTGTTCGTGGCGAAGTTGCGCTTCAAGATAACGAGCCAACGCGCGGTCACGGCGAAGTTCGGTCAGCCGCGTAAATATTTCGCGAATGATTTTTAATTTTTCAAACTGATCGTTGAGTTCCGTCAGGTCACGCTCGTAACCCAGAAACGTGCGGTAACTGGAAGTGACGTCGGACACATCCAATTTGTCATCGGGCAAAATGAAATGACGGCAAAACTCGTTGAATCTTTTTAAAAAAGTGAACGACATCGCGGTAGGCAAGAGCGAGCGGAGAATGTTGCGGTCAAAATTCAGATGCGCCGGTTGAGCCATGTCGCGCAAATACGCATCGATCCCTTCGGTGAACAGTCGGCCGCTGTGCGCTTCGATAAATGCTTTGAAAGCGGTGGAGTCGAGAGGACGTTTTTCTGCGTCGAGAAAATCGCTGCGCTCCGTTTTTGTTGGAATAAAAAACGGCGTCACTTTTCCCTGCGTCTCAGCCGTGCTGTGAAATTCGATGCGCAAACCCCACGTCTCCGCTTTCCTTCCACTCGGCCAGGTAAATTCCAGCGCGACGTAAGTGATGGCGCTTTGTCGCATGAATTGCGCGACGCCATTTTCTTCCTGTTTGGTGTCGCCCAAACAATAGCCTTTGAGCGAACGATCCGAACGATCACCGGTCGCCGATTGATTGAAACGCACGAGACGCTGATCGCCCACGAGCACAAGTTGAATCAAGTCCATCAAAATGGATTTGCCGGAGCCGGTCACGCCCGCGAGCAGTAGATTGCCTTCGACCGGAATGCTGTCCTTGTAGCCATACCAATTGAGGGCGTGAATACGACTGAGACGAATGGTGCGGCTCACGTTTGCTCCTCCGCATCATTGTCGTCGCCGGCTGCTGATTCGACGCTTTCGGTTGCGTCCGCAATTTCTTTCACAGAAGCCAAATAGCGCTCCGCATTTTGATTCCATTCCTCAATGTTCTGAAACGGGATAACGCGCTTGAGCGTGGAAAAAACTTCGATGATGGACCGTTCAAAAGTTGCATCGGGCGCAAAGCGAACCAGATTTTTGCGTTGGGCGAGTGAGAGAATTTCACGCAGCCGCGAGGGACTCGGAAGATGTTTGCGCAGCGGTTCAAACTTGGCGGTGAGGGCGTCGTTGAGTTGCTGAACGGTCAATCGCACCGGGGGCGTTTCGCCACGATCTCGCACGGCGGTGTCAAATTCATACCAGAGCGTGAGCAGAACAATCGTGGCATCGAGTTTAAGTTTGAGAGTGAACGCGCCACTTTGCGGAACGGCTTGAACGATGCGGTCTTGATGATCCCAATGGAGTTTGAGGTCAAGGAGCGCCGCAAATTCGTCCACCCACTCGCGATTTTGATAGCACCAATGATAGAGGTCGGATTGCGCGGGTTGAAGACCAAGAATGGAACCGTTGGCCAGCAAACGGCGTAAAGCTTCACTGAGTCGCTCGCGATCGTGCTCGGGAAGGCGCGCGAGAAGGCCGGTGGTGTTGATGGGTTCTGTGTTCGTCATCACTTTTTCACCAGAGTAAATCGCTCGATGCGGTAGCCAAGCTTGGCGTCAAATTCTCCGGCGTCGGCTTCGTCAACGGTACGCGGCACATCAACTCGAAATTTCGCGTCGGTCGAACGAGCATGCAACAAACACGCAATCAAATCAGCCACATCTTCGTCGTTGTGAATATATTCCCCAACCAGATCAGTGGAGTTCAGACGCGCCCCGCGTTCGCCGGGCAGTGCAGCTACGAAACGATTGGCACGATTGACCGTCAGCGAATCGCGCATCGTTCCTCCCAATTCAGCCAACGCGCGATCCTGCTGGCGCTGATCGGAATCTTCCAGCGGTTCAATCTCCCCGCCAACTCGCCGCAAGTGCGGTGTGTAAAGCGATTCCATTCCGCCGATGAGTTTAGCGTCGTGCAATAAAAGCACCGGGAAATCAATATTCAATTCATCCAAAGCGGTGAGTCGTTGACCGGCGAAATGTTGATTGAGCGTTTCGAAAAATGTTTGAATGCGTCCGCGATTTTCACTGGTCGTTTCTTGCAGATAACGAAAACGCGCTTGGGAACGGCGGGCGAATTCGGCGGTGCGACGATCAATCACATCGGCGAGCGGCTCAACCTGTTCGAGTAATTCAGCGAGTTCATCCAGACGCAATCGCACTCGCGCCATCGCTGCTTCCGGCGAAAGCGTTGGTTCGCGTCGCATGACCTCAGTCTGCATTTTGGTTTGAAGATCGGCTTGAGCGAGTTGATCGTTCACCGTTCGTTTCGCTTCGGCCAAACGCGACGGCAATCGCGCATGAACCAGTTGCGCGTAACAGGTGCGTCCAATTCGTTCGGCGAATTGGTCGAACATCACGGAAAGATTTTCTTTTAACGTTCCAGCGGCAAGCTGCTGCCGCGTATAACGCTCAATGGACTTTTGCATTCCGCGCAGTTCAGTAAGACCGGCTTGCAACGTGTCAACGCAACTTTCCACCTGCTCCCACGGCTCCCTGACGAGGGCATCGTGATTGGCGAGCGTCGTGCAAACATTGACGACCTTGTCTGAAAATATTGCGGCATCAGGAAACGCAATTTTGCGCAATGCCTGCATGACAACGATTCCGTTTGGATCGAAGAAAACGATTTTTTGATAATCCGAACGGGCGTCGTCTTCCGCCAGCCAGCCAGCTTGTTTTAAGTAGTCGAAAACCGCGCGGGCTTTGTCTCGAATAGTAGCGGCCTGTTGCAGTGCTTCATTTTCCGCATCGACTAATCCTCCATGCGCTTCCACCACTTGTTCAATCAAAGCCAAAGCTTCCTCGCGCTCCAAGCCATGATTGCGTCGAGCCGCTTCGCGTTCCAACGCATCGAGCGTATCCACATAAAGCCGCGCCAATGATCCCGACAACACGCGGAAAAAATCAGGGCGAACTTCGCGGAATAATGAGGAAGCTAAGGAGGAACTCATTTCATGCAGACGCGCGTATGCGAACAAAGCGTTTCTTAAAATTTATTCTTCCAATAGGCTGCCATTCGGATTCATTTCTGTTTTGTTTCATTCCGCTCACTTGCCTTTTGATTTGTCAGCGCGAAACCCAATCAGCCGACGGCCTTCGGGATACGCCCAGCTTGAAGTTTCGTCGAGTTGGCGCAACGCGGCTAAGATCATCTGGATGTCTTCGCCGTGCAGTTGTTGGTTGCATTCCAGTTCGGCAAGTTTGCGAGCGAGTTCCGCGTAGCGACCCGATTCCCGCCGCAACGTCACGAACGCGCGGATGACATGAATGCTCATCTCCACCGCGCGCCGACTGCTGAGAACATTTGCCGCCATGATCGCGCCGTGCTCGGTGATGGCGTAGGGAAGATATTTCCGGTGCTGGCCGCGTCCGGCGTTTAAGGTCGCAAATTGCGACCTTAAAGAATCGACTTCGTCGGACGTGAGTTGAAACACAAAGTCATCTGGAAAGCGCTTGGCGTTGCGGCGCACTTGTTCATTCAGTCGTTTCGTCGTCACACCGTAAACGCGCGCGAGGTCAACATCCAGCATCACGCGTTCTCCTCGTATCTCACGAATCAGCGGCTCGACTGGCTCAACTACCAAAACACTTTTCTTTTTCGCCATAAAGTTTTTTGAAATGCCAAATTGGCATTTCAAAGTATGCGGTCGCAAATTGCGACCGCTTCCCGTTTCTGTTCAAGGTCGCATTTTGCGACCTTGAACAACGCGCTCTTGATATCGCAATTTGCGATATCAAGTTGCACCTCAGAATTTATTCTTCCGATACGCACCCATCTTCGGCGCGGCGGGATTCACTTCGGGGCCGAAGTAACGCAGGACGACGAGCGGTTCGGTTTCGCTCGTGTTCTCAAACGTCACGCCGGATTTCGCGCCGTCTTCGGTGCAGAAATATTCGTCCTCAGTCAGTTCGGTGAAGCGGATGAGTTTCGGGGAGTTGAGCGGCAGGCCGTTGATCTGGCCGATGCCTTGCACGCAGATGAGACCGTAAGCGCCGTTGTCTTTGATGTTACATTTCACTCCGGGATCGACGGTCAATTCTTTCGCGGTGAAAAGTTGTTCGCCATCGACTTTGCCGTAAACGATCCAGCGATCGATGAACCCTTCCTCGCGGGTGTCGGCGACGGGCACGGGTTCGAGGTAATGATTTTCTTTAAATTTCGGGTCAACGTTTTTTTCCCAGTCGAGTTGCTCCACGATGAAATCCAAATCGCGATGTTTATTCTTCGGCATGTCTTTGACGAGGAGAGACCATGGAACTTCGCGGCCTTCGACTAGGTTTTGATACATGCCAAAAACGTCGCTGCCCCATTGCGGCTCGTAGGTGCAGAGCGAACCAGGCGCGTGAAGAATGCAGGGACCAATCAGCCATCCCGAACCGACTTTCAAACGATATGCTTTCGATAGATCAAGGATGCCGTTGTCGCCTTTGTTCCAATTTTCCAAACATTGGCGGACTTGCGCTTTGGTCGTGCCAGGCTCAAAGCCCATGAACGTGTAAGGAAAATTATTTCCAACGTTGTTGTGCTGAGGCGGAAAATAATAGGACTCGGGTTTGCCTTCCTGTCCGACAAGTTTGGCCTGCTTCTGCGACTGGTGCATGTGATGGGGAATCGGTCCCATGTTGTCGAAAAATTTGGAATAGACCGGCCACTTTTTATATTTTTTCCAAATGGAGTTGCCGATGATCGTCGCGCCGCAATCGGCCACGGCTTGTTGAAGTGTGAAACGTGAACCGCGAACGACCACGTAGCTCAAGCCTTCATCGGGCGTGCGATTTTCATTGGCGGCGGGCGTGGTGGAAGCGAACCAACGTTCGTCGATACCACCGCGATTCAACCCGTAGGCATAGGTGTCGTCGGGGTGAAGTTTAAGTCGCAAGCCAGGTTGCAGAAACGAGCGGGGAACCCAGCAGGGCGCCAGGCGAAGCAATCCTCCCGTCTCGGAAATTTCTCCTTCGACGAGGCTTTTGACGTTTTTGGAAACGGTCTTGAGTTGGGTGATCGTATTGAGGCTCATAAATAATGCAGAAGGTACTTTTTAAAATTTGTCGAGCGCTTAAAGCGAGAAAAATTGAAGACGCCGTAGATTGAAGACGCCGTAGATTTATGCTGCCAGAGGGCGAACGCTAAGAATTTCGTCGGCGCGCAAAGGCTCCAGCGAGGATTCCGGCACGCATGTCACCGCGATGGTTTCTCCGAGTGCGTTAAAAACTTCAATCGCGTATCCTTTCGTCCCATCTGGAGCCTTAACATGGTCCACCAGAGTGACAACATCACCTCGGCGCAAACCATTTCCCGGCACGTCCTCGGTGAGTGCAACTTTCGTATAAAGTTCAAATTTCATTGCCGTGTTTTGTTCGGGTACAGCGTGACAAACCGCGCCTTGTCTGACAAGGAATCCCTAAGCCAAACCGACCGAACTCGCAAGATGACGCCGCTCGGTCCTCGCAGATTCGCGTCCACTATGAAGATTTTACCAAATCGACTGGTTTGAATTTCTGTCACCCGTTGCGATAACACTTGCTCTCGAATCTCGCGTTCCACCAATTCCGGGTTTGCCATTGTGTAGCCAGCGCTGAAGAGCCACGCCGACTTGTCGTCTTCGAGTTGGTGAACTAACAAATAATGCGTCAACTTCCTTCGAGCAATCACCGCATCCGCTGGTAGTTTCACAAAATTATTTTTTCTTTTTGGAAAAATTCTCCGCGTTGGATTTTCCCACCGAGTCCATGTAGGCGAGCAAATCCAAAATCTCTTCTTCCGTAAAATTGTTCAGCAACCCTTCCGGCATCGGCGAAAGTTTTGACATCCCGCGCGTGGCCACGTCGGATTTTTTTATTTCCACGCGGTCTCCCGTTAATGGATTGGGTTCCAGAATAATTTTGTCATCCGTCTCATCGACAATGCGCCCGACCACATCATCGCCATCTTTTTTGGTGATGACCGCATTTTGGAATTGCTCGGAAAGAACTTTGGATGGTTCGAGGATTGAATCCAAAATGTCGCGGCGGCTGAATCGGCTCGACACCACCGTTAACTCCGGCCCGACCGCCCCGCCGTCATTGCCGAAACGATGGCACGCCAGACATTGCGCGTCGGAGAAAGCTGTTTTGCCTTTCTCAAAATTTCGCCCCGCGCCGACTTTCGACAGAGAGGATTCCAGGTCCGACAGCTTCCATTCCTTCACAAATTTTCGCTCTTTGGACGGCTTGTTGGTGACGCTTGTCTTCTCTTCCGCGGCCAGCTCTCCCAACTCGGTTCGTTCCGCCGTGCTCAACGCGGCAATCGCGTCCCGGCGGATATTGACCAGATATTTTGGATAGCTCGCGCCGTCGCCGTATTCGCGGCCCGCTTCTTTGAACCAACGCAAGAGTTCTTCAGGATGTTCGCGGCTGGGACGGAATTCACGCTCGGTTTTAGATTCGGTCAGAGCAGGATTATTCGTGCCGCCTTTGGTTTGTTGTTGCGCCAGCTTCAGCCACCTAAAATATTTTTTCCGCTGCTCCAGCGTCCAGCCGGTCTTCACAGTCCGCAGGTAAAAAATATAATACAGTTGGTCCTCCTGCGTTTTGGCCCTTTCGAGAAGCGCCAGGCTCTTGGTAACCACCTCCGGCGCTTCCAAATAAACCAGCAACTGACAAAGCTCGTGGTTCAACACGTCACTCGAAGCCGGATAATATTGGTTCAATTTTTCCGTGGCTAACTTCGCGATCTCCGGGGCCGGTTTGCCCTGCCGAATAAAACTCAATTGGATAATGCGCAGTTTCTCCAGTTTTTGCTCTTCGCTCAGCGAACCGACCGGAAAATTTTTCAACGCGAAAAGCAATTCGCGTTGCGTTTCTTTACCGCCCATCCGAGCCAGGGCGAGCAGCGCAGTCAAAGCCGCCTTCGGATCTGTTTCCTTCAACGCGCGATCTTTCCATAGCGAAACATTTTGGCTTTCAATGGCGATCCGCGCCGCGTAACGAATCCAGCGGTCCTCGCTCGCCAAATGCGGCCAGGCGAAATCGACCGCGTCGGTATCCTGTTTGCCGGCGAGAGATTCAAGTCTGTGTCGCAAAGTGCGCGCCTCTTTTGCCGCGTGCTCGGCGGCCATTTCGTCCAGCGTCTTTTTTTGTTTTTTGGATTTTTTTCCAACATAGGTGACGCGATACAAGCCCGATTGAGTGGCGCGACCGCCGGTGATGAAATACATCGCGCCATCTTTTCCAAAGTCGAGGTCGGTGACGTTGAGCGGTTTTCCTTTCACGAACGTTTCAAATTCTCCCTCGTAACTCGCGCCGCGCGGTTCCAGATGCACCGCGAAAATCCGGCCGTAAGACCAGTCCATCGCGAAAAGAGCACGTTGATATTTTTCCGGGAAATTGCTTTTCGTTCCGAACTTCACGCCGGTGGGAGAACCAACGCCGATGTTCACCGCCGCGGGCAAACTGTCCGCGTAATAATCCGGCCATTTCCCGGAACCGGAACGCCAGCCGTATTCGCCGCCGATGACTGCGTGAATGATTCGCGTCGGGCGATACCACGGCAAACCCCAATCCCATTCCATGTCGCTGTCGAAGGCAAAAATTTCTCCCTCAGAATTGAAATCAAAATCGTAGGTGTTGCGAAATCCCCCGAGCATTAACTCCCAATTTTTTCCTTCCTTGTCCGTGCGCAAAATGTGTCCGCCCGGCGCGAGAATCCCGACGGCATGGCCGCCCGCGTCCCATTGCCGGGGCAAAAGTAAATCCTCCTGATAATTTTTATGCGGCGACGTCGCGGAAATTTCTTTCGGCAACTTCGTGTGATTGCCGTTCATCATGTAAATCATTTTGTCGGGCCCGAGAACCAACGCGTGATAACCATGCTCGCCTTCCCCGGGAATTTTTTTCAAAAAAGTAATTTCGTTTGTGTCGAACCGATCATTTTTATTTTTGTCCACGAGCCGATAAAGCCCCGTTCCGTCCGGGCCGTGCGCGTTGGCGTAAAGGCTGTCATGCGCGTAAAGCAAACCCATCGCTTGATGAACCGGCGCGGCAATGTTTTCCTTTCTTTCAATTTTTCCAAAGCGATTGAGAGTGACGCGCCAGAGCGGGGCATCGTCAGCTTGCGGAGAAATAATGAGTCGGCCTTTGCCGTCAATCGTCATGCAAATCCAGGAGCCTTCACCCGGTTGAGACGACCAAAGTAATTCCGCTTTGAATCCCGGTGAGAGCATGAGGTCGGCGGCGGGCGTCGCTTTAATTGCTTTGAGAACTTCGCCCCACGGTTCCACGCCATGTTTTCCACGGCTGGTGGCAAAGACCCACTGTTCGCCGGGGACAAAATGTGGCGTTGACCAATTGGTTTCTTCCAGCGACGCGGTCTTCCAACTGGTGTCCGTGACGATGTGCCGTTGTTTTTTGCGCGGCAAATCGATTTCCAAACGCGCCAGGATAGCGGCGTCGCCCGTGGCATTTGTGCCGCGGATCGCGATGACATTTTCACCGCGTTCCAATTTTTTTGTGACGTCGAGATACTTGGCTTCGTTCCAACCTTTGACACTGAGAATTTTTTCGCCGTTGATCCAGACATCGATTTCGTCATCGCCGGTCGCCGCGAGCACGGCCTTTTTCGGCGGCTCACTCAACTCAAAAGTTTTGCGAAAAAAGCGGACTTCATTGTTGGTCGGGGCCGCGCCGCCGTTCGGATGCCAAATCCATTCGGGAACTTGTCCCTGCGACGCGCTGGAAAAAAATGCGAACAAAAGAAAAGGGAACGTGGCTTTCAACATAAGGCGAGATTGGTAAAAGCCGTCCTGGGCTGGGTCAATGGAATTTTTGCTTGCTCGCAGCATTCGGGTTGAGAAAGTCCAATGAGCTTTCGACATTTTTTCAAAATTCCATTGCAAACTTTTTCCTTAGTTCGTAAAACATCCGCGTCCCGAAAATCATGTAACAAAAAAACAACTTAAACATTTTGCGAGCTTCAGCCGCAGGTCCGTTCCGAAACTGGTGATTTCACAAGGACTTCAACGCGGCGCT
>JBBQRQ010000053.1:0-34416 GCA_038214755.1 Verrucomicrobiota bacterium
CTCCTGAATCGTGCCGTCTTCGCCGAAGGTTCCGTGCAACGCGAGAAAAACAACGTCTGTTTCTCCAGGCAACGACCAGATCGTTTCGACCGGATCAAGTTCGCGGACGTGATGTCCGAGCGAACGCAAGGCTTTCGCCACGGCAGCTCCCGTTCGCAGAGAAACTTCGCGTTCTGCGGATGAGCCGCCCAGCATCACTGTGATATTTAATTTTTCAGACATGAAAAATGTTTTTCCCCGGGTAGCATCTGCCTCTGGCGGGTGCGTGAACACTTCCGTTTTTTCCGTGAGAAAAACGAACGCCGCGACAAATCTTTTCGCACCCGCCAGAGGCAGATGCTACCCCGTCGAAAGGCTTTCGCCGCCGCCGCTCCCGTTCGCAGAGAAACTTCGCGTTCTGCGGATGAGCCGCCCAGCATCACTGTGATATTTAATTTTTCAGACATGGAAAAAAAATATCCCCGGGTAGCATCTGCCTCCGGCGGGTGCGTGAACACTTCCCGTTTTTCCCGGGAGAAAAGTGAACACCGCGACAGGTCTTTTCGCACCCGCCAGAGGCAGATGCTACCCGGGGAAAGGCTTTCGCCGCCGCCGCTCCGGTGCGCAGAGAAACTTGGCGTTCGGCGGAAGAGCCGCCGAGCATCACTGTGATATTTAATTTTTCAGACATGGAAAAAAAATATTCCCCGGGTAGCATCTGCCTCCGGCGGGTGCGTGAACACTTCCCCTTTTTTTTCCGGGAGAAAAGCGAACGCCGCGACAAATCTTTTCGCACCCGCCAGAGGCAGATGCTACCCGGCGAAACACCCTCACGATTCACCTCCGACAATTTCCACCTCGGTGCGCAACTCAATTCCGCGAGCGGCTTTGGCGCGTTGTTGAATCAACTCGATCAAATCCAAAACATTTTGCGCGGTCGCACTGCCGTCGTTGACGATAAAATTCCCGTGAACCTCCGAGACGCTCGCGCCGCCGACCCGAGTTCCTTTGAGACCAAGTTCGTCAATCAATTTGCCGACGGGAATGGTGGCGGGATTTTTAAAAATGCAACCGGCGCTCGGCTCTTTCGGCTGCGATTCCCAGCGTTTGGCGCTGAACGTTTTCATTCGTTCCGCAATGACTTCACTCGACGCCTTTTCACCACGAAGAGTAGCGGACAACGCGATTTGATTTTTCAACAACGGACAACTGCGATACTCGACGGCGATCTCGCTGCGCTTCAATTCCTGAATTTCTCCGGCCCGATTCATCACGCGAATTTTTTCCACGACATCGAACATCGCGTCGCCCATCGCGCCGGCATTCATGCGCAACGCGCCGCCGACATTTCCGGGAATGCCTTCGAGAAATTCCAGACCGGTCAGACTGTTTTTTCGCGCTTCGACGGAAACGGTTTTCAACTTTGCTCCCGCGCCGCACTGCAAAAGTTCTCCATCGACTTTGATCTGAGAAAAATTTAGATGGCCCAGGGAAATCACGAACCCGCGAAGGCCAGAGTCTTTGATCAAAAGATTGGAGCCGCGACCCATCACAAAAAATGGCAATTCTTTTTCGGCGCAAAATTGGAGGACGCGCGCGAGGTCGGATTCGGAAACCGGCTCAACGTAAAAATCGGCCGGCCCGCCAACACGCAGCGTCGTCTTTTTCGCGAGCGGTTCGTCGCAACGCAAAATGGTTTGTGGCGAAAGTTTTTCAGCCAACTCAGCGGCGAATTGCTCTTTGGAAATAGCGAGCGTTTCAAACATGGGCTGCCTCCGATTTGCGCCGGTTCAGTATTTCCGAAGAGCAGCGCGCCCCGATGTAGGGCAGGCTTTCGAGCCTGCCAGTTACGAAACTTTCCAGTTTCGTTAAAATTATTGGAGATCGTTTCGCCGGGACTGGAGAGTCTCTTCGCTTTCCCGGGACTGGAAAGTCCCCGCAACCGGCAGGCTGGAAAGCCTGCCCTACGAATTGCTTTTTGGAAATAGCGAGCGTTTCAAACATGGGCTGCCTCCGATTTCATCCGGTTCAGCGGCTCTGAAAACACAACGTTCTTTTTCGAGGAATTTTCCAACGCGCGTTTTGAGGCCGGCTCCGAAATCGTGGAGAGAATAACGTCGGCGATTTCTCCAGCGGCATCGGGCGAATGCCATTGACTCAGCGCGGCTTTAATCCTCTTCCGCTCTTTTTCGTTTTCGATCAACTCGATAACGGCGCGGGAAAAATGTTCCGCCGTCGCGCCGGATTGCTGGAATATTTTGGCCGCGCCTGAATCGACGAAAGCCAGCGCGTTGTAAAATTGATGGTCATCGGTCGCGAACGGATACGGAATCAAAATGGAAGGAAGCCGCGTCGCCGCCAACTCGGCGAGCGAAGAAGCGCCGGAGCGGCACACGGCAATGGTCGCCGCGCTGAGAGCGAGTTCCATTTCGGTCAGCAGCGGACGCACGACTGCTTTTCGATTTTCCGCAGCGTAGGCGTTTTGGATTTTTTCAAAATCGCTCGTCCCGGTCAGATGCAAAAATTGCAAGTCGGGCAAATGCGCGGTGAGACCGGGCAAGGCCGACAAAACTAAATTGTTGATTCCGGTCGCGCCCTGGCTTCCGCCCATCACGAGCAGCACTGGTTTATCGGGTTGGAGTCCCAGCGCGATCCGCGCCGCGGGGGGGTCAATCGGCTCGGAAAATTGCGAGCGCACTGGCATGCCGGTCACGCGGGCGCGAGCAATGTTCATCCGGCCCGACGCTTCGTGGAAATAAACAAATGCTTCATCGACAACATGCGCGAGCCAGCGATTGGCGCGACCAGGAATGGAATTCGACTCGTGCAAAAAAGTTTTCGCGCCCAAAATTTTTCCCGCGAGAATCGGCGGCGCGCTGGTGAATCCGCCCATGGCCAGAACGGCTGATGGAATTTTTTGTCGAAAAAGTTTTTGGACGGCGCGGTAGGATTTTGAAAAGCCAAAAACGAATCCTAATAAACTGCCGCGCGCCAGTCCGACCGCTGGTAACGTCACCACATTTATTCCCACGACAGATTTAACGGCTTGTTGATCCACTTCCTTCGGCGAAATCAGGACGGTCACTTCGCAGTCGCGGCGGAGCAATTCTTCGGCGACCGCGAGGCCGGGAAAGAGATGTCCGCCCGTGCCGCCACAGGCGATGGCGATCCATGGAGTTGGCGCTGGGCGTTGCATCAAGTTAGTTGAGGCGTGGGCGTCCGCTCTTCGAACGGGTTGGATTTCTTTTCCGCCACTTCCCTTCCTTGCCTCGCAATACTCAATAAAATTCCGACGGCGATGAGCATGATTAAAAGATTTGAGCCGCCATAGCTGATGAAGGGCAGGGGCATTCCTTTGTTCGGCAACGTGCTGGTGACGACGCCGATGTTGATGAAGGCCTGGAACCCAATCAGAAAAGTGACGCCGGAACCAAGCAGCAAACCAAACGTGTCCCGCGCGCGAGACGAAATAAAAATCCCGCAAATCACCAGTAGAATAAAAACCAGCACGACGGCGATCGTCGCGATCAAACCGAGTTCTTCGCCGATGATTGAAAAAATAAAATCGGTGTGATGTTCGGGAACGAATCCGAGTTTTTGCCGGCCATTGCCGAGGCCGAGACCGGTCCAGCCTCCGGAGCCGAGGGCGATCATCGCTTGATACGCCTGATAGCCGACGCCCTCTTTGCTTTGCTCAGGATGAAGCCACGCGAGAATTCGTTTCATCCGCATTGGGTCGTAAAAAAACGAAACGGCCAATGCCGCGATTCCGAGCAACGCAGGCGGGACAATTATTTTCAAACGAACACCCGCGATGACCAGCATCGTCGCCGACACGGCCGCCAACAAAATTGTGCAACCGCGGTCCGGTTCAATAAAAATAAGCGAGAGGATCAGTCCGATAAAAATTCCTGGCACAACGAGTCCGCGGAAAAAAGTTCCCATCTGGCGTTGGTAACGTTCGCCGTAATGCGCGATGAAAATAATCAGCGCAATTTTGGCTAGTTCGGAGGGTTGAAAACGAATTGCACCGTGACCGATCCAGCGGCGCGCGCCGTTGACTTTGATTCCGACTTGCGGCGCGAAAACCAACGCCAGAAGAACGACGGACAGAGCGAGGAGCGGCAAGGAGATTTTTTTGAGATGATGATAATCGAGAGTGGCCGCGATGGTGGCGCCGACCAAACCGAGGGCGCACCAAACGAGTTGCATCATCAAATAATGAGCGCCGACTTGCGCGGTGCTTGAGCTGTAGAGAATGACCATCCCCAGCGACAAAAGAGCGGCGACGCAAAAAAATAACGTGGTGGTCGCGAGCTTCATTTAAGTGGAAAAGAGGTAGCGCAGGTTTTTAACCTGCCGTATCGCGGGTTTGCAACCCGCTGGAGGTCGCGATGCCCTGCCGGTTGCAAACCGGCGATACAGCAGCTTGCAAAGCTGCGCTGCGGTTCTAATGCGATGATCGTGAGTCGTGGTCGAGTCGAAGCGGAATAAATTCCGCGCTCCTGTCGCGAGACGTTGCTGGCTCAACTGCATGGTTCCAGTTGGAGTTCCGTAAAAAACTTGTTGGTCAGCATTCAAAGTTGAAGGACGCCGGGACGAGGAATTCCGGCGTCCCTGAAAATTTATTTCGCCGGAGGCAATGGCGTTACATATCCGGGACTGGCCAGCGGTTCGTTGTTGGAAGTTTTCGGGGCGGGCAATTTTAATTTCTGCCCGGGCCGGATCATCGTCGTTTTCATATTGTTCAAACGCATGATGGTCTTGGCAGTGGTGCCGTGGGAGCGCGCGATTTTTTCCAACATATCTCCGGCTCTCACCACATACGTGGTGGTGTTGCCGTCGGCAGTCGCGGTGGTCATCGTCGCCGGTGCGGCCGTAGCGGAACTAGACGCCGCCGGAATCTGCAATTTTTGTCCGACCTTTAACTTGTTGGAATTCACGCCGGGATTGGCTTGTTCAATCGCCTTCCAGGAGACTCCATATTTTTTAGCGATGGAAGAAAGGGTGTCGCCTTTCGCCACGACATATTCCTGGCCAGCCGAAGGAGCAGTGAATGGAACTGGCGGAATGGGAACGTCCACTGGATTGGTCGCAGCGGTGACATTGGTGGCCGGCGGATTCGTCGGTTCGACAAAGGGCGGAACGTAGGGAGTAGTGTTGGTGTCCGTCATTTCCGCCGGCTTGGTTTCAGGTTTTTTGCAACCTTGCATGAGCAGGCCGCCGATGAAGACGACATGAATGGCCGCAATCGTAAAAAAAGCGATGCGGACGGTGGATTTTCCCCGCGCTGGGAGCGAGCCCTGCGGGACGAGTGGATTTGGAGTATTCATTTTGTTTTGGCGCTGGTGCGTTATTTTTTTGAGGTGAGTTATTAGTTTTTTGCGCCGGGGTTTTCCCTCAAAAAACCTCGAGGCAAATTAAATTTTAGTTGTGATTTTTTATTGTCAGCTTCACCCGCTTAATTCAGGTTCGCGCTTCAATTAGATTTTATCCTAAAATTTTTTATTTTCGAGCGCGAACATCAGCGAATTTTCAAAGTGCTTAACGCGACCACCGCGCAGAGCACGCACAAAATATAAAACCGAGTGACCACCTGCGATTCGTACCAACCCTTTTTTTCAAAATGATGATGCAACGGGGCCATCAGAAAAACTCTTCGGCCCGCGCCGGAGGTGAGCTTGGTATATTTGAACCAGCCGCGCTGAATGATGACCGAACCCGCTTCGGCCACAAAAACTCCTCCGGCAATAACCAGCACCAGCGGTTGATGAATGAGCACCGCAATAATTCCCAGCACGCCACCGAGCGGCAACGAGCCGGTATCACCCATGAAGACTTGCGCGGGATGACAATTGAACCAGAGAAAACCGAGACCCGCTCCAATCATGCCTGCGCAAAAAACGGTCAACTCTCCTGCTCCCGCGACGTGCGGCACTTGCAAATATTTTGAGATAACGGCATTGCCCGAAACATACGTCAGCACGAGAAAAACAAATGACACAATGACGGTGCAGCCAATGGCCAGCCCATCCAGACCATCGGTCAAATTCACCGCGTTGGAACTTCCGACGATGGTCAGGACGGTCAGCACAATTCCAACGAGCGCGCTGGCCGATCCAAGCCTCAAGGGATTTTTGTAAAACGGAACCATGACCTCCGTAATTAATTTGCTCGTCGATGGAAGTTTCCAAAGATAAAGAGCGATGAACAACGCGAGGATTCCTTGCACCCAAAGTTTAATATGCGAGGCCGCGCCTTTGCTGTTTTGCTGGGTGATTTTTGCGTAGTCGTCGTAAAAACCGAGTCCCGCCATCACGACCGCCGAGAGCAGCGTCAGCAGAATCAGCGTGTTCCATTGCGCCCACAGCAACGCGGTCAAATCCAAGACCAGCACGATGAGAACTCCGCCCATCGTCGGGGTGCCGCGTTTGCTCAAAACTCGTGCGCCAAATTTTCCAGTCTCTTCAGCTTTGTCGTCGTAGTCCTGGCCGAATCTTAATTTTTTCAACCAGGCAATAATTCTTGGGCCAAGCCACAAACTTAAAAGCAACGCCGTGATCGCCGCCCCCGCGCTGCGAAAAGTGATGTAACGAAACAAGCGCAAGGGCGAGAAGGTGTTTTCCCATGGCGTGTCCGCCGTCGCGTCGATTAAAATTTGGCTGAGGTAGAAAAACATTAGCGTGTTCGGAGGAGATTGGAGCGCCGGTTTGCAACCGGCTTTGGACAGGAGAACGCGCAAAGCCGGTTGCAAATCGGCGCTCCGTCCTCAGAATATAATTTCGCGCTCATCTCAATCATGCCGATATTTTGGAATCGCTGGTTCGTAAAAAATTTTCACATGACACGCCTGCGCCAATCGCAGCATGAATTGCGGAATGCCCTCGCTCCGCGCCAGCGCGCGTAAGTTTGTCCGGCGGGTTTTAGGGGCCGCGACTTTGGGCGGGCTTTTTTTCAACACAAGGTTTTGCATAAAATTAATTGCGCAACATTTCTCCGATGCGCTCGAGGCGGGCGGCGCGCGACGCTTTCAATAAAACGACGTCACCCGGTCGCAAAAAATTTTTCAAAGATTCACCCGCCATTTCGATTTCAGGAAATTCAGCGCTGGCGGAAAGTCCGGCTGCGCGAGCGGAACTGGCGGTCGCTCGCGCCATCGTTCCCACCGCAAAGAGATGGTTAATCCCAAGTTCGGCGGCGCGACGGCCCACTTCGGCGTGCGCGGGAATGGATTCTTCGCCGAGTTCGGCCATATCGCCCAGCACAGCCACCCGCCGGCCCCTGCATGGGAAATCCCGCAACGTTTCCAACGCGGCCAGCATCGAATCCGCATTGGCGTTGTAGCTGTCATCCAGAATTTGAACGCCGTCCACCGTCCAGAGTTGCAGGCGCATTTTCGGGGCGTCGCATTCCAACAAGCCGCGCTGAATTTCCTCGCGGCTCAAGCCCAGTTCTCCCGCGACCGTCAAAGCCAGCAGCGCGTTGATCACCTGATGACGTCCCAAAAGTTTGATTCGATATTCGCCGCGCAAATGCTTCTGAAAAGTGTCGGCTAAAAACGTGACACCGCTTTCGTCAAATCGAACATCGCGCGCGATGCAATCATTTTTCTCGCTCAAGCCAACCCGTAAAACTTTCGTGGAACTGCGTCGGATAATCGGCTCCATCCATTCGTTGTCCCCGTTAACAAAGAGCGTTCCATCGGCGGGCAAAACCTCCGCCACTTCTCCCTCTTCCCGGGCGACTCCCGCGAGGTCGCCAAAAAATTCCAGATGTTCGCGACCGATGTTGGTGATCACGCCGTGGGTCGGGCGAATCCATTGCAATAAAGGTGCCAGTTCGCCGGGGTGATTCGTTCCCACTTCGATCGCGGCAACCTGATGGTCGCGGCTTAGTTTCAAAAGTGTGACCGGCACACCGATTTCGTTGTTGAAACTGGCTTCGCTCCACAGCGTGGAAAATTTTTGGCGCAGGACCGCTGCGAGCAAATCTTTCGTGGTCGTTTTTCCGTTCGAGCCGCCGACGGCGATAATGGGCAAATCAAAATCCAGGCGATAGCGAGCCGACAGTTTGCCCAGCGCGGCGCGCGTGTTGTCCACCGCGATGACAGTCGTGAAAAAATCCTCGGGAATTTTATTCCGCTCGGCCACCACTGCGATGACTCCGGTCTTGGCGACTTGCAACAAAAAGGTGTGCGCGTCGAAACGTTCTCCCTTCAGCGCGAAAAACAAATCGCCCGGTCCCGCTTTGCGCGAGTCGGTGCAAATATTTGTCGCCAGCCGGTGGGGCGAGCCGTTGCGCAATTCGCCGCCACAAGCCTCCGCTAAATATTTGAGAGAGCGCGGTTCCATTTTATTTGGCGGTCAAGCCGCCGGAAAGTTTTGTTCCGCGATTACTCGGTTCGGATATGGCGAGGGCATCTTTTGTATCCGTCTCGGGAAAAAGATCGGGCTTGATGTTCAAATAATTGGCCGCGCGCTCTGCGATATTTTTGAAAAAGGGCGCGGCAATTTGTCCTCCGTAATGGCCTTTCCTTGGCTCATCGAAGACAATTGAAATGCAAAGCTCTGGATTGTCCGCCGGAAAAAATCCGATGAACGACGAAAAGAATTTGGTGCTGGAATAGGTGCCGTGATCTACTTTTTGCGCGGTGCCGGTCTTGCCGGCGACGGTGTAATGATCGAGCCGGGCCTGGACCGCAGTGCCGTCCGAACTGGCCACGGTTTTCAGAGCGGAAACCATTTGCTTGGCGGTGGTGGATGAAATCACTTCCCGCAAAATCTGCGGCTCATATTTCGCGACGACGTGGCCGTCTTCATCTTCCAATCGATCGATCAAAATCGGGCGCATCAAACGTCCGTCATTGGCGAGGGCGCTCATGGCCATGACCATTTGCAATGGAGTAACGGCGAGGCCGTGGCCCATCGGAATTTGCGCGATGGTGACTTTGGTCCAATTCGCTTTGTCTTTGGGCGAATAAACGATTCCGCGTATCTCTCCCATCAATGGCAGGCCGGTGCGCGCGCCGAACCCAAATTTGCAGATGTAATCGTAGAGTTTCGCCTCTCCCATTTTGATTCCGATTTTCGCCGCGCCGATATTCGACGAGTGCGTGATGATGCCTTCGACCGAAAGCAAACCGTGATGATCGTGGTCGTGCAGCACTCGGCCCGCGTAAAAAAACCGGCCGTTCTCACAGTCAAATTGATCGGATAATTTGACGACGTTTTCGTTGAGCGCGCCGGAAACGACGACAATTTTAAAAGTGGAACCCGGCTCCGCCACATCGGAAATGACACGGTTGCGCAGTGCGTCGGGCGAAAAATCTCCGGGATGATTGGGATCAAAATTGGGGAGCGTCACCATCGCCAGAATTTCTCCCGTTCGCGGGCGAACCACAGTGGCGGAAACGCTGATCGGCGACTGCTCACGCATGGCTTCAGCCAGTTCCGTTTCCACGATGTGTTGGAGACCGGCATCAAGGGTGAGCACGACATTCATTCCGTCGCGCGCCTCGACATCCTGATCGCGATAAGCCACCAGTTCGCGACGCCGTCCATCCATCTCGGTGCGACGCCAGCCGCGCACGCCGCTAAGTTTGGAATCCATTGTCCGTTCGATTCCATTTATCCCCAGCATTTCACCGGTAGCACCCGCGCCGACATAGCCGACGATATGTGCGGCGAGCGATTGGTTTGGATAAACCCGGACTTGATCTTCCTCGGTGAAAACCGCTTTTTGCCGGAGATTTCTTAAAAAGATTTTTTGCGCTTTGCTTAAATTATTTTCGTCGAGTCCAAAAGAATTTTTCGCAAGGGTTTGGCGAATTTGTTCCCAATCTTCCAGCTTCACTTTGTTTTTGAGAACGACGTGCTGATTGAAAACGGGGTCGCCATTGGTTTCGTAGCGGAGGACTTTCGGCTGGAGCCGTTGCGCCAAACTTGTCTCGTCGATTTTTAAGAGCGGAGCGAGAACGCGCGCCATTTCCGCCGAGCGATCTCCAATCAATTTTGGATCGGCGCAAATAATTTTGGCCGCGACGCTGGTGGCGAGTGGGACTCCGCGAATGTCCCGGATTTGTCCGCGCAAAGGTTCATGAGCAATGACCCGCTGCGTGTTGCGCTGGGCGCGCGCGCGCAATTCATCGTGACGCACGACCTGCAAATCGACCAGGCGATAGCCTAGAAAAATCAGCGCGAGCGAAAGCAAAATCGCCAGCGCCTTCAATCGTAAAAGTTGAGCCGCTTTTTCCATTATTTGAATTTACCTACCGCCCGCGCCGTTCGGTTCCTCCTCCGAACAGACTCGGGCGGCGGTAAAATTAATTTCCTCGATCACGAGGATTTGTCTGCGCCTGGCGCAAATCAGTTTGTTCTCCGTGCGTATTTGCCTGGTGAATTTCCACAGGCGTTTCGACCAGGCGCACAATTTGAGAAACGGGCGGAGCGACCAAACCGAGATTTAGTTTTTTAACGCGCGCCTCCAACGCGATCGGCGAACAGAGGTCGTCGAGGCGCGCGCGACTGGCCTTATTCTGGCGCTGCAAGTCGGCCAGGCGAATTTCGCGCTCCAATTTTTGGCGACCCAAAACGGCGACCTGATTTTTGTACCAGACGTAGCCGACGCCGGATCCGCCGATGAACAGGCAGAGCACGAGCGCTTTGAGCGCCGGAGCGAACCGGACTGCGGCCGATTGATTTTTTCTGTTTCGGGCCATTTTAGTTTTTTTTTCGCCAACGTAGGGCGGGCGTCTCGCCTGCTCTACTTTTCGCGCCTACCATTTTTCAAATACTCGCAATTGCGCGCTGCGACTGCGCGGGTTCTCGTCAATTTCTTTTTGCGTCGGCAAAATTGCTTTTCGATTCACCCATTTCAATTTTGGCGCAGCGGGTTTTCGCAACTCGGGCACATCCACCTCGCCAGTCGCGACATAATCTCGCGACATCGTTCGCCCGAATTCTTTGACCACTCTGTCTTCCAGCGAATGAAACGTGATCACCGCCAGCCGTCCGCCCGGTTTCAAAATTTTTATCGCGGCATCCAATCCTCGTTTGAGCGAGCCGATTTCGTCGTTCACCGCGATGCGCAATGCCTGAAAAACCTTTGTCGCCGGATGCGTTTTTTTTCCGGCGCGCGGCGAAATGCGTTCAATCAATTCCGCCAGTTGCCGCGTCGTCTCGAACTTTTGCAAATTTCGGTCATGCACAATTGCTCGAGCCATTCGCCTCGAATCGCGTTCGCCGCCGAACGCCCAAAAAATATTTGCCAACTCATCCGCGCTCGCGTCGTTCACCAGTTTCGCCGCCGTCAATTCCTGATTTTTATCCATCCGCATATCCAGCGGTCCCTCCTGCTGAAAACTGAAACCGCGCTCGGCCAAATCCAGTTGCGGCGAACTCACTCCCAAGTCGAGCAACACGCCGTCGCAACTTTTCATTTCAATCCCGTTCGCCATGTCCGAAAAATTTCCCTGCCGAATTTCAAAACGTCCCGCGAACTCCGCCAGCCGCGCTTGGGCCGCTTCAACTGCGTCGCCATCGCGATCGAATCCAAATAACCATCCAGTCGGAGAACTCGTCTCCAAGATGGCTGCCGCGTGTCCACCCCCACCGATGGTGCCGTCCACGTAACGCCCGTCGGCCCTCGGTCTCAGCGCGGCGATCACTTCCGCCACCATCACTGGTTTGTGGACGAAATTTGGCACGCGGCATTTGGTTCCTTTTTTAAGTGCGACCGGCAAAGGGTGAACGGCTCGTCATCTCCGAGGTGCAAGCGCTGGGTTTTTCCGGGGCGCGTTTTTCAAAAGGCGAACTGGGTTTAAACAAACGAGCGGTCAGCTTGATCCAGCCGCCGCTGGAATTTTTGAGTTCATGCGGATCAGTCAGCGTCGGTTTTGCAGCGGACGCCGCCGCTGGCGTTTTTGCCGAAACCACCTCGAGGTCCGAATCGTTTAAATCATTTCGCGCCACTTTAATTTTCTCCAGCGCCCATTCGGTTTGGATCGGCGCGAAAGAATTTTTCCGGGGGCGCGCATGAAAAATTTTATTTTTAGCTGAAGAAATTTTATTTTTCACTCTCGCCCTAAAACTGATTGGCGGAAAAATTGCCGCCGGTTTCTCCTCGCGCTCCAAACTTGTTCCCGCGGCAATTTTTTGTGTCTTGTCGTGGAGACGGGAGGTGGGCGCAGGACCGGAGTTTGATTCAGGCGAAAGAAGCTGAGCCGGCGTTTGCGAAGCAACCGTGGCGGCTTGCTTTACCTCTGCGCTTTCTGCGGTGGGCGCAGGAGAGGAAGGTTGAACCCGCGCGGCAAACTTCGGCAATAAACTTTGCTGACTGAGTTTATATTTGCCGGAGACATTTTTCCCCTCTTCCAAACTTTGGCCGACGGTCAGGAGTTTCATCAGGTTCATATTTATTCCATCATCTTGAACGCTTCGTGCGCCATGACCGCGTCGGACGCTTTCACTGACGCGAAACGTTTCGGGTTCCAGATTTCAAATCGGTCGAGCAACCCGACCAGCGTCGCTTGATCTTCGATGTCGGCGGCTTTGGCCATTTCTTCCGGCAAACAAATTCGCCCGCCTTTGTCCACGGCGACCTGGACGGACTCAGCGCCAATAAAGCGCTTCAAAACCACTTTGTTCGGGTTGTCGGGTGACATCGCTTCGATGTCGTCCATCAATTGAGCCATCTCCTTGGGCGGGAGGGCGCGAAGACAAATTCCCGCTTTATCTTTCGGCCAGACGATCAAGGTGAATTCAGTTTCAGAAGTCGAAGGGCGCCATTTGGCGGGAATCTGGACACGTCGCTTTTGATCGACCCCGTGCAGGTAGATCGAATTGTAATAGCGCGTCTGCTCAGTTGTTGATTCTCGCCCCATAACTCACTTTATTCACCGATCTATTGACCCACTTTGACCCTTTTCGCGACACTTCATGCCATTACGTTTTTAAATGGTCAAGCACTTTTGCTATGAAAGTTATTGGAAAGTTATTCACACAAAAGAGGGGCGGACAGGATTCATATTGCATATGCAACATCAATTCGGCACCGGAGCGCCGGTTTGTAACCGGCTTAACCTCTGCGAATTGACTCAAAGCCGGTTGCAAACCGACGCTCCGTCGCGGGAAAAATTTTATCGAAAATGCGTTCGATGATGGGCGTGAGAAAATGTTTTCGAGCAGCGAAAACGAACGCTACGTTTCTGGCGCGATGCGAACGCTGGACTTCGATTATTTTTTGCCGCCGGAATTAATCGCGCAGATGCCGGCGACCAAACGCGATCAATCGCGCCTGCTGGTTTTGAATCGAACCAGCGAGGAAATTTTCCACGGCGCTTTTCCCGATCTGCTCGAAAATTTATTTCCCGGTGATGTGCTCGTATTGAATGACTCGCGAGTGATTCCAGCGCGTCTGCGCGGCATGAGTGAGAGCGGCGGAAAATTCGAGGCTCTTTTGCTCACGGAAAATCACACCAACGATTGGTGGGCGATGTTGCGGCCAGGAAAACGCCGACAGGTTGGAACAAAAATAAATATTTTAGCGGCGGATGGAACTCATTCTGGAATTTCGGCCATCGTAAAAGAAATCAATCGCGAGGGACATCGGCGAGTTCACTTTGCCGGAACGCCAAACATTTTTCTTGAGCTTGAACGGTTCGGAGAAATTCCGTTGCCGCCGTATGTCGAACGCAATGAGCTTCTGCAATCTGATCGAGAACGTTATCAAACAGTTTACGCGTCTCGCGCCTGCGGGCCCGGATCAATCGCCGCGCCGACGGCGGGACTTCATTTCACGAATGAGTTGCTGGAAAAAATAAAACGGCGCGGTGTGGAGATTTGTTACGTCACTCTGCACGTCGGTCTCGGCACGTTTGCGCCGGTGAAAGCAGAGGCGCTCAACGAGCACGTGATGCACGAGGAATATTTTGAAATCACAAGCGCGACGGCGAAGGCGATAAACGAGGCGAAGGAAAAAAAACGCCGGGTGATTGGGGTAGGCACAACCAGCCTGCGCGTTTTAGAAAGTGTTGCCGCTGAAAATTCCGGCTGGTTGATCGCCACGAAAAACAAGACCAAAATTTTCATTCATCCGCCTTATCGATTTCAAATCGTCGATGCGCTCCTCACGAATTTTCATCTTCCCCGCTCCACTTTGCTGATGTTGGCGAGCGCGTTCGCGTCGCCCGGAGAAACGCGCGGTCGCGAAATCATTTTGTCCGCCTACCAAACGGCCATTGAAAAGCGCTACCGTTTTTTCAGTTACGGCGACGCGATGTTGATTGTTTGAAAGTGCATCCAGAACGTAATGAGTCATCGACCGATAAAACGAACTGGGGTAGCATCTGCCTCCGGCGGGTGCGAAAAGAATTTTCAAGTAAAACTTAAGAACCGCACCCGCCGGGAGGCCCTATCATTACCCACATCCTTCATGCGGGTTTCTTCAATCCTGAAAGGATTGGTATCACTTAGCCCAGGGTTGCGAGGCACGAGCTACCCCGGCTGCGGCTCTGAAATTTTATTTGGTAAAAATTCTTTTCGCACCCGCCGGAGGCAGATGCTACCCGGTCAACTTTGAACTTCCGCCCAGCGCGCGAAAAGCCAGAGCGTATCGGACAATCGATTGAGGTAGATGACGATTTGAGGATTCTGCAATTGATTCGTTTCCTGCAAAGCACAGACACGACGTTCGGCACGGCGACAAGTGGTCCGCGCCACATCGAGTGCGGCGGAATTTAAATTCGCCCCCGGCGTGGCCCAACCTTTGAAAGAAATTTTTTGCGACTCAATTTGTTGAACCAGTGCATCCAGTTTCTTTGTGAGTTTTTCCGAAACGATCGAATAACCGTCCTTCACGTAACGCGGCAAATCTTCGACTTGCGTCGCCAATTCCCCCATGAGGACAACCAAGTCTTTTTGAATGAGTAGTAAATTTTCCCGGACAAAATCGTGTTGCGCTGTCGCGCGCGCCAAGCCGAGGGCGGCATTTAATTCATCGACCGCTCCATAGGCTTCGACGCGAGGATGACATTTCGAAACGCGTCGGTTGTACATCAATCCGGTCGAGCCAGAGTCACCGGTTTTAGTCGCGATGCTCATTGGGGACGTCGCGTTGCACAATTTTTTTGTAAGACAAAATTCCCTGAACGATGGCTTGCGCCATTCGTTGGCGATAAGCCGGACCATAAATGCGTTTCGACTCCGCCGGGTTGGACATGAATCCGCCTTCAATCAAAATGGCCGGCATTTTCGTGGTGAGCAAAACCACATACTGCGCGCGTTTGACCGAGCGGTCTTCGACGTTCAATTTTTTCACCAGCGACTTTTGCATCTGATAAGCCAGCAGAGTGTTTTCTGCATTGTGGTGATGGCCGGGATACAACGCAGCGGACTTGCCGCCGTTGCTCGAGATCGTTCCTTCCGGCGTCAGGCAATAAACTTCTGCACCCTGGACGTTACGGTTGGCGGCGGCGTTGAAATGAAGGCTGATAAATAAATCCGCTTTGTTTTGATTGGCAAATTTCGGCCGGTCCCACGTCTCCAACCGTTCATCGCGCTCCCGCGTTTGAATCACCTTGAATCCCTCCTTCTTTAAAAGACGCTCCACCTCTTCCGCCAGCAGCAGCGTGTATTTTTTTTCCTGTCTGGTTCCATCGATTTTCCCAGGGTCGCTTCCTCCGTGACCCGCATCGAGGCAAATGGTTTTTATCGTGTCGCCTTCATCCATTTTTTTTGGAAACAACAGCGGATGCAACGTCGATTCCAGGTCCACCTGCGAAATATAAACGACTCCTTTTTTAAGAACGACCGGCAGGCACAACTTCAGATTGATTCCGTTGAGTTGCGCGGCGTAGGAATCCATCTCGAAAGACAGGCGCGTGGAGGCGTTGGTCGCGCGCAACAGTTTTTCTTTCACGATCCATTTCAAATCCATTTTGGCCGAGCGCGCCCAATCGGTCATGAGGACGTATTCTTTTCCGTAGAGACGATATTGAGTCAGACGAGTCGGCGAACTTTCAGCCTGCGCCAAACCTGCCGCCAAAAAAAGTAGCGGGAATAAAAATCTCATGGGCGGCCAATAGGAGCGCGGACGTTCTTCGTCCGCGTCGCTCCATCTAGAGCAAGCTCGCCTGAAAAACACACGCGGACGGAGAACGTCCGCGCTCCTTTCCTCATTTCTCATCGCAAAAATGCTTCGTGCAATCCGCCGTCCACCGTGATGATTTGTCCCGTCGTTTTGCTCAACCGCTTCGTCAACAAAAGAAAAAATGCTTCGGCTTGATCGGCGGGTGTGATTGGACTTTTGGTCAGCGTTCGGTCGGCATAAAATTTTGCCAGCTTCGTCGTCAACGATTGCGTCGCTTCGTCATCGGTGTAGGCAATATTATATTTCGCGAGGCTCGCAATGACGCGCTCGCGGGGAAACATGGCGCTGCCCTGCACGACGGTGGCGGGCGCGACGCCGTTCACGCGCACCAGCGGAGAGAGTTCCACCGCCAATTCGCGCACGAGATGATTGGCGGCGGCTTTCGATGTGTCGTAGGCGACTGAACCTTTTTTCGCGACAACGGCATTTGCGCTCGTCGTCAAAACCAGATTTCCGGCGAGGCCTTGCTCCTTCCAGATTTTCGCGGCTTCATCGGCGACGATGTATGCGCCCGTCACGTTGATCGCAAAAGTCAGCGCCCATTTCTCATCTGGAATGTGGCCGGTGGTATCGGGAGCGACAAAAATTCCAGCGGTCACCGCGATGGAATCAAACCCGCCATACGCCAGCGCGACTTCATCGAGCATCGCGCGAACACTGGCTCGATCAGTGATGTTGGCGGACAAACCAATCGCCGGGCCGCAGTTGGAAATTCCCGTCCCCGCGACGCCAATTCCCAAACCATATTTATCCGTGATTTCTTTTGCGGTCGCCTGCGCGGCGTCCGCATTCAAATCCACGCAAACAAGGTGCGCGCCTTCTTTGACCAGGCGATGCGCCACTTCTTTTCCGATGCCAGAACCGGCGCCGACGACGACGACCACCTGTCGCGCCAATTCTTTTTCCGCAGGCATTCGTTGCAACTTCGCTTCTTCGAGCAGCCAATATTCGATGTCGAACGCTTCCTGTTGCGGCAGCGAAATATATTTATCAATCGCCTCCGCGCCGCGCATCACTTCCACTGCGCAATTGTAAAATTCCGCCGTGACCCGCGATTCACTTTTGTCTTTGCCCCACGCGATCATGCCGAGGCCGGGAATCAAAATGACCGTGGGATTCGGGTCGCGCATCGCGGGAGAATTGGTGCGTTTGCATTTGTTGTAATAGGCCGCGTAATCCTCGCGATACTTTTTCAAGCCGTCGGTCAGTTTTGTTTTTAGTTCGGCGACAAATGCGTCAATGGGGGCCTCGTGCGAAAGTAGGGCGGGCGTTTCGCCTGCCCCGCCAAGCGCAACGCGGCGAAGGCTCGCGCTATCGCGTTCGCTGGGCAGGCGAGACGCCTGCCCTACTTTCAACGCCACATACAACGGTTTGATTTTCGTGCGAAGAAAATGGTCGGGACAACTCGTGCCGAGTTCGGCTAGACGCGCAGCATCTTTTGAGTTCACAAATCGCAAAATCTTTTCGTCATCCTGAATCGTGCCGATGAAACGTTTCTGCTGGCTGACCTCCCCGCGCAACCACGGAAGAAGCTTTGCAAAAACTTTTTTGCGGGTCGCTTCGGGCAACGTTTCGTGCATCGCGCCGCCAAAGACTTTCGCGTCGCCGCCTTTCTCCGCGTATTTTTTCTCGATGAATTGCGCAGCGCGATCAATCAACTCCAGCGAAAGAAAATAACATTCCTGATCTTCGTTCGCCCAATTAATCAGGCCGTGTTGCCCCATCATGATTCCCTTTGCGTTGGGTTTTTCCTGGCAAATTTTTTGCATCGCCAAACCGAGTTCAAATCCCGGACGCAACCACGGCGTATGAATCACTTCGTCGCCGTAAATTTCTTTGGTGAGCCGCACGGAATTTTCCGAAGCCGCCACCGAAATCGCCGCGTTGGGATGTGTATGATCGACGTGCTTGAACGGAATAAACGAATGCAACGGCGTGTCGATGGACGACGCGCGCGGATTCAAATTGAACGTGGTGTGATTATACATCGCCACCATATCGTCTTCGGCGGGCGTCTTCGGTCCTCTTTCTTTCGCGCCCCCGTAAACTTTTTGCAGCGACATCAACTTGTCCTGGTAGAGTGATGAAAAATTTTCCTTCGTCGAAGTCCGCAAGTCGCCGCCCGAACCTTTGACCCAAAGCACTTCCACGCGTTCGCCGGTGAGCGGATCGGCTTCCTGCAATTTCGCCGAAGTATTTCCGCCCCCGGTGTTGGTGATGCGTTGATCGCTGCCGAGTTTGTTCGAGCGATAAATCAATCGCGCCACCGGATCGAGTTTTGAAACCTCCGCGTCGTCCCAGAGATTATTGACGTGTCTAAAATCTTTGTCGGACATAAAAATCAACGAGAAGCTAAAGTCGTGCGAAAGCAGGAACAATGATTTTTTGCGTGGGGAGATGCCATTTTAAAACTGCTGGCAAACATCGAGAATATTTCGTCGCAAGAATCGGGTGGGAGCGGCCATCTTGTCGCGGCAGATTGGTCGCATGAATGATTACGAACGCATCGCGCGAGTCATCCGTTTTCTGGACGAACGGCAGTTGGAGCAGCCGGCCTTGGCAGAGTTGGCGCAGCGCGCGGGCTTGAGCCAATTTCATTTTCATCGCCTGTTCACGACGTGGGCGGGTGTCACGCCGAAAGATTTTCTGCAATGCCTCACGCTCGCGCGCGCGAAGGAATTACTGCGCGCCGGTGAAAGTATTCTGGAGGTCGCACTGGAATCCGGCTTGTCCGGGCCGGGACGATTGCACGATCTCTGCGTCACTCTCGAAGCTGCTTCGCCGGGAGAATTGAAATCGGGCGGCGTGGGCTGGACGATTTCGTTCGGCGTGGCTGACAGTCCGTTTGGAAAATGTTTGCTCGCGGAAGGCGCGCGCGGAATTTGTCATTTGATGTTTTTTGAGAGTGAGAATGAGAAAATCCATTTGGCCGAATTAAAAAAAGATTGGCCCAATGCGAAATGGCAACGAAATGATTTCCTCGCCACTCAACTTGCCAAAAAAATTTTTACACGAACTTTCGATTCAAATTCAAAACCCGCCTTGCGCGCGTTCGTTCGCGGCACGCCCTTTCAAGTGCGCGTTTGGAAGGCATTGCTGCAAGTTCCGCCTGGCGCGCTCAGCAGTTATGGACGATTGGCCAACAGCATTGGCAAACCCGCGGCCGCGCGCGCGGTTGGAACAGCCGTTGCGCAAAATCCCCTCGCGTATCTCATTCCGTGCCATCGCGTGATTCGCGAGACGGGCGTGATTGGAAATTATCATTGGGGACCGATTCGCAAGCGCGCAATGATCGCGTGGGAAAGTTCGCGCTTCAACACCGGGCGTTTTGAATTGGCTCACTGATAAACCCGAAATCCGAAATCCGAGAGCCGAAAGAAATCCGAAGCCCGAAAGCTGAACGCGCCGCGGAAATGGGCGGGCCGCAAAACACTTTCACGGGCACGGGCCCGTGTGGGCGCATCTCGAGGACGTGTTGCCCAAATGGAGATGACGCCGAGGGAGGGCGGCGTTCACGCCGCTTCAACCCCCCCACGCCAGAGTGTCGTGGGAGTTCATTGAAATTTTCTGCGCTCGTGAGCCGAAGCGGCGTCAACGCCGCGCTCCAATGGTGGTGGTGTCAAGATGCGCCCGGTCCGATTCCCTTTCGGTCTTCGGATTTCGGATTTCTTTCGGATTTCGGGGATTCGGATTTCGGAGTTGAAGATAAACCGCTTCGTGAAATTAGTTTTGAATCTTTTTCCCCATCACCGCTGGTTCGTTTTGGAAATTTCGCGCACTTGTGGATTTTTTTTGAACGGCGAAAATACGTTCATGGACGACACCGAGCGAATCATCCGCGGCTATCGAGGCGAGCCGATCGACCTGCAAATTGTTTTGGACAAGGTCAAATCGTTGACCGAAAGAAACGGTTGGCGTCGCGATTCGGTGAGCCTCGTGAACGAGAGCGCGACGCAAGAAGTTGATCTGCTCGCTTATCATCGCATCAGCAAACCATCGCTGCATCGCATTTATCTTTCTACGGGAATTCACGGCGACGAACCGGCTGGCCCTCTCTCCGTGTTGCAATTGCTCAAAGAAAATAGCTGGCCGGCCGGCGTCGATATTTTTCTGTGTCCCTGTTTGAACCTGACCGGCTTCCCTTTAAATCGCCGCGAGAACGCGAAAGGCATCGATCTAAACCGCGATTATCGTGACACACAAACGAACGAGATTCGCAGCCACATCGAGTGGCTGAAACGCAAACCGCGTTTCGACGTCTCGCTCTGTCTGCACGAAGATTGGGAGTCAAAAGGTTTTTATCTTTACGAATTGAATCCCGACGACCAGCCGTCGTTCGCCAAAAAAATTATTAGCCGGGTCGCGGAAGTTTGCCCCATCGACCGCAGCCCGACCATCGACAATTGGCCCGCGGAAAACGGGGTGATTCATCCGAACAAAAATCCGTTCGACCGCCCCCAGTGGCCCGAGGCGCTTTATTTGATTACGAATAAAACGCGCCTCTCCTACACGTTGGAAGCGCCGTCCAGCTTATCATTGGCAACTCGCGTCAGCGCCTTGACCAAAGGCGTTCGCGCCGTCCTCGACTCGATCAGCGACCATCCGATTCTGAGGACGGAATGATTTGTCCGGTAATTTTTGAGGCACCGATGTAGCGATTGAGATCAAGCTCTGAAAAAAATATTTTTTTATGACCAAAAAAGAAATCAAACACCCCGAAAAAGAAAAAAGCACTGGCGCCTATTCCGCGGCTGTGGAAATCGACGGCTGGGTTTACGTCAGCGGGCAAGCGCCGTTGAATGCGAAGACCGCGGAAGTCATCCGCGGCACCATCGAGGAAGAAACGCAACTGACGCTCACGCACATCGAAAAGATTTTGCGCGCCGCTGGCTGCACTTTGAATGACATTGTGAAAAGCACCGTGCATTTGTCCGACATCGAAGACTTCGACCGCTTCAACGCCGTTTACAAAAACTTTTTCAAAGATGTTCCCGTTCTTCCCGCGCGAACGACGGTTCAGTCCAAACTGTGGAATGAGATAAAAGTGGAGATCGATGTCGTAGCGCGAAAAAGCGCTCTCCACTGAAAACCTGCTCGCCACTTTTTGCCTATTCACCTAATCTTCGTCCATGAACGCGCTTTATTACGGGGACAATCTCAATGTTCTCCGCGAGCAGATCAAAAGGCGCAGTCGGGCGCAGTACAGCTTTGTAAGAAATTAAGAAATTGTAATTTTAAATTCCTTGCCCCCTTCGGTTCACGGTGCTTGTGTAATGACGCGATCGGTCAAACGCACCAAAGGAAAATCAAACGAAAGAAAAAACAATGAAACTAATGAAACTACTGGCACTGCTCCGATTGCTGTTGATGATTTCGGCCCTTGCGGCCGGGACTTCTGTCACGGCTCTCGCCGCCCATCACACCTCGCAACCCATCTCCCGAGCAGAGAAGGAAGATAACGACCAGGTTGAAGATGAAAATGAGGACGAGGACGATGACGACGACGAAGATGAAGACGAAGAGGATGACGATAATTAAAAAGGTCGGCTGAAATCTCGTTCAGTTCTTAAACCGCTGCCAGGACTTAGGTCTTGGCCGCGGTTGACTTTTTTTCCCAGACATCGCGTTGCCGCCAGACTTGCACTCGCCACTGCCAACAATTTTAATCTCGCTCCATGAACGCGCTTTATTACGGGGACAATCTCCATGTTCTCCGCGAGCAGATCAAAGACGAGAGCGTCGATTTGATTTACCTCGACCCGCCGTTTAATTCCAAGCGCGATTACAATCTCCTCTTCAAATCGCCCAAATCTGTAGCGGCGGTCTGTGACCGCCTTGGGAAGGAGGAAGGCGAGAAATCGGCTGTCACAGACAACCGCTACAGCGAGGCGCAGATTACCGCCTTTGAAGATTCGGGCATTAAATTCACATTATGAAATTCATCTCCGTTTTAATCTTTGTTACGTTCTCAACAATTGTAACTGCGTCAACGAGTTTGGCCGTTGAACCAACCAATTCTGCACGGACCGCCACAGAAAAGGAATCTCTCGGTACCCATCTTTCGATTCGAGACTATCTGGAAATGATTTCGTTTGGTGCAACGATTGCAACCGCTATCGTTGCCATGATTGCGCTGAGCCAACTCCGCCTAGCACGCTTGCAGCTAAAGGTTGGAACAGAAGCTTTGAGTGTTGCTCAAGAGGACATCAAAATTCGATCGAGGCGCGAGGCTGTCGCACTGGCCGCTGAACGATGCGAGGATCTAGGCAATGTAAAGTTCCCTATAATAAGACTCGCTGAAGGCGATTGAAGGAAAAGGGGTTCAATTACAACAATGGGAACTAAACAATAAATTATTCGATCATACTTGCCTTAAGGATTTACCTGGTTCGCGAGCTTGGCTTCAGCAAGTGCATTCAAAAAATTCAAATTCCCACGCTGTCAATGTTCTTAATCAGCTAGAAGGATTTGCGATTTTCTTTGCAAACGGCGCCGCAGATGAGGAAGTCGCATTTCCGGTTGCAGCGATCCCATTCTGTGATTATGTCGAAATGTTTGCCCCCTGCTTGATAGCGATGCGTAGCAACACTCTTGCAGGATTCACTTCAGGAAAATATGCCAACACAGTCCGCTTGTACGAAATCTGGGCGGATCGCATAAGAGTCGAAGAAATTGAAGCACAGACAAAGGATGCGGCAAAGGAGCTTGGCTCACTTAAGAGGGAAAAAATCAAAATAATTGGAGATCGAGCGTGAGTCTGTTCTAGCAAACGCGAGAACGCGGAGATCGCGCTGTTCATTTCGCTCGACCCGCCCACGAAAGGAATGACGGCAGACGCGGCGAGCGAAGGTTTTTACGAAAGTCCCAACGGCAAGAAATTTCCCCGCGTGCAACTGCTGACGATTGAAGGTTTGCTGGAAAAGAAACAACGCGCCGAACATCCCGATTATTTGCCGGATTTAAACTTCAAGAAAGCCAAAACAGAATCGAGCGAACACCAAACGGAATTGACCGTTTAGTTTCACACTGCGCAGAGTTGCCGTGTGATCAATACCCCGGCTGCATATTCACGCTGACCATTCGGGGCGCGACGCGCGTGAGTTCTTTTCCGGATTTGTCGTAAACCACTCCGAGCAGATGATGCGCGCCGGGAATGGCGACTTCCACCGGCCACTGGGCGGAGGCGCGGCGGAAATTTCCCTCGGTTTCAAACGTTTCAATTTTTCCGTCGAACTCGCCGAGCTTTTTTCCGTCGAGACTAAGAATGCGGAAGGCCACTTTTCCGATAGCGTCGTTGAAGTTGGGCGGCAGCGCCATCCAGCCGGTGACTTGCGGCTTGCCGGGCTGACCCCACGCGGTGTCGCAACGGATGGGAAACATCACCGCACCGGAATTTTTCCAATGCGCTGACTCCAGTTTTTCCACGAGTTGAATTTTGCCGAGGCTGGCCGGTTGTTGCACATTCAACGGACTCCCGAAAACGAATGAGCGGAAAACGCGCGGGCCGCCGTCGCTGTAACAGAGTTCCGCGTCGAGCGCGATGACCACGCCATCTTTCGCTTTGAATTCTGGAAAATTCGCCCACGGCAATTTGAATTCCACTTCCATCCCATTGGCCGTGCGACGCGCGCCGACTTCGACGCCGGTTTTGGGAATCGCTTCCAGAAATCCGGGACGCAAACAAAATCGCGGCACGACATTCGTCCCTTTCAAACCGCTCCAGTAACAATGCACCGCTCCGGCGCTCGGAGTTTTGGGCCAATCGTGGCTGCGAAAATTTTCGTCCTGGCGCGTGTCGAAATACCATTCCACCGCGTCGCCTTCCCAGAGATGCGCGTCATCGGCGCTGCTGTGCGGGTTGCGATCCAGCGTGCGCAGTCCGGCGTAAAAAGCCGCGTCGTCCCACATGTAAAAAAATTGCGCCGCCCGATCGCGCAAGCCGGGGTTCGCATCTTTTTTGTTGGGATTGTCCGGCTGAAAATATTCCAGGGGCGTGGCGAAAGCGTTTTTGAATTCGGACAAATCGCCGTCGATTTTCATTTCCTTTGGAGCGCGGGTGGCGAAACCGCGCACGCCTTCATCGTGTTGGTCCGCAAAAATATTTTTGGACGCGAGGGAAGCAAAAATAAGTGCGAGAATAAGCGAAGAAATTTTCATAGGTTTATCGCATATTAGTCGCGAGAAAACTTCCCGCAACGCCGAAAAGTGCTGCCCTTAATTGTTCCGGGTGACGGGCGGCCAAAACGCCAACATCTTGAATTTCATTTCCTCAACAATCGCAGCGCATTGGCAATCACGACGAGCGTCGCTCCCGTGTCCGCGAGAATCGCCAGCCACAAACTGGTGTAGCCGAGCAGCGCTAATACGAGAAACAGCGCTTTGACGGCAAGCGCAAAGATTATGTTGGCCTGAATCATCCGCACGGTGCGACGACCCAAAGCAATTGTTTCAGCGACTTGGCTCAAATCATCCTGCATCAAAGCAACGTCCGCCGTTTCAATGGCCGTGTCCGTTCCCGCGCCGCCCATTGCAATGCCGATGCTTGCCGCCGCCATTGCCGGGGCGTCGTTCACGCCGTCGCCAATCATGCCGACGTGTTTGTATTGCGTGAGCAATTCGCGAACATGTTCAATTTTTTGGTCGGGCAACAGATCACCTTTTGCTTCATCAATGCCGACTTGCTTGGAAATGGCGTCCACCGTTCGTTGGTTGTCACCGCTCAACATCACAATTTTTTCCACCCCCGCAGCATGAAGCAATTTAATCGCTTCAATGGCGTTCGCTCGAATCGTGTCACCGACCGCGAGAATGCCGAGAACTTCACCTTTGCAGTTTTGATGCGGTTTATGACCGACGATGACGACGGACATTGCTTGCGCTTCTATTTCGTGAAGCTTCTTTTCCAATTCATCCGAGCAGACAGCGGATTCGTGCGCGAACCGGTGGTTGCCGACAAAATATAAATGGCCGTCGATTTGCGCTTCCGCTCCCCGTCCTGTTCGCGCCTGATAATTTTCGCCGCGCTGAAATTGAATCTTCTTTTCTTCCGCATATTTCACGACGGCTTGTGCGAGCGGATGTTCCGAATGCGTATCAATCGCAGCGGCGATCCGCAAAATTTCTTCTTCAGATTTTCCATTCCACGGAATCACTTGCTGAACGCGAGGTTTCCCTTCCGTGATCGTGCCGGTCTTATCCACGGCAAGAGCTTTCAATTTCCCAATTTCTTCGAGGAAGATTCCGCCTTTAATCAAAACGCCCCGCCGCGCCATTGCGGTGAGGCCAGACACAATTGAAACCGGCGTGGAAATGACGAGAGCGCATGGACACGCAATGACAAGCAGGACCAACGAACGATAAATCCAAGTCATCCATTCCCCACCGAACATAAGGGGCGGCATGAGAAGGACAGCCAAACCAAGAAGGAAAACTGACGGTGTATAAATGCGCGCGAATTTATCAACGAAACGTTGCGAGGGCGCTTTCTGTCCTTGCGCTTCTTCGACCAGATGAATGATTTTCGCGAGCGTTGTTTCCGAATAAATTTTCGTCACTCGAATTTCCAAAGAGCCTTCGCCGTTGATTGTTCCCGCGAAAACCGGGTCGCCGCTTTTCTTTTCCACCGGCATGGACTCGCCCGTAATGGGAGCTTGGTTGATACTCGATTCACCCGAAATCACTTTGCCGTCGAGAGGGACTTTTGCGCCCGATTTGACCGCAAGAATGTCGCTTACCTTGACTTGTTCCACCGGCACTTCCTCGAATCGTTCGCCGCGTTTGACCAGTGCTGTTTCGGGCGTGAGTTGCAGCAGGGATTTAATCGCTTTGCGCGCCCGGTTCAGGCTGAACGCTTCGAGCGATTCCGAGAGGGCGAACAAAAATGTCACCGAAGCTCCTTCCGACCATTCGCCAATCGTGGCGGCACCGGCGACCGCGACCGTCATAAGCACATTCATATCGAGCGAAAGTTGCCGCGTCGCTCGAATTGCCTTTGGCAAAATGAACCAACCGCCCGCGATGATCGCGACGGCAAACGCAGAAATCTTTCCCCACGGCTCAAGAAGTTTTGCCCATTGCAGCAACAACCCGATTCCCGTGAACACGCCTGAAACGATGACCGCGATGAGCCGCGCGCGTTGTCCACTTTCCGAAGCTTCTTCCCCACGCTCGCCACTGGGAACGCTGGCTTTCAGCCCCGCCGTTCCGATGACTTTGATCAACTGTTCAGTCGTGACAGTTTCCTCGTGGGTGACGCTCACTTTGCCGGCCATCAGACTGACCTTTATTTCTCGCACACCAGATACTGGTTTAAGCACTCGTTCCAGAGCAGCAACCTCATCGGCGCAATCCATGCCCCTCACTTGCAACGTGGTGACTGTGTCCGCTTTCGCGTCCGCATTGAGAGAAATCGCGTCGGGTTGCTTGCTTGCGCAGGATGTTTTCTCCCCTTCGCAGCAGCTATGACCGTTACTGTGCCCGTCTGATTTCATTTAGTTCAATTCGCCGAAGCCGCGCCGTCTTTCAGAAACACTCTGCAAACGTAATCGTCTCCAAAAAATGGCGAGTGATAACGAACCCGAACCGGCTGGCCTTCCTGCAATTGTTCTGCCGAAACGAACTTCACATTTTGAACGAAGCGGGTGCCTTTCTTCCAGCGAAAGACCGAACGCTTCCCACTATCCCGCAAAGCCACGGTGATCAAAGGCCGTTCCCGGTCAACGTGTTCAATCTTGCCATCACGTTCTCTGGAAAGTGGCGGCACGGCCGAAGCGTCATTCACAGTGACAAAAAACGCAGCGAACAAAACCACGATGCCTATTTTGCTGAATCCCATTTTTTTCATAACTCTGGAGGTGCCGTGAGAATTCACGGCAACCGGTTCAAAACTTAATGGTCGTCGCAGGTGCAGGCGTATTCCGCCCGTTTGCACTCGCCGCAAATTCCGGTGTTAACTTTGAAACGAAAGTTTTGTGGTTTGCTGTCCGCCTTCTCCTTGAATTGGACAACCACGTTTCCACTTTCGACGTTGGGTAGTTTGGCTTTGCTGACGAGAACGTCGCCTTTTTTCTCGAATTCGATTTTCTCTTTTCCGTCCTTGGCGTCCGCTATAACGGTGACGCTCTGTTCAGTCACCGGAACGGGTTTCATGTTTGCATCGTAGAATGTGATGCTTGCCGTGTGATCTTTCTCGACGAAGAACTCAGCCTTGGGACTGGTCTTTTCGAGAATGCGGCCACCCTTCGGGCCAGCTTCGACTTTTTTGTCGGCGGCGGTTGCGGTGAGTAACCCGGCGCAAAGAACGCCGGCCAATGTGAGGAGCTTCAGTGATGTTTTCATATTTTATTTTTACGTTGCGGTTACAGAAGCGGTTTTCGCCTCTGTCTTTTCTTTTCGTTTCTCAACCCATTCGTAAAGCGTCGGTAGCAATACCAGGGTCAGGAAAGTCGAACTGATGATTCCTCCGATGACGACGGTCGCCAGCGGACGTTGCACTTCGGCACCCGCGCCGGTTGCAATCGCCATCGGCACAAAACCAAGGCTCGCCACCAACGCAGTCATCAGCACAGGACGAAGCCGTGTGAGAGCACCTTCACGGACGGCGTCATGGAGCGAGCGGCCTTGTTCGCGGAGCGAATTGAAATAGCTGATCATAATCAGCCCATTCAAAACGGCCACGCCGCTTAACGCCACGAATCCGACGCCCGCCGAAATCGTGAAGGGCATTCCGCGAATCCAAATCGCCAGTATGCCGCCGGTGATGGCCAACGGAATGCCGGTGTAAACGATGAAGGTCTGGCGCAGGCTGCCGAAGCTCAGGAAAATCAGAACGAAAATAAGAGCCAGCGCCATCGGCACGACAATCGTGAGCCGGGCTTTTGCTTCCACGAGATTTTTGAATTGCCCGCCAAACTCGAAGTAATAGCCGTCGGGAAACTTCACTTGCTCATGGATTTTGCGCGTCGCTTCTTCGACAAAACCCGCCGTGTCGCGCCCTCGAACATTCACGAGGATGCCGACGCGCCGCTGCGTGTTCTCGCGGGCTATCATCCCGACTTGTTCGACCAATTTGATATTGGCGACCTGGCCGAGCGTGAGCATTCCGCCTTCATCCGTCCGCAGCGGCAAGCTTTTCATCCCTTCCACATCGGTGCGCCGCGCTTCGGACAAGCGGACAACGATTGGGAAACGACGATTGCCTTCAATCATCGTGCCGACTTCCTCACCCGCGAGCGCCGCTTGAATGACTTTGTTGATCTCCTCAGTGGCAACGTTGAAACGCAGGAGAGCTTCGCGGTTCGGTGTAATCTCCAGCATCGGAACACGCCCCACTGCATCAAACTCACTCTCCTTGCCGCCAGGAGTGTTGCGCAATACGTCGCGAACTTGCCCGGCCAGAAGTTCGAGTTGTTCAAAACTGTCGCCGTAGATTTTGCAAAGCAGGTCAGCCCTCGCACCGGCCATGATTTCGTTGAAGCGCATTTGGATGGGCTGCGAAATCAAATAAGCCTGGCCGGGAACTTTTACCGTCAGGGTGCGGCGCATCAGTTCAGCAAGCTGCTCTTTGGTCGCTCGTTTGCCTCCAATCATCCGCCACTTTTCTTTTGGATGAAGCATCACAAAAGTATCGGCGACGTTTGGCCCCATCGGATCCATTGCGATTTCGCCGGTGCCGATTTTGGAAAATAGTTCGTCAATTTCAGGAAATTCAGCGCGCAGGATGCGTTCCGACTTTTTTTGTAAATCAAGCGACGCCTCCAAACCGGCGCTGCTGCTGCGAATGAATTGCAGAGTGAGATCGCCCTCGTCCAGTTGCGGGATGAATTCCGAGCCAAGCCGCGTGAAAAGAAAAACCGATAACGCAAACACCGCGACCATCGGCAGCACCACCAGCCAGCGAAAGCGCAAACCGAAGTGAAGCAGCGGCGTGTAAAGGCGTTTGAAGAAACTCATCAGCCAGTTGTCTTCGTGCTTAATATTTCCGCCGAGCAGAAATGAGCAAAGCCCCGGCATCAATGTCACGGCGAGGACGAGCGCACCGCCCAAAGCCAGCATCACCACCATCGCCATCGGTTTGAACATTTTTCCTTCCACGCCTTGCAGCGCGAGAATCGGCACATAGACCAGCGTGATAATCAGCACGCCGAAAAACATCGGGCTGGCAACTTCCTTGGCCGAATGAAGCACTTCCCGCGAGCGTTCTTCGATGGTTAGGCGGCGTCCGAGCTTGTGTTGTTTCTCTCCCAATTGGCGAAGAATGTTTTCCACCATGACCACGGCTCCGTCGATGATCAGCCCGAAATCAATTGCGCCCAGGCTCATCAAGTTTCCCGATATGCCAAAATAGATCATGCCAATCATGGCAAAGAGCATCGAGAGGGGAATTGCCAGCGCCACGATGACCGCCGCGCGCCAGTTGCCCAGCAGCAGTAGGAGAATTACAACGACCAGTATCGCTCCCTCGAAAAGATTTTTTTCTACCGTGTGAATGGTTCGATTGACCAATGCAGAGCGATCATAGAGAGAGTGAATTTCTACCCCGACCGGAAGTTTGGTTTGAATTTCCTGGAGTTTTTTTCGCACACTATTTGCCACGGTGCGGCTGGTTTCGCCCGCGAGCATAATGGCTGAGCCGACTAACGCTTCCTCTCCTTGATCCGTGCTGGCTCCAGTGCGGAAGGCGCTTCCAATTCCGACAGTTGCCACATCCTTGACCTGCATTGGCTTCACGGCTGCGCCAAACTTCAAAGGCAATTCCGCAATCTCTTCCGTCGTAACCACTCGATTGTTGCCGCGAATCACCAATTGTTCGCCGCCGATTTCCACCAAACCACCGCCGACATTGCGCGTGTTCTCTCCGATTTTCGCCGCAAGTTGATCCAAAGAAATTCCCGCGCTCATCAGCCGCTCCGGGTCGGGCTGAATGACAATTTGTTTTTCGTAACCACCGCTTGTGTTTACTTCCGCCAGTCCGGGAGTGGAGCGCAGCAAAGGCTTGATGGTGTAATCATGAATCAAATTCAAAGCCATCAGTCGCTCCTTTTCTGTGGCGGGTTTGTTCGTGGCCTTGTCCGTGAACTGAACGGAGTAATAATATATTTCACCCAGGCCAGTCGCGATGGGCGCGAGCTTGGGAGTGATGCCGTGAGGAAGTTCCTCCAAAACCCCTTGCAGTCGTTCGGCCACAAGTTGGCGCACGCGGTAAATGTCCGTGCCATCGCTGAACGTCATCGTGACTTGCGAGAGTCCGAATTTGGAAAGCGAACGCAGTTCCATCATTCGGGGCAATCCGGCCATTTCGCTTTCAATAGGAAACGTGACGAGCTTTTCAATTTCTTCCGGTGCCAGGGCTGCGACGGAAGTGTTGATTTGCACCTGAACATTGGTGATGTCCGGCACGGCATCAATCCGCAATTTGATTGCAGACCAAATGCCGAAAGCCAGCAAGATACCTGTGGCGAGCAAAACGGCGGCGCGTTGTCGCAGCGAGATTTCAAGAAGGCGGTTTAACATAGGTCAATGGCCATCCGCGCAGGCTGCCCCGCCACGAATGGATTGAAGTTCCGCCATCCAAAGAGTCATGACCGGGTTCGCCACAATCTGGTCGCCTGCGTAAAGCCCGTCTTTGATTTCTACGACCTCATTACTCACGTCGCCGACCTTGACCTCGGAACGCACCAGATGTTCGCCGCTGACGGTGTAAACAAAATTGCCTTCCGCCGTGCGCAGCAATGCCGTGCGGGGAATGCCAATGACAGTTTTGTCGTTTCCAATTGGAACGAGGGCTTCCACATAATTTCCCATCGCGAGAGACTTTTGCGGGTCGTCAATTTCGATAAGCACTTCGACTTGTCCGTTGGCTTTTTCCATTTGCCGATTGAGTGCGACCACTTTGCCGGTCAAGGCTGAATCCTTCGCTTCCATCTTCACGCTTTGCCCAACCTTTAATCGCTCGGCGTCGGCTTTGCGGAGAAATCCAGAGGCCAGAGCAGGACGTGATTCTGCGGTCGGTTTCCCGGTTGCAGACGGTTGATAGACCTTTGCTGAAAAACGCAACGTCGAAGCCATCTTTTGCTCTTCAACATCGACTATTTTTAATCCGATAAAATCGGCCGTATTCTTTGGAACGCTCAATCCTTTGGTCGCGCTGAACAAAATTCCTTCTTCGGCATGTTCCGACACGGCGTGTTCCTCGCCATGAGCTTCAGCGTCGTTCTGGGAGCCACCACACCCGCTGGCCAAAACTCCGATGAACAAAAGACAAGTAGCTGACTGAATAAATAGTTGGATTTTCATTTCTTTTCTTCCTTGGTGGTTGTGTTGGAGGGCGAAATTGCCTGTCCCGTTAACAATTGAATTTGTTGATGGCTTTCCAAAGCTTCCCGTTGCGTATCGAGAATGGCTTCGAGGGCTTCGAGATATTTGTCCTGAAGCTCGATGTAAGTCACAATCGGCAGAGAACCCAACCGATAATGGCGGTCGCCCAATTCGGACGCCTCACGGAGTTGCGTCAGCGAATCGGATCGCCAAAACGACATTTGATCCAGCAACGCTTCGTAACCTGCGACTTGTTCCCGCACATCACGCTCGACTCGGCGTTGCGCCACATAAACCGAAGTTTCAGCCTGTTGTTGACGCGCGTTGGCCGTTTCGATATTGCCCTGATTGCGCTTCCAAAGCGGCAACGGCAGCGAAATTCCTATGCCCACTTTGCGCTCGTTTTCATTGGCTTTTTCCTGCGAATAAAACGGTCCAGCCGTGATGGTCGGCCAGCGTTCATTTTTACTGAGGTCAACGCGAAGCCCTTGTTGAGCAAGCTCAATCTGACGGGTGCGAATCTCAAAGTTGTTGGTTCGAGCCTGCGACACGAGTTCTTCCAACGGCGGAACGGGTTGGAATTTTAAATCTGTTTTGGAAACCGCAAGAGGAGTTGCCAAAGGGGCGCCACGCAATTGGTTTAATTCAAAAAGAGCGACTCGCGATTCTTTGATGGCTTGCGCGGCCCGACGTTTCGCCGTGATGACATTGGCCTCGATGATGCGTGTTTCGAGAAGGGGCGTAATTCCCGCCGGGTCACGTTGCACGAGAACTTCGGCCAGTTCCTGTCCGCGTTGTGCCACTTGCTGCGCCGCTTCCGCCTTTTCTCTAGCGATCAGCAGCCCGTAACCAAGCGTCCGCACCCGCGCTGCCAAAGCGGCTCTAAATTGGCCGTAACCAATTTCCGCCAATTCGATTTGCCGATTGGCAATCGCCTTGCGCAACCCAATCCGACCCGGATATTCAAACGGTTGTTGCACGGAAACCGACCACGCCGTTCCTTCAGCCGAAAGTCCCCCGCCCGACGCTCGTTTGCGTCCAACGTCCGCGCTCAGTTCAGGATTCGGAAATGTGCCCGCCGTCCGTCGATCACCCTTGGCTGCGGCCATTTCGCTCTTGTAAAAATTGAGTTCCGGATTTTTTTCCAGCGACTCCGCAACCAACGCGTCCAAAGTTAAACCATTCGTCGCCACGCTGGAATTGAGCGCCACGCTTTCAGGTTCCGCTGCCAGCACCTTTAAATTGTTCGCAGTGAAAGCGGCGATTCCTAATATCAACAATCTTAAATATTTTTTTTGTTTCATAACGATTCGCGGACAGAAAATTGACCAAGTAAAAGCAAAGGCGGCACACGACAGCCGTTGAGAACAGGACGGGAAAAATCCTCAGCGCGAGGATTCAGTTATGAAACAAACGAAGGAGCGCGCGGAGAAAGCGCAGTGCGAAGAACAAATTGCCAGGTCGTGGGAAGCTCTGGCGAATTAAGAGCCGCCGTTGAGACAGAAAAAGTTTTGCCGCTTGGTTCTGTAAATGCGGTTTGAGAAATGAGGTGAGATAGAAATAAAACAGTTATCGCAAAGTCCGCGTGATTATCCTGAACCTTGTAAGTAGCCGATTCGACGACTTGGCATCCGTCGCTTTCACAGGCGGAATTGGAGGCGGTGTCCGACGCGCAACTTAAAAATTCCAGGCCCTTAATCGTTTCGAGTGTGCAATGTTCCGTGACCGGCAGCCAAAGCGCCAACATGAACATGGCAACGATTTTATAAACACAACTCACGGCGGAGATTTATACCTGCTGATCGAACAAAGTCAACGTTTGGGTATCACGGGAAGTGTGATTCCAAGTGGCGCTCAAAACATAGCGCAGGTTTCCAACCTGGGGTCGCCGATTTCCAATCGGCAGAACATCACCACTTCGACTTCCACAATATTCGACGCGACGCAGACTGGAAGCGCTGCGAAACAGCGGATGGGAAATCTGCGCTACGAATGCGGCTGACCGCCTGTCTGAATCGCACCCGCCATCGCCCTCCCAAGCGCACGCCAATTGCAAATTGGCAATACCGTCGCTGGCAAAGAGCGTCACGTCAGTTGAAGCGGAGTGAAGACCGCGCCTCGCCATCATTTCCAAAACCATGTAATGACGGGCGCGATGGCCAGACTCGGCACGTAATCGGCCAGTTCAATTTTTTTTAAATTCAAAATAATCAAGGCCACGCAAAAAATCAGGAAACCGTCGGTGGCTAAAATCGAATCGACCAATCCGTGTTGATGGAGAAAAGGCCGCAACGATTTCGCCGCCAAAAAAATTGTCCCCAAAAAAGCGACCACCGGCAGGGCGGACAATATCACGCCCGAGCCAAAAAGCCGGACGAAGACCATCGCCGCCAGCCCATCCATCACCGCCTTGATCACGAAGGCGGGCGCGAAACCGTTCGGACTGAGACCTTCCTGGAGGGCGGCATAAATCGCGAGCGGGTTGGCGCAAGAAAGCGAAGCGCAGACGAGAAATCCGTCATTGAAATTTTGCCCGCGCATTTTCGCGGCGGCCATTTTGCTGGTGGCGTATCGACCGATCGAATTGGAAAATTTTTGCAGATGCAACAGATGTCCGACGAATCGCCCCAGCCCCAGCGCGAGCAGCACAATAAAAAGTTGTTTGAGAACCGTTCCAAAACTTCCGTTGAGATTTTGCCAGACGAGTTGCAGCCCGATAAAAACGGCGGCCGCGCCCATCGCGACTTTGAAAAAAGATTCGTTGGCGGGGGTGAGCGATTTGTTTTTGGTCAAACCCGCGATTCCGCCTACGACAATTCCCACTGCATTGAGGGCAACGCCGATCATTGCATCAATCAAACAATGCGCTCCCGGAAAACTCAAAGGCTAAAGTGCGCTGCTCTTGCTGTAGCGGCGCGTCTGTGACCGCCGCTGAAAAATACGAAAAAATATGCGGCGGTCACAGACGCGCCGCTA
>JBBQRQ010000054.1:0-32930 GCA_038214755.1 Verrucomicrobiota bacterium
GTGGAGAAAAAGCCATGAGCCGCCTTGCCTCGGTGCGTCGCGTCGCCGCGATACTGCTGCTCGCGCTCTGGTGGGGCGGGTTCACTTTCTACGCGCTGGTCGTTGTCCCGACGGGACATCAAGTGCTGAAAAGCAAAATACGGCAGGGCTTCATCACGCAACAAGTCACGAACAAGCTGAACTGGCTTGGCGGCGTGACGCTGGCGTTGCTGGCCTGGCAGATTACCGCCGCGCGGCGTGACGGACAATCCCCCGGCCCGTTCCGCACGGGCGCGATTTCATTCGGCGTATTAGTCGCCACGCTGGCGGTTCTGTTCTGGCTGCATCCACGTCTGGATGCGCTCCTCGACCCGCTCAGTCGCAGCGTCCTGGACGACAACAAATTCTACGCCCTGCACCGTTGGTATCTCATCCTAGCCACAGTGCAATGGGCGGCGGGCGCGGTTCATCTCGGCTGGCTCGCTGGAATGGTTTCTCGGCGGCAAGAAATGAACGGTTGACACCATGAGAGCATGGTTTTTTTATAGCTTTCCATGACCACCACTCAAAATTGGTTTATCTGGGCATTGCTCTCCGCCGTGTTTGCCGCGCTCACCGCCATCTTTGCCAAAGCAGTTTTGGCTGCGGGCAAGCTTCCGCAAATTATCGTAGAAAATCTTCCGCTCTCGGCAGCGTGAGGAATCCGAAGCTTTGGCCTACAACACGAGCTACGAACAAGGCCGCGCGGATTTGAAAAATCTTTCGGCGTCGGCGTAACGCAAAATTCCGATGGAAAAAGCTGCGGCTGATCAACCCGCTCTGTTGTCCAACTTAAAATTTTTGGAAAAATCCACCTCATTCCTTGGAGCATCCAAATGGGTTGTTTCTTTTGGTTTTCAAATATGTCTCACGAAAATTGAGGTTGGCGCCGCAAAATTTGACATGATTCAACGATCCGGTATAAATCTCAGCCGTGGGTTGTGTTTATAGAATCATTGCCTTGTTGATGCTGGCGCTTTGGTTACCTGTCACCGGACATTGCTCGCTCGAAGCGATTGAGGGTTTGGAGTTTTTAAGTTGCCCTTCGGAGACGCCCTCAAGCTCTCACTGTGACGATGATGGTTGCCAAACTATTGAATCGGCTACTTACAGGGTTCAGGACAATCACGCGGACTTTGCGGTCACGCTTTTATTTCTTGGTTGTCTCCATTTTCAAACCGTATTGACAGAACCACGCGGCGAAATTTTTTCCAGCTCCTCGTTAACTCTTAATTCGCCCGAGCTTCCCCAGACCTGGCAATTTATTCTTCGCACGGCCCTCTCGCCGCGCGCTCCTTCGTTGGTTTCGTAAGCACGTCCTCTTTCTGAGGATTTCTTCCGTTGTTGAGGTGTAATTTCACGCCTTTGTTTTCCCAATTGTCCCAAGTCGTCGGTGAACCGTTTGTATTTATGAATCAAAAAATTTTGAATCTTTCGTGGTGTGTTGTCAGTTTTAGTTTTTTTAGTTTAAACCCCCTCAGTTTGGCCGCAGAAAATAGCGGCACAAATCAAATCGCTCTTGATTCACTCGTCCAAGAGGCGCTCGAAAAAAATCCTGAACTTAATTTTTACAAAGCGGAAATCGCCGCCGCCAAAGGCGAACGTCGAACTGCCGGAGCTATTTCTAATCCTGAAGTGTCCGCGCAAGTTGGCGAGAAGCGCGTTCAGGCTGGAGGCGATGGTTTGGCGTGGTCGGTTTCAGTGCAGCAAAATTTCGAGTGGCCGGGACGCATTCCGCTGCGCAAAGCCATCGCCAACCGGCAAATCAAATTGGCCGAGCTTGGCTTGGAACAATTTCGCGCGGCCATTTCGGGGCGCGTGCGGACGCTGGGCTTCAATCTTTTTGCCGCGCAGGAAAAAGCGGCGGCAGCGCGCGAAGTCGCTGATCGTTATCAATCGTTGCGCGAAGTTTTGGTGCAACGCGACCCGGCTGGCCTGACGCCGTTGCTCGAAACTCGCATCATCGAAGCGACGGAACTCACTTTGCAACGCATCGCGAGCGAATCGGAAGTTGAAGCGCAAGCCGCGTTGCTTGAATTAAATCAACTTCGCGGACAACCCTGGCAGGAGACGATAAAAATTGAGAAGCCTGATTTCGCCTTCGCTCCAGCGCCCGATTTGGAAACGTTGCTTGCGGCGGCGCGAACGAACAATTTCGAGATGCAAATGCGCCGTGTTGAATTGGAGCAGCAAGGTTTCAAAATTTCGCTCGCGAAAAATGAGCGGTATCCCGCGTTTAAAGTTGGCCCTTATTTTTCGCAGGAAAATGCCGGGCCGCGCGAGGAAATTGTTGGCGTCGGTGTTTCCGTGCCGCTGCCGATTTTCAATCGCCAGAAAGGTTCCGTCGCCACGCAGGAAGCGCGGAAGTTGCAGGCGGAAACTTCATTGTTCGTCACGCAGCGCGACATCGAGAGGCAAGTCATCGGGAAGGCGCAACTTTACCAATCGAAACTTTCGCAAATGTCGAAATGGCGTTCGGATTCCGTGAAGCAATTTCAGGAAGCGGCGGCGCTGGCGGATCGTCATTATCGGTTGGGAGCGGTTCCCATCAGCACTTACGTCGAGTTGCAAAAACAATATTTAGAGGCAGTCCAGGCTGTCCTCGACACGAAGAAAGAAGCGATTGAAGCGAACCAGGAACTTCAACGGCTGACGGGATTGGAATTCGCGCCGACGCCAAACGAGTCGAAACAAAACCCGTAATCGCCTCGTTATGATTGATAAAATTTTGGAATTCGCGTTGCGCCAGCGCGCCTTGGTTTTGCTGGTCGCGTTTGGACTTCTCGTCGCGGGTCTGTGGTCGGCGTTTCATTTGCCGATTGACGCGGTGCCAGACATCACCGGTGTGCAGGTGCAAATCAACACCGAAGTCTCCGCGCTCGCGGCGGAGGAATCCGAAAAGCTCGTCACGCAACCGATTGAAATTGAGTTGGCCGGTTTGTCGGGCGTGGAAGAAATGCGTTCGCTGACGAAGTTCGGTCTTTCGCAGGTCACACTTCAATTCAAAGACGGCACGGATATTTATCGCGCGCGTCAACTCGTCACCGAACGTTTGCAAGGCGCGTTGGAACATTTGCCGCCGGGTGCCTCGCCGAAACTCGCGCCCATCAGCACCGGCCTCGGCGAAATTTTTTATTACAATGTCCAGTATCGCGCCGATGCGACGAACAAACCTGCGACGGAATTGGACCAACTGATTGCGCTCAGCGAAATTCAGGAATACGTCATCAAGCCGCTTCTTCGCACCGTGCCGGGCATTGCCGAAATCAACGAAAACGGCGGTTACGAAAGGCAATTTGTCATCCAGCCCAAACCGGAGGCGCTCGAAAATGTGAACATGACTTTCAGCGAACTCGCCGACGTGATTGAGCAAAATGTGCAAAATGCAGGCGGCGGAATCATCAGTCGCGGCGGACAACAACTTACGATTCGCGCGGTCAGCCGGGTCAGCAACGTGGAGGAAATTGAAAATCTTCCTCTGAAATTTGGCGCAGCGGTGAAGCCGTTGCTCGTCAAAGATGTGGCTGAAGTAAAAAACGGAACGAAGTTTCGCACGGGCGCGGCGACTTTGAATGGCAAGGAAACGGTCATGGGCACCACGATGATGTTGACGGGCGAAAACAGTCGCGCGGTCGCGGAACGAGTCAAAGCACGCATCCAGGAAATTCAAACCAAACTTCCGGCGGGCGTGGAAATGCAAATCCAATACGACCGCTCGGAGTTGATTGACCGCACCATCGGAACCGTCAAAAGGAATCTGTTCGAGGGCGCGATTCTGGTCGTGGTCGTCCTTCTAATTTTGCTCGGCAACTGGCGTGCCGCGCTCATTGTCGCGGCGGCGATTCCTCTTTCATTTTTATTTGCGCTGACCGGCATGGCGCGGTTTGGAATTTCTGGAAACCTGATGAGCCTCGGCGCGATTGATTTCGGCCTCATCATCGACGGCGCGGTGGTCATTGTGGAAAATATCGTGCGCCAACTCGGCCAGCGTCAGCACAAACTCGGTCGCGCGCTGACGGCGGAAGAACGAATGCACACCGTTCTGGCGGCGAGCAAACAAGTCGGTTCGCCGATGTTTTTCGGCGTGGTGATTATCACGGTCGTTTACATTCCACTGCTCGCTCTCACCGGAATCGAAGGGAAAATGTTTCATCCGATGGCTCTCACTGTGATGCTTGCGCTCGGTGGCGCACTGCTCCTCGCGTTGACGCTCATGCCGGTGCTTTGTTCGTTTCTTCTGCGCGGAAATATTCGAGAAGGCGACAACTTTATTCTGCGCTGGGTGAAGCGCGGTTATGAACCGTTGCTCAATTCCGCGTTAAAACTGCGCTGGCTCGTCGTTGTTACGAGCGTCGTGCTTTTTACCGGTTCAATCTGGTTGTTCAACCGTCTGGGCGCGGAATTCGTTCCCACGCTCGACGAAGGTTCCATCACCGCGATGCTCTACAAACCGGTCGGCATGAGCATGGAAGAATCGTTGCGCACGGACATCGAAGTCTCAAACGCGTTGCTCAAAGAATTTCCCGAGTTGCAACGCATCTTCACGCGAATTGGCACCAGTGAAATCGCCACCGACCCGATGCCAGTGAATGAAAGTGATGTTTATGTTTTTTACAAACCGATGAAAGACTGGCCGAAAACAAAAGGCCGCGCGACGAACAAAGCGGAATTGCGCGAACAGATCGAAGCCGCGTTGAAAAAAATCAATCCTGATTACGACATGCTTTTCGCGCAACCGATTGAAATGCGTTTCAACGAAATGCTGGAAGGGACCAAAGCAGAATTGGCCGTGAAGATTTTCGGGAACGATTACGACATTCTCGAAAAACTCGCCGAACAAATCAAAGGCATTTTGGAAAAGACACCGGGCGTGGCGCAGGTGGAATTCGAGACGGAAGGCCGCACGCCGCAATTGCAAATCAACGTGAAGCGTGACGTGCTCCAAAAATACAGCGTTCAGGCCGGTGAAGTGAATAAAGCGATCAACGCCGCCCTTGCGGGCCAGGAGGTTGGCCAAATCATCGAGGGAAATCGGCGTTACGATATTGTCGTGCGAATGCCGGAAGGAATGCGCGTCGATGATGAAGAAATTAAGAAACTACCTTTACGCGTCGGCGATAGCGGACTCCTTCCACTCGGCAAAGTTGTGGAATTTGAAACTTTGAAAACAGTGGAACCGATTCAGCGCGACGATGGCCAACGTCGTTCTGCGCTGATGGTGAATTTGAAAACACGCGACATCGAAGGGTTCGTCAGAGCAGCCGAACGCAGCATCCAGCAGGAAGTGAAATTGCCGGAAAACTACATCGTCGAATTCGGCGGACAATTTAAAAACCTGGAACAAGCTCGCGCACGTCTCGCCATCGTGGTGCCTTCGGCGCTGGTGCTGATTTTCATCCTCATCTTCCTGGCGTTCGGAAGTATTCGGCAAGCGTTGCTGGTTTACTCCGGTATTCCGCTCGCAGTCACAGGCGGAGTTGCTGCGCTGTGGATTCGTGGAATGCCATTCAGCATCACGGCGGCGGTTGGCTTCATTGCGTTGAGCGGCGTCGCCGTGCTGAACGGTTTGGTGATGATCGCCTATTTCAACCAGCTTCGCGAAGAAGGCAAATCCATCCGCGATTCTGTTATCGAAGGTTCACTCACGCGATTGCGCCCCGTTTTGATGACCGCGTTGGTGGCAAGTTTAGGATTTGTTCCAATGGCAATTGCGACCGGCGCAGGCGCAGAAGTGCAACGTCCGCTGGCGACCGTCGTCATCGGCGGAATTTTGAGTTCCACATTTCTAACTCTGGTTTTGTTGCCGGTGCTTTACGCATGGACCGAACGCCGCCGGGACGCAAATAATCAGGCGAAAGGAAAAACACAAATATGACGACATGGTTCTGGTATGCAATCGGCGCGGCCATCCTTTACGGCTTGCATCAAATTTTCACCAAGCTCGCTTCGAGCGGCATTAGCGATGGCTTGGGCGGTTCGCCGAGGAAGCAACCGCAACTCTAACGATTCTGGTTTATCTCGTCGCGCTTTACGCCAGCGGAAATTGGAATCAAAAAGCCAGCGCGACAGGCATTTGGTATTCAGTTGCAACGGGTGTTTGCGTTGGCGTCGGAACGATCTTCTTTTTTCTGCTTTTCCAGAAAGGAGGACCGCTTTCGGCGGTTCCCATCATTCTTGCTGGCGCCGCGGCGATCATGGCGATAGCTGGAATTTTCTTTTTCAAAGAAACTGCGTCGTGGCAAAGAATTTTAGGAATCGCCTTGTCGCTGGCTGGTTTGTTTTTACAAAAAAAGTAAACAAATCCTTTCTTTTAGATTGGCGAACTCCACGCACAGGTTCAACCAACGCTTCGCGAACGTCTCCAGTATGCGCAATTTAAATTTTGTCGGCGAAAACGGGATTTTTTGAAATAGTTTTCTCATGACCACCACTCAAAACTGGTTTATCTGGGCATTGCTCTCCGCAGTTTTCGCCGCGCTCACCGCGATTTTTGCCAAAGTTGGATTGGAAGGCGTGAATTCCGATTTCGCCACGCTCATTCGCACGTTCGTCATTCTCGGAGTGTTGGTGGTATTTGTTTTTCTCACCGACAAATGGATCAATCCGCTGACGCTGAACGCGAAGACCTGGACGTTTCTGATTCTTTCCGCCATCGCGACCGGCGCCTCGTGGATTTGTTATTTCCGCGCGTTGAAATTAGGCGATGCGTCAAAAGTCGCGCCCGTCGATAAATTGAGCGTCATCCTCGTCGCCATTTTCGCCGTGATCTTTTTGCACGAACGACAGACCTCGCGGGATTGGTTGGGAATTCTCCTGGTCGGCCTCGGGGTGGTTGTCTTGGGATTAAAAAGATGACGCAAGTTCTTCACGGCTGCTCATCATCGGAACTTAGGTCTCATTAACACCGTGGCTTTAGCCCGGTGTCCAGGGAGCGACGAGAATTTAGCCGTTTCAACGGCTTTGCCGAGCCACGCTCAGAAGCCGTTAAAACGGCTGAATTTATTTTCGACGCAATTTTCACCGGGCTAAAGCCACGGTGTTAATGAGAGAATCGCATCGAACGGAGTTTGGTTGCGTCAGCCTCAGGCCACGTAGAACCCGAAACTTCGCAAACCAAAATCTTTGAGCTAGATTTTTCACCGAATGAACCCGATCAACATCCGCGACGCGATGGAGCACACGCCCTCTCAACCTTTCAATCTTGATTTGGACCATGGCAAATCGTTGCACGTTCCACATCGCGATTTTATTTTTCTCACTCCCAATGGGACGACTGTAGTGGTGGTGGAAGCAGTGGTGGAAAGGTGAGCACACGCATCTAGTGGACGTCGATCATGTCAGCACGATCAAATTTGAAAAAAAGGAAGCAGCCTGACTGACCGCGAGTGACGGCTTCACGAATGAATCGAACGGCCATCCACCGCCAGCGCCGCTTGTTTCAAAACTTCTCCGAGCGTCGGATGGGCATGACACGTTCGCGCTAAATCTTCACTGCTTGCGCCAAAATTAATCGCGATGGCGGCTTCGTTAATTAAATCGCCGGCGTGCGGGCCAATCGCGTGAACGCCCAGGATTCGGTCGGTGGTGGCGTCGGCCAGAATTTTTATTTTTCCATCGGTGTCGCCCATCGCCAACGCGCGGCCATTGGCGCGAAAATGGAAAACCCCTTTGCGAAAATTTATTTTGGCTTCGGTCAGTTGCTCTTCTGTTTTTCCGACTGACGCGATTTCCGGATGCGTGTAGGCGACGCCGGGAACGGCGTCATAATTGACGTGGCCAAAACCAGTCACGATTTTTTCCACGCAGGCCACGCCTTCCTCCTCGGCTTTGTGCGCCAGCATCGGACCGGGAATCACATCGCCAATCGCAAAAATTCCTTTCGCACTTGTCTCGAAATTCTCGTTCACCGGCACACGGCCTTTTTTATCGGGCGCAATTCCAACTGAATCCAAACCCAACCCGTCCGTGTTCGGCACGCGACCGACGGCCAGCAGAACTTTGTCGCATCGCAGTGGCGAACTGTTTTCAATTTCGATGACGCATTCATTTTGCTCGTGGCTAGCGGACAAAACTTTAGCGTTGAGACGAAATTCAATTCCTTGTTTTTCAAAAATCTTTTTGGCGTCACTGGCAATTTCTGTGTCCATGCCGGGAAGAATCCGATCGAGAAATTCGAGCACCGTTACCTTTGCGCCGAGCCGTTTCCAGACGGAGCCGAGTTCCAAACCGATGTATCCGGCGCCAATCACCACCAGATGTTTTGGAACAGCCGAATACGAAAGCGCCTCCGTGCTCGTGCCGATAAATTCCCCATCCAACTCGACTCCGGGCAATGGCGCGGACTTGCTGCCCGTCGCGATGAGAATATTTTTGGCGGTCAACTCAACTTTTTCAGCAGCGCTTTCGACGAGCACCCGACCAGCAGCCAAAATTCTTCCGTTGCCCGAGTAGCGCGTGATCTTGTTCTTCTTGAAAAGAAAATCGATTCCTTTGGTGAGCGTCGTGACGATTTGATCTTTGCGTCGTAGCATGGTGGCGAGATCGAGTTGGACCGACCCGAGGCGAATTCCGTGTTGAGAAAACTTCTCACGCGCCTCGGAAAATTTGTGACTCGATTCCAGCAACGCTTTGCTGGGAATACAGCCGATGCGAAGACACGTTCCGCCCAGCGCCGGTTCTTTTTCGATGCAGCCAACGTTCAGTCCAAGTTGCGCCGCGCGAATCGCGGCAACATAGCCGCCGGGGCCTGCGCCGATGATGATGAGATCGTGTTTTTTATTTTCCATGAAAGTGCTGCCGCCATTCTGTCGGCAGTCTATCAACATCGCAAACGGCGACGCACCCGCCGGAGGCAGGTGCTACCCGCTCACACTTCCAGAAGCATTCGGTCGGGTTTTTCGACGACCTCTTTGATTCGCTTCAGAAACGTGACGGCCTCGCGGCCATCGACAATCCGGTGATCGTAACTCAGCGCGACGTACATCATCGGACGAATGACCACATTTCCCTCAAGCGCGATAGGCCGTTCCTGAATCGTGTGCATGCCGAGAATCCCGCTTTGCGGCGGATTGACAATCGGCGTGGAAAGAAGCGAACCGTAAACTCCGCCGTTGCTGATCGTGAAGGTGCCACCCTGCAAGTCGTCCGGCTTCAATTTATTTTCCTTGGCGCGTTTGGCCAGCTCACCGATGGCGATTTCAATTTCGGCAAAACTCATTCGCTCGGCATTGCGCAAAACGGGGACGACCAAACCTTTGCCGCCGCCAATGGCGATGCCGATGTCGAAATAGTTGTGATAGACAATATTGTTGCCGCGAATTTCCGCGTTCACTTGAGGAACCAGTTTCAATCCCTCGATAACGGCCTTGACGAAGAACGACATGAAGCCCGGTTTCACTCCAAATTTTTCCACGAACTTTTCCTGGAATTCTTTTCGCAACGAAATCACCCCGGACATGTCGATCTCGTTGAACGTGGTCAACATCGCCATCGATTGCTGGGCCTCGACCAAATGTTTGGCGACGGTGCGGCGCAGCAAACTCATCGGCACAATCTCTTCTTCGCGTCCGGTGTCTGATTTTGTTTTCGGCTCGGCAACTTTTTCATCCGTTGCCTCCACGGTTGGGTGGCGCAGCACATCTGCTTTCAATAATCGTCCGCCGGGACCTGTAGCTTTCACTTCGTTCGCGTCCAACTTTTTTTCCGCCAACGCTCGTTCGGCGGCGGGCATGACAAATTGTTTTTCAGCGGGTTTCTCTTTATCACTCGATTTCGTGACCTCGCGGACGAGAACGTCCGCGCTCCTTTCCTTGGCCGAAACCGCCTCGGTTTTTTTCTTTTCAACCGGACTCGATTTCACCGGCGCGCCGTTTTCGAGATAGGCAATCACCTCGCCGACCTTTGCGGTGTCGCCTTTCTTTTTCAAAATTTTGGAAAGCGTTCCCGCTTCTGGCGCGGGCAACTCCACCGTCGCTTTTTCCGATTCGATCATCACCACATTTTCATCCCGCGCCACCGAGTCGCCTTCGCCTTTGAGCCAATCGCCGATTTCCACCTCGGTGATCGATTCGCCGATCTGCGGAATTTTGAGTTCGGTTGCCATAATTATTTAAATGCTTCGGCCAAAATTTTTTGTTGCTCGCGTTTGTGCTGGTTCGTCGAGCCGGTCGCCGGGCTGGCCGAGGCGGGTCGGGAAATAATTGAAAATGGAAAACGTCCAAACAATTTTTCGCCGAAGGTCGCTCGCAAATAACGCCAAGCGCCCATGTTCTCCGGCTCTTCCTGCACCCAAAAAACCGGAGTGCCCTCCGCGAAGTTTTCCAGCGCGGATTGGAGAACTTCTTTTTTGAGAGGGTAAAGTTGTTCGAGTCGAAGAAGGGCAACGTCGTCGCGCTTGGATTTTTCCCGCTGCTCCTGAAGTTCATAATAAAGTTTTCCAGCGCAAAGCAAAACGCGCTGAACTTTTTCGTTCGGATTCGCGTCGGCCATCACGTATTGAAAACTTCCCTCGGACAATTCAGCCAAACTCGAAACGGCTTGAGGGTGGCGCAGCAAACTTTTTGGCGTCATCACGACGAGCGGCTTGCGCCATGGAGAAATCATTTGTCGTCGCAGGCAGTGAAAATATTGCGCGGGCGTGCTTGGGTAAACCACTTGGATATTATCCTCGGCGGCGAGGGCGAGAAACCGTTCGAGGCGCGCGCTGGAATGTTCCGGCCCCATTCCTTCAAAACCGTGCGGCAGGAGCAAAACGATTCCAGAAAGGCGATGCCATTTTTCCTCGGCGCTGACGATGAATTGGTCGATGATGACTTGGGCGGCGTTGACGAAATCCCCGAATTGCGCTTCCCACAAAATCAGGCCATCGGGTCGGTCCAGACTGTAACCGTAATCGAAACCAAGCACGCCGGATTCGGAAAGCGGGCTGTTGAGAATTTCCACGCGGGCGACGGGCGACTGGGAGCCGACGGCACTCGCAGGCTGGAAGCCTGCGCTACGTAGCGCAGGCTTCCAGCCTGCGGGTTCGGGACTCTTCCAGAGCCCAGGGAGCGTCGTCGCGATATTTTCCAGCGGAATATAAGTGCGGCCATCCTCGTAATCGTAAAGCACGGCGTGGCGTTGCGTGAAAGTCCCGCGCGCGCTGTCTTGTCCGCTGAGTCGAATGGGAAAACCTTCGCAGGCGAGAGTAGCGAAGGCGAGGGCTTCGGCGGCGGACCAGTCCAGCGGCTGTTTTCCAGCAGCCATGTCGCGGCGGGATTCCAAAAACTTTTCAATTTTTGGATGCGGATGAAAATCTTTGGGCAACTCAGTTTGCGCGCGCAGCAGCGTGGAAAGTTTTTCAACGCTCACGCCGGTTTGAATCTCTGGAATTTTTTCAAAAGGGCCGCCCAAATATTTTTTCCGATCCCACGTTCCGCGCGGCGATTCGCTGAACGCATTATAATTTTCATTGCGCGATTCGGATAATTCCCGTTCCAGATTTTCGCGGCGACGCGACGCAATTTCATCGGCCTCCGGTCGGGAAATTTCGTTCAGCTTCAAGAGATGTTCGAGATAACCTTCGCGGACGGGCTTTCGTTTTTCGATGGCGCGATAAAGTGTCGGTTGCGTGAAGGACGGTTCGTCGGATTCGTTGTGGCCGAGTCGGCGGTAGCCCCACATATCGATCACGACGTCGCGCTTGAATTCGAGGCGGAAATCCATCGCCAGTTTTACGACCTGCGCGACTGCTTCCGGGTCTTCGCCGTTCACATGGAAAATTGGAATCTGCAACATCTTCGCCACGTCCGTTGCGTAAAGGCTGGAGCGCGCTTCGTTGGGCGAAGTGGTAAACCCAATCTGGTTGTTCAAAACAATGTGGAGCGCGCCGCCGACGGAATATCCAGGAAGCTGGCTCAAATTAAATGTCTCTTGCACCACGCCTTCTCCGGCGAACGCGGCGTCGCCGTGGATCAACAAACCGAGGCAGCGCGTTTTCTCAGTGTCTCCAAAATAATCCTGCTTGGCGCGGACGCGGCCGAGCGCGACGGGGTTGACGAATTCGAGATGGCTGGGATTGAAGCAGAGCGAAAGATGGATCGATTTGCCGGAAGTCGTTTTCCAATCGCCGCTGTATCCGAGATGATATTTCACGTCGCCCGCTCCGCGTCGTTTTGATTCGGTGTCGGCGAACTCGCGAAAAATCTGGCGCGGATTTTTTCCGATAATGTTGGCGAGCACATTCAACCGGCCGCGATGCGCCATGCCGAAAACAATTTCCTGCACGCCTTGTTCGCCCGCTTTTTCGATGGCCAGATCCAGGAGAGGAATCAAACTCTCGCAGCCTTCGAGAGAAAAACTTTTTGCGCCGATAAATTTTTTGTGAATGAACTCCTCGAAGGTGACAGCATCGGTCAGCCGCGTGAAAATTCTGAGTTGCTCGTCGCGCGTGAGTTGCAGGCGATTCTCCGTCGGCTCCATCCGCTTCTGCAACCACCGACGCAGCGCGAGGTCGTCGATGTGCATGTACTCAACGCCGATCGAGCGGCAATAGGTGTTGCGGAGTCGCTGCAATAATTCGCGAACGGTGAGCGGGCCATCGAATTGAAAGGTCTCCGTTGCAACAGTTCGATCCATGTCTTCCTCGTTGATGCCAAAAAATGACGGCTCAAGTTCGGGAACGGAGGCGCGCTGAATTCCGAGGGGATCGAGTTGCGCGAGCATGTGTCCGCGACCGCGATGATTGCGGACGAGCTGGTTGACCTTGTCCTGCAATTGGGCGACGCGCGCCGGTTCGTAGCCGGCGACGGGAGGAGGCGGACTTGAACCAGAGAGGTGAGTTTCCGCCTCATTACGTCGGCGGCTACCAGCGGGTTCATGGCTGCCGGACGACGGATTGAAAATGGATCGAGGGCGGAAGGTGGGGCCGCGACAGAAGGGTCGAGTGGCTTCTCCATTGCGCAATTCAGAAAAATATTTTTTCCACTCAGTGGAAACGGAATCGGGGTTGTCCTGGTAATCGGCGAAAAGTTCCTCGACAAACGCGAGGTTCAAACTGCTTGGAATTTTTTCTTCAGAATTCATCCCTTTGACCGAAAGAAATTAGCCACTCCAGAATCAAAGTCAAAGCGTCACCGCGATAGCGGAAAAATCAATTTTGATTGCCCCGAGGTTTCGACGCGCCTTAGCTTCCAGCTTGACCTGACTTTTATGCCGCACCGCCCCAAGTCCTTCGCATCTCGGAGAGAAGTTGCGTTTACATTGATTGAGCTGCTGGTTGTGATCGCGATCATTGCGATTCTCGCTGGGTTGTTGTTGCCGGCGCTGGCCTCCGCCAAAGAAAAATCCAAACGCGCCGCCTGCAAGAGCAACATGCACCAGGCAATTCTGGCGGTGCACATGTATGGAAATGATAACCGGGAACGCGTTCCTTTGGGGCAAGACAGCCAATCGCCGCCCCAATGGCATTCCGTCCGCATCTCTCATTCGGGCTACACCAATCTGGTCCAATATTCCGGCAACGAAAAAATTTTGGATTGCCCCAACATTCAATTCGGAACGCAGACTCGAGCCAGCGCGCTCTACGGCTATTTGATCGGTTATCAATATCTCGGCGCGGCCGTTGATAACAGTTGGCCGGCGGTGGGACCCGATGTCTGGCACTCGCCGAGAAAGCTTACGGAATCAGGGACGAATTATATTTTAGCGGATGCCAATCATTGGGGCATGGATGGTTTCATTCTGGTGCCTCATGGCAAAACCGGCGGGCTTCTTCAAAACGGATCCTCTTTCATGCGCCTTGCTGCCGGCAGTACGCCTAAACAACTTGGAGCGAGCGGAGGCAATGTAGGCTATCTCGATGGATCGGTGGCGTGGAAAAATATTCAGCAAATGAGAACCAATCGAGCATCGAGCTACGTTTATTACTACGGCAATTGGTGATTCGATGAACCAAGACATCGCCCGATACAAAAATCTTTTGGAACAACATCCGGACTCTGAGCTGGCGCGGTTCAGTTTGGGCAAGGCGTATTTTGACGAAGGGCGAATTCGGGAAGCGAAAGAACAGTTTGAGTTCGCGACTGCAACGAAGCCCGACTGGATGGTGGCGCAGATTCTACTCGGGAAATGTGAGCTGGCTTTGGACCGCAGGACGGAAGCCAAGGCCGCGTTTCTACGCGCAAAAGAATTAGCCATCGCGCAAAACCATCAAGTCCCTCTCTCGGAAATGGAACAACTCTTAGCGGATCTATAATTACATCCTGGGGTCGCCACGCGGGTAACATGCTCTGAGTTTGCGGATGAATAATTTGCATCGGATCAAATTCAACTGGGAACACTACCCGCGGCAATGGATAACCGCCTTGAAAAAGGAAGGCTACTTTTTTGCCGAGGCGTGCTCTTGCAGCCAGATCACGTCTGGATTGGGGGGGCTAAAGGTGACTGCACTAAAAGAAATACCAGTAATTATCGTTCGCTTATCCTTCCAGCGGTGAATTTCCGAATGGCCGTCAGCAAAAGCAAAACCACAAGCCCCGTTGTGATAGGTTGCGGGCGCATCGAGCAATTTGTTTTCCACCATGGTGACGGCAAATCCCGCGTCATTCAGACTGCGAGCGTCTTCATCCAGAAAGACGAAAATTTGAGCAGGTCCCGGTTTCACAAAAGAAGTCAATTTGCCATAAACCTGAAAGCAGTTGCCGCCGGTGCAATTTCTACTGTGAGCATGAGTGCCATCGAGCCACGGACCGTTGACGGGAACTTTTCCGCCCGAGTAAGGATCGGTGCCGACAGCCTGATTCATCGAAAAGGTTCTCGCGGCTGGAACAATTTGCCGGGCGGTGGAGGGAGCGGTTGACCGGCCCATTCGCAAGTCGGCGGGACATTTGAAAATGCTGACGCTCTTGCCGATGTAAGGAACGAGCAAAGATAGGGTCGCATCTTTTAGGATGTCACTGTTGAATTCCTCCCCCTGGCCTATGCCAGCCTTGCCGGGACACCAATTGTAGCCCGGTGTCGTGTTACCGTTGTCGGGATTGGGAGGCAATAACTCCGTGGAATCTCCGGCGTAAAAGTGGATCGCCAGCATCATTTGCTTGCCGTTATTCATGCACTGAATGCCTTGCGCTTTTATCTTGGCTTTGGCCAACGCCGGCAACAGCAGACCGGCTAGAATGGCAATGATGGCGATGACGACCAAAAGCTCAATCAACGTAAAACCGTCCTGGGAAAATGTTGCTGGGCACGAAGTGTGATTTGCTGCGTCGGTCGTAAAGAGGTTAGTCCTTACTTTTCTCATTTTCATAAATGGGGTTCTTGAAAACAGTCTGCCATTTCCTGGTAACCGCACAAGCCATTTCTGTGGGGTGTTTGCTTCGGCCTTAGCGGTAGAAAGCGCTGGCCTGTCAATCCGCGGGAAGAATTTTGCGTCAATCAATTGAAGCAATGGCCGCTTTAAAAATTCATCGGACATAAATGGGGTTGGCATAAACCCAAGCCCTCTCCTCGCCATCGAGCGTCAGCCATCCTTCCACGCGATAAACGCCCGGACCCTCAATAGCCTCGTCCATGAACGATTGGGTTTCTTCGTGAATCACTTTGCCATTCTTTAGCAGCCGGATTTTTGTGGACAGAGGAAACCGCGCGATCAACCGCATCCCTTTGGCAAACGGAATTTCATCGCCCATGATGGCTGCGGGGAATTCAGAGGATGGATTGTTTTTCGAAGGAGCTTTCTGCTTAGGGACATTTTGAGTGAGTGCCTCAAACTGAAATCCGGTCGGGTCGCACATCCAATCATGACTAACGTAGGCGTGCCCGGCTTTCAAAGCCGCGCGCACGGCTTTCTCGCTTAACTCCGATGCCAGAATGTGAGTGCTGACATTCCAGAAAGAACGGTAATAGGGGTCAAGATCGAGCCGGACCAGGATGTCGCCGGGCTTGTGGTCCGTCGTCAGCGCCCGGATGCCGGGCCGAAGGGATGCGTCAATTAACCGCATCCCTTCGTCCTTGTCCACATTGGTGCCGATGCGGACGCTGTTTTCGTCCACCATTTTGACAATCAATATCTGGTTATGATGGCAATCGTTTGCGGCCACACCGGTCAGGCGTCGCGTCTGTGTTTCGCCGTCCCATTTATCCAGGTAATTCTTCGGGTAATCCACTTGGAAGGCGAGCAGTTCATCGGGATAGAGGCGCAATGCTTCTTCCAGTTCCTTCACCTGTTTCGGATCGGTGAGACGCAACGCCAGCGCGATCAGGGACGCCGGATCTTTCTTGGCGTCGGCATGGCGATTGTAAATCTCCTGCCCGGTGAGTCCGTCCATCAAGTGATTGGGTCGCTCTTCGATGTGCGAGAGAAAAATCAAGCCATCTCCGGCAGTCACCAATGGAATGAACTCCGCGTTCGGCGATTCCATTTTTTCCATGATGGTCTCAGTGGGATAAATCAAAAAACCTCGGACCTCGGAACCAGGAATAAACAAAACTCCGTCCCGAATTCCACGCCAACTATCAGTGATGAAATCGCGAGGTGGCCGGAAATGATCGGTCAACATGATGACCTTCACGTCGGCCCTTTTGGCGTCGGCGAGCATCTCCGGTCGTGTGCCTCCCGTGTGCGCCGAATCCTCCGCGTGGGCGTGAAGGATGGACCGATAATCGTGCAGGCCGGGCAGCGGCGGAACGGGCTTGCGCAACGCTTTCAGCTTTTGCACGTCCTCGTGAGTAGCTTGGAGGCGGGCAAGAGCCATCCGTTCGATGGGCATACGCTTTCGCGGTGGCTCGGTTTTGATGTCATCGCCGATTGCGGGCGACGCTGTCAACAGAAGCCCGAGAAATAATCCGCACGCGCGCGATGCAAAGTGATGAGAGTGGCAATTCATTGAAAGACTCCACAGCCTTACGACTGCGTATCGGGACCTTGAACCCAAGCCAGCAGCTCTATCGCGGCAGCGTCTTGGACTGCGCCAGCCCTCTGGCGCTTTATGGACGATGACATCCGCACCCAAAGCGCCAGAGGGCTGGCGCAGTCCAAAACCTGGCGGCACTTCGAACGGTTCATTAGAAAGATTTTCATTGAAGTTCTTTGACCGGTAAATTCGTCCCGGTCATTTGATCTTTCCCAGCATCTGGTAAATCCAGGTCAACGCGGTGTTCATCATTTTTTCACCGGCCCCGACCTCAACCGGCGAAACCTGGGCGTCTGCGCCATAACCTCCTTCCGCCACCGCTTCAATGGTGGGAAAATATTGGTGATAGCCATTGCAGTAACCGAAAAAGAAAAGTTGTTTCACCCGCGCCCGTTCTTTCAGCCGGATGGAATGGTTGCAAAAAAATTCTCCCGACGCCCCGACCAGGGCGATGTCGCCGTTGAGCAAAGCCACAGTAAGGCGTGGCCGAATGCCATCGGCATATTCATCTGTGTAGTTGGGTATCAATTCCGGAAAGAAAGCAAAACCATACGCGACTCGGATAGCGGGATTGCTCCAATCGGTTCGCGAAGTGAACTTGAACCGCTCCTCTCTCACAACGAGGGAAGGCTTGGTGATTTCCTCCGGTTTCAGGCTGGAGGCAAGCTTGACCACTTCGCGTCCCAACGCCTTGCCGAAACCTTCATGGCCTTTATTCTCGCCTGCATTTGCCGACATGTCTCCGGCAGCGCCTTGCATGAAAACGACCGGGCCGCCGAACTCCTTTTCCACTGTCTCCCTCATCGCGCCAACATAGTCCGCCGAGAATTTGAGAATGGCGGCGGAGATCATGGTGGGGTGCGCGGTGAAATTGACAATGACGGCTATCGGCTTGCCATTCGTGTCGTCCAAACGGATAACACCCAGGTCTCTATCAGCGGACTTAGGCTCAATCTTGGTTTGGCGATTTCGGTTGAAGCTTTCCAGCTTGATGACACCAGTTGCCAGCTTCGCAGGAATCAATTTGGAATCCGCTTCGAGGACGGCGGCGACAATCCCTTCTTCCAGTTCCTTGTAGTAGCGCAATGCGGCGTCGAATTTGCCTTTGCCCTTGCCTTCTTCATCCGACAACTCCAGCACCGGGCCATGATGCGTGTGGGACCCTGCGATGAACGAATAGTCAATGTCTGCCTTTTCTTTGATAAGCGCGCGGATGTTCTGAAGTGACTTTTCCGAAGGAGACCGCCCGAGATCCAAGCCGACAATGGCGAGCTTTTTTTCGCCCGCCTGAATGACGACGGCGCTGGCATACAACGGGTCCAACGTGCCCGCTGACAACGCGGCGTGACGTGCTCCATAACCCCACATGGGAACGGGTTCTTTGGGAGTGATATTCCGTCTGCCCGCACCCGCTTTGAAGGCCGTCGGGGATGTGTCGGCGCGTGTGAGCAGGGAGGCAGCGAGCACAAAGCTGATAACCAGCACGCAAAATTTCCGGATGCGGAGTGGTTGTAATTTCATTAGACAAAATCTACGCGGTCGTTAATCGCGATGGATTCAGGCGAGAGATTGGCGGACAATTATTTTAGCGTCAATCTTAACCCAGGACGGAGTCAAGAAATCCTGAAATCGTAGCAGCCGACGTAAGGAGGCTCATTTTTCAAAAACTGGATTGATTAGAGCCTCCTTACGTCGGCTGCTACGATTCTTGAATCCACCGTTATCCTAACCGTAGAAGATTAAAAAATTATTGCGCTTTCATTTCGACTGGCTAGGGTCTGTGACACTTCCAACTAATAGCTGCGGCCAACAGCAATGCGATGACCCAACGAATAAAATGAAGAGCGCGCGATTAAAAAGAAAGTCCGGCTTTACCTTGATCGAATTGCTGGTGGCCATCGCCATCATTGCTATTCTCGCGGGCCTGTTGCTGCCCGCTTTAGCCAAGGCCAAGTCCAAGGCGCTGCGAATCAAATGCCTCAGCAATATCAAACAACTCCAGCTTTGTTGGAACATGTACCCTGACGACAACAACGGCTTTTGCCCGCCGAATAATCCGAACGGAACACCGACTCCCCCAGGGAACGAAGCGTGGATTTACGGGGACGTGAGAGCTGACCTGGACACCCGCAACATCGTAGCTGGAGTTCTCTACAAGTATAACTCTTCGGCTGCTATTTACGTCTGTCCCGAGGATCGATTTACCGTCAACGCTCGCGGGGTGAGTTACCCGACGACGCGGAGTTATTCGATGGTCAGTGCCATGCCTCAACAGGCGCCTTATGGGTCCCGCAAGTATTCAACCATCACCGACCCCACACCGGTCAAGGCTCTCGTGTTCATGGATGAAGATGATCGGCTGAACAACCCGCAAAATGGAATCAATGATGGCAACATTGGATTGCGCCTGTATCCCGCGCTGGAATGGGGCGATTCACCGGGCCGACGCCACGACAACGGAGTCACAGTGTCCATGGCTGACGGTCACGCCGAGTATTGGAAATGGAGATCCAATAGAAAATATTTTGAGCGGGGTGGCGTGAAACCGGACGAGATTCCGGATCTTTTAAAAATTCAACAGGGCCTTCCGGGCTACATTTATTAATTGGTGGGCATTCCTCGCGCGATGTCGTAACATTTCCATCTTGATGCGTATCAAAAATCTTTCGTGGCGGAGACCTCTCCTCCGTCTCATGCTTCCCGCATTTCTGATGGTTTTGATTTCTATGGAAGCGGAGCCTTCTAAGAAGGACAACGCCTCTGCCATCATCGATAATTTCCGACTGTTGGATTCCCAAGGCAAATCCCACGAACTTTACCGCCAGACGCAGACACCGGCTGTTGTGTTGATTGTCGGAGGTAACGGATGCCCAATCGTACGACAGAGCATTTCGACGATCCAAGCTTTGCGCGAGAGGTTCGCAGAAAAAAAAGTGGTGTTCTGGATGATCAATGCCAACCCGCAGGATGACCAGGCGAGCATCGCGGAGGAAGCCAAAGAATTTGGCATTGACCTGCCGGTGCTAATGGACGGCTCCCAACTTGTCGCCCGTTCCTTGAACGCGGCGCGGACGGCGGAGGCCATCGCCATTAACACCTCGGACTGGAAGGTTTTTTATCGGGGTGCGATTGATGACCGGCTTGGTTATGGAACACAAAAAGCGAAACCACCTAAAACGTTTCTGGCGGACGCCTTGGAAAACTTTCTGGCGGGAAAAAAAGTTTCTCCCGATAACACGCCAGTCAAAGGCTGCGCTATCAGCTTCGTGTCGATCACTCCCAATGAAGCAAAGACCATTTCGTACGCAAAAGAAATTGTCCCCCTCCTGCGGCAGCACTGTGTGGTGTGCCACAGCCCCGGAAACATCGGCCCTTTCGCCATGTCGAGCTATGAAAAGGTAAAAGGCTGGTCTTCGATGATCCGGGAAGTATTGCTCGAGCAACGAATGCCGCCGTGGCATGCCGACCCACACTACGGCGCGTTTGCCAATGACCGCTCGCTTGGTTCTCAAGCAGCCCAGACCTTGATTGCGTGGATCAACCAGGGAGCACCGCGCGGGAAAGGGGAAGACACATTAGCTCAAGCGCCAACGCCGGTTGAAGATTGGCCGTTGGGAAAACCGGATTACGTCGTCTCGATGCCGCGGGAAATTCACATCCCAGCGACGGGAGTTTTTCCATACGTCTATTTAGAGGTGGATTCGCCCGTTCCCGAAGATACATGGTTGCGCGCGGCGGTAGTGAAAGCAGGCAATCGTAAAGTGCTTCATCATTGCCTGGTCTTTCTCAAATACCCCCAGGACGCTGCACGTCCCCAGCCGGACTACAAAGGGGGCGTCGGCGGATTCTTCACTGCGTTTTTGCCGGGCACCGCATCCGTCTCGTTCCCGGCAGGAACAGGCAAGTTTTTGCCGAAGGGCGCGAAATTCTTTTTTCAACTGCATTACAGCGCGACGGGCAAAGCGGAAAAAGACCGCTCGGAGATTGGTCTTTACCTTTGCAAAACGAAACCGCCGATGGAATTGCAGACGCGCGCCGCGGCGAGAAAGCCGTTAAACATTCCGCCCGGTGATCCTGACTACGAAGTGCAGGGTCAATTCACGTTCCAACGTGACTCGTGGCTTTATGAGATGAGCCCGCACATGCATCTCCGAGGTTCGCGAGTCAGATATGAGGCGCTCTACCCCGACGGCAAACGCGAAGTGTTGCTCTCAGTGCCGAACTACGATTTCAACTGGCAAACTTTGTATCGGCTGGCGGAACCAAAACGGGTGCCCGCCGGCACTAAAGTAATTTGCACTGGAGCATTTGATAACTCACCTCAGAACCCTGCCAATCCGGACTCGACAAAATTCGTACACTTCGGCGAGCAAACCTTCGACGAAATGTTCATCTGCTATTTGAACTACGCCGAGCTTCCATCAGGCGACCCTCCGGCTTCATCCGTCAGCGGCACTGCGACCAGGCAAGCCGCGAAGTAGCAGCCACAACGTAGGGCGGGCGAGACGCGCGCCCTACTTTTATCCGCAAATTATTTTTTGCGAACCACTTTAGAGCCGCAGAATTAGCGCAGAAAAAATGGCGGCCAGAAAGGCCGCCAGTGTGAAGGAAATCAAATAACGTCGTGACTAGTATTTTATGGTCACCGTTCCTCCAGAGACAGAAATACTCTTGATCGTCAGCGCGTCGTTCGCAGCGAGCCGATAGAACCGTGCGGCGCCTGACGTCGGTATCGTAATGGTCTGGGTGCTGGTGTTTACCGTCGCTGTGCCGTCCACAGTGTAGGGTCCGGTGACAGTGGAAGATGATAGCAATTGCACCGCTCCCACAGGAACTAAGAGGATGTAGTTTATCGCCATCAAACGATTGTCCTTAACGGGGGTTCCGCTCATCGTAAGACGGAGTGTGTTGGTGCCGGACAGATCGAGAACCGACCTGGCGCCTAATCCATCCTTCGCAGGAATGTAGGTATAGTTGTATCGAGTCATATTGTTAGGAATGGAGAAAGTACTCAGCAAAACAGTGGTCTGATTAGTCGTGGTCGGATTGCTCGTTACTTTTTCAAAGTTAACCGTAGTTGAACCGAGAGAAGCCACACGCAGATAGGCAAAATATTTGTTACTGATGAAGGAACGCGTGTAGTTAAGCCACTCACCCGGCTCAGTTCGGTGAACCACGAATTCGAGCAGATTGGAAGCGGCGTACTTGCTTCGAACGTTGTCTGAGTAGCGGATGTCGCCCAACGGGTCGTTCGAGTCTTCGATTTCACGATACATTCCCTGCGAAAGTCCCACAGTATCATCTTTACGAAATTCAAGGGTCCACGGGGACTCTCCGCTCGTCCTGTTGTCATAGTAATCCACGGACTCGAGTGGATTGGTGCTCCCACCAATCCGCGTGGTACCCAGAAGATCAAGGTAGCCAACGCCGTTTCCGTTCACCATGACGTTATTAGTGGTGAAGCCAGAAACGGCAATCGGATCCAATTGATAAACGCCGTTGCTATAATTGTATTCTTCGGCCTCGATTGTTTTAACCGTGCCGGATGACAGGTAGGAATCGGAGAACGTGTCGAACCAAAATGTATTCGTGGATTTTTGGGTGCCCGAAACGTCCTGCACTTCGATGCGCGCACTGTAAATGATATTAGACTTGAGCGTGCCAGCAGTGGTGCTGAAACTCGCATTGGTGCCATTCGCCGGCAGCGGCGCCAGTGAGGCCGAAACATCTGCTTCGTTAAGATACAACTTGGTGGCCGATGTGTTAATGATATTTGTCGTAAACGTTGCGACACTGAAGTTGATACCAGAAGCAGGGGGATGAAAATTTGTGAACCGGTTCGTTGGCGTACGCGTAATGACTTGAGGGGTGCCAACAATAGAATGTTTAATGGCAGGAGCAATGGCCGTATTAGGGTCAGTAGGTCCGGCATAGTAATTGTCGTAGGTAACATCGGTTCCCGTTGCGGCCCCGGCCGTATCGCGGTCGAAGACGCCAATGCCGCTAACGCCATCGGCATAAGTCGAGTCACTGCCGTGGACGGTAATCATCGGACGGGTAAGATCGTTCAGATCGTAAACTTGGCCCGTAAGCTCCGTGCCCACACCCTTGAATATAAATCGATATCCGTTCCCGGGGACCAATGAAACTTCACTAACCGCTATCCCGCCGAGTACCAGCGGCGAAACGCTGTCAACGCGGATAATCTGAAGTTGGCCACCTTTCCTGTCCCCCGGTCCGTCACCGTCCTGGACGACGTCAAAGTTCATGGTGTAATCCTTCGTAGCGGCAACTCCGGCTTGGTTCGTTGCACGCGCCTCCAAAATTATCGCTTGGTCAGTGATATTGTTCCAATTGACAACGTCTGCAGCGATGTAGAAATCGGTATAAATATTGGTTCGGAAGATACTCACAAGGGAACCGTTAGGTGTCTGAAAGCGGGTAGCTTTCCCGCTGCCTTGCGCCGGGAACGAAACGGTAATTCCGCCGGAGGCTGGTACGTATTGCCAACCTGCTGCAATGAGTGCGCTAAGATTAGCATAGCTGTCAAAGTTATCTGTATAAACTTGGCCTTTGACAGTCCATGGATGCACAAGGCTTGCGGAAAATGCGGCCAACATAAAAAATGCTCGGTGCAGAAATAGTTTTTGTCTCATAAGTGTTGAATTAAATGTGGATTCGAGGAATGAAAAAAATCCTACCTAAAACTTCTGTCGTGTCAATTATTTCCTGCGCGCCGCAAGCAACTCTTAATTGTTACACTGAATTGCCGTGAAAATTCGACTCTATCTCATTTGTTTTTTCCTCGCAGGAATTCCGGTGCAAGCCAAAGAGTCCCGCCCCAACATTTTAATCATCATCGCGGATCAATGGCGCGCCGAAGCTCTGGGTTACGCCGGAAATCCGGATGTCAAAACGCCCAACCTCGATTTGCTCCAACATCACAGCATCGATTTCAAAAATGCGATTGCCAGCAATCCAGTTTGTTGCCCCACGCGCGCGACGATGTTGACGGGACAACGCGCGCTCACTCACGGCGTTTTCATGAATGACGTTCCGCTCGCGCCCGACTCAGTCACATTGGCGAAGGTTTTAAAAAGCGCGGGCTACGACACGGCTTACGTCGGCAAATGGCATTTGAATGGGAATGGACGGTCGAACTTTATTCCGCGCGAACGTCGTCAAGGATTTGATTATTGGAAAGTCCTCGAATGCACGCACGACTATAACAATTCGTTTTACTACGGCGATGGCCCGGAGAAATTAAAATGGGAAGGTTACGATGCCATCGCGCAGACGCGTGACGCGCAGGAATATTTTCGAGGCCGCGCGAAAAACAAAAAATCATTTCTTTTCGTGCTCGCCTGGGGGCCGCCGCACGATCCGTATTTTTCTGCGCCGGAAAAATATCGCGCGCTCTACGACCCGAAACAATTGACGTTGCGGACCAATGTCCCGGAAGAACTCGTGGAAGAAACGCGCCGCAATCTGGCCAGTTATTACGCGCATTGCACCGCGCTCGACGATTGCGTGGGCGAGTTGATGCAGACACTTCGCGAAACCGGTTTGGAAGAAAACACAATTGTTGTTTTCCGCTCCGACCACGGCGACATGCTCGGTGCGCACGGCCTTTCCAAAAAACAAAAGCCGTGGGATGAATCGATTCGCATTCCGATGTTGTTTCATTGGTTAAAAGGTTTTGGGAAAAATTCCCGCCAGCTCGACGCCGTTTTTAATTCCGAAGATTTCATGCCGACTTTACTTGGCTTGTGCAACGTGAGAATTCCCAGGTCTGTCGAAGGCCTCGATTTCAGCGGCTACATTCGTGGCGGAAAAAATCCATCGGACGGCGCTGCGTTAATCGAGTGCATCACGCCATTTGCTGATTGGAGCAGGAGTCGCGGCGGCAAGGAGTATCGAGGGATTCGCACGACGCGCTACACCTACGTGCGAGATCTCAACGGCCCGTGGTTGCTCTTTGATAATGAAACCGATCCGTTGCAAATGACCAATCTGGTGAACCACTCTGCACCAACGAAACTAGAGAACGACCTGGATAAAATCTTGAAACGCAAGTTGCGTCAAGCTCACGACGAATTTCTGCCCGGCGATTCTTACATTAAAAGGTGGGGCTACGAAACCAATGCGAGCGGCGCTGTCCCATACACAAATTAATTTCGCGAGTCGTGGGTAGCATCTGCCTCCGGCGGGTGCGGCGAGTTGGATTGCTGGATTATTGGATGGTTGAATTGTTGGACGGTTGATGTTCTCAAAATTGCAGCCCCTCCGACAAGCGAAGGTAGATCCTTCGCCTTCCGGAACTATTCAGAAAAAAGAAACGCTCGACCTCACCCCGGCCCTCTCCTCCGAGGAGAGATTCCCGATTTTGTTTTCGCGCATTGAATCCCTGAACCGGCAAGGACAACCTTTTGTTGCATATGCAACAAAAGGTTGTCTGAATTTCTGCCGGTCGGTTCATGGGGAGGGAAAGTTATTCAGCGTCGGAAAATATTCATCGTTGAATGACTGATCGAGCGGGCTGCTGGCAGGTTCCCTCTCCTCGGGGGAGAGGGTGAGCAACTTCTCCACCGAATAGTTACCCAAACGGTTTCAGCGATTGACACGCATTTTCTCATTGCTATGTTCTCGGCTCGCTTTGCGGAAAGGCCGCGCGCTGTAGCGCAAAACCCAATTGAAAAAAGATGAAACGCCAATATCAACCCTCGAAAATTCGCCGCAAACGGCAGCACGGTTTTCTCAATCGCAATTCGTCCAAGAGCGGCAAAGCCACTTTGGCCAATCGTCGCCGCGTCGGCCGCAAGCGTTTGACCCCGGTCTGATTTTCCCCATGGGCTTCGAGCCTTCTCGCCCGTTGAGATTTCCTCGTTCCAGCCGGATGAAGAGGGAAAGTGATTTTCTCCGCGCGAAAACAAAAGGCGAACGTCTCGCGTGCGGTTGTTTGATTGCGAATTGGTTTTTGCTCCCGGAAAATTTTACGACGCGCCTTGGAGTGGTCACGAGCAGAAAGATCGGCAACGCGGTCAAGCGCAGCCGCGCACGCCGTTTGTTGCGCGAATGTTTTCGTTTGCATCAACACGAAATTGCGCGGGCGGTCGATTTGGTTTTGGTGGCGAGGAATTCAATTGTCGGAAAAAAATTGCGTGAAGTGGAGGAGGACTTTTTGCGGGCGCTGGGAAAAGCCAAGTTGTTGAAATTGTAGATTCAAAAAAAAACCACAGATGGACACAGATGGACACAGATTTGAACGGGGAACGATGGGAGCGATGGACTTTACTTTTTACCAAAGCTCTTCACGCGAAATTAACGTTTTAAGAATCGGCGCTTTGCCCCGATCTGTTTTGTTGTATCCGTGTCCATCAGTGTCCATCTGTGGTTTCCATCTTTGCCGTGAATTCTCATGAACGCGGCCCAACACATTTTGATTTTTCTGGTGCGGGTTTATCAGTGGACGCTTTCTCCTGCGAAAATTCTTTTGTTCGGCCCGCTGGGACGTTGCCGCTACACGCCGAGTTGTTCGCAATACGCGTTGGAAGCGATCCGAATTCATAAAGCGATGATGGGAAGCTGGCTGAGCCTGAAAAGGATTTGCCGTTGTCAGCCTTGGGGCGGTTGCGGACACGACCCGGTTTTGAGGGGGAGCGCATGCGGCTCGCGTGCTGAATCCGGCGTCGCGCCGGATTCCCGTTCCACAACGGATTCGCGTTCCTCTAATATTTTTTCGGAACAGTCAGAGGAACGAGGTTCGAGGCGCGACGCCTCGAACTGCACGCCAGAGGCGTGCGCTCCCCATCTCAAATTCAAAACTCACGACTCAAAATTCAAAACTGTTTTCCATGGATCGTAAATCCATCCTCATCCTGGTTCTCTCTTTCGCCCTGATTTTGCTCTGGCCGAAGTTGATGGACCAAATTTACCCGCCTCCGCCCAAAAGCACCAACGTCACCGCTCTGGCCACGAATCAGTCGATCACAAATATTTCAACAACCGCCGTCGCGACTGCGACGAATATCTTTTCCGCAATTCCACAAATCAAAGACGATGCGCCGGAGCAATTGCTCGTCGTCACCAATGAAAACGCTTTTTACACATTCACTTCGCGCGGCGGCGGTTTGAAACTCGTCGAACTGCGAAAATATCGCGAGTCGATTGATTGCGGAAAAACGAATGTCGGCCAGCAACGGATGGCGACGTTGAACACGCGAGCGCCGTTGCCTGCGTTGGCTTTGCTCGGTGTCGAAACCCAAAACGGTTCGTTCAATTTGTCGCGCGCGGGCGACACGATTCGCGCGGAAAAAACTTTGAGCAACGATCTGGTTGTCATCAAAGAATTTCAACTCAGTTCCAATTATTTGCTCCACGCGAAAGTGAGATTGGAAAATCGTTCCGCGCAATCGGCCACGATTCCGCCGCATGAAGTGATCGTCGGCACGGCCACGCCGATGAGCAGCGCGCAGGACGAATCGCAGACGCTGGGAATGTTTTGGTTTAACGGCGCGAAAGCCGAGCACATCGAAGCTGGATGGTTTGCCAATCGCTCGATGTTGAGTTGCCTCGGCATGGGCGGCGCGCCCCGCGCCGAACATCAAGATGGATTGAGCAACGTGGTTTGGGCGGCGGTGCACAACCAATTTTTTGCGCTGGCCGTCATTCCGCGAGAGGCTGCGCCAAAAATTATTTCGCGACCGATTTTATTATCTTCGTTGACCACTGAAAGTGCGGGAGCAGTGGTGAACACAAATGGAATTCAAACCTCGCTGGGCTATCCGAGTTTGACGCTGACGGCCAATCAGGGAATGGAACGGCAATACACGATTTACGCGGGGCCGAAGGAATACAACACGCTGGCGCGAATCGGCGACGAGATGAAAAACGACCTCGATCTGGTGATGGATTTCGGGCGCTACTTCGGGTTCTTCGCGAAGATGCTTTTGCTCTCGATGAACGGGCTGCACGCGCTCGGTCTCGGCTATGGTTTGGCGATCATTGCGATCACCGTCATTATCAAAATTCTCTTCTGGCCTCTGACGGCCGCGAGCACCAAATCGATGAAGCGGATGCAAGCGTTGCAACCCCAAATCAAAGCGATCTCTGAAAAATATAAAGACGATCCGATGAAGAAAAATCAGAAGACGATGGAGTTCATGAAGGAGAACAAGGTCAGCCCGCTCGGCGGCTGTCTGCCGATGCTGCTCCAAATTCCCGTATTCATCGGGTTCTATCAAATGATCCGAAGCGCGATTGAATTGCGCGGGGCCAGTTTTCTGTGGGCGTGCGACTTATCGCAAGCCGACACGGTTTTTTCGGTCGCGGGTTTTCCGATCAATCCGTTGCCCCTGATTTATGGAGTGACGTTGCTGTGGTCGGCGCAATTGACTCCGCCCTCTCCCGGAATCGATCCCGCCCAACAAAAAATGATGAAATATATGCCGGTGATGTTTCTGTTATTTCTCTACAAAATGGCGGCGGGATTGACGCTTTACTGGACGGTGCAAAATTTGTTAACCATTGCTCAGATGAAATTGACCAAAGCGAAAGACGCGCCGGTTGGGACGGTGACCGTCGTCCCGCCGAAGAAAAAGAAGCACTAGGAATTCACGTTCGGTATTTGTCATTCAAAATTTTATGGCCGCACAATCGAAAACGACTTTGGAAAAACTACTCAAGCTCCTCGGCTTCGACGCGACCGTGGAAGAGCAGTCGCTGGATGACGGAATTTTTCTCGACGTGACGACCGATGATTCGGGCCGCTTGATTGGCCGCCAGGGACAAACCCTTTCCGAATTGCAATACATCACCAACCGCATTCTGTTTCAGCAGGATCAGACCACGCCCAAAGTCGTGGTCGATGTGGGCCGCTATCGTGCGCAATCGCGGGAGGCGCTGGTGAAAAAAGCGCAGGACGCCGCGGAAAAAGTCCGGCGCTGGGGAGACGTGGTGGAGTTGGAACCCTTGGGCGCGTTTGACCGGCGCATCATTCACAACGCGCTGAAAGATGATCCGGGCGTCGAGACGCAAAGTGTCGAGGTGGACGGGACGAATAAGAAAGCGATTTTGCTGAGACCAAAGCACTGAGCGTTTATCACAACCTGATTCAGCAACTTGTCGTTATCATTGTGAGAACCGACCCACTACCAGATCAGTCGTTCTTCAAGAGCGGTGTTTTTCCTTCGTTAAATTCCGCCACTGCTTCATCGGCGAGTGTGACGAGTGTTTCTTGCGAACCGGCAAATTGAATATCCCAACGTTTCTCGGAATCGATTTCGTCGAGTATAATTGAGGCGAGCGTCGATAAATCATTCCTTGCTGATTCCCAACTTTTCCATGAGTTCATAAAACGTTGGCCGACTCACGCCCAACTCCACGGCGGCCGGAGTGATTTTACCTAAATGTTTTCGCAACGCTTGTTGAACCATTTCGCGTTCGAGCGTTTCGCGAGCTTCCTTGAGAGTGGTGGCGTGGAGGGTGGTGGTGGAAGAAGTCAGTTCGAGGTCCTGCGCCGTCAATCGTTTTCCATCAGCCATGATCACAGCGCGTTTAACGCGATTTTCCAGTTCGCGAACATTGCCCGGCCAGGTGTAACGGTTCAATGCGCGAATAGACTCCTGGTCAAAGGCCAAACCAGCCTTGCCGATTTGAGCGGAATATCTCTGCAGAAAAAACTGGGCCAGTAAACGAATGTCCGTTTCGCGCTCCCGCAGCGGAGGCAAGACAATTTGGACGACAGCCAGCCGGTAAAAGAGGTCCTCGCGAAAGGTTCCTTCTTGGATATCTTTTTTAAGGTTCGCATTGGTCGCAGCGACAACGCGCGCATCAATTTCGATCTCTTGCCGTCCTCCGACGCGCTCGATTTTTTTTTCCTGAAGAAATCGAAGCAGCTTAACCTGAATGGGCAAAGGGATTTCTCCAATTTCATCGAGGAAGAGCGTCCCTCCATTGGCCGTTTCAATTCGTCCTTTGCGTTGAACATGCGCTCCGGTGAAGGCTCCTTTTTCGTGGCCAAACAATTCGCTCTCCAACAAAGTTTCAGGAATCGCACTACAATTGATCGCGATAAAGGGACCGTCTTTTCGGGAACTTTTGCGGTGAATAGCCAGCGCCGCCATTTCTTTCCCAGTCCCACTCTCACCCAGAATGAGCACCGGCGCGTCGGTCGTGGCCACTTTCCGAATGAACTCAAACACGGCTCGCATCGGAGGGCTTGTGCCCATCATATCTTCGAAGGCGTCGCCTTGCGATTTCTGTTGCATCTCTCGATACTCGCGTTCCAAGTGAGCCACGTGGAAGCAACGCTTCAACAAGAGTTTCAAATCCTCCAGTTCGACGGGCTTGACCAAAAAATCGTAAGCTCCCGCGCCGATGGCGCGCAGAGTACTTTCTTTTTCTCCTTGCCCGGTAATAATGACCACCTTGGTCAACCTGTCCAAGGCGAGCAACTCCGACAACGCGGCCAGTCCCTCTTCAGGATTGCCAGGGTTGGGAGGCAATCCCAAGTCAAGCAGCACGACCGGAGGATGCTCGGATTGAAAAACACTCAACGCGCTGGGGCGATCTTCCGCCAGGAGAACTTCATAATCCTTCGCCAGCGCCCACTTCATCTGGGTGCGAATTTCTTCGTCGTCATCAACGATCAGTAACTTGGGATTCATTTCGATAATTTTTGCAGAGGCAGAAATATCCTGAAGGTCGTGCCTTTGCCCAGTTCGCTTTCCGCTTCGATCCTGCCCCCATGCGCTTCGACAATCATTTTGCTCTGAAACATACCAATGCCAAGTCCGCTTTTTTTCGTCGTTTGGAAAGGACGGAAAAGAGATCGAGTAAGAAATTCCGCGCTCATCCCGCAACCATTATCGGCGACAGTGAGAATCCCCCAGCCATCGTTGTGTTGAGTGTCAATTTGGATGCGGCCATCTTTCGATAAAGCCTCTCTCGCGTTAAGCACAAGATTGGTGATCACTTTAAGAATTTGCTCTCGATCCAATAACATCCGGGGAAGCGAACGAAGCTCTTTGGCTATAGCGACATCAGTTACTTTTTCCCAATCAGCCAAAGCGTTGGAAATCACTTCATTGAGGTCAGTCTCCGTGAGATTGATTTTTACTTCATGCCGCAAGTGGCCTAGTCGTCCGATCAGATGATTGATATGATCTACTGATTTAGCGATACCCCGCAACGCATCCTCCCGAAAGGCAGGGTCATCAAAATGCACCGGCAGATTGCGCAGCATGAGGTTGAGGGTGGAGGCCGTATTCTTCAAGTCGTGCACAAAAAAGGCAGACATGGTTTGGAACGCTTCAAGTTCTTTGGCCTGCAAAAGTTTTTGAGATAGTTGGACGTTACTCAAGCCGGCCGCCACTTCGTCCCCAATGCATTTGAGCAAGTCGAAATCCTGTTGCAAAAAAGGCGCCCCACTCACCCGATCCCCCAAAGTCATCAGCCCCAGAACCTCCCCGGCCAGTATCAGCGGAACGCAAACGCGGCTGCCTCCTTTTCGAAACTCATCAGGATGACAACGCCGTAACGCGGCCGCCCACTTCTCGGTGGAGGAATCAATATCGATCGGCTCTGGATGATTTCGCAAAGCACGAATAACTTCGGCGGCGTCGGCGCTTTGCGGAGTCAAACTGTTCCCTTTGTTGTCCGAGAATGAAGTCGAAGCGGTGAAGGCCAGCTTCTCTTTTTTATCGTCCACCAACCAAATGGATACGGAGAGGACCTGGAAGATATTGGCCACCAGCTTCGCCGCAGCCCGGCAAAGTTCCGTCGGTTCGATGCAGGAGGCCGTGCTTTCAGAGAAGCTTTTCCAAATAGCGCGATAATCGTAGATCGGCCTTTGAAAATGCCGGCTGATAAAACGCCTTGTCCGCAGTCGCACCCGATCGGAGAGCAACAGCATGGTAAAAAATACCAGCGCAACCAAAACGAGAAATGCTTTCAAAGTAAAAGCTTTTTCGCCGCCCAAAGCCGAAACTACTTTGGCGAATAATCCAACGATCACCAGATAGACTCCCGCCAGCACCACGGTGAAAGAATTATGCAGGACGGAATGAGACGGATAAACATTCACTTCGAAATGACCTTCGCGAAAGAGGGAACGCAGGACTAACAAACATCCAACGAGGAGCGCGGTGAAGTTGACGGATTGAAGCGAAAGGTCTATGGCGTGAAACAAAAGAATTTGGGTGCTGGTGTAAGCCCGCGCCGCGAACAAGATACCCACGCCGAGTAACATGAATTTGATTCGCCACCGCATCGTCCCGACGGACGCGCGAAAGGTGCGTTCCAAATTCATCAGCACCAACAGGGCCCCAAGAAAAAACAGGAAGTTTAGAATGAAGCCCGGTGTTCCGAGGATAAAGACCAGATGGTTTCCTTCGAGGGACCTACCAACGGAGGAGATCAATTTCGCTCGATATAAAAAAGCCACACTGACCGGCAACAGGAACGCGCCTGCTAAGAGAAACCGCCATTTGCGCACGGAACTTTGATAATCTCCCCGGGAGTAGCTCAATGCGAAAAAAAGCCAAGGTCCGGGCATGCAAGACATGGCGAGAAGCCGAAGGTTTTGCCAACGAATCATTTCTTCAGGCAGAGTCGCCATGGCGGATAATGCCGAAAAAATACTTTCTATGGTCAGCGCTAACATTCCGAGCACGAAAGCCCAATGCGTGACGGAACGGCGTTCCTGCCAGGCTACTCCGAACGCCAACGCACCGCTGAAAAAAATGCTCAGAACGGCCAAGGCCACAGCAGAATTCATAAAGTAATTTGAAAGCAAATTTAGAAGCATGAAAGATTCTCCAACGTTGGTGGGAAAGACAACAAAATCCTCAGCGTAGTTCCTAGCGGGGGGCGCAGCTTGACGATGTGTTGCCCAAATGTTTTTCCATCGCGTGTAGGGCAGGCTTTCCAGCCTGCCGGTTCCGGGGACTTTCTAGTCCCCGGAAATCTGCGAGAAAAACGTCATATCATTTTTTACGAAACTGGAAAGTTTCGTAACCGGCA
>JBBQRQ010000055.1:0-32520 GCA_038214755.1 Verrucomicrobiota bacterium
AATTCCCGCGATGGTGGAAAATGCGGTCATTAAAATTGGCCGGAGACGAACGATGCCCGCCTGCAACATGGCGTCGTGGGCACTGGCTCCTTTTTCACGTTGTTGATTGGCAAATTCCACGAGGAGAATTGAATTCTTTGTGACAAGGCCGACCAGAAGGACGACGCCAATTTTGCTGAACAGATTGTCGTTCATCGCTGGAATGGGAGGGAACCAACCGATTTTGCTGACAAAGGCGAGCAGCCAAAGCAAACCATACGCGCCGAGTCCCGCGAGCGGCACGGCCAGCATGACCGTGAGCGGATGGATCAGACTTTCAAACTGCGCAGCGAGAACCATGTAAACAATGATAAGAGCGATGATTAAAACCCACCAAACTTCCGCGCCGGAATCTTTGAGATCGCGGGATTCACCGGCCCATTCGTAGGTGAACCCAGGCGGCAAATCGGTTTGCAGAAGTTCTTCGATGCGCGACATGGCGGTGCCGAGCGGAACGCCAACGGTCGAAGCGGAAATGGTGGTGCTGCGAATCCGGTCGTAATGTTCAATCGCGTTGGGCGAAGGGCCGGTCTGATAAGTAACGATGCTGCTGAGTTGAATCAAATCGCCCTTGGCGCTGCGCACATAAAGTTTGTCGAGGTCTTGGGGCGTGAGGCGTGACTCGCGGAGGAGTTGCGTGATGACTTTATATTCTTTGCCATCGAGTTTGATGCGGCTGAGATCAAGTCCGCCAAAAAGCATTTGCAACGTGCGTGAAATATCATGGATCGAAACTCCCAGCGACGCGGCGCGGTCGCGGTCGATGTTCAAACGCAACTCGGGCTTGCTGAATTCAAAGGAGGAGCGCGCGTTTTGCAAATAACCCGAGGCGCGAAGTTTGTTAATGAAAGCCCCGGAATATTTATTCAACTCATCCAGATTTTGCGCTTTCAAAACGAGTTGGAAGGGCGCGCCGAAACCGCGTCCAATCGCCTTGGGAATTTGGGCTATGGCAATCGCGCCTTCGACCTGGCCAAAAAAACGACCTTTCAAACCGCTTGGACCATTGACGATTTCCTGCACGCTGCGTTTGCGCTCGGCTTTTAATTTTAGAAAAACAATTCCGAAATTGGCCTGGCCAGGTCCGGAAAAAGCAGGAGCGACAATCGAGCCATAGGCTTGGACTTCGGGAATCGTTTTGACGATGTCCTCCATCTTTTTTAACATGCGGTCGGTGTATTCCGAGGTGGAGCCTTCCGGCGCAAAAACAAAGCAGAGCAGACGGCCTTTGTCTTCCTCAGGCAGAAATTCCGTTTCAAGATGCGTAAAGGCCAGGGCCGTCAGAGCGAGGCTCGCGAGCGCGACTATCACGACGATGAACCGGTGTCGCAGCGACCAGCCGAGCAACCGTTTGTAGGTGCGATTGACCGCGTTGAGAAAATGATCAAACCAATCGATGAAGAAAACGTGTTTTTGATTGGGTTGAATCGGCTTGAGAATGCGCGACGCCATCATCGGCGAAAGTGAAAGCGCCACGAAGGCGGAAATGATTACCGACCCGGCCACGGCCACGGCGAATTCAGTAAACAGACGTCCTGTGGCGCTTTTCTGAAAAGCGAGCGGAAGAAAAACGGCGACGAGGGAAACGGTAATCGCGATAATGGCAAAACCAATTTCTTCCATCGCTTTGTAGGCCGCTTTCATCGGCGGCATCCCTTCTTCGATGTGGCGGAAAATATTTTCCAAAACGACAATCGCGTCATCCACTACCACGCCGATCGACAGGACCAGCGCGAGCATCGTGAGAATATTGATCGAGTAACCGAGGAGACCCATGATCGCGAAAGCGCCCACCAGAGAAACTGGGATGGCGACGGCAGGAATAATGGTTGAACGAAAATCCCGCAGAAAAAGATAGATAACGATCACGACCAGGATAAAAGCGATAGCCAGAGTTTTCCAAACTTCGTGAACAGAATTCTCGACGTAAATGGATTCGTCGTAATTGAAAACCATTTCGATGCCAGCGGGCAAAGTGGGTTTGATTCTTTCCACCTCGTCTTTGATGCCGTGCGCCACTTCGATGGTGTTGGCTTTGGATTGCTTGACGATGCCGAGGAACACGCAGGGCTTGCCGTTGTTGCGAGCGACGGTGCGTTCATTCTCGACACCGTTCCGGGCCACGCCAACGTCGCGCAGACGAACAATTTTTGTCCCGTCGTTGAACAAAACCAATTTGTTGAACTCGTCGGCGGTTTTCATCTCGCCGCGAGTCTCGATGATCATTTCGCGATCCAAATTTTCCACGCGACCGCTCGGCAATTCGACATTCTGCTCCTTGAGCGCGCGCTCGACATCTAAAACCGTGAGGCGATGCGCCGCCATTTTGGTGGAGTCGAGCCAGAGCCGCATGGAGAAACGTTGTTCGCCGCCAATGATGATCGAGGAAACGCCCTTGATGGTTTGCAGGCGATTCTTGATTTGTTTTTCCGCGATGGTGCTTAACTCCAACGTGGAGAAACGGGCGCTGTTGATGCCAATCCAAATGACGGCCTGCGCGTCGGCGTCTTGTTTGGCGACAATCGGTTCGTCAATCGCGTCGGGCAAAAGTCCGCGCACACGGGAGACGCGGTCGCGCACGTCTTGCGACGCGAGATCAATGTTGCGCGACAATTCGAATTCAACGGTGATGGTGCTGACTTCTTCACGGCTGGAACTGGAAAGAGTTTTGATTCCTTCGATATTATTGATCGCTTCTTCCAGCCGTTCGGTAACTTCCGTCTCGACCACCGCCGCGTTTGCGCCCGTGTAAACCGTGGTGACGCTGACAATCGGCGGATCGATGTCCGGCAACTCCCGTACCGGCAATTTTTGCAACGAGATGATGCCGAAAAATAGGATGGCCAGACTCATCATCGTGGCGAACACGGGGCGTTTGATGCTGACGGTGGAGAGGATCATCGCGAGTGGGAAAGTGAGTAAGTGAGTGAGTGCGTAAGTGGGGATTAGTTTTCGGAGGAACTTCTGCTTTTCTGCAAAGTCCATTTCGCCGGTGAGTTTCCCATATTGACCAATTTTCCCAGGACCTGATCGTATTTCCGGTGAAGCTTTCGTCCTTCACTCGCATTCAAGTACCCGCATTTCACGGCATACTCGAGCCAGCCTTGCGTTTCGGCAGCTTCACCTTCCGATTCGTTCATTTTGTTGACGAAAACCGCTTCGTATTTTCTCCGCCTCCAGGCTTCGGCAATTTGCACCGACACAAAACGGGATGATCGACGAACCTGATCGGTCAAAGAATAAATTTCCTCTCGAGGGAAACTCTTGGAAATCTGAAAAATTTCCATCGCTGCTTCCACCGCCAATTTATAGACGTCCAGTTGCCAATGGTATTTGATCAATTTCATAATATAGTTTTTCACTCACTCACTTTCCCACCGTCCCACTCACTCCAAACTTCACCGGCATTCCCGGCCCGATCTTCTGCAAGCCTTCGACAATGATCTTTTCGTTTTCTTCAATGCCTTCGAGCACTTCAACTTTTCCGGCGGTGCGAACGCCGAGTTTGACCTTTCTCATTTGCGCAGTGCTCGCTTTATCCACGACAAAAACCATCGCTTCGCCGCCTTCGATGAGTTGGCTCAATGCTGTTTCTGGAATCACAATTGCTTTCTCGCGAACTTTCAAAGTGAGATCGAGGTTCGCGAACATGCCGGGTTTCAAGAGCAATTCGGGATTCTTAATTTTCGCTTTGACGAAAGCAGTGCGCGTCGTGGGATCAACTTGTTCGGAAATAAAGTAAACCTCGCCTTCGAATTTTTTGTCCGGATAGCTCGCGACTTTAACTTGAATTTTTTGCCCAACTTTTAACTCGCCGATGAATCGTTCCGGCACATTAATTTCGACTTTCACCGGGTCAATGTCGGTCAACCATGTCAGCGTCGTGCTCTTGGCGATGACTTGGCCGGGGCTTATGTTTCGCGCGCCGACAATCCCCGAAAACGGAGCGAGAATCCGCGCGTCTTTCAATTGCTGTCGCTTCAATTCAAGATTGGCTTTGTTGATCTGAAACATCGAATTCATCTGATCGAATTCCTGTTGGGCAATAAGTTTCCCTTTGAAGAGCTGTTCGCTGCGCCCAAAGTTAGCCTCGCTGAATTTGAAATTTGCTTCGCCCTCCGCGACCGCCGCCGCCAGCTTGCTTTCATCAAGGCGAATCAAGAGATGGCCCTTCTCCACCCGCTGGCCTTCCTCGGAATTAATTTCCGCAATCGTCCCGTCGATTTCACTCTTGATTTGGACCGATTCATTCGCCAGAAGATTTCCCACGAGCGAAATTACTTCGGAGACAGACTCCTTCTTTGCCTCAATCGCTACCACCTGCATTTCCATTTTCATCGGCGGAGCAGCGGACTGATTTTTTTTCCCTCCGCAGCCGGAAAAAACGAAGGCGGTCAAAGCCAATAAGATCGCCCCGACATTCGCGTGTGTGATCATGAGTAAGTTATTTTTTTGCTGCGCCCGTGAGAAATAATTCGACGATGCCCCGCGCTGTTTTGCGATCGAGCCGGCAATCCGGCATAATCAGATGGGCCATCACATAAATGTTCATCAACCCCCAAAAACCGTAGGCCAACTCCTCGCTGCCAAAACGGCGATTCAGTCCGCCCGCCTTCAATTCCTTTTTTATCAACGAATGAACAAACTCGAAATTGCGCTTTGCTTTTTCGCAGCAATTCAATTTTGGCGGAAGTTCCCCAGGCGAAGCGAAGGCGGAAGCAAAAGCCAGCCTCACCAACTCACGGTTCGCGCCGAGAAAACTAAAGAGCGCCGTCAAAATTTCCACAAGTTGTTCCCGAAGTCTCACGCCTTTCTTCGCCGATTCCTGCATCAACCAATAACGTTCGTCGTGAGCCGATTCCACCAGCGCTTTGTAGAGCGCGGCTTTGCTGGCGAAGTAATAATAGAGCGTTGGCTTGGTGACCTTCGCCGCGTCCACAATGGCCTGCACCGACGCTCCGGCGTAACCACAATGAGCAAATTGCCTCAAGGCGGCCTTGAGAATTTTCTGGCGCGTGATTGGATCAATTTCTTCCATGAACCTACCGAACGGTAGGTTGGAAAATAAAACACGTCAAAACTTTCTTTTTTCCGGGTAGCATCTTAGTTTTGTGCAGAGCGTTTATCTTAAGAATGCCCTTAACCGTCCGCCAGGTTTTGGACTGCGCCAGCCCTCTGGCGCTTTCGATGGGCTGTCACCGCTCCGAAAGCGCCAGAGGGCTGGCGCAGTCCAAGACGCTATCGCGCCAAAGCATCGCTAATGCGATCAAACCGCGTCCTTGCAAGAAACTGAGATGCGCCCGTGCCACCGGCGGTTGTTTATTAAAGATTGAAAGCCGTTGGAATATTTTCTAGCGTCGCGGGCCGGTGATCGTTGAAAACATTATGAAAAAATTATTCTCGTCGTTGCCGCTTTTTGCGGCGCTGCTGGTCGGATGCAACAAAGCAAGCGATGCAATCAAGGTGGGCGAGTTCGCGTCGTTGACGGGCAAGGAAGCAACCTTCGGCCAGTCATCCCACGAAGGAACCTTGCTCGCCATCGAGGAGATCAATGCCGCGGGCGGCCTCCTCGGAAAAAAACTCGAACTTCTCACGGAAGACACGCAATCCAAAGCGGGCGAACCGGCAACCGTCGTCAACAAACTCATTTCGCGCGATGGTTGTATTGCCATTCTGGGCGAAGTCGCCTCCAGCCGTTCGCTCGAAGCTGCGCCCATTTGTCAGCAGAATAAAATCCCGATGATTTCTCCTTCCTCGACCAATCCGAAAGTGACCGAGAGCGGCGATTTTATTTTCCGCGTTTGTTTCATCGATCCATTTCAAGGAACGGTCATGGCGAACTTTGCCACGAAAACTTTGATGGAGAAAAAAGTCGCCGTTTTCACCGACGTAAAAAGTGATTACAGCAAAGGGCTGGCAAAATTTTTCAAAGAACAATTCGTGGCCAACGGGGGGCAAATCGTGGCGGAACTCGATTACAATGGCGGCGATAAAGATTTCAAAGGCCAGCTCACCGGCATCAAATCGTCCGCGCCCGATGGAGTTTTTGTGCCGGGCTACTACACCGACGTGGCGCTGATTTGTATCCAGGCCAGGCAACTCGGTTTGAATGTTCCATTCTTCGGGGGCGATGGTTGGGAATCGGAAAAGCTGGTGGAAATCGGAAAAGACGCCGTCGAGAAAACTTATTTCTCTACGCATTACCACCCTGATGTCGGTTCCGAAAAAAGCAAAAAGTTCGTGGACAATTACAAAAAACGTTACAGCGGAAAAACTCCCGACGCGCTCGCAGCGTGCGGCTACGATTCCGCGCTCGTCCTCGGCGACGCCATCAAACGCGCGGGCAGCACCGACGGACAAAAAGTTCGCGACGCACTGGCCGCGACGAAGAACCTCGACGCTGTCACCGGCAAAATCACCATCAACGAAAAACGTGACGCCGTGAAATCCGCCGTGATCCTCCAGGTGGAAAAAGGCAAATACAAATTTTTGCAAACGGTCAGTCCATAACGCCGCGTTGCCTCGCGATGGAATGGTTCTTTCAACAACTCATCAACGGCTTGGCGCTCGGCGCAATCTACGGCCTCATCGCCCTGGGCTACACGATGGTTTATGGCGTTCTGCGTTTCATCAATTTTGCGCACAGCGATGTTCTCATGCTCGGCGCGTTTACCGCGTATTTTCTCGCGCCCACCATTGCAAAAATTTTTCCGCCGCAATCTTTTCTCGGAGCTTTTACGATCACGTTGCTCGCGGCCGCGGTTTGCGCCGCGATTGGAATGCTGATTGAGTTTCTCGCCTATCGTCCTCTTCGCCAGCGACCGAAACTTACTGTGCTCATCACCGCGATTGGCGTTTCACTTTTCATCGAATTCACCTGTCAGCATAGAAAAGTTTTCGGCAGCGCGGCACGACCGTTTCCTCAACTACTTCCGATGAAGGATTTTCATTTTGCCGGTTTGGTGATGAACAGCAACGACCTCGCGGTGCTCGTGACAACGCTCATTCTTCTCGCGGTTCTTTGGCTCGTCGTGCAACACACCAAAATCGGCACGGCGATGCGCGCGGTTTCCTTCAACATGCCAGCCGCGTCGTTAATGGGGGTGAATGTCAATCGCGTCGTGTCGTTCACTTTTGGTCTTGGCTCTGCGCTCGCGGCGATCGCGGGAATACTTTACGCGATGAGAGCGCCCGGTATCGAACCACTGATGGGAGTTCAACCGGGACTGCGCGCCTTCATCGCGGCGGTGCTCGGCGGCATCGGAAATCTGCCGGGCGCTGCGCTCGGTGGAATTGTTCTCGGCGTCGTCGAAACTTTTGCTGGCGGAATTCCAGGCGTTTCGAATTATCGCGATGGAATCGCCTTCGCCATGTTGATTCTGATTTTAATTTTTCGTCCGGCCGGTTTGCTCGGAAAAGCGACGGTGGAAAAAGTATGAGTAAAAAAATTTACCTGAGCGACCGGGTAGCATCTGCCTCTGGCGGGTGCGAAACAATCTCCATTCAATGTTCGATGATGAATGTGGGAGGTCCGATTTATTGGAAAACGAAGCCGCACCCGCCTGAGGCAGATGCTACCCGCTCATGATGCACTCCGGCGCAAAACGTTCTCTGCTCATCGCCGTCATCGTCGTGATTGCGCTGACGCCGCTGCTGGGTTGGCTGGTTCGTTCACACGCAAATGTTTTCAATCGTTACCATCTCGGCATCGCCCTCGACATCGCGATCAACATCATTCTCGCCGTCAGCCTTAATCTCATCAACGGCCACACCGGACAATTCAGCCTCGGGCACGCGGGGTTCATGGCGGTCGGCGGATACAGCGCGGCGAAACTCACTCTCTCCCTTCAAGCCATCACGCCGCCGTGGGCGCATCCGATTTTATTCGGAGCGGCGCTTTTGCTCGGCGGAATTATGGCCGCGATGGTCGGGCTGGCCGTCGGCGTACCGTCACTTCGTCTGCGCGGAGATTACCTCGCGATTGTCACTCTCGGTTTTGGCGAAATCATTCGTGTCATTTTTCAAACCACGGAATTTTTTGGCGCGGCCACCGGACTTCCCGGAATTCCAAATTGGACCAACTTTGCCTGGGCCTGGAGTCTGGCCGCCCTCACTGTTTTCGTGGTCGCTTGCCTCGTCAATTCGACTTACGGACGCGGCTTCATCGCAGTGCATGACGACGAAGTTTCCGCGAGCGCGATGGGCATAAATCCCGTTCGCTACAAAGTCACCGCGTTCGTCATCGGCGCATTTTTCGCAGGGATCGCTGGAGGTTTGTTCGCGCATCACAAAAGATTTTTGTCGCCAACAAGTTTTGATTTCATGAAAAGCATCGACATCGTCGTCATGGTCATTCTTGGCGGGATGGGACGAACACGCGGCGTCATTGCCGCTGCGATCATTCTCACGGTCCTGCCCGAAACGTTGCGCGCCTTTGCCGAATATCGAATGATCCTTTATTCGTTGCTCATCATCGGTCTGATGATTCTTCGTCCACAAGGTTTGTTCACCTTCGCGAAACCACGCGCCGCCAAAACATGAATGCGTTGCTAAAAAATTTTCTTCGACGCTTCTCATTAGCACCCTGCTTTAGCTGGGTGGAAGAGTGGCGACAGAACCTTCAACCGCTTCAGCGGTTTTCCGCGCTCCAAACCGTTAAAACGGTTTTAACATTTTCGTCTCGCCCAGCCACCCAGCTAAAGCAGGGCGCTAATGAGATGGTTTCTTGAATTAAACGAAGATGCCGACGAGCGATTCCATTCTGCTCCAATTGGAAAACGTCACCATCCGTTTCGGTGGATTGACCGCAGTTTCCGCATTGGATTTGCAAATTGGCGAACACGAATTGATAGGACTGATCGGTCCGAACGGCGCGGGAAAAACGACCGTGTTTAATTTGATCACGGGAGTTTATCAGCCGACCGAAGGCGCGATTTTTTTTTCTGGTCAGTCCGCCGCCGGACTTAAACCTCACGAACTGGCGCGGCGCGGCGTGGCGCGAACGTTTCAGAATATTCGGCTTTGTCCGAGCCTGAGCGTCTTTGACAACGTGCGCGCCGCTTTGCAGTTGCATCGTTCACACGGAATTCGCAACGCGCTCTGGCGCGGAAAACATTTTCGTGAGAGCGAGAAAATAGTCGAAACACAAGTGTTGGAGTTGCTCGACATATTTAGTCTCGGTCGTTTGCGTGACGAACCAGCAACCAGTCTTCCCTACGGCGATCAACGTCGTTTGGAAATTGTTCGCGCGCTCGCCACCAAACCAAAATTGCTTTGCCTGGACGAACCGGCGGCGGGAATGAATGCCACCGAAAAAGTGGAGTTGATGCGACTGATTCGTTTCATTCAGGAAAAATTTCAAATCAGCATTTTGCTCGTCGAACACGACATGAAAGTGGTGATGGGAATTTGCCAAAGAATCGCGGTGCTCGATTACGGAATAAAAATCGCCGAAGGAACGCCGGAGGAAGTCCGGGCAAACCCGACTGTAATTGAAGCCTATTTGGGAAGTGAAAAATAAACGCAAAGACGCAGAGGAAAGAGTTTTGTTTTTACTCTGCGTCTCTGCGTCTCCGCGTTGAATTAAAATGTTAGAAGTTAAAAATTTAACAGTGAACTACGGCGCAATTTCCGCGCTACACGGGATTTCCTTGTCGGTCAAGAAAGGTGACATCGTCACACTTATCGGCGGTAATGGCGCGGGCAAAACTACCACGCTTCGAACCGTCTCCGGACTGTTAAAACCAAAAGAAGGCGAGGTGATTTACGACGGGCAGGACATCACCAAATTTCCTGCTCACAAAATCGTCGCCGCCGGATTGTCGCACGTTCCCGAAGGCCGAATGATTTTTGCCAATCTCACGGTTTTGGAAAATTTGAAAATGGGCGCGTTTCTCCAACGCGACAAAGATGTTGTCGCGAAAGAACTCGATTATGTTTTCAGCATTTTTCCGCGCCTCAAAGAACGCGCGAAACAAATCGCCGGAACGCTTTCGGGCGGGGAACAACAGATGCTGGCCATCGGTCGCGCGTTGATGAGTAAACCAAAGTTTTTGATGTTGGATGAACCCTCCCTCGGCATCGCTCCAATTTTGGTAAAAACAATTTTTGAAAAGATCGTGGAAATAAATCGCGAACGCGGCATAACGATTTTGTTAGTCGAACAAAATGCGAATCTGGCGCTCGAAATTTCGCGCTACGGCTATGTGTTGGAAACCGGGCGAATTATTTTGCAGGACGACGCGGCAGCGTTGCGCGCCAATCCAAAAGTGAAGAGTGCTTATTTAGGCGGATAACAGTCGAAGCCGAACGGAGAGGCGTCACCGAGCCTCGAACTCCACTCCGGTTAGTTACCAGGTTTCTCAGGTGAATCATTTAAAATCATCGCTGGCGAATTGTGGCGCTCCACTTCGTGGTAACGATTGATTTGCTCCTGATATTTCTTTTGCTCCTCCAACATGAAGGCAAAAAATCGATCAAGGTCATGACCACATTCGGCAGAAATCTCGTGGCGAACTTTCCGAATATCTTCGAGGGCGACGTCTTTCATGGTTTCTCTCCTAAAATCTCCAGCGGCGTTAATATGGTTGGCGTTCGCATATGCAGCAAATCATTGACGCGTTTAATGTGACCGAATTTGTGTGCGTTCGCAAGGTGGGCACAATTCCAAGTGACCAGGTAATCGCACTGGTGAAATGAAGCCAGGGCAAGATGCAAAGCGTCTCCGAGTGGGTCTCTTGGCATCAGCAAATGCTTCAAATATATCGCAACCATTTCTTTGATTTGCCCATTAATTTCCACCTCGGGAAATGAAAGCGCCAAACCATGCGCCTTATCCTTATGCGGTTTGTTGCCTCGCGATAATTCCGTTAAAACCGCTGGGCTTGTGACCATGAAGTATTCCGTTCGCAATTCGTCAATCAACTGGCGCGACCAATTCCTGCGTGCGACGATTTCGGATTGCGGCCGATCATCATAGTAAAAACTGAAAATCGTCGTTTCGAGATAAGTTTTTTCCATGCTGAATTACAAGGTGGTTACACGTTCACCATCTCCGCATCTTTCGGAACATCTTTCAAAATTTGTTCGATGATGAGGTCGGTCGTGACACCTTCGGCTTCCGCTTCGAAATTTAAAATCAACCGATGACGCAATGCGGCTGCGGCCACGGCTTGAATGTCGTCGAAGCTGACGTTGAAACGGCCATGCGTCAGCGCGCGAACTTTCGCGCCGAGAATCAACGTCTGTCCACCGCGCGGACTGCTCCCGAAACGCAAATATTGATTTGCAATCGGCGCCGCGGTTTCGCTTTTCGGATGCGTCGCCAGCACCAGGCGCACGGCGTAATCTTTCACATGCGATGCGACCGGCACCTGGCGCACGAGCGTTTGCAATTCAAGAATTTCTTCCTTGGTCAGAACACGACCGATTTGCGGTTTCGCGCTTTCGGTCGTGCGCGTCAGAACTTCGGTTAATTCTTTCGCGTTCGGATAACCCACAATCAGCTTGAAGAAAAATCGGTCGAGTTGCGCTTCGGGCAATGGATACGTTCCTTCCTGATCGATTGGATTTTGCGTGGCGAGAACGAAAAATGGTTCACCCAATTTGCGAATCTCGCCGCCAGCCGTAACACTTTTTTCCTGCATCGCTTCGAGCATGGCGGATTGCGTCTTTGGCGTGGCGCGATTGATTTCGTCGGCAAGAAGCAAGTGCGCGAAAATCGGGCCGCGTTGAAAAACAAATTCGCGTTTTCCACCGGGCGTTTCCATGACGATATTCGTGCCGAGGATGTCGGCGGGCATGAGATCAGGCGTGAATTGAATGCGATTGAAACTCATGTCGAGCACTTCGCTGAGCGTGCGGACGAGCAGCGTTTTACCGAGGCCGGGCACGCCTTCGAGCAACACATGTCCGCCGCTGAAGATTGCAATCAAAGTCCCTTCAACAATCGCGTCGTGGCCGACGATGACTTTTGCGATTTCAGCGCGGAGAGCTTCGTAGCCTTTGCGGAAGGATTGAATTTTTTCTTCTGTGTTCATGTTAAAATTCCATTCGTAGAAGCCGACCTTCGAATACTTTTCTCCTTATTGTCATTTTATTCCGCCCACCGCCGCGGCGATGGTCGCTCCTAAATATCCCGCTGCGCCAATGACTCCCACCGCGGTTCCGACGTCGCGATCAACCATTCCTCCTCGCTGTTGCTTCTCCCATTCCTCCTGGGTCAGCGTGAACGTCTGGCATCCAGCGCATCCCAGCATCACGGTCGTCAACAAAACCGCTGCCCCGACCAATTTCCCAGTTGGCACTTTGAAATCCAGGTTCACTGAAATGGCTCTCATAACCTTCGACTCCTGCAATTTTGTCGGATGCTACTGAAACAAGTTTGAAAAACCAGCCCGATTGCAAATCGCATTATTCGCCGCGAACAGTCGCTGGCTTGCCACTTGCCGAGTTATAGGTCGGCTGCTATTTTTCGGCCGTGAAGCTGGTGAATTTAGATGCAGCCATTAACAAACAACCATTCCGAGCCTTTGAAATTCGTGTTGACCGCGAGGTCATCGTAGTGCGGCATCCCGAACAGCTTGTTTTCGCAGAAGGCAAAACCACGTTGATCGTGGTCGATCCGCAAGATCACGCGCATATTCTCGATGTCGATCAAATCAGCAAAATCCGTCTTCTCCCGCGCCGAAGTTCCAACACACCAGAATCGCGTCGGTCGGAATGAACTTGCACATTCCAGCAGGAGTGAAGTGGATTTTGGTCTCCGTAATATTTTTGTCTGGCCAAAACTTGTTGGCGGAAGATTGGCCGCAATTTCTCGGCCCCAATCGCAATGACATTTCTGCGGAGACTGGATTGCTTGAAAAATTTCCCACGAACGGCCCACCGCTGGTTTGGGAAAAAAAAATCGGCACAGGTTACAGCGCGCCATCGGTTCGGGGAAATAAATTGGTTTTGTTTCATCGCGTCGGCGCAAATGAAGTTGTCGAGTGCGTGGTCGCCATCAATGGAAAACCAATCTGGCAATTTGCCTATCCGAGTAGTTTCCAGGACCCATACGGTTACAACAACGGGCCGCGTTGCACTCCGCTGCTCTCCTCAGATTTTTGTTACACCTTCGGCGCGGAAGGAATGTTGACTTGCCTCGATTTAAAAACGGGAAAATTAATCTGGCAGCGCAACACCGCCAAGGAGTGGGAAATCCCAGAGGCATTTTTCGGGGTCGGGAGCACGCCGGTGCTCGAAGAAAATATTTTGATCGTGATGGTCGGCGGACAACCCAATGCCGGCGTGGTGGGGCTGGACGCGAAAACTGGAAAAACAATTTGGGAAAGTGTTGGCGAAAAAAACTGGACGGGCGCGCCCATGACCGGCTGGCCGGGCGACCGCAAAGTGGAATGGCGTCGCTACGAAAAACAAGCCAGCTACGCCACGCCGGTTCTCGCGACCGTGAATGGAAAGCGCACTGCGTTTTGTTTGATGCGGCAGGGCTTGGTTTCACTCAATCCCAAAACCGGCGAACTGTTCGACAGCTTTTGGTTTCGCGCGCGCGTCGATGACTCGGTCAACGCGGCAAATCCTGTCGTGGTGAGCAACGAAGTTTTTATTTCCAGCGCCTATTACAAGAGCGGCGGGGTTTTGTTGAAGGTCAAACCGGCGAACCAAAAGTTTCAAGAAGTTTGGCGTAATCTTGTTTTGGAAATACATTTCACCACGCCGATTTTTCACAACGGTCTTCTCTACGCGTTCAGCGGTCGCAACGAACCCGACGCGCATTTCCGCTGCGTGGAATTTTCGAGCGGCAAACTGATGTGGGATCGCGACGAACATTGGTCCGCGCATAGCGCCGCGCAGCCGAATGTCTATGGACGCGGGTCCTGTATTCTGGCCGATGGAAAATTAATCGTTCTCGGCGAGGGCGGTTTGCTCGGCCTGTTCAAATTGAACTCAAAAAAGGACGAAGAAATTTCCCGCTGGCAAGTTCCGCAACTGCATTATCCAACCTGGGCCGCGCCCGTTCTCGCCAATAAAAAACTTTATTTGCGGAGCGAGGACCGTTTGGTTTGTCTCGATTTGAACCGCTAGAAAATTCGGTGGAAAACTGACGAAAAATTTTTTGGCGGCGTGGAGAATTTATAAATCGTAGCCGCCGACGTGAGGAGGCGGATTTGTGGTTTATCAGCCGAAATCCGCCTCCTCACGTCGGCGGCTACGGGCGGCTCACGGCACTTCGAGGTTTTCTTCTTTTCGCCCGGCGATGACGGGCGCAGCGGATTTTTTTCGCGGGTCACGGAAGAAAATCAAGAAAATCACCAGCACGGCCACCGCGCCCCACGCTGGGTAAATCCAGATGGCATGCCAGTCGTGCGCGATGTCGCCGAGGGGCTGTTTGAGCGTGTGTGCTGCCTGTGAATTTCCGGCGAGACGAGTCCCGACAAATGCGCCCACACCCCAAAGGATAAAGGCAATCAAACCTTGCGCCGCGCCGCGCATCCGCTCGTTCGCTTCGTCATCTACATAAAGTTGTCCCGCGATGAAAAGGAAATCGTAGCAAACGCCGTGAAGCAAAATTGCCGCGAAGACAAACGCGGTTTGCAGCGAGGCGGCGTCCACGCTTCCGGCCAGCAAAAAATAACGCGCCGCCCAGGAGAGAATGCCGATGAAAATAGTTTTTTTGTAGCCAAGCGTTTTCAGCATCAGTGGCAGCAGAATCAAAAAAATTACGTCCGACACCTGGGCCAACGACATTTTTGCCGCTGAATATTTCCATCCCAGTTCAGTGACATACAGGTTCATGTTCACGAAATAAAAATAGAGCGGGATGCAGATGAGGAACATGCAAGCAATGAAGATGGCGAACGAAGGTTTTTTCAAAAGTGCGAGCGCGTCGAGGCCGAGAATCTCGCCGAGACGAACATCTTTGCCGGTTTTCTTCGGCGGCGTGTGCGGAAGGGTGAGCGAGAATAATCCCAGCGCGATCGACACCGCGCCCGCCAGATAAAATTGGACGGCGGATTGTTCTCCCTTGAACACGAGGCTCAACGTCACCCCGCCCGCGATCCAACCCACCGCCGAAAGTGTTTTGATAAGTGGAAAGTCGCGCTTCGGGTTGGCCAGATGATGGAGCGAGAGCGAATTGCCGAGCGCCAATGTCGGAACATACGAAGCGCAATAAAGAATCAGCATCGGATAAAAAGAACTGAACGTCGTCAGCTTCGGCATCAGGAACATCAAGCCGCCTCCCGCGATGCCGAGAACAGCGAGGATTTTTTCCGAAGCGAAATACCGGTCGGCGATCAAGCCCACGAAAAACGGGGAGATCATCGCGCCGATGGCGAACGCGCCGTAAGCCAGACCGATTTGCCCGCCTTCAAATTTCAGCGTCTTGCCCAGGTAAGTGGCCATGCTGACATACCACGAGCCCCAAATAAAATATTGCAGGAACATGAAGAAGGAGAGTTTGGCTTTGAGTTGGGTTTGCATAGTTGGATTGGCGACGAAGCTAGGAAAAATAATTGTCGGCGAGAAGAAGATAATTAATTTGGAGCACGCAAAAAGGTCTGGGAAAAAACGAGTGGGAAATTTCCAAACAAAAAAATGGTCGGAGCGACAGGATTTGAACCTGCGACGTCTTGCTCCCAAAGCAAGTGCTCTACCAGGCTGAGCTACGCTCCGTCACCGAAGGAGCAAATCATTGCACAAGTTTTTCTCAACGCAATGTCTTTCCTGCAACTCGCATTCGCCAAAGGGAAAGGAGCGCGGACGTTCTTCGTCCGCGTGAATGAGGCGCGTGAAAACGCTCAGGTTTTTTTCTCATTTTGAAACTCGCGGACGAAGAACGTCCGCGCTCCTTTCCCTTCGCTTACTACGCCGACGCCCTTTGCGCTAGACGCATCCCGGCACCGTGCTAGTCTATCGCGGTATGTCAATCGCAGCGCCAGCCGCGCCGAAAAAAATCAACCTGCGCCGCCCGGAAATTATGGAGGCGGTGCAAGCCCAGGTGCTTTCCCATTACCGCAGTGAACTCGTCGAACGCATTCGCGCCAAAGGTCACGTGCTGTCCGCCGACGGTTTGCTCTCGGTCAAACTCGCCAAGGAATTTGGTTTTTGTTACGGAGTTGAGCGCGCCATTGACCTTGCGTATGCCGCGCGAAAATCATTTCCGGCCGACAAACCGATTTATCTTCTGGGCGAAATCATTCATAACCCGGAGGTCAACGACCAGATTCGCAATCTTGGAATTCTCACCATTTCTCCCAAGCCGACCGACGAAGAACTGGCGCGTTTGCAAAAGGACGACGTTGTCATCATCCCTGCGTTTGGAACCCAAGTGGCCACTCGCGCGAAACTTGAGGAGATGGGCTGTCAACTGGTGGACACCACTTGCGGCGACGTGATGAGTGTTTGGAAACGCGTGCGCCAATATTCCAAAGATTCCGTCACGAGCATCATTCACGGCAAAGCGCGCCACGAAGAAACCAAGGCGACTACCTCACAAGCCACCGCGTATGGCAGCGGACATTACCTCGTTGTTTTCACTCTCGCGGAAACCGATTGCGTTTGTGATTACATTCTTCACGGCGGAAACAAACAGGAATTTCTCGAAAAATTTAAAGGCGCGTGCTCCGAAGGTTTTGACCCCGACGTGCATTTGTCCGCCGTGGGCGTGGCGAATCAAACGACGATGTTGCGCGGCGAAACCGAAGAAGTGCAGCGCCGTTTGAAAAACGCCATGATCAAAAAATATGGCGAGAGCGAGATCGACAAACACTTTCGTTTCTTCGACACGATTTGCGGCGCGACGCAAGATCGCCAGGACGCGCTCGAAAAACTTTTGCGCGAGCCGATGGATTTATTGCTCGTCATCGGCGGCTACAATTCCTCCAACACTTCTCATCTCGCGGAAATGGGCGAAGCAAAGTTGCCCACCTACTTCATAAAAAATGCGGCGATGATGGTTTCCGATAAATTGATTCGCCATTGGAATCAACATATTCACGAGGAAATCGAAACGGAAAACTGGTTGCCCGCCGGGAAAATTACGGTCGGCATTACTGCCGGAGCGTCCTGCCCGAACAATTTGATCGAAGATGCCATTCGCCGTCTGTTTCAACTGCGCGGTGTTTCCGTTCAGGAATTGCTAACCAATTAAAACATTATGATGTTTCACGTAACATTTGAAAAAGCGGAGGATGAGTGGATTGCGGCTGAGTGCCCCGCGCTTCCTGGTTGTGTCTCGCAGGGGCGCGATGAAAAAGAAGCGGCGGAAAATATCAAAGAAGCCATAACCGCGTGGTTGTGGGCGGAAGATCAAAAAGCGGTTTCCAATCTCAAGGACCAATCATCGCGACCAGTTCTTGTTGCTGTTTAACATGGGCAGGCAAAAGATGGCCATGGAACGCCGATCTCCTGATCGGCATTGGAACGCTTCATATTTTCTGCAAGGCCGATCAGGAGATCGGCGTTCCGTTACTTTGCGAGAAATTAAGATGCGCCCCTTTGACTTGTAATTCCGGTTTGACTGTTGAGCAATTTCTCGAACTGCTTTAACAACCGTTGTCAAAAAATTTACTGAATCTCTCATGCCCCGCACCCGAGAAGAGTTGGAACAACTCGAACGCCAGATCCTCGCTCCCTACGCGCAGTTCAGCGGCGATTCGCTGGGCCGAAAATATAAGGAGCCGCCGCCGGATTGGCGCACTGAATATCAGCGCGACCGGGATCGCGTCATCCATTCCCGCGCCTTTCGCCGTCTCGAATATAAGACCCAGGTTTTTCTCAACGGCACGGCGGATCATTTGCGCACGCGTCTCACGCACACGATGGAAGTTGCGGCGATTTCGCGGAACATCGCGCGCGCGCTTCGGCTCAATGAAGATTTGACTGAGACCATCGCTCTCGCGCACGACCTTGGTCACTCGCCATTCGGTCACAAAGGCGAAGTGGTTTTGAATCGTTTGATGAAGGCGCATGGCGGCTTTGAACACAATCGCCAAAGCCTTCGCATCGTCGAAGAAATCGAACAAAAATATCCGCGCTTTCGCGGGCTGAACCTGACGTGGGAAGTGCGCGAAGGTTTGATAAAACATTACACGAGCTACGATCATCCGAGCAAACGCGCAGACTTCCCCGCCCGGTCTTCATCGCTCGAAGCCCAAGTGGCTAACCTCGCCGACGAAATTACTTACTACAGCCACGACCTCGACGACGGTCTCGACGCCGGATTGCTTTCGGAAAAAAATTTGTGCGCGGACGTTCGTCTCTGGCGTGAAGCCACTGCGCAGGTGAAAAAAGAATGCGGAAAAATCGCCGAGGAATCGCGCCGTTATTTTATCATTCGCTGCCTCATCGACGATCACATCAAAGACGTGGTTCACACGACGGAAAAGTTGATTGAAGCATCTGGCGTCCAATCGGCGAACGACGTCCGACTGCAATCGCGCCCGTTGGTCCGCTACAGTCCAGACCGGCACAAGCTGAACATCGAACTGCGCAATTACCTCTACAAAAATCTTTATTACAATCCGGCGGTGCATCAGCCGAACCTGCGCGCCGTGCAAATGTTGGAGGAAGTGTTTCACCATTTCCTGAGCCATCCCGAACAGCTGGGCCAACACACGCGCAAACGCATTCGCCGCGAAGGACTCCACCGCGCCGTCTGTGATTATCTCGCCGGGATGACCGACCGCTACACGATTTTGGAGCACCATCGTTTGTTCGGTTTGAAAGTTTGAGAAACCTTCACGGAAAAATTTTATTTAAATGAGCCACGGAAAATTCATGGGCAAAGCGATTGGGCTGTCGCAAAAAATGATGCGCGCCAATAAAGGCGGCCCGTTCGGCGCGGTGATTGTGCGGAATGGAAAAGTCATTGCGACCGGCCATAATGAAGTCACTTCGACGAACGATCCGACGGCGCACGCGGAAATTGTCGCCATCCGCAGCGCGTGCAAAAAACTGAAAAGATTTCACCTCGACGACTGCGAGCTTTACACCAGTTGCGAACCCTGCCCGATGTGTCTCTCAGCGATTTATTGGGCGCGCCTGAAAAAAATTTACTTCGCCAACACGCGTCAGGACGCCGCCAAAATTGGTTTCGATGACGAATTTATTTATCGGGAAATTCCATTGCCGTTGGAAAAAAGAAAAATCGCGATGAAACAACTGTTGCGAAAAAAAGCGCTGGCGGCGTTTCGTGAATGGGAGAAAAAAGCGGACAAGATTTCTTACTGAGATCACTGCGCTACGGGTCGCATCTGCTTCCAGCGGGTGCGAATTCATCTCGTTCTTCAACGTTCCGAGATCGACGTTCCTTTTATTCTTAAACTTTGAACATCGGACATCGAACATCGAAGAGATGTTTTCGCGCCCGCCGGAGGCAGAGGCTACCCCGGAGTCTTGGCGGCAATTGACTTTCAATGAGGACTGGACAGGCTGACTGCGTTTTAACCAACACGCCTTGAGTCGAAAGCGCGTCGTAAAAAAAGAAAGGAAAAGCTCCAGTGAAAGGTTGGAAATTTATTTTGGGGTTGATCGTTGCTGCCGCGTTGGCCGCTGTTTTGATTTTCGCCTATCGCAAAATGAGCAAGGAGCGAGAGGCGGAACGCCAACGGGAAAAGCCGATTGCTGCTGAAACAAAAATCAGCCGCGGCAAAGAGGGCGAAATAATTGTCACGCTCGACGCCGAAGCGCAGAAACGAATCGCTTTGGCGGTTTCTCCAGTGACGGCGACCAATCTGAACGAGGAGATAAAAGGTTTCGGTCGCGTGCTCTCTCCAGCGCTGCTGGTGGAAACGCTCTCGGAAATAACTTCCACTGAAGTCGCGGCGAAAAATTCACGAGAAGAATTTACGCGTCTGAAATCGCTGGCCGACAGTGCTTCCCTAAAATCGCTCCAGGCCGCCGAAGCGACCAGCCGCCGGGACGAACTGACCGTCGAACTGGCGCGCAATAAATTGCTGGGCAACTGGGGGGCGGCGATTGCGCAGCGAAAAGATTTGCCGGAGTTTGCGCGCGCGTTGTTGTCACGGGAGAAAACTTTGGTCCGAGTCGATTTGCCGCCGGGCGAAAATTTTCCGAACACGCCGAAGACCGCGCGCATCGCTCCGCTCGGCTCCGCAAAATTTTTAGCGGCGGAGTTTTTGGAATTTGCCCCGAACATCGAATCTTCATTGCAGGGACAAAGTTTTTTATTTTTGATCGAAGAAAAAAATTCCAGCCTCGCGCCGGGCGCGGCTGTAATTGCTTATCTTCCGCTCGGCAAAAAATCGATCAGCGGCGCGATCATCCCACGCGACGCTGTTCTGCGACATCAAGGCAAAACATGGATTTACGCGCAAACCAGCGAGACCACTTTTGCCCGCCGTGAAGTCGAATTAAAACAATCGCTGGCGGACGGCTGGTTCATCCCCAATTTCGATCCCGCCCTTCGCGTCGTCACCGTCGGCGCGCAAACGTTGTTGTCGGAAGAAATGAAATCGCAATATCAAGTGCCGGATTAAGTGATGCTCAATCACATCGTCCATTTCTCGTTGCGCTTTCGCGGAGTCGTCATCGTCTTCGCCTGCTTGGTCGTCGGCTACGGACTTTACGTGGCGACCAAAACCAAGCTCGACGTTTTTCCTGAATTTGCTCCGCCGCAAATTATCATCCAGACCGAAGCGCCCGGTTTGTCCCCCGAAGAAGTCGAGCAACTCGTCACGCGCCCGATTGAAAATGCTCTCAACGGCTCGCCCAATCTGGACGCGTTGCGTTCGCTCTCCATTCAAGGGCTGTCGGTGGTGACGACCATTTTCAGCGACAAGACGGATATTTTTCGCGCGCGGCAAATGGTCAACGAACGCCTTTCGCAACTCGCCGGAGAATTGCCGCAAGGAGTTCGCGCTCCGAAAATGGGTTCGCTCACTTCCTCCACCAGTTTGATGCTCGCCATCGGTTTGACCTCGACCAATCGCACTCCGATGGAGTTGCGCACCTACGCCGATTGGACGCTGCGACCGCGACTGCTCGGTGTTCCCGGCGTGGCGAAAGTCGAGACGTTTGGCGGCGAGGTTCGGCAAATTCAAGTGCAGGTCCGGCCCGACCGTTTGGTTTCGCTTGGATTGTCTTTGGACGACGTGCTGAATGCCGCGCGAAAATCGAGCGGAGTGCGCGGAGCCGGTTTTTTGGAAAATAAAAATCAACGCATCATTCTTCGAAGTGAAGGGCAATCGTTCACGCCCGAACAACTTGGCCAGGTGATGCTGACCCACAGCAATGCGTTGAGCGTGCGATTGAAAGACGTCGCCAATGTGACTTACGCCGCTGAACCGAAACTTGGCGACGCGCAAATCATGGGGCAAGCAGGATTGATTCTTCTCGTCTCCAGCCAATTTGGAGCGAACACGATGGAAGTCACGCGAGCGGTCGAACATGCGCTCGACGAAATGAAACCGGCGCTGGCCACGGAGAAAATAAATATTCAGCCCGCACTTTTTCGGCCCGCGACCTTCATCGAACGCTCGCTCAAAAATGTAAATCACGCGTTGCTCATCGGCGGAGTGCTCGTCGTGATCGTTCTGTTTTTATTTTTGCTCGATCTGCGAACGGCTTTTATTTCATTCACCTCTATTCCCATTTCGCTGCTGGCGGCCGTCATTGCGCTCGATCATTTGGGCGTGACTATCAACACGATTACACTCGGCGGATTCGCCATCGCGATCGGAGTCGTGGTAGATGACGCGATCATCGATGTGGAAAATATTTTGCGCCGCCTTCGGGAAAATCGTCTGCGCCCAAATCCCGATTCTTTGTTCAACGTGATTTTGAAGGCGTCGCTCGAAGTGCGCAGCGCGGTGGTCTATGCCACGTTCATCGTCGCGCTGGTTTTTCTGCCGGTGTTCGCCATGAGCGGAATTGAAGGCCGATTATTTTCGCCGCTGGCGGTTTCATTTCTGTTGGCGACGCTGGCCTCTTTGGCGGTCGCGCTCACGGTTACGCCCGCGCTTTGTTTGGTCATGCTGTCGCGAACGGGGGCGCACGCCGAGCCGCGTTACGTAGCCTGGATGAAAGCCAGTCATCGCCGCTGGCTGGAAAGTTTTAGCAAGCGTCCGAAAAGTATTATTGGCGTCGCGATTCTGCTTTGCCTCGGCGCTGCGGCCACGCTCCCATTTTTTGGCGGAGAATTTTTGCCTGAATTCAAAGAAGGTCATTTCATCGTTCACATGATCCTGTTTCCGGGCGCGTCGATTGATGAATCGCTGCGCATCGGACGGGAAGTCACGGCGGAGTTAATGAAAAATTCTCATATCCGCAGCGTCTCTCAACAAGTGGGCCGCGCCGAACAAGGCGAAGATGCGTGGGGCACGGAAAGAAGCGAATTTCACGTCGAGCTTCAACCGTTGGAAGGCGAGGCGGCGGAAGCGGTCGTGGGAGAAATTCGCGAGGCGCTGCGAAAATTTCCCGGAACGACGTTCAAGGTAATGCCGTTTCTGGCGGAGCGAATTGAAGAAGTCATTTCGGGATCGACCGCTCAGGTGGTGATCAGTGTTTATGGCGATGATCTGGATGTGTTGGATGAAAAGGCGGGCGAGATTCAACGGCTCCTCACCAAATTCAAAAGCGCGACAGACGTCCAAATGGAATCGCAACCCGGCGCGCCGGAGATGGTGATTCGTCTGCGCCCCGACCGGCTGATTGAGTTTGGTTTTCAGCCCACCGAAGTTTTGGATGCGATCCAAACTTCCTATCAAGGCAACGTTGTCGCGCAAAATTTCCAAGGGAATCGCGTCGTTGATGTCAGCGTAATTCTGGAAGAAAAAAGTCGCAAAGAACCCGAAAGCATCGGGTCGCTCATGTTGCGCAACAGCGAAGGATTGCAATTGCCGCTGCGCCAATTGGCCGAGATTTATTCCTCCAGCGGCCGCGCGTTGATCGTCCATGAAGGCGCGCAACGCCGCCAACAAGTGACTTGCAATGTGCAGGGCCGCGATCTCACCTCGTTCGTTCAGGAAGCGAAAAAAGAAGTCGCTGCGAAAATTTCTTTTCCCGCTGGAGTCTATGCCATTTTCACCGGAGCGGCGGAAGCGCAGGCCAAAGCGCGGCGCGGTTTGCTGATCAATTCCGCCGTCGCCGCGATCGGCGTCGTGCTGCTGCTCTGGATTGTTTTTGGCAACTGGCGAAATTTATTATTGGTTTTGGTCAACCTCCCGTTCGCGCTCGTCGGCGGTGTGCTCGCCGTTTTTGCCAGCGGCGGTTCGTTGTCAGTCGGCTCGCTGGTGGGGTTCGTCACTTTGTTTGGCATCACCATGCGCAATTCGATCATGATGATTTCGCATTTCGAACATCTGGTGCTGGAAGAAGGAGCGACGTGGAATCTTGAAACGGCCATTCGTGGCGCGAGCGAAAGGTTGCTGCCGATTTTGATGACGGCGCTGGTAACGGCGCTTGGATTGTTGCCTCTGGCGATTGCTTACGGCGAACCTGGAAACGAAATCGAAAGTCCGATGGCGTTCGTCATTCTTGGCGGCTTGTTTACTTCAACCATTTTGAATTTGCTCGTGCTGCCGACTCTCGCGCTGCGCTATGGAAGTTTTGGTAAAGAGAAAGATATGACCGGGTAGCATCTGCCTCCGGCGAGTGAGATTCAGCCTGAAATCCGAAATCCGAAATCCGAAAGAAATCCGAAGGTCCGAAGGCCGAAAGTGGCGCGGAACTGTGGGTGCGGCAAAGTACTTTTCCGGGCTGTGGTCTGGAGTCGTTTTTCGGTATTCGGATTTCGGACTTCTTTCGGATTTCGGTATTCGGATTTCGGATTTGAGCCGCTTCGCATCACCGTTCTTTTCGCACCCGCCGGAGGCAGATGCTACCCCGATCCTGGTTAAAAAATTCACGGATCAATCGTTGCTTCTTGCGCGGCGTTCACCGTCCAATTGATTTCCAGATGCGGTTGGTTGTCATTGTTCCAGCGTCGCCGCCATTTTTCGTTTGTTGGACTGATGACATCTTTTCGCCGCGCGGATTCTGAATGGCCATCGCAAAACATCAACACCGTCCGACCCTCATGCCGGTTCGAGGGCCATTCCGCAGGAGTCTTTGGATCGATGTTACCATCAAAACTTCCGTCGGGCTTGCTGTCGCCGAGCATGATCATTTCTGTCGGATTTTTAACGGAACTTTCGTTCACGAGGCCCACGATGTTGACATCGCCTCCCAAGCCAAGCTGGGGAAGGGTCGTCGATGGATTTCTCAAACCCCAGTCGTTGTAGCCCATGGGAAAACGCGTCTTCTCACTAATCCCATACGGATCGAAGCCTCCGCCGAGTCCCGTAGGAATCGGAGCGCCCACTGTTGTATTCAACGTCCGATCCCAACGCGCGTTGGGATTCGCCGCGGGGCAAGCGAACACCGATCGATTCGTGCCGAGTTGGGAAAAAAGACGGACTGGCCAGACATAATAAAATCCGTTTTCAACCCAAAGGCATCCCGGATATTTTTTGAAGTCACTCAGGTACATCACCGTTGCAATGCCGATTTGCCGCATGTTGTTCAAACATTGAGTCTGTCTGGCTTTGGCTTTTGCTTTGGCTAACGCGGGCAAGAGCAGACCGGCCAGGATGGCGATGATGGCAATAACGACTAGCAGTTCTATCAAGGTAAATGCCCGTGACCGGAATTGGCTTCGAGAACGGTTTTGTGAATGGTGAATCATAAACGTTGCGAAATAAATTTTTTCAAACCCGGATTTGTATCAGAACCGTAGCGCAGGTTTTTAACCTGCCGTATCGCGGGTTTGCAACCCGCTGGATGTCGCGACGCCCTGCCGGTTGCAAACCGGCGATACAGCAGCTTGCAAAGCTGCGCTACAACTAAGCTGCGTTACGACTAATGCAAAATTCGCGTTCACACGGTTTTTTTAATTCCAAAAACTTTCAACAAAAACGAGTAACCCTGATCCATCACTGCCAGCCGCTTCAATCGCTGGATCGATTGCGTCGGGGAAATTCCGCGCGGACAAACGTCCCGGCAATTTCCGAGGGTGTGACAGCGAAACGCGCCGTCTTCCCCGGTGACAACTTTCAATCGCTCTCCTCGTTTTCCGTCGCGCGGATCGACCACCAGCGAGAGCGCGCGGTTGAGCGCCATCGGTCCGACGTAACGCGGATTGAGCGTGACCAAAGTGCAGGCCGAATAACATGCGCCGCAATCGATGCACTGCGGTTGATCGTTCAATCGGTTTCCCTCTTTGCTCCCGCGTGGAATGGGAAAAAAATTATTTTGATCGAGATCGGCGCGAGGCACGAACGCCGGCATGGTTTTTTTGTAGGCGTCAAAAAATGGTTGCAAATCCACCGCTAGATCACGAACGACTGGCAAATTTCGCAGCGGCTCAACTTTCAAATTTGTCCCGACATTTTTTACCAGCGTGCTGCAAGTGAGTTGCTCGCGACCGTTCACGACCATCGCGCAGGAGCCGCACATCCCGACGCGGCAGGAAAATCGAAAGGCCAAATCAGGCGCCGCGCCGCGTTGCAGAAGAAAAAGCGCGTCGAGAATGCTGGCCTTGTCCGTGACTTCCACGTCGTGCGTTTCGAACGTTGATTTCTGGTCGCGGCCCGGGGTGAAGCGTTGGACGCTGACGGTGACTTTCGGCATGGATAAATAATAGGGAGAAAAAAATTTCCTTCAAACGCTTTTCGCGAAGTTTTGGGATTATGCCTTTGACAAACGCGGAGCATGGGTCCGTGTTTTCAAGTCGATCACCTCCACCTGACCCGACTGCGCCGACTGGCCGAAACCTTTTTTCAATCCTGATGGCAAAAAATAATTTCAACTTGAGATACCAAAAGCTGAAGCCGGGTGTTAATGAGAAGTGCCCCAGCGTTGAATGAATAGATGCAGACATTGCACGAAAAACTTTTTCAGTCCTCCCGATTTCTCGTCGGGACTGAACTCGTTTCCGTGCGCGGATCGATGGCTGACCGCAACGCTGTAAAAGCTCGCACCTTCGCCAACGAACTCGTCGCGTGTCAGGACATTGATTGGATTTCCATCACTGACAACGCCGGTGGAAATCCGCAACTCGCGCCCACTGCTCTCGGCAAACCGATTCTTTACGCGGGCAAAGAAGTTGTCATTCATCTCACCTGCAAAGACCTCAATCGTAACGGTCTTGAGAGTGAAGCGTGGCTGCTCAACAGCGAAGGTTTTCACAACATCCTCGCGATGACCGGCGATTATCCCGTCGCAGGAAACGACGGCCTCGCCAAGCCGGTTTTCGATATTGATTCGGTCGGATTGATTTCGATGCTCGATCAAATGAATCGCGGTTTCGATCCGAAAGATGCGCAAGGCAATCGCAAAAAACTGCAACATGACAAAACACAATTTTGCATCGGCGCGGTCACGACGAATTACAAATTGCTCGAAGGCGAAGTGATGCCGCAATATTTCAAGCTCCAGAAAAAAGTCGAGTGCGGCGCGCAATTCATCATCAACCAAATCGGTTTTGATTCCCGCAAGACGAGCGAACTGCGCCTCTACATGGACGCCCACGCGATGCAGCCGACGCCCCTCATCGGAAATGTTTATCTGTTGAACGGTCGCGTCGCGGAAATTTTCGCCGAGGGAAAAATCCCCGGCGTCGTTCTTCCGCAACCGTTGCTGGAGATTTGCCAGCGACAAAGCAAATCTTCCGATGGTGGAAAATCTTTCTTCTATGAATTCGCGGCCAAGCAAATGGCGATTTATCGCGGCCTCGGCTATCGCGGGGCGTATCTCGGCGGCGTGCATAATTTTCCAGCAGTCGAAAAAATCCTCGCGATTGAAAAAAGTTTTGCGCCTGATGATTGGAAACAATTTGCCCGCGAAATATATTTCTCGCGCCCCGGAGAATTCTTTTTCTACGCGGAAAATCCCGCGACCGGACTTGCAGACGTCACCAGACGAAATCCAGTTCCAGCCAAACCATCAAAGCACGTTGGGCTTATGTATTTTATTTCCAAGGCGGTTCACAATTTGATGTTCACGCCCGGCAGCGCGGTGTCGAAGTTTGGCGCGAAAATTTGCCGGAATGCCAAAGACCCGATGCAAGGCCCCAAGCCGATGCGCGTTGTTGAGCACGTGAGCAAAGCCGTTTTGTATTCGTGCAAAGATTGCGGTGATTGCTCGCTGCCCGACATCGCGTTCCTTTGTCCCGAATCGCAATGCGCCAAGAACCAGCGCAACGGTCCGTGCGGCGGCACACGCGAAGGACGTTGCGAAGTGGATGGCTACGGCGATTGCATTTGGTTGCGCGCCTACGAACGATTGAAACACGATGGCAACGAAGAACATTTAGTTGACCATGCGCCCGTCGTGCAAAATCAGGGACTGCGCGGCACGTCCGCGTGGGCAAATTTCTGGCTCGGTCGCGACCATGCCGCGAAACAGGAAGGTAGGGCGCGTCACACCGTGCGCGCCGAGGCTTCGTGTGTGGACGACGGCGCGCACGGAGTGACGCGCCCTACCACCGACCCAAACAAACAAGCCGCGCAACGAACTGACCAGAGCCGTGAATCTGCCACACCAGCGGCGAGCGATTCTCCTTCTCCTCGGGGGAGAGGGCCGGGGTGAGGGCGGGCGTTCAACTATTTTTTTCAAAATCAAGTTCACAGCAAAAAAAAATCATCATTATGACGAAGACATAAAGATTCCCGCGAACTATCAAACCGTCATGCCTTACTTGATCGTCCGGGAAGCGGCAGAATTTATTTCGTTTACAAAAAAAGTTTTCGGAGCGGTGCAAACGCACAAAGCGATGAGAGATGAGCGCACGATCATGCACGCCGAAATCATGATTGGCGAATGCACGATTATGTTCGCGGATGCAACGCCTCAATTCCCCGAACGTCCGGCGGGATTATTTATTTACGTGCAAAACGCGGATGAAACTTATGACAAGGCCATCGCCGCCGGGGCCGCTGCGCTGACTCCACTCTCGGACCAGCCGTATGGCCGAAGCGGCGGAGTGAAAGACCCTTTTGGAAACTCTTGGTGGATTACGGCTGTATCAAAATAATTTTATGAGCACCAAAAAACTTAACATCATCGGTGAGTTGATGAACAACTCCTACGCCCGCGCGCGTGACGCGTTCAGCGCCCGCAGCGTCGCCGGCTACCAAAACCTTGCGCGCGTCCAGACGGATCTCGGGGCGGCGTTCCTCACACTCAACGTGGACGGCACGCAGCGCATCCAGGTCAGGATGCCAGAGATGCTCGCGTTTCTGCCCGATGTCATCCCCGCGATTCAAGAAACCACCGCCACACCGATCAGCTTCGACAATCCTTCGGTGGAATATCACAAAGTCGCGCTCAAATATTACGACCGGAAAAAAAGCGGCCCGCCCATCGTGAATTCTCTCGCCGCCTCGCGCACGCACCTCGATGAAATGGTAGAACTGGTCAAGCACTACGACACGATGGCCGTCGTCATGGCCTCGGAACAATTCACACCCGGTGGTCCGGCACAATGTCTCAATCCGCAGGACGCTTACGTCGCCGCGAAACATTTTGTGGAATTGCTCCGCACCAAAGCCGGTCGCACCAACGATCAGATCATCATTGATCCTGGCCTTGCGCCCGTTGGCGCGGACACTTACGGCCTCGTCAACATCGGCCTCGACGTGATGCGCATGATGAGCGCCGACCCGGATTTCAAGGGCGTTCACATGATTGTGGGTCTCTCGAATTTTGCGTGGGGCACGCCCAAAGGCATTCGCGAAGAATTGGAAAAAGCGTATCTCACTCTCGGCATGGAAGTCGGACTGGATTTCGCGCTCGCCAATCCTGAAAAATTTCCGGGGCCGTTGCCGCCGGATCATCCGCTAGTCGGCAAACTCCGCGCCGCGCTCGCGGAAGGCCGTCAGCAACCCGGCGAATCCAGCGAGACCTCCGGTTTCCGCCAGGCCGAAGCGATCATGGCAATTTGCAACGAAGCGATGGCGGAGGCGGAACATCACTGAAAGCCGCGCGAAATTATGGCGACCAAATACGATCTTCAATCCCAAAGGGATTGCATCACTCAGCCCAAGGTTGCGAGGCACAAGCTACCTTGGGTCAACCGTCAAACAAATCAACAACCCCAACGGGGTTGCAGTCTTCGTCATTCGTTCCCAGTTGACACAACCCCGTTGGGGTTGAAAACATTTTTTCGTATCGTTCCCAGGGTAGCTCGTTCCTCGCAACCCTGGGCTAATGGCCGGAATCCCGTTGGGATTCTCAGTTGCTCTCCGTTCCATTGATTGATTCGTAAATTTTTTCCATGATTTCCATCGCACAATCCGGCAAACAGATTTCCATTCCAGAAGCCACTAACAACCGCCGCGTCTGGTTGCGCGTCGGGACATTGCTCGATGGTGTCAGCACTCAACCACTCCGCGATGCGCATGTTGTTTATGACGCGAAACAAATTCTTTTCGTGGGCGATGCTCAAAAGTCACCGCCACCGGATTTGTTGAATCCCGGCCAGCGCGAGCCGGATTTCAATTTGCCGGATTTTACTTTATTGCCTGGACTCATCGAAGCTCACGCGCATTTGTTCCTCGAAGGCGGCGAATTGAACATTGAGAAACGCTCCGATTACATAAAGCAGACTCCCGCCGAACTTTTGGAAGCCGCAAAAAAACGTCTCGAAAAAATCGTGCGACTCGGCGTTATCGCCGTTCGCGATGCGGGCGATAAAGATGGCGTGGGTCTGGCCTTGAGCAAACTTTACATGACCCGTCGCCGCCGACGTGAGGAGGCGGATTCTTCCAGCGACAACGCCCGCGAAATCCGCCTCCTCACGTCGGCGGCTACATCGAATCCATTGATGCCTTACCTCGACAGCCCTGGCGCGGCGATTCATCACAAAGGGCGTTACGGCAGTTTCATGGGCGAACCGATTGAAAATTATTCTTCGCCGCGCGCTTGTGTGGAAGGACGCGTGAATGCCGGAGCAGATCGCATCAAACTCATTTCCACCGGCATCATCAACTTCAAGCAAGGCGCGGTCACGACGGAACCGCAAATGACCAGCCACGAAATTTCCCAACTCGTCACCGCCGCAAAATCGTTTGGCAAACAAACCTTCGCCCACGCATCCGGCGACAAGGGAATTGAAAACGTCATCGAAGGCGGCGTGGATTCGGTCGAGCACGGATTTTTTATTCGCGAAGATCAGTTTGCCCGGATGCGCGACCGGCAAATCGCGTGGGTTCCCACATTCGCTCCGGTGCAAGAACAAGTGGATCACGCCGACATCATGGGTTGGGATGCGACGATTGTTTCGAACCTTCAACGTATTCTCGATCAACACGCCGCCAGTCTGATAAAGGCCTATGAAATGGGCGTGCAAATCATTGCTGGGAGCGACGCCGGGTCAATCGGTGTCGCGCACGCGACCGGTTTTCTCCGCGAACTGGAATTGATGGAGCGCGCCGGTCTGCCATCGCTTGCGATTATCAATGCCGCCACGGGCAACAGCGCCAATCGCCTCGGCTACAAAGAAAAATTCGGATTCATCACACCCGGATATTTAAGTCGGTTTATTCTCACCCGTCACTCACCACTCGATGGCATAGGCAACCTCTCCAAACCAAAACACGTCATCTTCGACGGCATCGCCTACGAATCTAGAGAAAATCCTGACACAGCGGGATTGTGACGAAAGGAATTTACTTTCGCGGCAGCAAGTCTTGGCCGCGAAGCCAATCGGTCGCGCGATCGGGCCAGGTGGCGGAAGGATTTTCTGTCCGCCGCAAACCGTAGCCATGTCCGCCGCTTGGATAAACGTGCAACTCGAACGGGATTTTCGCCTGCCTCAACGCGAGTGAATAGAGCAAAACATTTTCCACGTGGAGCGGATCGTCCTCGGTCATCGCCATGAAGGTGGGCGGGTGATTTGCTGTGACTTTGACCTCTGAAGAAAGTTTTGTCAGATCATTTGTCGGTGTAAAATAAGCGGGGTAAATGAGCAGCGCGAAATCAGGACGGCAACTCACCGCATCGGCGGAATCCACGCTGGGATATTTGCGCTGCTCGGTATTGGCGCAAAGCGTCGCCGCCAAATGGCCGCCTGCCGAAAATCCGATGAGGCCGATTCTCTTTGGATCGATGTGGAGTTCCGAAGCGCTCTGCCGGATGAGACTCAAGGCGCGTTGCGCGTCCTGTAGCGGCGCGAAATGTTTATCCAAACCTTCACGGCGAGGAACGCGATATTTCAAAAGCACCGCCGTCACGCCAAGAGAATTAAGCCACTCACAAATCTCTGTACCTTCGATGTCAGTCGCGAGAATGTTGTAAGCGCCACCCGGAAAAACTAAAACCGCCGTGCCGATATTTTTTTCCGAAGGAGGGAGGTAAATGCTGATCGTCGGTTTTGAGACGTTACCGATTCGGATCACCGATTTGCCTGCGACTTGGCGGTCAGTCGGTTTTGTTATGTCTTTTTCTTCGCCAAGATTTCCTTTTTCACCGGGCGCGTCCCCCGGCCAAAGATTGATTTTTTTGGGAGGTTCGCTGGCACCCGCCCCTTTTGCCAACGATGCCATCATGCCGAGGACAACAAGCGAACCAATGAAGACAGTTTTCATGCGGTGAGTAAAACTGTTGCGCGTCGTTGAGTCGAAAACTTTTCTTGCGCCAGATCGCTCACGAATTTTTTCAGAACATCTGCGCCCCAAAAAGCGCCAGAGGACTGGCGCACTCCAAGACGCTTCGCGCTATTTTATGCACCGACGAAATTCGCGCGAGCGTCTTGGACTGCGGTAGTCCTCTACCGCTCTCCTTTGAAAACTTCTTTGTCCGCTTTTGCGTCCGGTGGGCGTTTATGGGTGAATGCTGCCGATGGATGACATGGTTTTATTGCGCGAATACGCTCACGGACAATCCGAGTCCGCCTTTGCCGAGCTGGTTCGCCGCTACATCAATCTGATTTATTCCGCCGCGCTGCGACAGGTGCGCGACCCGCATCTCGCCGAGGAAGTGACTCAGGCTGTCTTCATCATTCTCGCCCGCAAAGCCGGACGATTGCCCCAGGACACGGTGCTGTCGGGCTGGCTGCTCAAAGCCACTCGTTACGCGGCGAACAGCCAGATTCGGAGCGCCATCCGGCGGGCACAACGCGAACAGGAGGCATACATGCAATCCACTTTGAACGAACCAGACGCAGCGGCGTGGGAACAACTCGCCCCGCTACTGGACGAAGCGATGACGTCGCTCAACGAAACCGACCGCAACGCGCTTGCGCTGCGATTTTTTGAAAACAAAAGCGCGTTGGAAATCGCCGCCGCCTTGAAGATGAACGAGGAGGCGGCGCAGAAACGCGTGAGCCGCGCGCTGGAAAAGTTGCGGAAAATTTTCACCAAACGCGGCGTGCCGCTGACGACGGCGCTGATTGGGGGAGTGGTTTCAGCGAATTCTGTGCAAGCCGCACCGATTGGTTTAGCGATCACGGTCGCGGCGACGGCGGCAAAGGGCGCCATA
>JBBQRQ010000056.1:0-32509 GCA_038214755.1 Verrucomicrobiota bacterium
GGCTTGCGGAAACTTCTCGAAAGCGAAGCGCGGAATTTTCGTCACGACATAATCAATCGTCGGCTCGAAGCTCGCGGGAGTTTCGCGCGTGATGTCGTTTTTAATTTCGTCGAGCAGATAGCCGACGGCGAGTTTGGCCGCGATTTTCGCGATGGGAAATCCGGTCGCCTTCGACGCGAGCGCGGACGAACGCGACACGCGCGGGTTCATTTCGATGATGACCATGCGGCCATTGTCGGGATTGACGCCGAATTGAATGTTCGAGCCGCCCGTTTCCACGCCGACCGCGCGAATCACGGCGAAACTCTGGTCGCGCATGATTTGAAATTCTTTGTCGGTGAGCGTTTGAATCGGCGCGACGGTGATGGAGTCGCCGGTGTGGACGCCCATCGGGTCGAAATTTTCGATGGAACAAATGATGACGCAATTGTCGGCTTTGTCGCGCATCACTTCCATTTCGTATTCCTTCCAACCGATGAGCGATTCTTCGATGAGGACTTCGTTGACGGGCGAAAGTTCGATGCCGCGTTTGGCAATTTCTTCAAACTCTTCGCGATTGTAACCGATGCCTCCGCCCGTTCCGCCGAGCGTGTAAGCGGGGCGAATAATGAGAGGAAATTTGCCAATCTTTTCCGCGACAGCGCGGGCTTCATCCATGTTGTGCGCGACGCCGGAAATCGGAACGTCGAGACCGATGGACAACATTAAATCTTTGAACACGAGACGGTCTTCGCCTTTTTGAATCGCGTCGGCTTTCGCGCCAATCATTTCGACATCGTATTTTTCCAACACGCCGGAATGATGGAGTTTCATCGCGGTGTTGAGCGCGGTTTGTCCGCCGAGTGTGGGGAGCAAAACGAGTTTGTGGGGAGTTTTAAGTTTTAAGTTTTCAGTTTTCAGTTGGGCAGAATCGGGGACACCCATCCGTTTCATTTCGTTTTTTTCGCGCGCGATAATTTTCTCCACACATTCCGGCGTGATCGGCTCAATGTAAGTGCGGTCAGCGAATTCCGGATCGGTCATGATCGTGGCCGGATTCGAGTTAACGAGGATGACGCGATAACCTTCTTCGCGGAGGGCTTTGCAGGCTTGCGTGCCGGAATAATCGAATTCGCAGGCCTGGCCGATGATGATCGGACCTGCGCCAATGATAAGGACGGAATGAATGTCGGTGCGTTTAGGCATTGGCGAAATTAAAAATTAAAAATGCAAAATTAAAAATGGCCCGCGATTGGCGCGAGAAATTAAAAGCACTTCCTCGCCTTGTCATGGAATTTCTCGGACAGGTTTCGGCTCGTCGTATCCATGCGCCTTGGCCTGCCAGCCCAGCGCGAAAAGAAGCGTCCCGATGATTGCGCAACCGATCAAACAGGCAAAGCCAGCATCCCAACCCGAACCGGGATGTGTTCTCTCATAGTGCTGCACCAGTTTTCCCAAACCCCAACCGGAAAGAGTCGTGCTCGCGTAACCAAAAAGTCCGGTGAACCCCACGCTTGTCGCAGCGGCGCGTTTGGTGGCGAGGTTCGCGGCGGCGATGCCGATGAGACTTTGCGGACCGTAAATAAAAAATCCAGTCGCGCAAAGCAGGCCGGTGATGAGCAGTTCCGATTGCATTTGAATTTTCCAGAAAAGAAAAAGGGAAACGCCCGCCAGCGCCATGTAAACCAGGCATGCGCGCAAGGCGCGTCCGCCGAGAAACCGGTCGGTAATCCAGCCGCCGAGAAGCGAACCCAACAGACCAAAAACTTCGAAGCCAGCGATCATCCCCGCGGCGTGCATAATTTTGACGTGCTTGGCTTCCAGCAGCATCGTCGGACCCCAATCGAAGACAGCATAGCGAATCGCATAAACGAAGAAATTCGCCGTCGCGACCAGCCAGATATATTTATTCCGAAAAACTTTTTCGATGACGAAGGCTTTGAAATCTTCGCGCGATTCCTTTTGCGGCATTTCCACGTGCGATCCCTCGACTTCCGGCAAGCCAACCGACCCCGGCGTGTCCGGCAACATGAACCAGAGCACAACGGCAATAACGAGCGCGATGGCCGCCGGGATTAAAAAACAGAGCCGCCAGTTGGGCGCGAAAAGAATTCCGCTGACCAGAAATCCGCAGAGCAGAACGATGAGAATGCTGCCGATGTTGTGCGACGAATTCCAGATGGAGAATTTCGTCGCGAATTGTTTTGGCGGAAACCAATGCGTCATCAATCGCGCGCACGGTGGAAAACCCATTCCTTGAAACCAGCCGTTCGCCATCCAGATCAGACCGAATGCGATGACTGCGGAACTGAGGCCGAAACAGATATTGAGCAGTGCCGAAATCACCAGCGATACAGCCATGAAAGCGCGGGCATTGGCGCGGTCGGCGAGAAAACCATTGGCGAATTTGGAGATCCCGTAGAGAACGCCGTGCAGCGTGAGGAACAAACCGAGCTTCTCCTTGGTGATGCCAAGTTCTTTCCCCATGAGCGGCATGGCGATGCCGAGATTTTTGCGCACGAAATAAAAGGTGGCGTAACCGACAATGGAAAAAATCAGGACGCGTGTCTGCCAATGTCGAAATTTCGGTGCGAGTTCCGCGGGATCGGTCGATCTAACGGGCAACGCGGGTGCGGGCTTGAAGATGGAAAACAAATTCATCGTTACATCGTCCACACTCCACCCGGGCCAAAAATCCTGTCGAGGCAGGAATCCAAAACGCCCGCCCGCTTCGCCAAGTCGAGGATCGTGAAACGACGACGAATAAAATAAGCCTGAAGAAAACCGCGTCGCAGTCGCTCGCGTGAAATTCCGATTTGTTCTGGCTCACTTGGGGCACCCGCTGCGGCCAACATTTTTTTCAATTCAACGAAAGGCAGTAATTGTTTTTGCAGGCGCGGTTTTAGTTCGGGCCAGATTTTTTTAAGCAACCCCAATTGTTCTCGCAATTTGTCCGGCGAGATTTGTTTCGCGCGAGTCTCTTCAATGGCTTTGTCGGCGACATCTTTCTCACGAAAAAGTTGGCGGATCGTTTTCTCAAAGTCGTCGCGCAAGAAAATTTCGCAGTAGCGGTCGGCGTCGAGATTTTCAAGAGGCAATTCAAAAAGTTGTTCGTAGAGCGCGGCGACGGCGAGCGTGCCAATGCCGACTTTGAATCCATGAGAAGGCGCGGCGCCGTTGTGCGTGTGATGCTCCATGTCCCAAAGATGACTGAACTGATGCTCCGCGCCCGCCGCCGGACGGCTGGACTTGGCCCATTGCATGGCAAACCCGCCCATCATCAATCCTTCGGTGAGTTGTGTGATGGCGTTTTCTTCTCCCCGATTTGCGCCGCGCGGATCTTTCAAAGCATCGCGCAAACCGCCTTGCACAATATTCCACGCCTGTTCATCAATCGGCTCAACACCCAGCGCGTCGGCCAGCAACCAATCCGCTCCCGCCGTAATTTTCGCGAGCAAATCCGCGTAACCCGAAGCGGTCATTTCCGAAGGCGCGCCGCGAATAATTTCGATGTCAGCCAGAACCGCCCTTGGCGCGGGGCAATCGAAATTTAACTTGGAACCCTTGAAGGTGATCGATGCGCCGAACGCGGTGTAGCCATCCATCGACGCGGCGGTGCCGACACAGAAGTAGGGGCGGCCCAGTCGATGCGCGGAAAATTTCACGAGGTCATTGATGGTGCCGGAGCCGATAGCGATGGGAACGGCGTCGTGCGCGCCGAGCGAACTTTGCAACTGCTCCACGAATTTGAATTCAGCGTAAAGTTTTGGGTCGGAAAAAATAAACGGCTCGCGCAATTTTTGCCCCGCATTAGCAAAGGCCAAAGCGACTGCTTTGCCGGCGACCTTAAAAGTGTTGTCATCGGACATAATCACGCCCTCGCGCGCGGGGAATTGTTGGCGAAAAATTTCCGGTGTTTTGCCCAAAACGTTTTTGCCAATTTCCAGAGCCTTTGTTTCGCGAGCGGCCCGCAATGCGTCGGCCAGGGAAATTTTTTCTGGAGGAATGGAAATCATTTGGCAGATTTTTTCTGATAATATTTTTTTATTTCTTGCCAGGCCACATCGGGATGATCGGTAGCGAAGGACATCAATCCGAGGTCCAGGAGTTGCGCGTAAACCGCCGGGTCGCCGGTGTAGGCCAGCGCTTGAAAAAGAATGTGGCGGGAGCGCAATTCCGCGCCGAGTTCTCGGATGAATTTCGGCGAAGGCGTGTAGGCGAACGAATAGGTTTTGTCTTTGAGCGGACGGACATGAATCTGCAATTGCGTGATGCCCTCGAAATTTTCCTTTTTCAAAACTTCGATGCGGTCGCGTTTCGATTTTTCGTCGCCCGACATCCAAAGCAGCGTGTCAGATTCCGGCACCAGCGTTTTCCATTCGCGGATGATTTCTGGTTTGGGCGAGGCGAGAATTACTTGCCGCGTGACCTCGTTGGATTTCACTTCGCGAGCAAGTTGTTTCAAGTCCACGTTCTTGATGTCGAGATAGAGATGACGCTCCGGTTTCCCGCGCATTGCCGCAAAGACTTCCGTCATTCTTGAAACATGGCGCGGGAGGAAGTCGTTGGTTTGCCAGACTCCGACATCGAGTTTACTCAACTCTGCGAACGTCAAATCTTTCACCCCTTTCTTCTTCAATTCTTCGCTCGCCCCTTTGACCACACGGCTGAAATCATCATCGTGAAACGCCACAATCACGCCGTCGCTCGTGGTGCGCAAATCCGATTCGGGATACGTGCCTAATTTCCAGCCGAGTTCAAAAGCTTCGAGAGTATTCTCCGGGGCGAGCACGCCTGCGCCGCGATGACTCTGAATAATAAATTTCTTAGGAGGAACATGACCGGTCACATTCCAGACGTTTTCGGATGAAGCGCTTGTTTCGGATTTTGAGGAAGCTTTTTCGTTTTGCGCGAGACAGGCGCAAGAAAAAATTCCTACGAACGCACTGAGGCAGAGGACGTTTTTCATTTCTATATTTTACTTTTAATCCTGGGAGGAAATCGCCGGCGCAATATTTTTGGCAAATCGATGACGGCCACCAGAATGGGCATACATACCCAATATCGCCGGATGAATTGTTTTCGCGCTGCGCGGGGCGCAGCAGCGTAGCAGATTCAATCACGACTTAGCATCGTGCCCCAACCGTGTGGCGACGGGAAGCGGACTGAAGTCCGTGCCCTTTGCGCCAGCAGCCTCCCTCGCCACTTCGTTCTGATTTAAAAAATCAGCAGGTCCAGCAAACGAATTCCATGGTTGGCCAATTCCCAGCGACCGCTCCGGTTGGTGACCAACTTCCCGCACGGATTCCTTTTGTATTCTTTTTCATTCACCGACAGCAGCCGATACTTCGCCGAACCTTTTAGCTCGGACGCAGCGCGCGGGATGACTTGAAACGGCAGTCCATTGAAGTTGAGGACCAATTCGTAGGCGGCAATTCCTTCTTTTTGCGCAAATGTATTTTCTTGAATCAACGGCGCGTAACGTTTCAGCCAGGGAAATTTTTTGGCTCGCACCACCACGCGGCACAATTCGGTTTGGTTTTGCACCGCGGTCAGCAAATTAAATTTCCCTCTCAGTTCATGGTCGTCCAACAGGGTGGCGCGCGGATCGATTCCAATCATATTCTGCCCGTTCCATTCGCCATGATCGTCGCGCTGGCCAGGAAAATTTTTTTTATGCCAGGCGGAAAAACGTTCGTTGATAAGAAAGTCCAATTCAAAATGGACATGCGCGCGCTCTTTGGAAATCCGCTCGCGCGTGTTGCTGGTGCGGCCCATGAGAGCGACAGCCTCCCCCGATTTCACGCTCGAACCCATTTTCAAATCGGAACGAATCTCGGAGAGATGGGCGTAAAGGGAATAAATTTCCAACCCATCAATACGATGTTTCAACACAAGATAATTTCCATAATTGGAAAGCGACGGCTTCTTGTTCAAGTAGGCCACGGTTCCGTCGGCGGTCGCCAGCACCGGGTCTTTTGGTTCGCCTTTTTTGTCGCGTTCAAGGCAACGCACATCCAAGCCTTCGTGAAATTGTCCGCCGTCGGAACGAACGCAACCGAACGTCCCGCTCGTCCACGGTTTGCCCGTCGTGCCGACAAAATATTTTTCTTGAGCGCCGGGGTAAAACAAGGCGCGATTTGCGGTGGGCAGGTGAAATGTTTCCGCCGCGAGGAACTGCGTGAGTCCGAGGGAAAAAGTTAAAAAAAGTTTGCGTATCACAAACCGAGTAAGTTTTTCTTTCGCAGTTTGTCGGAAGTATTATTGAGTCCGCGAACGATGCGAATCGCTTCTTCACGCGTGGCGTCAGGAGTGAAGGTGAAGACGCCATCGCTGATGCGCCGCAAAATTATGGGCGCGGCGAGCCAACGCCGGTCGGTTGCTTCCGTCATGATCGCGAAACGTTTTCCTTTGTTGGACGCGCTGACTGTGTCCAACACAAATGTCCCGTGATCATCGAATTGAATTTGAATAGAAAATCCGCCGACGTTATCCACCAACATCGCTTTGATCACATCGCGTTCATCGAGAAACGAATCCTTGATCACGTTGACCAGAACGGGCGCAGCGCGAAAAATCGGCACTGGCTCGGCGCGGCCTGTCGTGTCCCCGGCCGCTTCGAGATGAAAGCGGATGGTGGTTAATTCTTTTTTTTGTTTGCGCGATTCCGCCGCTTCCCGTTTTTCTTGAGCGGACTGGCATCCAGCGAAAAGCAAAGCCGCGAGCAAATAGGTATTGAAGGTGACCAGACGAATCTTCATATTCCGATAAACAAATTAATCACTCGGAAATATAAAGACACTCTATGGGACAGCAATCCAACAAAGTTCAAAAACGTTCACGCCGCAAAGCCTACCTGAAACGAAAAAGCGAAACGGTGAAAAGCAAGACCACAAAGAAAGCGACCTGACAGCGGAGATTCCGGTGGATTTTTCTTGGTGGAAAATCGACGCGCAAATTTTTCAATACGAAATCCGAATCCCCGAAATCCGAAAGAAATCCGAAATCCGAATTCGGAAAACGATTTCCCGCAATGGCAAAGACAAGCGCTTTCGCCACACGCACAGTTCCACGACATTTTCGACCTTCGGGTTTCGGATTTCTTTCGGATTTCGGATTTCGGATTTTAATCATCACGCTCTGCGAATAAATTTCGCAGCAATCCAACCCGCCAAAACAACTCCGGAAAGAATCAGCCAGCCATAACGTTCGTTGCCGTAGAGAAGCGGGAAATGATTGCTAATCATAATAAACACAACGGGCACCGCCATGAAAGTGTTGTGGCGTGAAGCATTTTTGGCGCGGCGAGCTTCGTCTTGATTCGGAGTTTTTCCCTCCTTGAGCGCGGCGACCATGCGGCGTTGCGCGGGTAGAATTCGCATCCAGACATTCGCGACCATAATCGTGCCGAACATCGCGCCAAGTTGCAGATACGCGGCGCGGCCACTGAAATAGCGATGGAGAAACCAGTTGAGCGCGAGAATCAAAATGAAGGCGACAATGGGAAAAGCGATTTCATTTCTGACCAATTTACCGAGAACCAGATCGTAAATAAGCCAACCGCCGATGAGAAGTCCGAGACTAAGGCCGATGGCGGCGTGATTGGAAATGGGCGATTCCTCGACGCTGATCATCAAGCCGCCCATATAATAAACCACGCCGAACAACAGGAATCCGCTGAGCCACGTCAGCGCCGCTTCCCAGCGAAACCAGTGCAGAAGTTTCGGCATGACTTGGGGGACTTTCTGTTTTTCCACACGATAAAATCCGCCGCTGTGAACCATCCACACTGGTTCGCCGGCAGTGTCATTTTTTTCCAGTTCCGCGAAACGCCCATCGAGCCAGGTAAAAAAATAAGTCGTGCCGACCCACATGATTCCAGCGAAGACGTGGACCCAGCGCAGAATGGCGTCGAGCCAGGTGGATATTTCAGCGTTCATTGATTTGGGCGAATTGCGAACTGCCGAAAAAACTGAACAGCGTTTGCGCGTTCGTTCAAGATTTAATTCCGCGACGGTAGCCGCGGAGGTGAGGAAGCGGATTCTTTATCGAAGCGTAATCCGCCTCCTCACGTCGGCGGCTACAAAATATTCATCCGAGCGCAGCCAGAGCAGTTTCGACGTGCTGTTTTTTCGCCTGCCAATCCGTCAACCGCTTTTGATGTTCTTCCAAAACGGCGGGCGGAACTTTTTGAGTGAACGCGGGGTTGTTTAATTTCTGTTCGACCTTCACGATTTCGGCGTTGTTTTTTTCCAGTTCTTTTTTCAGACGGACTTTTTCGGCTTCGACATCAATCAAGCCTTCGAGGGGTAAAAACAATTCTCCGAGGGGCGAAAGCGCCGAAGGCGTTCCTTTCGTCGCCGTGAAAGTGGGATTCACTTCGAGCGATTCCGCGTTGAGCAGGATTTTCAAAACTTCGGCGTCGTGTGATTTGAAATCACGCGACGGTTTGAAAATAAATTTGACGCGTTTGCTGGAAGGAATGTTTCCTTCGCGCTGAAGGTTGCGCCCGTGAGTGACGAGTTCGTATTTCGCATCGACCAATCGCGCGTCGCTTTCATTGAGGCGGTAGTGGGATTTGAAATCGTCGTCGAAGGGTTTCGGCCACGGCGCGAACATGATCGAATCGCCGCCCTGCCCTTTCGGCAAATCGCGATTGAAATTCATGCCGTGCCACAGTTCCTCAGTGATGAACGGAATGAACGGATGAAAAAGCCGCAGCGTGTTCGAGAGAATAAAATCCATCACGGCCAGCGTGTTGATTTTTTGAGTCGTTGAATCGTTGACTGGTTGAATCGTTGAACCGGCTTCCGATTTAACGTTTTCACGTTTTAACGATTCAACATTGTGTGACAACACCGCTTTGCTCGCTTCGATATACCAATCGCAATACTCGCTCCAAAAGAAACGGTAAAGCGCGGTGGTGGCTTCGCTGAATTTGTATTCGGCCAGTGCGCCGGAAACTTCGCGAATGGCTTGATCGAGTTTCAGCAAAATCCATTGGTCGTCGCCGGTGAGAAGTTCAGGACGAATTTCGCCTTCAGTTTCCCATGTGCTGGCGATATTCTGTCGGCTGTTCTGGTTCTCGTCTGCGCTATTTTCTGCCGACAGAATGTCGGCAGCACTTTGGTTCTGCATCTGGCGGAAGCGGCAGGCGTTCCAAAGTTTGTTACCGAAGTTGCGACCGAGTTCGACATCTTTTTCATCAAACAAAACATCCTGTCCGATGGGTGCGCTGCGCATCGTGCCGAAACGCAAAGCGTCCGCGCCGTATTTGGCGATGAGTTCGAGCGGGTCGGGCGAATTGCCGAGCGTCTTCGACATTTTGCGACCCTGTTTGTCGCGAATGATGCCGGTGAAATAAACGTTCTTGAACGGCAGATCGCCCATGAATTCGTAGCCCGCCATGATCATGCGCGCGACCCAGAAGAAAATAATGTCCGGCCCGGTGACGAGATCGGTCGTCGGATAAAAAGCTTTGAGCGTCGGCGTTTTTTCCGGCCAACCCATCGTGGCGAACGGCCAGAGCCAGGAACTGAACCAAGTGTCGAGGACGTCGGGGTCTTGCTCCCAGTCGGCGCCGGGAGACTCAATCTGGCAACGCGTCAAAAATTGTTCCGAGTTGACGTCCGCCAAAACGTCGGACAATTTAATTGATGAGACCGGTGTAGGCCGGGTGACCAACTTCTCTTCACGGAGATGCGTTCCCGGAGACTTGATACCATCGGTCTCGTTTTTTTGTACTTCAACCGCTTGATGATCATAGAGCAGCCGGCCATCTTCGCGTTCCTTCACCACAATTTTAACGCGGTGCAATCGGCCTTGGTAGCGATAGCCCGCGAAAAACAGATGGACACATTTCCAAGGCGGAGCGGGCGGATCATGCGGGAGACTAACCAAATGAATTGCCCCTTCAATTAACATGGGCAAGTGCGGCAGGAGTTTCACATTGGCAACGCCGAAATTTGAAAAAGCATGTTCGAGACTCGAGGCCCGCACCTCAATTTCCCAACCGGTATCTCGATTTAAGAATGAACGATTGAGCAGGTGGTGGGTTTCTGCCCAATGCCAAGCGGACGCACGCAATTCTTTTATATTTTTGCCGGTGATTTCGCTGTCAGAAAAATCCGGTATCTCCAAATCTTTTTTTAAATTATCCGCCGCAGTTTTCGCGTACCAAACCGGAATCCGATGCCCCCACCAAAGCTGACGACTGATGCACCAGTCCTGAATGTTCGTCAGCCAATGATCGTAAACTTTCGCCCAGCGCTGCGGATGAAAGCGCATTTTGGTTGTCGCCCGACTCGAATGAAGTTCTTGTGTCCAGCCTGGTCCCGGTGATCCGATTTGACAACGGACCAAAAGCGAGGGATTGACCACGGCAACAAGATCAGCCAACTTAATTGCGGAGACCGATGCAGGCCAGGGGGCAAAGCTTCCCGAAACGGAAGCCTCCTCTGGAGAATACTTACCGTCGGTCTCTATTTTTTTTACCTGCACGGTTTGGTGATCATATAAGCGTAATCGGTTGTGAAATTCCTTTACGGTGAATTTGACGCTGAACAACGTGTGGCCCAGGTGGATCGCAGCGTAAAAAACATGCACACACACGATTTCACGCGCCGGAGGGTCGTGCGGCACAGTGGCCACCCTCACCGCATGACGCAGCAAAGCTGGCAGTGACGGAACCAGTTTTATGTTTGCCAATCCCTTGTTGGAAAAAGCGTGTTCCAAACTCGACTGTTGCACCGTGATGTCGAAACCCGCGTCCAAGTTTGGGAAATCGCTATTCAGAAAACCGTGTTCTTCCGCAAAACGCCAAGCCTTGGCGCGAATTTCTGATGCGCTTTGGCCGGAGATCGCGTGCCAATCCTGTTTGATGATGGGAATGATTTTCTCAGCCGCCTCATGCCATCGGGAGTTATGCCAGACGGGAATCGTAACCTCCATTCCGTACGGCTTGTCGGAATCAGCGCCCTGAATAGCCGCCTCCTCGTTCTGCTCCACGCACTCCTTGGATTCCTTCACCACCGGATATTTCAAAAACCATTGCTCGCTCAGGCGCGGTTCAATCGGCACGTCGGCGCGTTGACTGTAACCGACGTTGTTTTCGTAAGGCTTTTCTTCGACGAGCGCGCCGAGTTCGCGCAAACGATCCACCGCTTCATTTCGCGCCTCGAAACGGTCCAGACCGGCGAGCGATTCGCCCGCCAAATCGTTCATCGTCCCGTTCGGATTCATGATGTCGATGAGCGGGAGTTTGTGGCGCGCGCCAATCTCGAAATCGGCTTTGTCGTGGGCGGGCGTCACCTTGAGCACGCCGGTGCCGAATTCAAAATCGACCTGTTCATCGCCAATGATGGGAATGAGTTTTTGCTCGTGCGGAATCTGAATCGGCAGCGGACGAATAATATGTTTGCCGATGAGATGCGCGTAACGCGTGTCTTTCGGATTCACGGCGACGGCGGTGTCGCCGGGAATCGTTTCAGGCCGCGTTGTGGCGATGGTGAGCCAGATGCGTCCTTGATCGTCGACTTCCGCGCCGCGTCTTTTGTCCTTCGTAGCAGCCAACGTGAGTTGGCTCTGACTTTTCTCGGAAGGAATATCAGCGGACTCATGTCCGCTGCTACCAGTAGCGTCTGCAACCTGAACTTTGAAGTGATACATGAAACCTTTTTGCGGTTTCATTTCGACTTCTTCGTCGCTAAGCGCGGTTTGCGAAACAGGACACCAATTCACCATTCGTTTGCCGCGATAGATGAGTCCCTTCTTGTAGAGATCGACGAATACGCGCTGCACGTGGCGCACGTAGTCGGCGTCCATCGTAAAACGCTCGCGCGTCCAGTCGCACGAGCAACCAAGCTTTTTGAGTTGTTCGATGATGATACCGCCGTGCTTTTCCTTCCACGTCCACACACGCTTGATGAATTCCTCCCGCCCGATGTCGCGCTTGGATTTTTTTTCTTCCTTCCAAATCTGTTTGGACACCATGCCCTCGGTGGCGATCCCGGCGTGATCGGTGCCGGGGAGCCAGAGAACTTCCTTGCCGTCCATGCGCGCTTTGCGACTGAGAATGTCCTGGATGGTGTTGTTGAGGACATGGCCCATGTGGAGCATGCCAGTGACATTCGGCGGCGGAATGACGATGGAATAGGCGGGGCGTTTTTCACTGACGCGCGTTGGATCGGCGACAAAACATTTTTGCTCCAGCCAAAATCGATACCATTTTTCCTCCACGGATTGAGGCTCATAGGCTTTGGGAATTTCAGACATAGTTAAACTGTAGAAACGCGGAGGCGCAGAGAAATCATCTTTGTAAGAGCGCGTATTCCAAGGAATCCTCCAATGCTTGCAAGCTGGCCTCGATAATATTTTCGCTGACACCCACGGTACCCCATTCATTTTTGCCATCGGTAGATTCTATCAGAACACGGGTCCTGGCAGCCGTGCCGGGACTGGTCAAAGAAAACAGATCGTCGAGTGCTGGTTTTAGAAGGTCATTTCTTTCGCCAAGTATCCGCCGCGTTTCCCTCACTCCTGATTGGAAGGAATCACCTAAAATTCGAACTTTATAATCGGTGAGTCGAATTTTTTTGAGTTGAGGGAAGGACTTAACTAAGGCGGCCCGCAGAGCGGCGTCTAAAGCGTTCACTGGCCCCTGACCTTCAGCGACTTCGTCATGAACCACTTTTCCTACGCGCACACAGACGCTCGCGGCGCAGACAGACTGTTTAGCATCGCGCCGCATCGAAACGTGATACTTCTCTACCGTGAAGAATAGTTCCGGATTGTGATCCAATATACCGCGAATCAATAACGCCATCGAAGCCTCGGCTGCCTCATATTCATACCCGTCGTGCTCACGTTGTTTGATGGTGCTGAGAATTTGTTTCAGTTCCGGAGTCTCGTTCGTGATTTTGAAACCCAGTTCCTGCGCCTTCATCACGATGTTGCTGCGGCCCGACAAATCGCTGACCAAGACGGTGCGTTCGTTTCCAACTAACTCCGGTTCGATGTGCTCATAGCTGGCGGAAAGTTTTTGCACCGCATTTACGTGGGTTCCTCCCTTGTGCGAAAATGCGGCCGAACCCACCCACGGCAATCGCGGATTGTGCCGGATGTTGGCAATCTCATCGACGAATTGGGAAAGCTCTTTCAATCGGCGCAATGACGATATTGGCACGCAACTTTTTTTTAACTTCAGCGTCACGCAGGGAATCACGCTGGTCAAATTGCAATTGCCCGTGCGCTCGCCGTAGCCATTGATTGTTCCTTGCACATGGACCGCGCCAGCGTCCAGCGCCGCCAACGCGTTAGCCACACCCAGACCAATGTCGTCGTGAGTGTGGATACCGATTTTACAATTTAATTGACTCCTGGCGAATGCGGTGATGTTCGCAATTTCCTTGGGCAAACAGCCGCCGTTGGTATCGCACAGCACGACAAGATCCGCCCCCGCTTTTTCCGCCGCCTGCCATGTGGCCAAAGCGTATTCCGGATCAAGTTTATATCCGTCGAAACAATGTTCCGCGTCGTAGATGACAAACTTCCCGTGGTCTTTCACGAACCGAACCGTGTCGCTAATCATCGCGAGATTTTCTTCCGGCGTACAGCGCAGAACTTCCTTTACGTGCAACATGGAAGTCTTGCCATAGATCGTCACCACAGGCGTGGCCGCGTCGATGAGCAAACGAACTTGATCATCCTTCTTCACCGAAATGTTTTTGCGTCGAGTGGAACCGAACGCCGCCAGCCGCGCGTTTTTGAATTTTCTTTTTTTCGCCTGGGCAAAAAATTCAATGTCTTTCGGATTCGATCCCGGCCAGCCGCCTTCAATGTAATGAACGCCAAAAGAATCTAATTTTTCGGCGATGCGAAGCTTGTCCGCCACCGAAAAATTCACGCCTTCACCCTGACTGCCGTCGCGCAAGGTCGTGTCGTAGATTTCAACTTCAGGTTTCATTTCTTCGCCGTGGCGGAACGAAATCTCTACGACACGAATCCCGGATTGCAAAGCCCAAAGTCCTCCACACCAAGCGCTGAGTCGCACCTCGCCATCGGCACCGTAGCGCAGGTTTCTAACCGGCAGCGCTTAAAACATTCAAGCATCTGCGGACCGGAAATCCATGATCCGGCAGATTAAGAAATCTGTGCTCCGAGGCTGGCGTATGCCGACAGAATGTCGGTAGCACTCTTCTGCGCATCACCAACGCGGCGTCAACTTCATGTGGACTTGTTCAGGCCGCGCGTTGGGCGATGGTTCCCAATCCAACGCGCAATCCACCGCGCGGCGCATCTGGGCGAACCACCATTGCGCGCGGCTCAACCGGCGTTGGCGTTGATTGTTCACAGCGCAGCGAATCGTTCCGTTCAATCCGAGTTCCATTTGTTCTTTATTCATGCGCCAAGATTATTCGCATCGGTCAGACAAAGACTGTCTAAGCGGGAGAAAGTTTTGAGGAATTCAAAAAAATTTCGCTTCACAGAAAAGTCGGGTTGATCGTTCATACTGTCGGAAACATTTCTTGATGCTCATCGCCTTCAACAAACCCTTCGGCGTCATCTCGCAATTTTCCGACGACGGGTCGGGAAATCGCACGCTCGCTGAATTCGGTTTTCCGAAAAATGTTTATTCTCTAGGACGTCTGGATGCAGATTCGGAGGGGTTGCTTCTACTAACCGACGAAACAGAGTTGAACGGAAAATTGCTGAACCCTATTCACCGCCATCCACGAATTTACTGGGCGCAGGTGGAACGAATCCCCACCGCCAATTCACTCCAAGAATTTGCAGAGGGTGTGGTCGTGCAAAATCGTAAATCTCTTCCGTGCCGCGCTTGGATTCTTGACCCGCAACCGAACATTCCGCCGCGCGATCCACCGATTCGTTTTCGGAAATCTGTTCAGGAATGCTGGATTGGTTTGGAATTGGTCGAGGGGAAAAACCGTCAGGTGCGGCGAATGACCGCTGCCATTGGGCACCCCACACTGCGTTTGTTGCGCGTTCAAATCGGCCACTTGCCCGTGGGCGATTTGCCACGGGGCAAATGGAAAATTCTCAACGTCACGGAAAGGCAACTAGTCTTCGCATCGAAAGAAAATTGACTTGCCCAACTCGGTTAGAAGCGCGGACGTTCTCGTCCGCGAGTTGTTTTGATACACGCGGACGCGAACGTCCGCGCTCCTAACATGTTTCACGGAAAAAAAGTCGTCGTCGTCATGCCCGCTTACAACGCGGCGAAAACCTTGCGCCAAACTTACGACGAGGTCATGCAACAAGGCGTGGTCGATTTAGTCATCGTTGTCGATGACGCGAGCCGCGATCAAACCACCTCCATCGCCCACGACCTTCCGAACTCGAAAGTTTTCACCCACCCAAAAAATCTTGGCTACGGCGGCAATCAAAAAACCTGTTACCGTCTGGCGCTCGAAGCCGGCGCGGACATCGTGATCATGGTGCATCCCGATTATCAATACACACCGAAGTTGATTCCCGCGATGGCCGCGATGATCGGTGGAGGACTTTATTCCTGCGTTCTCGGCAGCCGAATTTTGGGCGGACACGCACTTAAAGGCGGGATGCCGATTTGGAAATATATCGCCAACCGTTTTCTGACGCTGGCAGAAAATATTTTGCTCGGAGCAAAACTTTCCGAATACCACACCGGCTATCGCGCGTTCTCCCGCCAGATTCTGCAACGTCTTCCCCTCCACGAAAACTCCGATGATTTTGTGTTCGACAACCAAATGCTCGCGCAAGTTTTGTGGTTCGATTACACGATTGCGGAAGTCAGTTGTCCCACCAAATATTTTCCAGAAGCGTCTTCCATCAACCTCAAGCAAAGTATTAAATATGGGTGTGGCTGTTTATCCACTGCCATGAACTTCCGGCTGGCCAAAATGGGATTGTGCCAGACCCATTTATTTCCGAAGAGGCTTGATTGATATCCATCGACAATCCGGCGGACACGGTTTGATTTTCTTCACTTCGGCTTTCAACGGTTTTTTTGTGAGTTGAAAAGCCGGGTTGCGGCATTACTCTCAACCCAGCAGAAAAAATGATTGAGTTGATTCAATTTCCCTGGAGTCCGTTTTGCATCGTACAGCGCCGGATTTTGGAATACGGCAGAGTTCCATTTAAGATCACCAACATTCCCAACGGCGACCGTTCCCTCGTCTGGCGCGTCACCAAAGAACGTTACTATCACGTGCCGGTCATCCGGGATGGCAAAAATGTTATTTTTGAGACGGGCGAAAATTCGCAGGTCATCGCAAAATATTTGAACGAAAAATTTCAACTGGAATTATTTCCCCAAAAATGGCGCGGACCCCAGGCCATCCTCTGGCAGCACATCGAGAATGAAATCGAAGGGCCTTGCTTCAAGCTCAATGATATTTTTTGGCGGGAGTTTGTTCCAAAATCCGATCAGCTTCGTTTTCTCCGTCACAAAGAACGGAAGTTTGGCCGGGGCTGCCTCGATCAGTGGCGCGAGCAGAAAAACGATTTGCTCGCTGAACTTTCTGAGAAATTAATTCCCTTTGAACAAATGCTTTTGCACAGGCCGTTTCTCCTTGAACCCGCCAGTAGCCGCCGACGTGAGGAGGCGGAAACTCGCGCGCCAAACCAAGTCCGCCTCCTCACGTCGGCGGCTACTGTCCCAAGGGTTCAAGACGCGAACGAATTTTCGGGGAATTCTCTCCTCGATCCCGAGCCATGCTTCGTTGATTTCGATTTGTTCGGGATGCTTTCCAATTTTCTTTATTCCGGCCATTACCAATTGCCCGCCGCCCACACCCAATTAAAAAAATGGTTCGAGCGCATTTCCAAAAACAAACTGCCCATCGCAAAACTCACTCGTGAAAAATTACGTCCTTGATACCAATGTCATCCTGCACGACCCAAACTCGCTGCTGAATTTCAAAAACAATTGCGTCCTCATTCCCATCGAGGTCATCGAAGAGATCGACCGCTTCAAGCGCGAATCTTCTGAACTTGGTCAGAACGCGCGGACTTTTTCCCGCACGCTGGACGCGCTGCGCAAGAACGGCCATTTGAACGACGGAGTGAAACTCGCCAACGGCGGGAAACTGCGCGTGGTGTTTCACGAGAATAACGGGCACGTTGTTTTCGGAAATAAAACAGTGGACAGCCGCATCGTCGCGATCGCATTGGAAGTGCAAAAAGCCAATCCAAAAGCACCGACCATTCTCATTTCAAAAGACATTAATCTTCGCATCAAAGCCGACGCGCTGGGACTGGAAGCGGAGGATTACGAAAGCGACCGCGTCTTCCTGACCGACCTTTATACGGGCATGATCGAGCAAACGATCAGCGCCGAAAAAATGGCGAAGTTTCGCACTGAAGGTGAACTCGAACTCAATGGCGGGAAATATTTTCCAAACGAATATTGCACCTTGACCGAAGAAACAAATACGAAGCGCCCTGCTCTGGCGAAAGTCGATTCCACCGGCACGAAACTCATTCCCATCCTCGATTGCCGCGAAGGCGTTTGGGGAATCAAGCCACGAAATAAAGAACAACATTTTGCTTTCGATGCGCTGCTCGATGATCGCGTCAAGCTCGTCACGCTCATGGGAAAAGCAGGCACTGGAAAAACTTTGATGGCGATGGCCGCGGGTTTGAAACGCGTCGTGCTCGATCGGGAATTTCGCCGGCTCGTCGTGGCGCGTCCCACCATTTCAGTTGGGAAAGAGTTGGGATTTTTGCCCGGTTCGCTTGAAGAAAAATTGGCGCCGTGGATGCAACCGATTCACGACGCGTTGGAAATGTTGAGCGATTTAAACATGGGCAACGAACATCGCCGCACCAACGACCTGATGCGCTCCGGCAGCATTGTCGTCGAGGCGTTGAGTTACATTCGTGGACGCAGCATCGCCAACCAATTCATGGTGATCGACGAAGCGCAAAACCTGACGCCGCTCGAAGTCAAAACCATCATCACGCGAGTCGGCGCCGGGACGAAAATAATTTTCACGGGCGATCCGTATCAAATCGACAATCCGTACGTCGATTCGTCCTCCAATGGATTCAATTTCATCATCAGTAAATTCCGCTCGCACGCCATCGCCGCGCACATCGAGTTGCAAAAAGGTGAGCGCTCGGAGCTGGCGGAGTTGGCTGCGGATATTTTGTAACTCAATCGAACACAAATCCTCGTGTCTGTTTCAGTGAATCCCTTCAATTCTATTGCTATCGCCGGATGTCCATCCCCGACTTAAACGAGAACGGCTTTTTGCCTCCAGGCGTTCATCTCTGCACGTTGGAGGAAATGAGCCGCCGCTTCGGTTCGTTTCGTCGCAGCGACCGACGGCCAAGATTATTGGCTCGCCTCCTGGAGTTAATTCGTGAAGTCCAGCGCAGTCGTTTCTTTATCGCGGTTATCATTGATGGCAGTTTTGTCACCGACGAGCCGACACCAAATGACATTGATCTCATTCTAATTGTCCATGAAAACCAAGATCACACTGCGGACGTGTCGGTTGCGGATTACGCGCTCATGGATCGCAGCGCGGGGCGGCGATTGGGATTCGACCTTCTTGTTGCCCGCGAAGGCAGTTTGGAGTATCGGGAATACGTCGGGTTCTTCGCGCAGGTGCGCAATGACCGACGCCAAACCAAAGGCATGTTGCGAATCAACCTATGAGTAAAGAACAGGAAATTTTGGTGCAAACCATCGAGCAGCTGGAACGCATGAATCGCGTGCTCGCCCATCTTCGTCAAGACGTGCTGCCACAAAATCCGAAACTTTTCAAAATAATGATTGAGGGTCCGCTCGATGAAATCTCCCGGCTGAAAGACCAAATCGAAATGCAAAGTCGCGCACTCGTGTCGGCATAATGGCGCAGAGCGGCGCGACAATTTTGGCAGCGTTCGTCGCTGCGCAAATCGATTTGCAAAAAGGTGAACGCTCGGAGTTGGCGGAGTTGGCGGCTGATATTTTGTAATGAAACTTACATCCTCGATTCGGTTTCTGTTTTTTTTCCTTTTACTTTTCTCGCTCTGTTCTCTTCGTGCTGATTTTGCTGCGGGCCAGCTGGGGGTTGTCGCCAGTGTAAACGAGATCGCCACGCGCGCCGGAATCGATGCGATGAAAAATGGCGGCAACGCGGTGGACGCCGCCGTCGCCAGTGCGCTCACTCTCGGCGTGGTGGACGGTTACAATTCTGGAATCGGCGGCGGTTGTTTCATGTTGATCCGTCGGGCCAATGGAAAATTTCTCGCCATCGACGGACGCGAAATGGCCCCCGCCGCCGCGACGCGCGACATGTTTCTGCGCGATGGAAAAGCCGACCCAGACTTGAGTCAACTGGGTGCGTTGGCCAGCGGTACTCCCGGTTCCCTCGCCGTTTACGACGCTGCGATTCGGCGCGCCGGAAAATTATCTTTGCGCCAACATCTGCTGAACGCAGCGAAAATTGCGGAGGAAGGTTTTGCCCTCAATCGCGGCTACGCCACCACCCTCCGACAGATGGCGGCGGACCTCTCGAAATTTGAAAGTTCGCGGACCAATTTTCTCAAGGATGGAAAACCGTTGGCAACGGGAGAAATTTTAAAACAGCCCGACCTCGCAAAAACTTATCGCGAAATCGCCACGAATGGAATCGGCTGGTTTTACGGTGGGCCGTTCGCCGAGGCGACGGAACGATGGATGAAGAAAAATGACGGCATCATGACCGCCGACGATTTCAAAAATTATCGCGTGGAATTTCGCGAGCCGATTTTTACGAAATATCGCGGCCACAAAATCGTCAGCTTTCCACCGCCCAGTTCCGGCGGAGTTCACGTCGCGCAAATTTTAAATATCCTGGATCAATACAATTTGAAAAAGTGGAAATCAAATTCGCCGGAGATGATACACGTCGTAGCCGAAGCGATGAAACTCGCTTTTGCCGACCGCGTGTTTTGGCTTGGAGATCCGGCTTTCGCAGAAGTTCCTCGCGGCCTGGTCGGCGAAAAATACGCAAAAAGTTTGGCGCGCAAAATTGATTTGAACCATGCATCGACCGCTGAACATGGCATGCCGGAAAATTCTACTACCGACATTTTTGGAAAACACACTACCCATTTTTCGACTGCGGATGCGGAGGGAAATTGGGTCGCTTGCACCGCGACGGTGAACACGAGTTTCGGTTCCAAAGTGGTCGTGCCGGGGACGGGCGTGGTGTTAAACAATCAGATGGATGATTTTTCCGCGCAACCCGGCGTCCCGAATTTCTTTGGACTCGTCGGCGCGGAAGCCAACGCCGTCGCGCCGGGAAAGCGGCCATTGTCCAGCATGAGTCCCACGATTGTTTTAAAAAATGGAAAACCAATTCTCGCCGTGGGCGCGGCGGGCGGCCCGACCATCATCAGTCAAACCGTGCTCACGATTATCAATTTTCTGGATTACAAAATGTCGCTCGACCAGGCCATCGCGACTCCGCGTTTTCATCATCAATGGAGTCCCGACGAATTGAAAATCGAGAACACGATTGACTCGACCCTTGTTCCCGAGTTGGAAAAACGAGGTCACAAAATAAAAAAAACGGAATCGATGGGCGTCTGCCAGGCCGTGGCAAAGAATCCAAAGGGGAAAGGTTTTGTCGCGGGGTCAGACCCGCGCGTTTCTGGAAAAGCCGGCGCATGGTGAAAAATTCCACGAGGCGGAGTGCATCTTGAGAGCGTGTTGCCAAAAGGGAAAGGAGCGCGGACAGCCTTGTCCGCGCGAATCCCCATGGAGAAACGTTTGGGTTTTTGTCTGTCTCGAAACTCGCGGACAAGGCTGTCCGCGCTCCCCGTAATTATTTGTTTGCCTGACCCGAAATTGCGCCTAAAGTTTTTGCGAAATCAGTCAACCAACTACCCCAAAAAAAGTTCTTATGGCCGCTAAATTATTCGTCGGTAATCTCACCTTCACCGCCACAGAAAACGATTTGCAGGATCATTTTTCGCAGGCGGGAACGGTCGTCTCAGTCAATGTTATGCAAGATCGAACCACCGGGCGTTCGCGCGGTTTTGCCTTCATTGAAATGGCCACGAAAGAAGAGGCGGAAAAAGCAATTTCCATGTTTCACGAAAAAGATTTTCAAGGACGTCCGCTGACGGTCAACGAAGCTCGCCCCCGCGAAGAGCGGCCTCCGGGCGGCGGCGGTGGTGGTTATCGTGGGGGTGGCGGCGGTGGCAGGGATGACCGTCGTGGCGGTGGTGGGGGCGGTTATCGGGACCGACGATAATTTTTGAGAAAAAATTTTGCGAAAAAGCCGCTGAGAAATCAGCGGTTTTTTTTATTCTGAGGATAGTCCCGCGCTTGGGACGTTCGACGTCTCGGGAAATGCTTTTGGGGGGATGATTCCGGCGTGATGAGCGAACTGGGTAGGCGAGACGCCTGCCCTCCTCTATTCTACAAATTTTCCAGGGTTCAAGATATTCTTCGGATCAAGGGCGTGCTTGACGGTGCGATGCAGCGCGCGAGTTTTGTCCGAAACGGCCAGCGGCCACCAACGTTTTTTCGCCAGACCGATTCCATGTTCGCCAGTGATGACGCCATTCCACGCGAGAACTTGTTGGAAAAGCTCGTCCAAAACTTTTTCGCTGCGCTCGACGATGTTGGGCAGTTTATCGTCATACATCACGTTGCAATGAATATTTCCATCACCGGCGTGACCGAAACAGGCCAGCGCGAGGCCGTGTTTTTTTTGCAGAGCGGCGGTAAAGCGGAACAAATCCTCAACGCGACTGCGCGGCACGACGATGTCCTCATTTAATTTAACCAGCCCGGTGTCGCGCAGTGAAAATGAAAATTCACGGCGCAATTGCCAAAGGAGTTCAGTCTCTGCGCAGCCCAAAGCGCGTTGAATAAAAACCGGCCCCTGTTGCAGAACAATTTTCTCCAGATCGCGAATTTCATCCCGACACGATTTTTCCTGTCCGTCCAATTCCACGATGATCAAGGCGTGGCAGCCGTCGAGGCGTTTGCTGCCCGTTCGTTTTCGCGTCGCGGCCAAGGTGAAATCATCGGCCACTTCCAAAGCGCACGGCAAAAATCCGGCTCGAAAAATTTCCCGGATGGTTTTCACGGCGGGTTTCATCGAATCGAATCCAACCGCCAAACAGACGCGGAATGGCGGAAGAGGCAAAAGTTTCAAAGTCGCTTCCGTGACGACGCCGAGCAAACCTTCCGAGCCGACAAAAAATCGCGTGAAATCAAATCCTGTTTTATTTTTGTGCGTGCGACTGCCAACGCGCACGATGATTCCATCCGCCAGCACTACTTCGAGGCCCAGAACGTAATCGCGGGTCACACCATATTTCAAACAGCGCGGCCCGCCCGCGTTCGTTGCGATATTTCCGCCGATACTGCAATCCGCCCGACTCGCCGGATCGGGCGGATAATAAAGTTTTTTGCGTTCGACCGCCTCCTGCAAAGTTTTTGTGATGACTCCTGGTTCCACCACCGCGACGAAATCTCCGGAATGAATTTCTTTAATTTTGTTCATTCGTTCCAGCGACAAAACAATTCCGCCACGAATGGGCACACAGCCGCCGACGTAACCAAATCCCGCGCCGCGAGGCGTGACTGGAATTTTATTTTGATTGGCGAATTTTAAAAGAGTCGCGACCGATTTTGTGCTGCGAGGCAGAGCGACGGCGTCGGGGAGATGGGAAACGAGCCATTTATCGCCGGAATATTTTTCGCGAAGCTTCACCGCGAAACCAAGTTCGTCTGGAGGGAGGATCCTTTTTAGTGCGGCAAGAATTTTGGCGTCTTTCACGAATCAGATTGGGCTGAAATTTTTCTATTGGCACCGTGCTTTAACGCGGGGGGAAAATCACGATAAAATATTGAAAACCATTTTAGATGCGAGACACATTGTTCAGCCGGAAACCCAAGGGCGCATCTTGAGGGGGTGTTGCCCAAATGGAAAGGAGCGCGGACAGCTATGTCCGCGGGAATCAGCAGGGTGAAAAAGCTTGGGATTTTGTTCATTTCGAAACGCGCGGACAAGGCTGTCCGCGCTCCACTTGGTTTGGGCAACACGCCCTCCAGATGCGCCCAAACCCAAAAGTCAGGACGATAATCGTCAATCCCCCTTTCGATTCTCGGAAAGAGGTGGCGACGGAACGCCGATCTCCAGATCGGCATCGGAAGCGCTCCATATTTTCCGTGAGCCGATCAGGAGATCGGCGTTCCGTTAATTTTGCAGAAATGGAAATACGCCCCCCTCTGAAACCGAGCACATTTCCACGTTGAACCTGGAAAGGATTTAGGGATAATCGATGAACGGATCGAAGCCGACTTTGTCTGTTAAAAATAACGCGATCATCCTCGAACCTGGAATTAATAATATGAGACTCAGACTTATCCCTTTTCTTTTGGCGGCGCTTTTCACCATTTCACGCGGATGGAGCGACGAGAAACCTCCCGGCGCTGCTGCCGTGACAATAGTGAAACGCGTCGAGGTGGAGGAATTCGATAAGTTGCGCGCCAACACGAACAACGTGCTGCTGGACGTGCGCAGTGCGGCTGAGTTTGAAAAAGGCAGAATTCCCGGAGCCATTAACATCGATATCAATTCGAGCAAGTTCGTCGAAAAAGTTTCCGCTCTGGATAAAAATAAAACTTATCTGGTCAATTGCGCCGTCGGCATGCGGAGCGCCAAAGCCTGCAAGAAAATGGAGACGATGGGTTTTAAAAATCTTTACGATCTGGGAGCGGGATTCGACGGCTGGCAAAAAGCCGGCAAGCCGATCGAAAAATAACTTTGAGATTGGCTAGTGGCGCGGAGTCGCCCCGAAATGACAAGAGCGGTCAACGCCGCCCGCATTTCCAATTAAAACCGCCCAAAAGTCCTAGCCAAAAATTGAAAAGCTGCCAACGATAAAGCCATGTCACCGACGAATTGCTTTTCTGCCCAATGATTACACGACTCGCCACCGCTTTTATTTTTTCTCTGACTTTTTTCGCGCTCAATTTCGCTGGGAATATTTCTTTGGCAGCGCCCGATCAATCTGTCCAAATCGCGCAACTGACTAATCGACTGCGCGTCACCATCGGCGGCCAACTTTTTACGGAATATTTTTTCAAGGACGTTCCAAAACCTTATTTATATCCCATTATCGGGCCGGGCGAGAGCCGGATGACGCGCGATTATCCGATGAAAGAAACAGAAAATGAGGAGCACGACCATCCGCATCATCGCTCGCTCTGGTATGCGCACGGCGACATCAACGGCCAAGATTTTTGGACGGAGCGCGGCAACGCGGGAAAAACAGTTCACGAAAAATTTGTCGAAATTAAGTCTGGAAAAACCGGCGTCATTCACTCGCAAAATAAATGGGTCGCACACGATGGGACGGTGACGATGACCGATGATCGGACGATTCGTTTTTCCGGGAATGCGCAACGCCAGATTATTGATTACGACATTACGCTTCACGCCTCAAACGGGGAAGTTAAACTCGGCGACACCAAAGAAGGAACGATGGCGATTCGTGTCGCGGAAACGATGCGACTTTCTCTCGGCAAAGACAAACCAGGAAAAGGTCATATCGTCAACAGCGAGGGCATTCGCGATGGAGAAACCTGGGGCAAACGCGCGAAGTGGTGTGATTATTACGGCCCGGTGAATGGAAAAATTGTCGGCGTCGCCATGTTCGATCATCCGAAAAATCCGCAGTATCCAACCTGGTGGCACGTGCGCGATTACGGATTGTTCGCCGCCAATCCGTACGGCTTGCATGACTTTGAAAAGAAGGCAAAAGGCGCGGGAGATTTCGTCATACCCGCTGGAAAAAGCGCGACGTATCGTTACCGTTTTATTTTTCACGAAGGCGACGAAAAACAGGCGGGCATCGCGGATCTTTTCAAAAAATATGCAAGCGAATGACAGCGCAGAATTTAACCATTTAGTTTTTCCCAATCCAAAATTATGAACAACAGCAATCAAATCAATCGGCGAAACTTCCTAAAAAGTTCTTTGCTCGCTGGCGCTGCGCTCAGTCTGCCCGTTCATTCGTGGTCGCAAGTCCGCGGCGCGAGCGATGACATTCGCGTCGCGATCATCGGCTTCAACGGCCAGGGCAAAGGAGACCTCGAAGATTTCCGCAAAGTTCCGGGCGTGCGCGTGGTCGCGCTCTGCGATGTCGATAAAGAAGTGCTCGAACGCGAGGCCAAGAAATTTCGCGACCGCAATGAGCCAATCGAGACCTACACCGATGTCCGAAAATTGTTGGAGAACAAAGATATTGATGCGATCTCCACCGCCACACCGAACCATTGGCACGCGCTGATTTCGATTTGGGCGATTCAAGCGGGTAAAGATGTGTACGTGCAAAAACCTGTCTCGCATAACGTGAGTGAAGGACGGCGTATCGTGGAAGCCGCGCGCAAATATAAAAAAATGGTACAGACCGGCACGCAAAGCCGGTCCAGTGAAGGATTGCGCGAAGCGGTTGAGTGGGTGCGAGCGGGTAACATCGGCAAAATAAAAGTGTCACGCGCGATTTGTTACAAACCGCGCGGCAGCATCGGGAAAGTCGGCGCTCCACTGCAAATTCCCGTGAACATCGACTACGATTTGTGGTGCGGCCCAGCCGCGAAACTTCCGATCATGCGGAGCAAATTACACTATGACTGGCATTGGGTCTGGAACACCGGCAACGGCGATCTCGGCAATCAAGGTATTCATGAAATGGATGTCGCGCGCTGGTTTCTGGGGGAAAAAGAATTATCGCCGAAAGTTTTCTCCGTCGGCGGACGCCTGGGTTATATCGACGATGGAGAAACGCCGAACACGATGGTGATTTACCATGAGTATCCAAAGGCACCGCTGCTTTTTGAGTTGCGCGGCTTGCCAACAAAGGCCGGTTCGAAAGAAATGGATGCCTACAAAGGAATCAAAATTGGTGTGGTCGTTGAATGCGAAGGAGGCTATGTCGTCGTTTCGAGTTACAGGAAGGCCACCGCGTATGATACGGATGGCAAGGAGTTGAAAAAATTTGAAGGAGAAGAAAATCATAAAATTAGTTTTATCAAAGCGATGCGGAGCCGGAAGACGAGCGACTTGACGGCAGACATTTTGGAAGGCCACTTGTCGAGCGCGCTTTGCCATACCGGCAATCTTTCCTATCGACTCGGCTCGCCGCATTCCCGCGACGAAATTGCTGACGCGGTGAAAAACAAAAAGAAGGTGAGCGAAGCTTTATTGCGCGTCGAAGAACATCTGGCCGCTAATGACGTCGATTTCACAAAAACGCCTGCCAGGCTGGGCGTGCTGCTGGAGATGGATCCCAAGACCGAACGTTTTGCGGATAATAACGAGGCCAATCAATTGCTGACACGCGAGTACCGCAAACCGTTTGTCGTGCCGGAAAAAGTTTGATCGTTGCACCGTCCAATTCGCCTCAAGCCGCATTCCTCAACCATCGCAATTTTGGCGACGCCGGTTCAATAAGAGTAGAATTCCGCGGTTCATCTAAACGCAGACCGATCAATGCGTATCTGTCAGTTTAATTTCGTCCCACGATTTTATAATGTAACCACGGGATGCACCTTTTTCACCGAGAGCTTCGTCGTAATGAAAATTAAAATGCCCGTTCATGTGGACAGTTTTAGTCACACTCGATCCAACAAAATCGTATGTGTTATTGCCGCCTCCCCCTAAATGGAAATCTGCCTGAGGCGCATAAACGACTCCAGTGAAGGCGGCATTGCCACCAAAGCTCAGATCGGTGTTGCTCGGCAGGCCGAAGTAATAAAAATTTGTAGCGTTGCCGCCGTTGTTGACCACTCCATTTCCGCTGATCCTTGCCGTAGATGCCGCCACGTATATTTTCAGGCTGGCCCCTGGAAGAATCCAGATGCCGCTCTGGCCCGTAAATTGGACGCTGTCCGTTACATAAAGGGTTGCGTTGCCCCTGATTAACACCTTGCCTCCAATGCTGGAAAGACCGTAGTTACCGGAATCAAGGACGTAGTCGTAGGTCACCGTGCCCGAATTGTTTGTCGTGTAAACAGTCTGCACCCGACTGTATCCGGAAATTAAAGCATAAGTATAACCCGTGATCCTCCTGTAACTGTAACCAGCTATTTGCTCGTAACTGTAACCTGAAATTTTTCGGTAGGTATAACTGACAATTTTGTTGTAGGTATAACTAACGATTGAATTGGCGTTGGCGCCGTTTCCCTTGGTGTTTGTTATTACATCTCCCAAGTAGGTTCCCGCCGCGGGATAGGTGGCATTCGGGGTTGTTGTGACCACGGTATTCGTGGTTATCGAACCCACATAGGCGCCGCTGGACGGAGGGGTATTACTGGTTACGGTGGCGAGGTTTGTGCCAACTGTTCCAACATAAGAGCCGACAGTAGGAACGTTCGAGCTGGTAATGGTGGCCGTGTTCGTCATTAAAGTACCGAGGTAGGTTCCACTCGATGGAATCGTTGTGGTCGTCGTTAAAGCAGTATTCGTATTAGGAGTGCCCAAGTATGCGCCGCTGGAGGGATAAGTGGTGGAAGTAGTAGTAGTGGTATTTGTATAAATAGTTCCGGACCCCGACGGATAACTGGTGCTGGTATTTGTGACACTTGCCATAGTGACCACTACATTGGTCACGGTTTCTCCCGGCGCACCGGTAGAATAACCGCCGGTAAAAGGGATCTTCACATTCGGAAAGCTGACATTCATATCGTCTCTGGAACGGCCCGGTTGAATTCCTGTCTTGGACGTGTCGGCCATCCATGCTTTGTCTCCCACTTTACCGTTCGGTCCAATGGATATGCTCCCGCCCGGCCCAGTTGCAATGTGACCTGAAATATTGGCGTTTCCCAAGGATAGAGTGTCAACCACTCCATAGTTGACCGCCACATCTCCGCTGTCCTTGGTCTTGAGCGGATTCGGATCGTACTGGCCCAGCGTGCTATAAGAAGGGTCTTGTGAATCAAAACTGTCGGTCGAAACATTTTGTCCATTAAGATCAATGGATTGTTTAGCCACCATTGCCTTGGTGAAAATTCCGTCGCGGATGGTTGTTACTTTGACTTTTCGCCCGACATATTGTGGAGCTTGTTCTACGGTTGTCCCGACCGTGGCGAAAAAAACATCTCCTCCAATCCTTGCCAACGAGGCCGGCACGTATCCTTCGGAAGTGATTGCGGGGCGCGATTCTGAAAACGGAGAAACAATCATGATCGTAACGGTATAACGATTGTCTCCGAGCCACCGGGTCATTCGGTAGCCATCCGCAACCGTAGTCCATCCGTCGGCGGTCCAGTTGGGCGTAGAGCTGGTGATATCGCTCTGCAAGCAGTTCTTGTTCAGATGGGAAATGGCTTCTTCAATCCCAGCCTCGGAGATCGGAATAGAAGAATTCCAGGTCTGCGAGCGCATCACTGAACGATTCTGCGTGCCAATCAAAGTCAGATAACTCGCCAGGGTAAAACCAAGGATCCCAATAATAATCAGGGTGACCAGGAGAACACTGCCGTTTCGAGTTTGGTGGAGGAAATTTGTTTTCATACTTATTGATTCCTTATGACAATTTTTGCGGTTTGGACACTTTCAGAATTGATGAGGTCGGTGGGTAAAAGTTTGCGGGAACAAATCCAATTTATCTGGATCACTTTGCAAGTCAGTGAAGCATTGGTCCCGCTGGCGACTTGATATTGGTTGAAAGTATTGGAGACGTTGTTTCTCTGATAGAGGTTAAAGTTCAGAAGGGTACAGTCTTTAAGCAAAGTTTCTGACACTCCGCTCTTAACCCTTTTCAAGGTCTGCTCCGTCTTGTCGTATCTGAAGTAAAGGGGCTGACCATCATAATCGACCAACGCCAATTCCTTCTGGCTTGAGTTATCGGTATAGGTATTCAACCCCTGAACTTGTCGAATTTCTCTGGTCATTCTATCTAAAGCATTCCGGCTGGCATTATCCAGGTCGGAATAATTCGCCATCGCCGCAAAACTTTGACCACTCCAGAGAGTCATCGAACCGATGACGGCTAAAATGACACAGCCTATGCCCATCGCGACCATGATCTCTATCAAACTCATGGCAGAGATGTCCCTTGTTGAGCCGATTTTAATAAACATAGGCTTGAAGTCCATGCCGTGCGATCAAGGTACTCATTGCCCTTGTTCTCAAGAGGCCGGTCGAGGTCCAGGTCACTCTTACATCCACCAGCTTCAAGTCATCGCTGTAGGACGTTGTCATGGGCGCATTTGAAATCGTGACGGTCACCGAATAGTTGAACCCTCCATTGTCATTTGAGTTGACCGCGTAATAAGGCTCATTGACAGCTTGCGTGGGAACGAACCCGGGTGAATTCAACTGATCAAACGTATTGAGGCGAATCGACTCGAGTCGTTCAACCATCACTTGGGTTGCCCGAAGGTTTTCTCGTGAGATTTGCGTGACCTTGAACCCTTGAGACATTCCAGCGTAGAGCGAGATGAAAACTATCCCGCAAACGAGGATGCTAATTACAACTTCGATGAGGGTAAACGCACCCCGTATAGATGGATTGATCTTCATGGCGACGACAGCTTTAGAACCGGCGTAATTGGGATAGCAGGCCAGATGCCATTTGGGATCATCGGCTGAGCGATCTTGAAATAGAAGAACAACTCTCCCTTTAAACGAGCCTTTCTGTGCAACGATTTGCGTGTGAATCCCTCGTGACCACCCAGAAAGAATATTTGCGCCACTTCGCCGATGGCATCCCGAGGTCCGAACTTCTCCAGTAAATAGACACTGCGTATCTATTTGGTATCCCGGTACACCAGCCAGCCAGTGGTTATGGCCTTTATCGGGAATTTTCGGAAAAAAACTCCGAGACCTCCGATACTGAAGGCGACGCAAGCTTGCTACGATTGGATATTTCCTGTTATTTTGCCATCGAAAATTCCGGACTAGTTATGAATCAAATCACTTCTCGCCGAACTTTTCTCAAGAGCAGCTTAGTCACTGCTGCCGGTGTGTGGGTTGGAACCACCCCGGGTTTCGGTCGAAGACTTTCCGCCAATGACAAATTAAATCTGGGCGTCATCGGCACGGCCAATCGCGCCGCAGCGAATATCAAAGGCGTGCAAAGCCAGAACATCGTCGCCATTTGTGACGTGGATGAAACTTATCTCGCGGCCGCCGCGGAAAAATTTCCCGACGCAAAAAAATACAGCGACTTCCGAAAACTCCTCGAACAGAAAAATATTGATGCCATCGTCGTCGCCACGCCCGATCACATTCATGCGTTTGCCGTCGTCGCCGCGTTGCAATCCGGCCGACATGTTTACTGCGAGAAACCGCTGGCGCACGACGTGCATGAAGTTCGCGTGATTCGAAAAATTGCCGCGAAAAATAAAAAGCTCGCCACTCAAATGGGCACGCAGATTCACGCCGGGAAAAACTATCGCCGGGTGGTCGAGTTGGTTCAGAGCGGCGCGATCGGTCAGGTAACGGAGTGTCACGTCTGGTGCCAAAAAAGTCAGACGGCGCAACCCCCAACAGACAACGTCCCCGTTCCAAAAAATCTGAATTGGGATTTGTGGCTCGGTCCTGCTCCCGAACAGCCTTATCACAAAATTTATCATCCACACGATTGGCGGGCCTTCTGGGATTTCGGTTGCGGCACGCTGGGCGACATGGCTTGCCATTATGTTGATTTGGTTTTCTGGGCGCTGAAGTTGCGCGCGCCGCTGACGATTTCCGCCGAAGGGCCGGAGGTTGATCGAAAAATTACGCCGGCCTGGATGATCGTTCACTCCGAGTACGGCGCGCGCGGAGAACTGCCGCCGGTAAAAGTGCAGTGGTATGACGGCGAGAAACATTCCGTGCCGACGCGCGAAAGAAATTTGCCGGACTGGAAGAACGGCGTTCTCTTCATCGGCGACAAAGGAATGCTTTTTGCCGATTACAACTCGCACAAATTGTTGCCGGAAGAAAAATTCAAAGACTTTCTAGCGCCCGCTCCCTCCATCCCGGACTCCATTGGACATCACGAGGAATGGATCGAAGCCTGCAAGACCGGCAAACCAACCACGTGCAATTTTGATTACTCCGGCGCTTTGAGCGAAGCGGTCCTGCTCGGCAATGTCGCTTATCGCTCCGGAAAAAAGTTGGAGTGGGATTCCGCAGCGATGAAAGTGACGAACACGCGGGAGGCTGACCAATTTATTCAACGCTCCTATCGCAAAGGTTGGAAAATTTAAAACAAGGATGAAGGATTTGAAACAGAGTGAGTCGGCCTGCGGACTCCCGCCGCTCGCCGGTCTGCCTGATTTTATCCGGAACTATTCAGTGAAGAGAAACGCTCGACCTCACCCCAGCCCTCTCCTCCGAGGAGAGGGAGAATATTATTCAGCGCTGGAAAATATTCACCGTTTAATGCCTGATGGCGGACCCTGCTGGCAGGTTCCCTCTCCTCGGGGGAGAGGGTTAGGGTGAGGGCGAACAATCTGTCCAACTGAATCGTTCCGGTTTATATGAATAACTCTTTTCTCTTTTTCATTCAGGAGTTGCGGCGTGGAGCAGCGCGCGGCGTTGGGTTCATCCTTCTATTTCTTGCGGCCGTGTCGGCAACGGCAGCGCCAGCGCCCCTGAAAATTTGTCTGCTGTCTGGGTCCGCGGAATACGATTCGGAGAAATCTTTGACCCAACTGCAGAGTTACCTTGAATCTCATTACACCCTGAGGTGCCAGCGCATCAGTGGACAAGACAAAGGGAACGGACTTCCCGGGCTGGAGGCGTTGAACGATGCGGATGTGATGGTGGTGTTTACGCGCAGAGTAAAGCTGCCGCGCGAACAGCTTCAGATCATCCAAAAATATATCGCAACGGGACGGGCCATCATCGGCATCCGCACGGCGAGCCACGCATTCGAGAATTACATGGAATTTGATCGCGAAGTTTTAGGCGGCGGATACAAAGGACATTATTCCGATGAACCCGCTGAAGCGCAAATCGCTCCGGGCCGCGCGCAGCATCCCATTCTCGCGGGAGTTACTTCCTTCACCACTCGCAAGCTCTACAAAAATCCTACTCTGGCGGATGATGTCCTCGTTCTTATGGAAGCCGCGACCCCGACCTATCGCGAACCAGTGGCTTGGGTGCGTCAGCATAATGGTGCTCGGGTCTTCTATACCTCGATGGGTATTCAGGAGGATTTTACTCAGGAACCTTTCCTAAAGTTATTAGCCAATGCCGTCTTCTGGACCACGCGACGTGATGAAGTCACCAGTCGTCGCAATTTGCGCCCAACGCTGACAACGGATTAATCCCACAAATCATCTTCGGCATCGGCGGTTTTGGTGGCGGTGGTTCAATGCCCACAGTAATAGCGCGCTGCTGATAGCAACAAAGCACTGGTTGGTTCGGGGATGGAAACCACGAGATTATCCAGTGACCAGCCGTAGGTGGGAATTTCCACGCGGCTCAAACCGGTGAATCCTTGGAAATTGAACGTCTGGAAATCAGCAAGCGGGCCAGTGCCGTCAATGATGCCATCAGTTGTTACGTCTAGGGTGACCATGCTGCCGTCCGGC
>JBBQRQ010000057.1:0-32027 GCA_038214755.1 Verrucomicrobiota bacterium
AGTTCCATCGCGGTGACAGGCTCGCCAAAGGTTCCCGCCCAGGAATCGAAATGGTGGACATGGAGAGCCTTTAACGCCGACATTTGCAGGTAGCGCTGCATGGTAAACATTTCGGCAACACAATTCGCAATAGGAGTGCCGGTCGCAAAAACAACCCCTCCGCCACTATTTTTGCTTTGGATATGCCGCACCTTTAGAAACATATCCAAAGCGCGCTGTGAAGCCGATTGCGGGAGACCCGCAATCCGCGTCATCTTGGAAACGTAAAACAGGTTTTTGAAATAATGGGCTTCATCGACGAACAAGCGATCAACGCCCAACTCCTCGAAGGTGAGGGCATCGTCTTTTTTTTGTATGGCGGTAAGTTCTTTGAGCCGGAATTCCAGATGCTTTTTTGAACGCTCCAAAATTTTTACCATCCGTGAGTTCTCATTCTCACGCTGATTTTCTATGGCCAGCGTCAGTTCGCGTAGTTGTTCATTAAAAAATTCCTCCTGGGTTTTTGGGGAGACGGAGATTTTCTCAAAACTGGAATGGGTGACAATGACCGCGTCCCAATTGCCCGTGGCAATCCGATTCATCAGCGTCTGGCGTTTGGTTTTCTCAAAATCATCTTGCGTGGCCACCAAAATATTTGCGCCGGGGTAAAGGGTGAGAAGCTCTGCCGAAAACTGACCCAGCATGTGATTGGGGACGTCGAAAAGAGGTTTTCGCCCCAGGCCCAACCGCCTTAACTCCATCGCCGCCGCCACCATCGTGTAAGTTTTTCCAGCGCCGACAACATGCGCGAGAAGGCAGTTCGGAGTTTGCAGAATGCGCCATACCGCCGCCTTTTGGTGAAATCCAAGCCGAATGACCGAACTCGCTCCGGGCAGTGTCAGGTGCTCGCCATTGAAAGAGCGCAGTCGGATGTTATTAAACTCATCGTTGTATTTGCGGATTAGCCGCTCTCTTCTTTCATCCTCCTGCCAAATCCAGTTTTTGAACTTCTCCCTGATTTTAGATTGCTTCTCGCGCGCCACTTCCGTGGCGGACGCGTTGATCACGTTCCTATCTTTCTCCGAATCGAAATCATAAATGGTGGGGGTGCGCAGATTCAGGGTATCTTCCAAAATCTCGATGGCGCTCTTCCGATCAAAGCCCCATTCCGTGGTGTTGGCCACGGAATATTTTACGGCTCCAGTGCCTTGCACTTTCCAAAGTCCCAGTTCAGGCGCATGACTGACTTTTATTCCTGATTCTCCCAACAAATCCTCGGCGAACTTCCGTATATCCTCCGTTGGAATCCAGGTGCTCCCGAGCCTTGCGTCAATCTCCGTGGCGGATAAATCAGCGGGTTGAACGGCTTTGAGCGCTTCTGTATTCAACGCAAACTTTTCGTCCAATAGTGTCGCCGCATCAGCGACCGCAAGTTTGGAGCGCACATTTCCTGAAAGATATTCATCTTCCGTTTCCCATTTATTGGTTTGTGGATTCAGGAAAATGGCTCCGCGTAAATCGGGCAAAACGTTTTCGCTCGCACGGCCCAAGAGTTTGCCCATGTATTCCACATCAACTGCGCCCCGCGCGTTTAACGTGACGAGTAAAGCATCTTGAGCCGTTGTGATATTAAGCGGGATACAGTTTCTTTGGATTGTCCTCTCTCGAAAAATCGCTGCTTTTGTTGCTCTCTTTGTTTCGGGATTAAACCATTCCAGCGAGAGAAGGAGAGGCAAGTCAGGGTCGCCACGAAACGCCGAAGCGTTGGCGGGGAGTGAAATCGCACCGAACTTCGCGATAAAGGAGTCGTATCTTTGATTGAGCACGGCTCGCGTGACGATTGCGTCACTTTCTTCCCTGCTCTCTAGTTGCGACTTCAAACAGTTCCGAACCGCATCCCGCACCCACACCAAACCTCGAATACGCTGCAACGTTACGGCGGCGAGATCAGTCAGGACTTTCATTTCATCTCCCTCGCGAATGCAGAGAGTTCCATTGACCAGTGCAAACGCATTGGGTTTTACATATTCGGGGGCAGGAATTCTGATTTCAGAGAGGCCGCATTCCAATCGCGGACTCGTTTCTCGAAAAATATTTTGTGGCAGTCGGTTAATAGCTTCAGCTAACCTCGCCTCTAACTCTCCTTTGATACCAACGAGGGTGGGTTCTCCTCGCTGATACATCCGTCCTTCCAATCGCATCTCACCTAACATCATCTCAGGATGACGAGCGTAATACTCATTTACAGTGATGGTCTCGCTTAGCGAGTTCGTTATTTGATCGGTCGCAATCCAACTTTCTCCTTGAGGCAATTCACCGACCAATCGTTTTCGCAGAATGACTATATCCGTTGTCACTTCGGTATTAGCATTGCGTTTGAACGCATCATTGGGCAATCGAATCGCCCCTAAAAGATCCGCCTTGTTCGAGATGTATTCCCTCAGCTTGCGATCAATTTTATCGAGTGTTCCTTTCGAGGAGATAAAGACCAGGAGTCCACCCGGTTTAACGGTTTCCAATGCGCGTGCAAAAAAATAATCGTGAATGACAAAGTTCCAGGACTTGAAACGCAGGTCGTAAGGTTTGTAATCACCAAAGGGAATATTTGAAATGGCGACATCATAAAAGTCATCCACCAGTTTAGCTTCTTCAAAGGGCTGATGACGGATGTCGCTGTCAGGATAAAGAAGCTTCGCCATCCGGGCTGTGACGGAATCAATTTCAATGCCGGTGATTTGGGAACGCCGGTGCATTTCATCGGGCATGGCTCCGATGAAATGGCCAACGCCCAAGGCCGGCTCTAAGATGCGGCCGCCATAAAATCCCAATCGCTCCAGGATTTGATACATCGACCGAATCACGAGAGGGGAGGTGTAGTGCGCGTTTAAGCTCGAAGCGCGAGCGGATTCAAGCTCCGATTCAGACAAAATCCTTTGTAACTGTAATCGCTCATTTGTCCAAACTTGGTTTGCCTCATCGAATACTTGTGGGATGCCACCCCACCCCACATAACGCACCAATGTTTGTTTCTCTTCGGGCAGAGCGGGACGATTCTCCGTCTCAATTTTTTTTATCAGTTGCAATGCCGCCAGATTGAAACCGTATTTTGCTTTGATTGACCCCATCCCAATTTTATCGCTTTCGGAAATGCGATAATTATTGAGATTATAAGACTCGGCGTTAACGCTGGTTTCAGAATCTACCACGGGAAGGGGAGGGAGCTTGATTTCCTCGAACCCTCCTTCTGGTGGTTGTGCGCCGTCTGGCGCGTCTGTCTTGGCTATAATTTTGTTTGGCTTATTCGGTTCCTGCGGAACCTCAGGCTCAACTCGGTTTTGAACAAACGTCAGTTGAAAAAAATCAAGTTGTGAGTCCTGGTTCTTCTCGTTCCGCGTTAATCCTCTCGCCATTGCTCGGCCCTTAATTTTTCCTTCACCATCGAAGCAAGCTACCCGCGTCTTATTTCACTCACGCGCGAGTGGGTCAAGAGAACCACGAAAAGTTTTTCACCTTTTCGATAAAAAATCCATCAAGCCTATTGGATCTAAAAGAAAGCCATGCTAGAGACACGACAAAGGTTTCTTCTGTGGTTTCGGGCTTGCTTTTATGGATATGGCAAAAACAAACACACCAGCCCATGAGGTCCGCCTCGGCTCCATCAAAGCCGTAGTGTGGAAAAACAACACGGACGCCGGAGTTCGTTACAACGTTACCCTGTCGCGAATTTATCGTGACCAGGAAGAATGGAAGTCCACCGATTCATTCGGTCGCGATGACCTTCTTGTCGTAGCAAAAGTAGCAGACCTGGCTCATACGTGGATTCACCAACAAAGTGAATCTGAAGGTGAAAAGCGCGAGAAAAAATAACTCACGCTTAACAAGGCTTTGGGATTGTGCCTCTAAACAACTCCCACCCCACATCTTCTCTGTAGCTCGAAGACACCACGGCATTTCATAATTCACACCGACTTGAAACGAGCGGATGACATGGAGAGCGTCCGGCAAAATGCTCGTTACCTCATGATGGGAATTCAAGATCTCTAATCCATGCAAATTGCCTAAAGGCTGTCTCTTTAGGCTCCGCGCGACGGCGCAAAGAAGAACACGCAACGCGCGCCAAGGGGAACTTGTCACGCCTTGCTATCGTGTTCTTCTTTGCTTTTCTCCGTCTCGACTCCGCCTGCGGATTAATCCAATGCCAGCAAATAGGGCTGACCGCTGCTTTGGCTTCGCATTCCCCGGAAGGAGGGGTTTTCAAAACCTAATGAAAAACCCCTCCTTCCAGGGAATGCTTGTTCTGGGAAGGAGGCTTAAACATTGGAGATAATAAAATGGAAAATGAGAAATGTGTCCTTCTTGCCCCGACTACAAACGACCTCACTTGTGATTTGGGAACCTTCGAAGGGTTCAACTTTCGCAACCAATCCGCCATCGAGAAAATTTTGCGCGCGCACGAAGTGGTAAATTGGGACCACGACGGTGAAGGGGAGGCGGAATTCTGGCCCTCTGGAGATAACGCGGGGGTGTCTTTGATTTTCGCCCATCAAACCGCAGTGAGCGCGTCGCAAATTCTGCTTCTCGATAGATTATTGGAGGCGTTGGGCGGCGACGACTCAGTTAACTTTCTTAAAATTCACTACGCCCAAAATAGTTGCGGAAGCGACCTCGAAAAAATTTCAGCCGGGGAAATCGAAGATTTCAATCTTCATATTTTTTTCGGACGGAGCTTTATGGATGTGCGCTCACAAGCTGCCTATGAACTTTTTGAGCTTTATTATCCCGAAGCTTACGCCATTTGGGAAAAAACCCATTGTGACGGCCTTATCTTCGATACCGACCGATTTCTTGATTCGCCGTCGTTTCATGTGGAGGAAATACGACTCGATGATGAAGTCGTTTTGCTTGTCGCACCCCAATAAACTTATGATAGGGGTGGGCGCTTTCGCCGCCCCGACTTCGCTAACAAACTTTGTTGACTAAGATTAAGAAGGAGCGCCGCGAGTCGCCTCTTTCCGTTCTCACCAAAAAGCTCTAAACTTTTAGAGAATAGTTTTTCCCACACTGTTTTTTTGCGGGAGGTATACGTCGAATCTTCTCGTTATCCAAAAGCTTGGCCGGAATAAGAAAGCAGCGCGACTCTGGATCGAATCACGGCGGCTCGAATCATTGGGTTTTTGTCACGGCACCCCGCTTGGAATAAAACCGAAAGAGGAAGGATTTACAATCTGCCCCGCCATTCTTGGAGAAAACCATGTATCCAGCCGAAATATTAAAGGCGGGCGTCGTCCGATTATTGACATCGCAAATCAGTCATTACTTTCCGGGCTTACCAACTACTCTGAAATAAAAATTATAGCGTCGTTCGAGAGAATTGAGGTCACACCTTCCAACCGAGCCTTTGCCATCCGAAAAAGTGCTTCTCTCCACCCACCGTTTCGCGTGCTGGAGGTTTTTGCCGGAGGCGGCACTTTAACTGCGGCCTTAACGGAAAACCCTCTTTACAAGATCGTCGCTGGAGTTGAAATCGAACCCGATTTTGCTGATGAATGGCAACAGAATCATCGACACGCCTTGTTGGTTCAATCCGACATTCGCTTGGTTCAGCATTCAGAGATGCCCGAATTTGATGTGCTCATCGGGGGTATTCCTTGCACCAGCCATTCCAATCTCGGCCGGGCGAAAAATCATCTGGCGGGAAAACCAGAACTCGGTGAAGCGGGAGATTTGTTCTTGCCCGTTTTAACTTTGGTCAGTCTTCGCCTGCCGGCGCTCCTCGTTTTTGAGAATGTCCCGGCTTTCGGTTCCAGCCTGGCGGGTGAGCTGCTCGTGACCCATCTACAGCGAATCGGCTATCATGTTTTCACCACGATTCTGCAACCCAATTTGCAATGGGGCGAAATTGAAGATCGAAAACGCTGGCTGCTTGTGGCGACCCTCAATAAGCGATTTGTGCTCACCGCCCCGATGATTTCCTGCCAACAAAATGTTTCATCGTTTTTGGATGCACCCGACAGCAATCGTGACAAAGCCGATGCCATGCGGATTGCCAACACCATCGAGGCTCTTAAGACCCACAACGCACGCCATCACTCCTTAGGGCATGGATTTGAGTTCAGCGTTATGGAGGGGCACGAAACACGCCTGCCGACCCTTCCCAAATCGTATCACAAAATCAATACCGGGCCGTTTGTCAAAACGCCTTTCGGACTTCGTTTGCTGCGCCAGGAGGAATTGGAGAGAATTCGGTGGCATCGCGTTTCAACACGTCATTTCGCCACCGCTGCCCAAATTCTCGGTCAAGGAGTTCAAACCAGAATTTTCCGAGAAATCTTCAATCAACTTGGCGCTCATCTCGTCAGCTAACTTTTCAGAATTACGAGCCGCAATTTTCTGCCGTCGTTGCAATCTGAGTCAAATTGTTAGACGCCAAAAAACCCAAGAATTCAATTTTTTAAGAGTTGCACACCGGATGCACCTTCGGTGCGACAAAATCCAATACAATGGAACGCAAGGTTCAAATTCCAACGGGCTTACGCCGTTATCAATTTGTTAACTATTCCATTTGAGATAAACGGAACTCCGTTGCTGACACGGCGTTATTGAGTTAGCAAAACATTTCAGCACCGATTAATTGCCCTATATTCCGACCACGGCTCTTTCGTTGCGGAGTGGGCTGGCCAAGGGCAAGCGTAGCACGACTTGTGTGCCTCCCGATTTGGTCTCGGTGCTAACGCAAGTGCCGTTTAGTGATTTCATTCGTGCAGACAAATTGCCAATTCCATTGCCTCCGCCAGGTCGCGCAGCCTTCTCTTTGTTTCCACGCCCATTATCTTCTATTGCGATTTCAAGCCAGGGATCAGACCAGACAACGCGAAAAGTCACGCCCTTTGCTTGCGAGTGCTTGAGAATGTTGAGCAATACTTCATTGACGGCGAGGACAAGGTTCTTCCTCGTGTTTCCGGGAAGCGAGCGGTTGGGAAAAGAAGCTGGAAGCTCCAATGCGCACTCGATGTCGCCAGGCTGCAACACAGAAGGGGCGTAAGAAGCAAGAAATGTGACGACGTTCTCAAGGGTATCATTCTCCGGTTTGACCGACCACACCGCGCGATCAACTGAACCGCTCAAGCTCTGGGCCATAGCGAGCACTTCGTCGCGTAGCGCCTTGGCTTCATCACTGTCCGGTGGTGTGCTGTTCAGACGTTCAGTCAGCAGTTGCAATCTTTGCACGCCTGCGCCCAAGTCATCATGTAGATCACGAGCCATTCGTTCCCGTTCGCGGCGCGCTGATTCCCGCTCACTCCGGTAATAACGCCGTCGTAACCATAAAAAAATACCCGCGATCACCGTTATGGCAGTTACGGTTGCTCCAAGAAAAACTTTTCCTAAGACTGGATTTGCTGAAACAGGCGAGGGATGGGACAACCCGGCCAATGGCTCGGGTGTCTTCTTGGAAAATTGGCCGAGCTGATTCGAACTCGAGCTTTCTATCCGCGCATTGGAAGCTTCAACACCATTGCCCTTCCTGATGTCAATTCGCCCGAGGAGTGAGCGATCACCTGGACGCAATACGTTTCCGTCAGCAGGGAATTGCTCTCCGTAACCATAGCCTTTGCGAAGTCCGCGGAAAACATCGATCCTCCCTTCTTCTAATGGCGAAGATATAAAAAAATCGTCTAATCCATCTCCATCCAAATCACCTGCGCAACCCGCAAGAGTTCCGAAACCAGTGTGGCCAGCTTCCGAAGTCACCTGCCAGTCTGGTTCTTGGGAAAAGCCCTCGCGCCGTCCAAGCCATAAAGTAGCGCGAGCGGAAAACCTTGCGTCAGTAGGCGCACAAGGCGCGCCAACAATCAAATCAGGAATTCCGTCGCCATTTACATCGCCTGCTCCTGCGACACGCTTTCCAAATAAACAATCGTCCCGCCACCCCCGAGCTTGCCAAGCGGGTTGCTTCGACACGCCCGTGCGTGAACCCAAAAACAAATAAGCTTCGCCTCGCCCAGTAGGAGTCCCCGCAATGCCCGGAGCGCCCACCACAATGTCAGTGCAATTATCTCCGTTCAGATCGCCAAATGCTGCGATGGATTCTCCAAATTGAGACCTTGCCGTAAACCCTCGTAACACTTGATTCGGGCTTGGAGAAAAACCGGCGGCAGAGCCGAAATAGATATTTATTCTTCCATTGCGATTGTTTTCCCCCGCAGATTGCGGCGCGCCCAGAAGTATGTCTGGCCAACCGTCCCCGTTGACATCGCCAACGGCTAAGCCAGCACCGAGGGATTCTGCTGACTCCCCTTGAACGGACCAGGCCAGCGTTGGAGCCAACCCGGTATCAGTTCCCAGGAACAATTCCACCTTCCCGCGCGCGTTTGTCTCCCCCGCAACCCTCGTTGCCACAATCAACGCATCCGCGCGTCCGTCACGGTTGACATCCACCAGCAAGAGTTTTTTACCCGCAGAGGTCAATGGATCACCCAGTTTTTGCCAGGAATGAGAATGACTCACACCGTTCGACGTTCCAAAATATAAACGCACAAGCCCTTGACGACGGGAGTCCTCATTTGCGACAAACTCCGGCATGCCACTCAATAAATCCGAAATGCCGTCACCATTTACATCACCTGCGGTAAGCTCCATCCCGAAGCGTTTCCATGCGAATTCTGCCAGCCAGAGATCTTCCAGATAGGGTTTCTTTTGCTCCTCGTGAAACGAGAAGAAACAAATGCCGCCCATCCCGCGCCCTGATCTTTTTCGACTTATTCCTATCGCCAGTTGGGGATAACCACGGCCATAAAAATCTCCGACGGCGACACCTGAACCAAATGCATTCCCACCGCTGCATTGGATCGCCCAATGAGCTTGCCCTGCAAAAATACGTCCCGAGATATTCGTTAATAGAAGACCCTTGGAAGAAAGGGAGCGCAGGGTGAAAATTTGCGACGGGGGATTTGTTGATGAGTTGTTCGACTGGCGCGGATTTGTCAGTAGCGAAAGATTCGTGGCCGCGAGAGCCGTCGTTTGCGCGCCATTCCCGACCCACGCTAAGCAAAGTAGCATTAAAATGCGTCGCAGTGGAAGCGGCCGTGCCATGCGCCAAGTAAAAACGAAAATTCGATGCGCGCCAAGCTTCCATTGAAAAGCTTCCGTAAAATTGCCTTACTGGATTTGGCTGTTCGACAACCTCGCGAAAAATAGCGAGGTATTCACTATTCCTTTGCGGGCCGGGGTATGCGACAATCAGCGCAGTTTTATGAACGTCACGCTTGCTCCAGGTGCCAGCCTTCGCCGGGTCGCGGAAATTGTCCGCAACGCCGTGCTGTTTGGCCCCGACGCCTGGGCAGGCGGCTCGCTCCCGGAGAGAAATGTGAATCCGAGTCAACGCCAGAACATCCTTCCCACAGATCGCGACGTAGTGGAACTATTCACGCTGCTGGGCGAACGAAATATTCCTTATCTGCTCGTGGGCGGCATCGCTATGCTGCGCTACGTCGAAGGTCGAAACACTGAAGATATTGACCTTCTTATGTCGCTCCCTTCTGTGAAGCTGCTCCCGGAAATCTCCATCGAGAAGCAGGACGAATACTTCATCCGGGGACGCTTTCGCAGCGTGCGGGTGGATGTGCTGCTGACGGCCAACGCCCTCTTTGCTGAGGCACAGCAATCCTTTGGCACCACGCATCGTTTCGCAGAACTGGACGTTCCGACGGCCACGCCGGAGGGACTTGTCCTGCTCAAGCTCTACGCGCTCCCCTCCCTTTATCGGCAGGGGTTGTTTGACCGCGTATCGGTTTACGAATCCGACATCGCGAGCCTCATCCACCGGCATCGTCCGGCAGTTGAGCCGTTGCTCCAGCGATTACAAACTCATTTGGAAACAGGAGACATGCATGAACTCCGGGACATCGTTCGGGACATCGAGTCTCGCATCGCTCGTTTCGAGCAACTAAAGAACCCTTGACCACATGCGCCAAAGGCACGTTCGGGGATTTTGCCGATTGGGGCGGAGTGCGGCTTTTTTCACAAAGGTTATCTCAGGTTTCGCGCTCTATCCGTGGCTCGCTTTGCGATGCCGTTTTGTGGTAAAAATGTTTACCGTGGAAACGCACATGAGCAACAAACCGATTCCCGAATCGCTCCGCGACCAACTGGCGCGGCTGGACGCAAAGCGCCAGACGTTCAGGGAACTGGGCGCCCCCGCACTGGAATCGCTTTTTGGCCGGTTGCGTATCGAACTCACTTACTCCTCGAACGCGATTGAAGGAAACACACTCTCACTGCGCGAGACGCAGCTTGTGGTGGAGGAAAAACTTGCGCCCGGACAAGGCAAGACGCTTCGCGAAATTTACGAAGCCAGAAATCATTACGCGGCGGTCAAGGAGGTAGAAATCTTTGTGGCCGAAAACCGCGACCTCAGTTCGCGTGCAATTCTTGACTTGCATCAAATCGTGATGCGCGACATTGACGCAACTTGGGGCGGGCGGCTCAGAAACGCTCCGGTGTTTATCAAAGGCTCGCGCCACACTCCGCCCAATGCGGCGCGCGTGGGCGAGGAACTCGATGCGCTCATTTCCGGGGCAGGGCAGAGCGCGCTCCACCCGGTGCTGGTTGCTGCCGAAACGCATTTTCGATTTGAAGCGTTGCACCCGTTCTTTGATGGCAACGGGCGGACTGGGCGATTGTTTCTAAATTGGCAACTCCTTCGTGCGGGATTTCCCCTCACGGTGATTCAAGTCGAGGAACGCGCGCGTTATCTCGATGCGCTGGATCAGGGACACACCGGAAATCTGCTCCCGCTTCAAGCGCTTGTGGCCGCCGCTGTCGAGAGGAGCCTTGATTTGGCGGCGGGCTGACATGCACGCGGTTGACGCCTCGCTCTTTTCTCTCGATAGTTCCGACCATGAAGACCGAAACATTGAACATGTCGGTGCCGGTTGAACTGGCTGAGTTCGTGCGCCAAGACATGACCGAGGGGCATTTTGCCAATGTGAACGAATACTTTCGCTCCCTCATCCGCCAGCGTCGGCAAGCGCGCATCGAGGAGGAAGTCCGCTTCCTGGAACAAGCCATGACGGGTGCGCCAGCCGAGGATGCGCCGCCCGAATTCTACGCTCGCGTTCAGGAACTACAGAGCCAAATCCGCCGGGATAAAAAGGCCCGCCGGTGAGGGTCGTCTTCGACGCCAACATCGTGTTGTCCGGTGCCGGTTGGCGGAACGAATCGTATGCGTGTTTGGTTCTGGCGGCCCGCCGGAGGGTGCATCCCTTTGGCACTTCGGAAACGCTGGGCGAACTCAAACGGATTGCCACCACGATGCACGCCGAGGGCGTCTTTCGCCGTGACCCTTGGCCAATCTTGAAGTGGTATCTTCGTCGCGTCCGGCGGGTGGAGCCTGCGCCGTTGGGCAAACAACGCAGCCGCGATGTCAAAGATGACCCGTATCTGGCCTGCGCGTTGAGTGCGAAGGCCGCCTACCTCGTGACCAGCGATTCCGACCTGCTGGCATTGCAGAAACCTTTCGGTATCGAAATTCTGACCCCGCGTGCCTTCCTCAATCGGGTTGCAGCAATTGTTTGACGCAGGAAAGACGATGCGCATGGGACGGCTGCTCCTGAAATGGCAACGGCGCCGCGCCGGGTTTCCGCTGACCGTCATTCATGTGGAGGAACGGGCGCGGTATCTGGGCGCGCCGGATCAAGGCTTGTCACGCCATAGCTCCGCAGGAGCGAAGGCGGAACACGCGGGCCAACTGCTCGATTTGCAATCCTTGGTCGCGGGCGCGGTCGAGCGCAGTCTGGATTTGGCGACGGGATAGAATCGGATCGGTATGATTCACAGCATCCCCGGAGGAAGTCCGGCTGCGAGTATCCAATATCAAGAACCGACCCCTTCACCTTCACGAGATCTTCCGTTTGACCAACAGTTCAATCTACCCCGCTCCAGCCAGTGCTCGTGGCCGCCAGGCGGCCGGACAGAATGATTTTCCGAACAACGGTTTTACAACGATTCCATCCTCAGGCGCACTGTGATAGGCTGGAGCCAGTGAACGCATGAGTGCCGAAATGAAAAACCAAAAGCCCGATGAATCCGCTCCCGCGCGAGCGGCGGAGTGGGCTTGTATCCTCAAGGCTGGCGTTCAAGCCCAGCGCCTCGTGCCCGGTGCCGTTTGCGTCGGCGGCACGGCAGCGGCTTTGTATGCCGGCCACCGCGTTTCGCAAGACACCGACCACCTGTTGCCCGCTTTGCGCGATCACTTTGAAGACGTCCGCGCCCGGCTGGAAGCCCAGCCGGAATGGAAGACCGCCCGCGTCAACCCGCCCGTCCTCATTCTCGGCAGCATCGGCGGCGTTGAAGTCGGCTTCCGGCAACTCAAACGCTCGCTTCCCATTGAGACCCAGACCATGCAGACAGAAGCGGGACCGCTCGTGGTTCCCACCCTGGACGAAATGCTTGGCATGAAGGCGTTCCTCGCTTACGACCGCAACGCCACGCGCGATTACCTCGACTTTGCCGCGCTGACCGAGTGCGCCGCCCCGCCGGCCGTGCTGGATGCGCTGCTGAAACTCGACGCCCGCTACGGCGCGCTCCAAACCGCCTCCGTCGGACTGGAAGTGGCCAAGGCACTCTGCGCCGCCGCGCCCTTCGACCTCGATGAATCCGAGTTGCCGCACTACAAAGGGCTCACCGAAAAGTGGCACCACTGGGAAACCACGCGCACGATCTGCCACCGCTTCGGCGCGCTTCTGGGCGAGGCGCTCGTTCAGGGAGGGAAATGATGCAACACCGCCATCTCACCACGCAACACTGGTCGGCTGCCACTGTCGATTCCGCGCTGGAACGCGGCGGGCTGGAAGACTGGCGCGAACTCTTTACTGCCGTGCGCGCCGACTCAGCTCTGGCGGAGATGGTTCTGCGCGTGGCCCGACAACACGCCCCAAGCGGCAGCTCGATTCTCGCCACGGCGCTCGTGGAGCGGTTGCGCCCCGGCTTCAGTGAATTGCGTGCGCCGCAACTTCAGAAAATAGGAGGGAACATGCTGAACGATTCATCTGTTGGTCACGGGCACGTTGAGAAGGCAACCCCGCCCCAGCCCGGCGGGGATTTGGCGGCGGATTTGGAATTCGCGTCGGCGAACCAACAACTCGAAGGCTTTCCCGGAAAAATCACGCCGGAGATTGCCGCGCATCGTCCGAACATGGACGAGATCGCCGCCTCGGCCCGGCGGTTTGGTGCGCAAATTCCCACCGAAGAAAACCGTCAGAAGCCGCCGCTCTTTCCTCTGCGGAGCAAGTGACGTTGGCAGAACTTCCGGTTCAAAAAAAGTTCAACTCAGCTTACTTCCACACGTTCCTCGTGGCTGCGGAGACTCACTTTCGTTTTGAATCGCTCCATCCTTTCTTTGACGGCAACGGGCGCACCGGACGGCTGCTCCTGAACTGGCAACTGCTCCGCGCGGGCTTTCCGCTGACGGTGATTCAAGTCGAGGAGCGGGCGCGATATCTGGGCGCGCTGGATCAGGGACACGCGGGCCAACTGCTCGATTTGCAATCCTTGGTCGCAGGTGCGGTCGAGCGCAGTTTGGATTTGGCGGCGGGTGGGAAGTGAAGCGGTGTCGAGGCGCGCTGGAGGAAGGCCACCGGGAATCTCCTATCGCTTGAAACGCTCGCGGCACTGGCTGTCGAGTTAAGTTTAGATTTGATTGGGAGGCGGAGTATCGACATGAAGAAAGCATCGATTCATCGAATGCCCTTTATTACAGCACGTTGGGCCTTTCGGAGAGGGAAAAGTGCATTCTACACGTAGTTTGAACTGCCCGAAATGTGGCTCCTCAATTCAACTTCGTGACGGCCTGTTCGCCCTCTATCGGATTTATGTAGTTCCGCCCGGTTTCATTGTTGTGTGTCCAAAGTGCGGATGCTCATTCTCGCCACAGGAGATCGCGTTGACTGGAACCAAAGGCATATCATGTGGACTAGCAACGACGACGCTGTGGGTTATCTGCCTGTTCGCTTTTCTGGTTGTGTTGTTGCGTTGGTAATCAGCCGATACGCCGACAACTCGAATCCATCATTAACGCTCAATCTCTTCAAGGAGGCGCAACAGCGCCCTGATCCGATCCGCCAATTCGGGATGGGTGTATAGAAACTTTCTCAAGAACTTGATTTTGCTACCTATGGAAACAGCGCAGTCGTAGAGCAATGTAACTCCAATTTCGTTCCCGAAATTGCCTGGCCCTTCTTCAACCGGCCGTCCTGAAGCAAGCGAGAAAATCAGGTCATTAAAAAGTCCAATTGCGACGCTGGCTATGCATCTACGGGTCGCTTCGCCAATTAAACGTGCGCTGGCTGTAGATGCGCTTTGTTTACCCAGATTCACGCTGTATTCCACGAGCGCCACTAAACCAAATGCGTCGGTTCCCATGTTTGGGCTATTCAACACGTAACGATAGTTGTTGAAGTCTCCTGCCTCGAATCTAATTGGATCTTGGCTGATAAACCGCCCAAGTTGAGTCGAGTAGTAACGAGCCCGATAGAAATACAGCCCTGTCTCTCCGTCCAATTCCCGCCCGGTGAACAGAAACCGATCCACCGCACTCTGATTGCTGACACCGAGCACCTGCCCAAAGCTGCTGTAGTCCACATGAGCGACGACTGCGCCCGCCGCGTTCGCGATGTCGCGCACGGTGCCGAGATGGTCGGTGAGATACCAGCCGCGTCCGTCGCTTGCGCGCTGGCGGGCGAGCAGTTCGTCAATCCTCGCGCCGTGCAGGTAGCGGGCGATGACGGCGTTGGTGCCGTCGAGGTCGGCCCATGAATCGTCCTGGTTGTAGAGGAAGCGCGTGACCTGACCGTTCACCGTTTTGTTGAGGCGGCGGTTCATGGCGTCATACACGAACGCCACGGTTTGTGTGACCACGCCGCCGCCGTCCCGGTCGGTCACATTCACGAGCCGGTTGCGGTGGTCAAACTGGTAGGTGGTGAGCACGCCGGTCACGGTGTTCGACCGAGAGGTCATGTTCCCCTCGGCATCGTAGGCGTAGCTGTTTGTTCCGTCGGAGAGAATCTGGTTGTTCTGCCCCACCACGTAGCCGCCGCCAGATTGCGCGCCCACGCGATTGCCATTCGCGTCGTAGTGGAAGTTCTCGTTCGGCTGCGCTTGTCCTCCGGGAACACTGTTCAGCGCGTTGGTGAGTTGCCCGGTTCGGTCGTAGGCAAAGTCCGAGAGCTGATTGCCAATGGCCCAGCGCGTGATCTGGTAAGCCGCATCGAAGTTGTAATCGTAGCGGGCCAGCACGCTGTTCGTCGGGCCAAGGTGCGTGATGTTCGTGACGATGCTGGCGCGGTTGTAGGCGTTGGTCGTGCGGCCCACGCGATTCGTGCCCGCGAGATCGGCGAAACGGTCGGTGCGGAGACGGTTTCCCGCCGGGTCGTAAGCGAAGTCCACCCGCGCCGGGTCCACGCCAGAAGGTCCCGGCATCGAAGATGACCAGGTGCGGCTCGCCAGGCGATTGCGATTGTCGTAGCCCGAGCCCACGCGCACGCCCCAGTTGTCCGTCACGGACTCGACCTGCCCGAGCGCCGTGTAGGTGTAGAGGAGCGTGAAGTCCGGAACGCCCGCCGATTGCGCGAGCGTCCGCTCCAGCCGGTTCAACGCATCGTAGCTGTATTCGTAGCGCGCCGCCGGGTCCGCCGCGAGCGTCTGCACGCCGAGTTCATTGAACCCAAAAACAATCGAGCGAACGACGTTGGTGCCTTCCCACCAAAGTTCATTCGTCATCCGATTCGCGGCGTCATAGGCGAAGGTGCGCCGCCGGCCATTGCGGTCAATCGCCTCGATACGATTCCCCGCCGCATCGTATCCAAAGAAGTTCGTGTGCCCCAGCGGATCAATCTGCCGGATGAGCCGGTTACCCGCGTCATAGATGAAAGTTGTGACGTTCGTCACCGCATCAATGACCTTCGTGCGATTGCCGTTTCCATCATATTCAAACCGAACTACGCCACCTTGGGCGTCGATGATGGCGTTCGTTCGATTCAGCACATCGTATTCATAGCGGGTGCTGCGGCCCAGCGCGTCCACGATGTTGGTTAGGAGCGGGCCGTTGTAATAAAAATAGGTATAGTTGCTCAGTGCGTCGCGCGTCCTGAGTAACTTCCCGCTGGTGTCGTAGAAAGAGAGCGATTCCGCGCCCAATTCATTGATAGTGCGAGTGGCATTTCCGAGCGAGTCGTATTCATAGAGTTTGAACGAACCGTCAGGATTAATCACTTTGGCTGGCTTGCCGCAGGTGCAACCGCCCGTGTAGTCAAACTGAGTCGTATTGCCCGCCGCGTCCGTGAGGCTGGCGACACGACCTTGACTGTCGCGCGTCACAATCGTTTTTAATCCCGCGTTGTTGACGACTTCGACCAACTTGCCCGCGCTGTCATAGCGCAAGTTCAGTGTTTGTCCCAAAGCGTTGACGACAGAGACCGGTTTGCTTTGAGCGTTGTATGCAATCGTCGTGCGATTCGAGAGAGCATCTGTAATGGTTTTAACATTTCCTCGCGCATCGTAAGTGAAATTCGTGGCAAAGCCCCGGCCATTGGTAGAGGCGAGCAAGTTGTTGTTCGCGTCATAGGCAAAATAATTCGTGGAAATTCCAACGATGGCTTTTACCAGTTCATTTCCATTCGCATCGAATTTGCTGATGTTCGTATTCCCGTTTCCGTCCGTGAACGTTGCGACGCGGGTGTTTGGATCGAAGTCTTGATTCAATTTGTGACCTTCGGCATCCGTGATGGAAAGAAGGCGTCCGGTCGCATCATATTCCATGCGCAGAGCGGAGCGGCCAAATGGATCAATGATATTGGTGAGATAATGCGCGCGTTGCGTCGAATACAGGTATTGCGTCGTATTAGTGACCGCATCGGTAAAGGAGCGGAGATTTCCGGCAGTGTCGTAAGCATAGTTGACGACGACGTTCGGGCCGGTCACTTGACGAATCCGGCCAAAGGCGTCACGGCTGAATGACACGCTTTGATCAGGTGTGGTTGAACCAACCGAGTAATGGAAAATACCGTTCGCTGTGTAATCAAGGCGATTGCCGTTTAAGTCGGTGACGCGTTGCAACCCTTTATTCTGGTCGTATTCGTAAACCGTGCCGTCCCTCGTGGTTAGCTTGTAGGAATCCGGATCAAAAACTTCGTCGCCCAATCCCCCGAGGAAATCACCACCGAAGACGACCACCTGCTTGCCGCCATTTATTTCCAACTTCTCAAAAACGCCAGCATCCGGCTTGAACTCGACATCCGCGAAGACGAAACCAAAAGCGATAACGCGGGTGGGATAGGCGGTGAAGCCAACACGGCGTCCATCAGGAGTGTTTAGATAAACGCGCGTGCCATTATAGAAGGTTCCATCGTGCAAGGTCTCTCGAATCTGCGCGCCCTGCACGCCCAACGTCCAGCCGTATCCGAAGTCACCGATGCGCTGCGCATCGCGTGTGTCATAAACGCGGGAAAGAGTGATTGGAATGCCCGCGAGCGGAACTTCGAGGTCGGTAAATTCCAATCGGAATTCGCCGAATTTCAGGTTCCCACTCACTCCGACGATGACCGGCTCATACCAGCCGGAGCCATTCACGTCTTGGGCATACACTCGAATGACGTAAGAATCGTTTTTTAACGCGGTGGGATCAAACGTTGCCAAGGTTGCTGCGTTGATGGCGCGAGTTCCTGAAGGAAGGCTCACGTTAGTCAGGGTGATAAAGGCAGAGTTAGGCGCTCCGATGTTATTCAGGTCCACCAAATCTACCGGCGCGAAATCGACGCGGTAGGACGCGAGATCAAACACATTGGTGATCGTGGCGATAACCGGCGTAGGTGCGGTTACCGTCGCGTTATTGGTAGGAGTGAGAATTGAAACGAATACAGTATTTGTCGCACGGGGGTCACGGAATTGAATTGGCCGCGTGGCCGTGCCGATGTTATTGGCAGCGTCTGTGGCGATACCAATCACGTTGAACAATCCGGTTTGATTGACCACGAAAGACCCGACGCCATTTGCCGCCAGCGGAATATTATTTGTGCCGATTCGCAGAGATCGGCTGGCAACACTGATGTTATCTGTGGCGTTTACTCGAATTTTCACGGTGGAGCCTAAATCACCTGCCCATTGTCCCGAATCGAGGTTGACCAAACCTTGAATAAGATCAAGCGACACCGTGGGCGGTTGCGTGTCCGCCGCGACTTGCACCATGAAGGACTGATTCGCCGTCGCGCCAAAGCTGTCGGTCACATTGACTGTGAATGACTGCACTCCAACTTGTGTAAAGATTGGAGTCCAGGTGAGACGACCCAGGTTGTCAATGATCGCCCCGGCAGGAATGGGAGCGGTTAAAGTGTAGGTAAGAGCATCTCCGTCCGCATCGTAAGCGGTCACATCGTATCGATAGGTGACGCCCGGCACCGCATTAGTAGGAGGGGAGGACGTAATCACCGGCGGTTGATTGGAACGGACCAAAACATTGAACCGCTGCGCAGAACTGGCGAGCGAGGGGTCTTTGGCAACCAGGATGAATTCGTTTATGCCAAGTTGCGAGAAGGTTGGAGTCCAACGAACGACCGCTTCTGCCAAGCCTGCGCTTGAAGTCGTGGGAGTAAGAGTGGCACCCGTGGGCAGCACCAACGACTGAAGAGTGAGGGCGTCCCCATCCGCATCGGTCGCGCGGAGAGTGTAGGTATAAGGTCGATTTACCGTGGCTCCCAGAAATGGACTGGAAAGGATGACAGGCGCTTTGTTAGCCTTTGAGTTGACCACATAAAGAGAATAATTCTGCGTGTCGCTTCCACCCCGACCATCACTCACACGGACTCGAATAAATTGCGCGCCGACCTGATTCGTCGTCGGCGTCCAGCGGATGAGTCCGTTGGTTGAATTAATCGTCATGCCGGAAGGCGCGGGGGTCGCGAAGCTCCAACTCAGTTTGTCGCCGTCCGGGTCTGTGGCGCGCGGAGCGTAGAGATATAAAGTCCCCGTATGCCCTTCGACGGGCGGGACGGAGCTAATCTGCGGCGGGCGGTTCACACAACCAACGTCGATGTTGAAACTCTGTGTAGTGCTGGCGGAAAAGATGTCTCGCGCTTCGATGATTACGTTGTTAGTTCCTAATTGATCCAGGGTTGGAATCCAAAGGACTTTGCCGCTGACAGAATCAATGGACATGCCTACAGGTCCGCTGACTAAGTTCCACGTCACAGGGTCGCTGTCAGGGTCTATGACAAACGCGTCGTATTCGTAGGTTTGTCCATCCGTGGCATTCAATGATGGACTGGAGGTAATCAACGGCGCTGAATTGCTTAGAGTTGAAGTGACGTTGAGAATGAATTGTTGGGTGACTATTCCACTTGCACGGCCATCACTGACCGCCAAGGACACCGGGAATTGTCCAAGGCCGCTCGGAGTCCACAAGAGGAGTTTAGAGTTGAAAGTTGAGGGTTGTGAGTTGGTCAGGCTCATTCCGGATGGACCGCTGACAAGGGAGAAGGCGAGCGGGTCGCCATCCGCGTCAGTTGCTTCGGCGAGATACATATAGGGAAAACCAATGCGTGTTTGAGTGCGCGGGCTGGTAGTAAACAGCGGCGCGTGATTGGGTGCAAAGACAACAACTTCGAGATCGAACACCTGCCGAGCCTCAGCCCCCTTGGAATCGCGCACGATGATTTCAATCCGATTAGTGCCGATGTTTGTCAGAGCGGGAGTCCAGTCGAGAACGGCGGAATTGAGAGTTGAAGGTTGAGAGTTGAGCGACATTCCCGCTGGTGCGTTTGAGCCAAGAGAGAACGTGAGGGTTTGACCCTCCGCGTCTTGAGCGCGAACAATGTAGCGATAGGGCAAGTTCGTCACGGCAGGGTTGGGCGGGAAGGACGTGATAATCGGAGGAGAATTCGGTGCGATGACGGTGATTCGGAACGATTGCAGCGCAACGCCTCCACGCCCGTCCTGAACCCGCAATATTACATCTTGAGCACCAAGTTGTATGAGCAGTGGTCGCCAGGCGACCACCCCAGTATTCGTATTCACCAACATACCATCAGGATGCGTTACTAGATCGAATGAAAGGAGGTCGCTATCGCCGTCATCTGCGACTGCTTCGTAGCGATAAACAGTTGCGACTGTGGAAAGAAGAGGCGCAGACGAAATGAATTGTGGGTTGCTATTAGAGGACGAGGTGATCTGACGAAGTCCGAAGTCTACTCCGGCAACGATCTGATCATTACTTAGCGTAATTTGATGTGCTGTTTGAACCGGCGCCGTTCGTTGCCATCCGGGAGGTTGTTCCTCCATCACAAAATTTGTGCCAGCAGGCAAACTGTTGAATCCGTAGGTTCCAGCAGAATCAGTTCGCACGAACGGCTCCCCAATATCCCTATGGTTGTTGCGATTTCGGTCAATAAAAACGATCCAGTCGGTCAGTCCTGTCTCTGGAATGTTTTTAACTCCGTTTGAGTCGAGGTCGTTGAAGACGATGCCATGAATTTCGGCTGTTCCCCTAGGAAGGACATTGACACTGAATGTTTGCTCGTCAACGCCGCCTCGTGAATCGCTTACTACGACTTTTACATCGTATGTTCCAAGCTGATTGGTTCTTGGCGACCAAATCATCAAACCATTCGTAGGGTTGACGCTCATTCCATTCGGAGCAATCCCCAACGAAAAGCTTAATAAATCCCCGTCGGGATCAACGGCACGAACTAAATAGAAATAGTTAGTATCAGCGGTGGAGGTAGGGAGGCTTATAGCGGTTGCCTGAATATCTACGTAAGTGACAGCACCATAATCATGGCCACGAACAGCGAGCAGATTTGTTCCGGGATAAAAAATATTGGAAGATACATAAAAAACGTATTGATCTCTCCTCGCACAGCCGCCACTTGTCCGCAGTCCACCCGACACGTCCAGGCCATTAATGAAAACCTGAAGATCATTGTCAATGGCTGCTCCGATTTTCAGTTGTTGAATGCCTTGAGGGAGAACAAAGCGCTTGCGCAATAGAATATCGGTATTCACGTTCCAAAGCGTTCTGGCATATTCGGGGATACTGAGAGGGCAATTAGACAGATTACCGAACCCACCCTGACCGACAGCGAAGAGTGAGTCATCATAGTTCGTTGCTTCAAAGCCAGTACCTTGTCCCGACGCAACTTCCTTGTAGCGGTATCCTTCAGACAGATAAGAAATGACGACGTTTGTTTGAAAAATGCTGAAGGATGGTGGAAGAAAAACCTCTGTATTAGGAGTGCTGACGATGATCGGCGGACGATTACCTTCAGCGGGCAGAACACAAACAAAGTAAGATTGCGTGTTGGAGCCGCCGCGCCCGTCTTGAACCAGCACAGTCACATTGTGTGTGCCGGTTTGTTCGGCGGTTGGCCCCCAGCGGATGAGGCCGGTGCCCGGGTTAATGGTCATATTCGTCGGAGCGGTGACAAGAGAGTAGGTCAGCGTATCGCCGTCGGGGTCGAGGGCATCGGCGTCGTAAACGTAGGAAGGTGAATGGCCCGGATCATCAAAAGTGATGTCGTCGTAAGCGAACCCACTGACACCCCCCAAGCTTTGCAAAACCACGGAAGAGATCGGCGTCCCCGAAAACGTCACCGTTACTCCTCCATTCGTGCCCTCAAAGGTTGTGAACGAACGGGCTTGCAGCAGTTCGCCATGAAGTCCATAAAACCTAATCTCAAACGACTCACTTGCGCCATCTCCGTCGCCGACTCGCACTGAGAAGAAGTCCGTGGCGCTCGGTTGACCAGATGTTGGGTCGATGATTCTAATGGTCGAGCTATTGGCCGCAGAGGTCCCGATACTGACTGCGTTTCGCGGAGAAGACCCAAAATCGACAATCCCAAAATCACCTCGAATAAAGTCGACGACAGTCCCTGCAACGCCAGAATGTTCAAATAAAAGCCCCATCGACTGATACTGGTTCGTAACAGTGTTTAGAGGAAGGAGATCGTCAAACGTCACAACCAAGCGCCTAGCCACCGGTTCTATCCGCGCCACAGTCACCGGCGTGGAGACAAAATAGGGTGGCCGGTTGGACGGCGCGGTGATGACGCTAAGTAGAAAATGCTGCTCGGCCACGCCACCCTTGCCGTCGTCGGCGCGAAGGCGGATGTCGTGGGTGCCGATTTGCGCGGTTGAGGGTGTCCAGCGGAGTTGAGGGTTGATGGGTGAGGTTTGAGAGTTGGTCAAGCCCGCCGGGGCAGTGAGCAGCGAATACGTGAGCGCGTCACCATCAGGATCAGTCGCGCTGAAGGCGTAGGTGTAGGCGTGGCCGGCGATGACTTCCAGCGGCGGAGCCGTGGTAAAGTAAGGCGCTTGGTTCAACTGGCCGAGGACGACGAGTTCGTAGGTGAACTGGACTTTATTCGGGTTGTGAAATGCGAGGGTTCGGCTCAGGGAGGTTTGCTGAGGGTTGATAGTTCCATTCGTCAGCGTCGTTGTGAAATCGTAATAAGGGACGCCGTCGGCGGTTACACCATCGGCGGCGAGAAGGCGCACGGTGGGATCGCTGATGTGGGTGACGCCAACATAGAACGGGGCGCGGACGGGATAGGTGCCACCGTTGCGTAAGGCGAGATCGGCGTAGAGGGTTTTGGTCCACTCGTTGAAACTAGTGCGACCGTATTCGGGTTGCACGCTGGCGGAGACGACCTGGAGAGTAGAAGCGTTGTTAGGACAGGCACCCTGGAGGATAAGTGTGTTGGTGGTGGTTTGGCCGAAGAAATCGGTAGCCGTCACGGCAAACGTGTTCAAGCCGGGGCGGATTTGGACGGCGCTGTAGTAGTTACCCGCAGGGTCGAGTGCTTCCACGGAAGCACCGTTCAGCGTGACGTGAGTAATAGAGTTGCCGACGACAGACCCGCCCGGCGCACTGGGTTGCGCGGCGGTTGCCTGACCGCTGAGAAGGACGGTCGCGCCAGGAGCGAATACAGTTCCGGGCGCATCGGTAACGAGCGATGGAGGCGGAACAGCGAGGACAGTGATGTCCTGCACGGAGGGCGTGGCATCCTGGAGGTCGGAGCGCAGAGATACTTCTACTTGGAAGAATCGACCCCGAACTCCTGGTAGAGTCTGTGCAGATACTACCTCCACAAATGATAAATTGAGCAAGGCATCACGGCTATCGGAAGCTCGCACACGGATACGAGTGGAGGTCGCCGTAGGAGTCGCAGCGCTAATGGCGACAGCGCCCCAAGCCGTTGCTTCCTTCCCGCTATCGGCTATTGCGGTCCAGGTGCCGCTCGGACTCGTTGTGGTGAAGGTGCTAAGGCCCGTGGCGTCTGTGTAGAGGTAGGGATAGTTACCGACTGGGAATACGCCTAGCGGCGCGCCGTCGAACCCTCTGAACTTAGAGATATTAGAGGTGTCAAGGTGGATTTGCCAGACGTTGTTGTCGGAATCAACGACAGTCCCTCGCACTTGTCCGGTCCCGGTCTGCTTGGGTCGCGACCAAAGAACGCTGCCATCCGGTCTAAATTTGGTCGCGCCGCCGCTGATAAAGGGCCCCGCCAACAGGTTGCCATCCATGTCCACCGCCAGATGAAGCGAACTGAAGCAGGAGGCGGCAGGTGCCCGAAACACTTCCGTCAGTGGGTTGAATTCCAAAAAGGTGCAACCGCCTTGATAGGCTGATACGTAAACGCGGTTGTTGCCAACGGCGATGCCGTATCCTTCGCTGAGGTAAGAGCCAATGTTATAAATGCGATTGGTCAGCTGAACCGTATCGAACTTCAAGAGACTTGTGCCTTCATTGGGCGACCATAGCACCCCTTGGCCATCAATCACCGCTCCGTAGGGCTGATGCGGGGCCACGCTAATCGGTCCCAGCAAAATATGTCCGTCGTCGGGACTTAACTTATAAAACGTCCGAGCACTATAAAGGCCAAGCCAAATATTACCGTCACGGTCTAGCGTCAAGGCTCGCCCAAGCCCGCCAGCGGGTCCCACCGATACGATCCAGGCAATTCGCTCATCACGGATTTCAGCGGGATCAATACGTCCATTTCCGTTTGTGTCGCCCATCGGCAGAAACTCATCGACTCCGATCATGCCGTTGGTGTTCGCGTCAAACGAGGTGTCGATGACCCCATTGTTGTTCCGGTCGATGCCACCAAAAGCGAGGATTTTGATCACGTCTGTAGGACGATTATCAAAATGGCGGTTAGCTACATAAACGTTACCATCGCGATCTACCGCCGTTCGGGAAGGGGCGGCACCTTCCGACTGATTTAAGTGATTGAAATAGCCCGGCTGTCCAGCGGGTCCAAACCAAGTTCGATAGCGGGCTGTCTCGCGACCCGTGCGTGTGTCGATTTTCGAAACGGTGTCCTCACCCGTGTTCGGAATCCACATGACGGGAAAGGTGGTGCGATTTGAACTGAGCCTCAGTTCATCGAATATGTTGGTTGCTGTGACGTTGAACAGTGTGCCGCGCTGGAAGTCAGCAGTAGTTGTAAAGACCAGCCAACCATCAGAAGGAAGTAATGAATCCCCGTTGGTGGTTTCGGAACCAGGCGAGCCGCCGCCGAAAAGGTTGGTGGGATAGTGCGTGACGGAGGCGATCAAGCCAGCGGCACGTGGGCCATCTGAGCCGGGTGGACAGTCCGAGTTGGTCGAATTCCTCCGAGCAACGATGCCAGAACCGCCGCCCAGCAGCGAGAATGCAGTTGGCGGCGAACCGTTTAGGTTCAGGGATGGGTCGGCGGCTTTCCAACGAACGTCCACGATGCGGATGGTGGTGTGGCGGTCAAGGTCGTTGTTCACGAGGCGCAGGATTAGTTTCGCGTTGGAGTTGGCAGCAAGGTGGCTTACGTCAGCGAATATGGTTGAGAGTTGAGGGTTGAGGGTTGAGGGCTGGAAAGCAGTGCCGGGTCCGGCGAATGGCGATTTGCCATCGGAGTGGTTGAAGAATGCGGCGGGATTTGCCGGAAGCGTTGAAGGTGTATCTACGTTGGCCGGTGTGACACTGGCACTTCCCTGGATCGTAAAGGTAAGCGGGCGGCCGCTGGCATCGACGAGCGCGGCTTCGAAAGCGTCGCGCATTAGGTTAGTGGCCGAAGAATCAAATGTGGGCGCGCTGTATTGAATGGTCAGCAGACCGGGAGTGGGTGGAATGATGAACGATTTCTCCAACGTGACAGTGAAGGAATCTCCTTCCGTCATCACGGCTTCGCAGTTGGTGAAAATAACGGAACCAGGAGTTGCCGCTGGCGCTCTACTCACAACCCAGCCACTGCCGTTTGGAAAGAAACACTCGCCTTCTCCGAGGACAAAAGGGAGCAGGAAGGTGGAGGAAATCGTTCCATTGGTTTCCACGGTTCGTAAGACAAGGACATTTGTGCCGAGAAGAAGAGGGCCACCTTTAATTTGCGCAAGACGATTGGAACTAAAACGAAAGGTGCCGTTGGTAGTCAGGTCAGAGATGACATTTAGAAAATTGGTGGGAACAACGGAGATATTGGTGGTGAGCGCGGCACGAAAGCTAGCGGAATTGTTCGTGCGAAACACTGTGCCAGATATGGTCGGGTCGGAAGTAATTGAGTCCGTGGCGCTGGTTCCGGTATCGTTCGCCAACGCGGCAAAAATTCCGGGCTGTGGAGGGAAGATGGTGAAGTAATTTGATTGGAACAAAGGGAGATCATTGGAGTTAACGATTCCATCGCCGCTAAAATCGAAGCGACGGTCAAAACCGATTTGGTTCGACGCGCGAAGCCATGTGCTCTTGAACCAGTAAGTGTCGGCAAAATCGACGTCGCGGTCACCATTCACGTCCCCGGAATAACGATAGAATTGAAACGCCAGCGGGTCGCCCGGAGCGCCGCCCGGGACGCCGATCAGCGCGTTGCCATTGGTGTCGGTAACGGCGGAGGAGGGAAGCCCGGCCAGCCAATTGCCAGGCGGCAGTGAACCTCCTGCTAAACCGGGGAAAGTCCAGGTAGCCTCGTGGGTAAGCGAGTCGTAGGAAAGCGCGAGGTTGGTGGAAGGTAAGTTTGTGCCAGTGGTAAGGTTTTGGAGAAGGAGGTTAGGGCTGGCAATGGCTACATTCGTATTAAATGTAACGGCGAGATTCGTAACGACACTGCGGCTGGCATCGCCGTGGTTGATGCGAACTTGAGTAACGACGGGCTGCGCCCATGATTGCAGACAACTTGCGGGTGAGACAATCAACGCAATCTGTATCCAAACAATAGTCTGCTGGAAAAAATTGAGTGGGCGATATTTTTTCATAAGGGCTTTGGTGCCGCAGTTGGAATGAAATGTTTTTTAGAATGAGAAGATGATTCCCGTATTGAGAGACCAGGTTTGGCCTAGATCGAGAGTGACCGAGTGGTTCCCGGTGCGTTGAGAGAAATCGCTTAAATGTTGGTATTCACCTTGCAGAAACAATCCGAGGTGTTTTGTAAGACCTAAGTTGAAGCCGGCATCGATATAGCCTCCAACAAACGCATCCACGCTATCATTACTTCCGTTTAGTGTTCTGGTAGAGGAGTCGGGTAGAGTAGCGATTTCATGGAAGCGAAAGTTCCCGCTTGATATACCCCAGGCAATGCCACCGCCTGTCTGGAATGAGATGCGCCGGGTGAGCGGGATTTCAATCCACGGGCCGATCTTGAAACCGAAAATATCGTCGTCAATGGTTCGATGCCCCGAAATATTAGCGGAACCATTGAAGGAAAAATCGCGAGTGACCGGATGATCATCAATAATGGGCGCGGGGCCATTAAGACCTTGATCAAATGTCGCAGCGTATTGCCATGGGCTGCCTCCTGCGGGGGGAAGAATACCGCCCAGGGAATAGGTATCGGTGAGCCGCCTGACGGAGGGTGAAACCACGTGACGGTCGGTGATATTGATGTTCAGGTAATTAAACGCGAACTTAAAACCGATTGAGGCGAAGTCTCCTCGTTTGATTTCGCGAAGCCATGCGAGTTCGACCCCTGCTTGAGGGTCGTTTGCGTATTCACGAGTGGAAGCCGAGCCGAGCTTACTGGCGTGTTGCAGAAGGGTATCGTTTCCGGGAACTTGAGCAACATCACGATAGCCCCAATACCAAGTCAGGTCTTGGGCGTTGCCATCGGCATCCACGCGAACATAGCCATCGTCATAGTTTCGGTTTATTCCACCGCCAATGGGCGCGCCTGGATTGGTGCCAGGAAGATAGCCGCCTCGATAGTCAAATTTGGCGGAGATGTTGAAAGGGAGCCTTGCCCCGAGCGTGAAGCGATTCACTTCTGGTTGGGCTTCTGGGTCGGCGGCATCCGCACAGAATGAACACATAAGAAAGGTTGAGAGAAGGAGACGAGTTTTCATAAGAAGGCGGTTCCCGATTCAGACGGGGTAGAGGTAAGGCGTTTTGAGTTCATCAAGAGAGTTATGGGAGCAGGAACAGGCGGTAAAATCGTTCCGTGTCAGTAGCGGGCGGACGATCCGTTTTCGGTGGGCCGTAGTCGATCCATTGGATGCGGCTTCCATTGCCGAGAAGCGCGGGCACGACGGTAGTCCAGTTCGTAAGCTCGTGGCTGTATTGGATGCGATAAGAGCGGTTGGAAAGGCTGTTGAATTCCAGCAGAAAAGAGCCGTCAGGTAGGACGGCGCGCACGGGCAAAGGCTGAGGCGTGCCGTTCGGTGTTGGCGGGGACGGAAACGGGCCGATGATTTCCACGGTGTAGTTGGGTTGCGGACTGGGAATGCGATTGGGAACGCGATATTCAACGCGCAAGTCCACGAACTCTCCGGGAGCTAAAGGAGAGTTGGATTGAAGGAAGGGATGCCCGTTTGTCGCTCCGGTTGCATTCATCACGGACCATGTCGAGGCCATGTTCAACACGTGCAAGCGCACAGCCGGAGCAATGTGGGAGAGGTTGTTTATGATTCGGACGGTTTGGTCAAAGAAGCCGGTCTGGCGATTGAGAGTGATGCTAGAAAGATTTGATGAGCTGAGGGTGCCTTCCCTCACTACCATTGCGGTGTTGAAGGCGATTAACGGGTCAAGCACTTGACCAGCACCATTGACGAAGATTTGTTCCGTTGGGCCAAGTGTGTTGAAGAATTCCAACTGCAATTGATAGGAACCGGGAGCCAAATCGGTAATGTAAAATGTGGCGAGTAATGCGTTGGACGAACTGCGAAGCGAATTGCTGTAAAATTGAGTCGTTCCCTTAACTGCCGCGAAGTTGCCGCCCGCGGCAACCACCGCCGATTGCGCACGCGGTCCATCGAAAGCAAAATCGCCAGGCACGGTGATAGCGCCCACGCCGCTGATCCGCGCGTTGGTGGAATTGATGCGCATTCTTACGCCAAAGCTATACAGGCCAGCCGGAGGAGTGGGGGTGATGAGAACTTGCACCGGGAACGTTTCCCCTCCTTGAATCAGATACTGTTCGCGGTCAAAGGTAATTAGGTAGTTAGTCGGGCTGGATACCGTTTGGGATTGAGCGCAAGTGACCCCACAAAAGAGCGCGAGGAGACAACCGCGAATAGAACACGCACGAAAGTTCCAGACAAATCGAAACCTTCTAAGAAAAAACGTGGAAAAGGCGGCGCGCGGGCAGGAGAGTTGAAACAGATTCATATCGTTTGAGGTCGCTTTGACTCTTTGTGCCACAGGCTGGCAGGGCTGCGGTATGACGTATTCGCGTTATTGACAACCACTGGCCGGAATTGACTACTGCTACTAACGCTTCAAATGAGGAACGTATTTGGTCATCGCTTCTGCGCGATTATGAACCTGGAGCTTTTCATAGATATGTCTTATGTGCTGATCCACAGTATGGCGGCTGATTTTGAGGCGGGAAGCGATGTCTTTATTCGGTCGGCCCCGAGCAACGTGGTCGAGCACTTCGCACTCGCGGTCAGTTAGACTACTCAACCCGGGTGCCGGAAGCGGAAGAGCCTGAAAATATTGCGTCACCTTCCGGGCGATAGCGGGACTCATGGGGGAACCGCCCTCAACGGCTTCTTCGATAGCACTCACAATCTGCGCAAGTGGCGTTCTTTTTAGTAAGTAACCGCAGGCACCGGCTTTGAGACTCTCAAAGATTTTCTCATGATCTTCATGCACCGTCAGAATAAGTATCAACAAGGTAGGACAACGGTGTTTCAGCGCTCGTGCGCATTCAACGCCGCTTGCGCCGGGAAGGCTCAGGTCGAGAAGGACAATATCGCATTGATACACAGGAAGTCTCTTTAGCGCATCTTCAGTCGAACGGTGCGTCGAGAGACAACGAAAACCAGGCGTCCCATTAAACAGAACGGCGAGAGATTCGCGGGCTTGATCATCGTCTTCAATAATGGAGACGCGAATGATACTCATGGCCCGCCAAGGTTACACGCTTGACGCCAGTAATCCATGACGTAAATGCGTAGGCTGTCAAAACCTCTTGCGCGGAGTTTGCTAACGTGTTTTCGCCTTTGCAATACAGTCTTCGATAAAGCAGACAAAAGCAGGATCGCGACTACTGCGCGTATCCAACCAAGCTGTTTTTGGTAGAGGCAGTCGAAAAAAATTACCCGCGTCAGCGGTCAAAGCTTCAAGTGTGGGCAATGCTTTGCGCTTTGCCAACAACCAGCCTGTATAGTAATGAACAAACACGACGTTTAAAAATTCTGCTTCGGCGGGAGTGACGGGTTTAGATACCAAATCAACAGTCGTATCTTGAACACGTTGAAGTTCTGGCCTTCGGTGAAATTCGCTCCAGAGGTCGCGATGTTGTGCTGCAAGAGTCAACAGGTCTGCTATGCGGCGTTCGTGAGTGTTTTGGCGGATCGAGAGCGACGTGAAGAGCAATCCGACAATTACCCCGAGACTCTGGAGAAGTGAAAACCAGTTTTGTAAAAACCACGCCGTCGCATCCGCCACGATGCGTTTTTTATCATATTTGGTCGCCGCCCGGAAAGGCGTTAAATGGCAGTGGGAATATCAGGTCGAGCCAATACCAAGGTCCGTCTCGGGATCTGGACAACTCGTTCGCCCGGACCGCATCCTGAACCGGGCAGAAGGTTGCCGATTGCTTCGTTTGTTATATCAGAGCCGATGACCGCAAAGTCGCCGCTCTGTAGTTCGAGAATGTTCGGACAAGAGTGACCCCCTTGGCATTCGCGACGGCTATTTCCAAGAATTCGAGTAAACATGCGCCTGTTATGCATATAAGCATATCCACTGTCAAGACGATTCTTTTGTAAGAATGGCGTGTGAAAAAAGCAGAGTATCGTGCTGCCGTGTGTGCAGAGGCCATTCGTCTTTTGGCTTTGGAGCGGACACGTCGCAAACTTTCCATGAATACTGTTGCTTACAAAACTGGTTTGAATCAATCGACCGTAAGTCGTTTGGAAAAATCCGCTCAGAATCCGACGATGGATTCACTTCTGCGCATCGCTGATGTTTTAGAAACCAATCTGGGAGACATTCTGAAACTGGCAATAAAAAATGTTGAGAAGACACAGTGATTTCGGAGTGTGCTCAGATCGCTGGTGATCGACGAGCGCGGATTCCCCCAAAAGATTGATTTTTTAACTAACGATAATGAATCGTTATCACTAGTTAGGGGACTTAACTTCTCGAATTAGACCACAGCCTACGTCTTTTCAGTTGACTGGCCGTCGGAATTTGATCATCTTTTAGCATGAAGCGTGATCGGACGTTGCGTTTTGTTGCGGTCTTTTGGTTCTGCCTTTTTGTTCCCTCGTTTTTGGTTTCTCTTGGCGCAACAAGCATTTCAGAGGCATTAGATAATACCAATCTCATCTGGACTACGAAAGGGGAGTCAGCTTGGAGCGGCCAAACTGATATTTATAATTTCGACGGCGATTCTGCTCGTAGCGGCGTCGTAAACGGGTATCCTCAATCCTCTGTCCTTTCGACAACAATCATAGGGCCAGGCTTATTAAGTTTCGATTGGACAGTTTTTCCAGCATACGGGTTCCTCCGGATATATGTAAATGATATTATTAGAACCAACTTTCCCACTGGTGATTGGCAGCGCATCGCATTAGACCTTCAGACAGGCACCAATAAAATAGAGTGGAGACTTTCCGACAACTCCAACACGGTGGGTTTTGTAGATCATGTTATTTATGCGTCCGGGCCGGTTCTTCCAACTATAATACTCGCGCCATCCAATATTGTGGAATCCACGGAGGGTTGCATTCGACTGAGTGCTGCGCCTTTTGGAACGCGACCATTTAATTACCACTGGCAACACAATGGAACAAATATTAGCTATGGAGAACAGTCGTTCTTCGACCCACCAGGCCAGAGTCTTTTTTATCTTACAATCAGTAATATTCGCGAAAGCGATGGGGGAAATTACCGGCTTCTTGTTGCTAATTCAGTGGGGACAAATTTTAGCAGTGAAACGGCTGTAAATGTTATCGCAGCCCCTTCGTTAGCAATGTCGTTAAATACCCCAAGTTGGATTTGGAGAAATGATTGTTATAGTGCTTCTTGGCACGGACAAACGAATATTTCTCATGACGGAATTTCATCGGCTGAAAGCGGTGCTACATTCAAAGATTTTTCTAATAACGCGAATGCTAGTTTATCTACAGTTATCGTAGGTCCGGGAATATTAAAGTTTTGGTGGAAGATGACCGGATTGCATTATAGGTCCGATAAAGTGCAATTCCTCATCGATAGCCTTCCAGCAGTTGAATTGATTGAGGAACAACCTTGGGAGCAGCAAGTTATCGAGCTGAAACAGGGCGAGCAGAAACTGTCCTGGATTCATCAAAACCAAAGTGTAGATTCAAATCAAGTAGCGCGCGCATGGTTGGACCAGATTGAATTTATCCCTGGTGGTATCGCGCCCCATGACATTGTTGGCCCGATAAATACGGATGCAACTCTCGGACGCCTCGTTAAATTGAGTGCTAGTCTAGTGTCCCGTAATTAGCTAGACATATTGGGTTTTCCGTGCAAAATTGGATTCATGGCGAAAATGGCGGCGGCGGTTCAACTCTCGGAGATCGACCGAAATCAACTCGGAACCTGGGTTCGAGCCCAATTC
>JBBQRQ010000058.1:0-31640 GCA_038214755.1 Verrucomicrobiota bacterium
CGCAAGCGGTGTATCGGCGCGTGGAATATTACCGCAAGGAACTGGCGATCTCGAACACGACGACGTCGCTCTGGCCGAGCGTGACGAACAAGGCGGTGCAAAGCACCACGACCAACACGGTGATTGGCGCTGTGTTTGTGCCCAAAACGCCGGAAGTGTTGACGCATGACGCGGACGGGAACCTGACCAATGACGGGCGCTGGACGCTGGCGTGGGACGCGGAGAACCGGTTGATCAACCTGACGGGCCGCACCAACATCCCGACTGCCGCGAAGTTGAAGCTGGATTTGACGTATGATTACATGGGGCGACGGTTGCAGAAGATTGTCTCGACGAACAACGGCACGGCGTATTTCGCACAAAGCACGAACCGTCAAGACGGCAACCAATAGCGAGGCATAATCCCCCTATTTGAAAGTCAATACCGAAGCAGCTTCACGTTACTCGCCTGCCCTGTCTCAATGGAGAGGAGTTTTCACTTATCATTCCGAACGCCTCAAGACACGGGCCACCCACATCCAGTCCTGTCCAGGTCAACCCCGGGAAACTTCTTTTTGGATTTTTCGCCAGAAATTTCCCGGCCAACCGAGTTAGAGGCGCGACTGCGCTGATAGCATAAGCGGGATGCCATTCAGTGAAAAGAAACGCTCGACCTCACCCCGGCCCTCTCCTCCGAGGAGAGGGAGAAAGTTATCCAGCGCTGGAAAATGTTAACCGTTTCGTTACTAATCATCCAGTTCATGCAACAGATCGTTGATGCGATGACTGGTAACGCAAGCTACCCAACCCCAGCGCCGACACTATCGTCAGTGACGAATAAGATGATTGCATTAGGCAGCGCTTATACGGATGGGCAGGCAGCGCGGTTGGAGTCGCTCCAGAAAACACAAACCCTCGTTGACGTGGATACAGAGGCGGATGATCTGCTTGGATTGTTGGCCGCTTATGTCGATAACGCCAGTGGTGGTGATGCGACGGTGATTCAAAGCGCCGGGATGCAGGTGCGTAGTGAACCAGCGCCGGTCGGGCCTCTGCCCGCGCCAGAGAACCTTCGTCCTGTCGAAGGCGAGATGCCGGGCGAAGTTGCCTTGCAATGGAACCCCGTGTCGAATGCGAAGAGCTATTCGTTGCAACAGACCCAGGACATAACCGTGCCTGCGTCATGGGTGCATGTGTTGAACTGCACAAAAGGAAAACTGTCCGTGAGCGGATTGACCGTCGGGCAACGCTACTGGTTTCGCGTCGCAGCAGTCGGTTCGGCAGGACAAGGTCCCTTTGGCGAGCCAGCCTCGCGCATGGTGACTTGATAGTTCTTGTAGGTTTGAAAGAAAGGAGAGGCAAGCAGCCTCTCCTTTTTGTTTGATTTAAAAAGCGATTCACCATTTAACGATTCACGATTCACGCTTTAACGCTTTAACGCTTCACGAAACACCACTTCCAGAGGCAAAGGATGGACAAAGCCCAGCCATTTGCCATACAACAGCCCGCACAATGATTTCTCTTCAGCAACTCACCAAGCGTTTTGGGACGCAGCTAGCGGTGGACTCGCTCTCGTTCGAAATTCCCGCCGGGCAGATCGTCGGGTTTCTCGGTCCTAATGGCGCGGGAAAATCAACCACATTGAAGATGCTCACAGGAATGGTCGCACCCTCCAGCGGTTCTGCGAGGGTCTGTGGGTTTGATTTACTGCGCGAGCCGATTGAAGTGAAGCGTCATGTTGGATTCGTGCCAGAGTCCGGCGCGGTCTTTGAATCTCTTACCGGTTTGGAATATCTCGAAATGGTCGCCGCCTTGTATGCTATTCCGCAAGACGCCGCCCTTCTCCGGATTCAGCAGTTCATCGCTTTCTTCGACCTCAGCTTTGCCACACTCACCGACAAGCTGCTGGGGGCTTACTCGAAAGGCATGCGGCGCAAGGTAGTTATTACCGCCGCGTTGCTGCACAATCCGCCCGTGGTTTTTTTTGATGAACCACTCGATGGTCTGGATGCAAATGCTGCGGTTGGATTCAAGGCGCTCATCCAAACTCTGGCGCGCGAAGGGAAAACAATTGTCTATAGCTCGCACATTCTCGATGTGGTAGAGCGAGTGTGCGACCGAGTGATTATCATCGACAAAGGTAAACTGCTTCTGGATGGCAAGCCGGATGAGTTGGTTGCTTCCTCTGGCGCAGGCACGTTGGAAAGGTTGTTTACCAATTTGACGGGTGGCTCCGAACTGGAACGACGCGCGGAAGATTTCGCAAAAACCTTTCGACCATGAACGCATTGGCCGCCGTAAAACCACCCATACTGAATCCCGCGCTGTCGCCGGGGCGAACCTTGCGCAAACTTTTTCTGACTCTCTTTTTGCGTGGGCGCACCTCGCGCGGCCTGCGCAAAGCGACTACGCCGAAGTCCGTGGGATCGAAGCTCGCCCTGACACTTGGATTGTATGCGCTGATCGGATTGGTTGCAGTCACTTTGCAGCGGCAACCGATCTTCACGCTGTCATTTTCGCTTCATGGGATGACCTTTGTTCTTCTAGGAATGTTTGTGGCATCCTCAGCGGGCGAGGTGCTTTTCAATAAGGAGGAAGGAGAGATACTTTCGCATCGGCCTATAACATCGAGGACGTTGTTATGGGCCAAGGTCGCAGTGCTGATAGAAGTTTCTCTTTGGCTGGCGGGCGCGTTCAACCTGGTCGGATTCTTTGTAGGGACAGCAAGCCCGCAAGGTAGCTGGCTGTTTCCTGTCGCGCATCTGGTCTCGACCACGTTGGAAGCATTATTTTGCACAGCGTGTGTCGTGATGACTTATCAACTTTGTCTGCGCTGGTTCGGTCGCGAACGGCTTGACGGACTAATGACTACGGTCCAGGTCTTTGTGGCCATAGTCGCTGTTCTCGGTGGACAAATTGTGCCGCAAGTCATAGGTCGCTTTGGTGGGAAGATAACCTTCAACCTGCATTCCTGGTGGATAGCCTTGTTACCTCCCGCCTGGTTCGCCGGTTTCGACGATGCGCTGGCGGGACGCGGGACAAGCGGTTCATGGGCTTTGGCAATTTTTGGGCTGGTTGTCACGACCTTCGTGCTATGGCTGGCCTTTGGTAAACTAGCGAGTGATTATGAAACCGGCCTGCAAACTCTCAGTGAAGCTGTCGCGCCGCGAGAGCGTCAGTCGCCGAGTCGCCGCTGGCTGGCTCGCATTGTCTCTTCGCCACCTTTTCGTTGGTGGCTCCGGGACTCCGTCGAGCGAGCTTCGTTTCTACTTACCGTTGCCTACCTCTTTCGTGATCGTGAAACCAAGCTGCGGGTCTATCCGGGTCTTGCTCCCATGCTCGTGATGCCGTTTGGTTTTCTCCTGCAAGATCGCGACGCTGCTGGTAGTAGTTGGAGTGGGTTCGATGTCGCCTTTTCTGGCGCTTACCTCGGACTTATACCATTACTTGCCCTCGGCATGTTGCCATACTCGCAGCAATGGCAGGCGGCAGATCTGTTTCGCGCGGCACCGATGCCAGGACCCTCGCCGGTATGGGACGGCACGCGCAAAGCGGTGTTACTATTCCTGACATTTCCTTCGTGGATCTTGTTTGTAGCAATTGTCTTGTTGCGAAGAGACGCTTCACATCTCATGTTGCTGCTTCCGGGGATAATAGCGCTCCCTATCTACGCAATGGTTCCATGCCTCGGTGGAAAGGCTGTGCCTTTCTCCATGCCTTCGGAGGGAAGTAAGTCCGCCGGTGGTGGGTTCTTGAGAATGATTGGAGTCATGCTGATCTCGATGGCTTTATCGGCATTGGCTATGTGGTCGTGGAATAAAGGATGGTTTTCGTGGCTAATACTCGGTGAAATAATCGTTGTTATCATCTGCTATGCGGCGATGCGCGCCTCGCTCGCAAGGGTTCGATGGTCGTCTTTGGAATAGGTCGGCCCCTCTGCCCTGCACGAAGGATGAATCGTCCTTTAAATTTAAGATGCGTGCTTTGTTACCCGCATTCTTGAACTTCGCCGTCACTATTCCGTAGAGGAAGTTGCTCGCCCTCACCCTAACCCTCTCCCCCGAGGAGAGGGAATTGGAATCATCACGCTCGATCAGTCATTCAACGGTGAATATTTTCCAGCGCTGAATAAATTTCTCCCTCTCCTCGGAGGAGAGGGCCGGGGTGAGGTCGAGCGTTTCTTTCACTGAATGATTCCCGCTTAACCACTAGAAAACGGTTAGGCGGCTCCATCCCGCGCAGATGGCATGCACATGGCAAAAATAATGTAAGCCAAGAGGCCAATCCCTCCGCAAAACAACAAGAGAAGAAATATCACACGCCAAATCCAAGCGGGAATTGGAGTGTGCTCACCCAGTCCGGCGCAAACGCCCGCCAGCTTTGATTCGACGTTTGATGTCCTGATGCTCTTGAGTGTGCCTCCGATCCCTTGGGGACTAACTGTTCTGGTGGTGCTGGAAGCTATTATCGCCAGAAAAATCAATACGAGTAGAACGGCAATAATCAAGAGTGAGATTTCTATGATGGACATAAATTGTAGTCGCCTAACAAAGTATTGAGCTAACGTGGTTGCAGACTAATTGGGTACATGTTTTGGATGTTAAATCTCGTCTCGGCCTTGTCCAGCGCAGAACTTCTTTACCCGCTCCCGATTTAATTATATTTTCGCAAAGGCTTGAGATCTGGTTAGCCTGCACAACATCAGCCCAGAGGGCTACCGGAAATTAGCCGGGGATAACATCCCCGGTGACGTGTCAGAATAATATTGCGCCCTGAAAGGGCGCGGGAAAGATACTTCCATGTCCTCGACCCACCTCAGCCTTCATGCGCACGTTGTGTTCGGCGCCAAACATCAGCGTCCCTTGATCTACGCCGAATGGCGTTCGCGCCTCCATGCGTTCATGGGCGGCGCGATTCGCACGTTGGATGTGGTTCCCGAATCCGTCGGCGGTGTGGCGGATCACGTTCATCTTTTAATTGGATTTCGCGCAACGCATCGGCTCGCGGATGTGATGCGGGACGTAAAACGCACATCATCAATCTGGGTGCATGAAACAATTGGCGACAAAGACTTCCAATGGCAGGACGGATACGGCGCGTTTTCGGTCAGTGTGTCACTGATTGAACAAGTAAAATCCTATATCGCCAATCAAGAAACCCATCATCGCAAGAAAACGTTTCAAGAGGAGTATTTGGAATTATTGAAATTGAGCGACGTTAAATTTGATTCGAAGTATTTGTGGTAATTTCCACCGCCCCTGCCGGGGCGGAATATTTTTGGGGTGGCCTGACCGGGGATGTTATCCCCCGGCTAATTTCCAGCAGTCTTCCAGACTGCCCCGCCGCCGTTCCACTACGGTGCCTTGTCTTTTCGAGGAAACAATGCCGACGGCTCACCGATTTCGTGACCGGGTTGCAACTTGCCCCAAGTCGCTTCCGAAAATCTGTCCGGCGATTCTTTCAAGCCGAGTTGCGCATAAATTTTCGCGGACGTTTCGGGGATAAATGGGCAAAGCAACACGGCGAGCACTCGACACGTTTCGCATAAGTTGTAGAGAACTTCATCCAGACGCGCAGCTTGCGCCGGGTCTTTGGCGATTTTGAATGGCGCGGTTTGATCGACGTATTGGTTCGCGCGAAAAACAAGACTCCAAATATTTTGCAGCGCGGCTTGCAATTCGTTGTCGCGCAGATTCGCAATGGTTTCCTGTGCGGCTTGGTTGGCCTCGGGCGCGAGTTCATCCGAGCGTGTGGGAATTTTTCCAGCGCGATAACGTTTCAACATGGAGAGCGAACGGTTGACAAGATTGCCGAGACCATTGGCAAGTTCGGATTGATAACGGGACTGAAAACCCGCATCCGTCCAATTGCCGTCGGGACCAATCGCCAGTTCACGCACGACGTAAAAGCGAAACGCATCGAGTCCCCATTCCTGAATCACCGCGACGGGATCGACGCTGACGCCGGTGGTCTTGCTCATTTTTTCTCCGTTCTTGAGCCACCAGCCGTGCACGAGAATTTGCTTGGGCAACGCCAGTCCCATCGCTTTGAGCATGATCGGCCAATAGACGGCGTGAAATTTTGAAATGTCTTTTCCGATGAGATGAACGTCGGCAGGCCAGAGGTGGATTTGCGATTGAGGATTTACGATTGACGATCTCAGCGCGTTGCAAATTTCCCGATCGCCATGCGCGGCGGGGATGCTGATGTAATTGACGAGCGCGTCGAACCAGACATAGGTCACGTAGTTTTCGTCGAACGGAATGGGGATGCCCCAGTTCAGTCGCGACGCGGGTCGGCTGATGCAAAGGTCTTCCAGCGTGTTATTTTTCAGAAAGCCGAGGATTTCATTTCGCCGGGAATTCGGCTGAATAAATTCCGGCGTCGCTTCGATGTAGTCGATGAGCCATTGCTGTTGATCGCGCAGTTTGAAATAATAATTTTCCTCTTCGAGTTCGACGACTTTGCCCCAACTCGCGTCGAAACTTCCATCGGGCAACCGGTCTTTCTCGGTCAAAAAAGTTTCTGCGCCCAGAGAATAAAAGCCTTTGTAAATCGCTTTATAAAAAAATCCCGCGTCATTTAGTTTCGTGAGAATGGCTTGCACGACTTCCTGGTGGCGCGGTTCGGTGGTGCGAACAAAATCGTCGTTGGTCAAACCCAGTGTGCGCGCAAAACTTTTCCAACTCGCCGCCAATTCATCGCAATAAGCCTGCGGAGTTTTTCCTTCGGCCACGGCGGCTTGCTGAACTTTTTGTCCGTGTTCATCGAGACCGGTCAGAAAAAAAACTTCTTCGCCCAGACTGCGATGCGTTCGCGCGATGACGTCGGCAATAATTTGTTCGTAGGCATGGCCGAGGTGCGGCTGGCCGTTGACGTAAAAGATCGCGGTCGTGATGTAGAAACGCTTGCTCATCGGCGGACTACTTTGGCGAAGCGATGTGGGCTTGGCAATAGTTTGAGAAGGTGTGTGAGTGGGAAAGTGGGAAAGTGAGAAGATGGGACAATAAAAAAGATCCGTTTCCCACCTACCCACTCACTCACTTTCTCACTTTCTCACTTTCCCTTTCGCTCTTACTGTTTGTCGCTCAGAAACAAAGCATGGAAACTCAAGCGGCAAAATCCATTGAAGAATATCTGCCACTTCATCCGGCGGATTTGGCTGACCGCCTCCAACGGTTGTCCGCTGAAGAAGCGCGCGAAATTTTAACTCAGTTGCCACGCTCGCTGGCGGCGGCGGCGGTCTCTGAACTCGAGCCGGAGAAATCCGCTGAACTTCTTTCGCAACTTCCCTCCGAACAAGTCACCGATTTTCTCCAAAAACTTCCGTCCCACGAAGCGGCCGACATCGCCGGGGATTTGTCCGTCCAACAACGAACCGCCGCGATGGCCGATTTGTCGCCGGAACAATCCGCCAAGGTCAATGCGCTGTTGCGTTATCGCGAAGATACCGCTGGCGGAATCATGAGCGACCGCTTCATCTCATTGCGCGCCGATCAAACGGTCCAGCAATGTCGGGACATGCTTCAGTCGCGCGCGGAAGAAAAGAACGAGGACGTTTCGTATTTGTATGTGACGGACGCGAAAAAAAAACTGATCGGCATCGTCTCGTTGCGCGATTTGGTTTTTCGCAAACCGGAACGGCGCCTCGACGAAATTATGAATCGCAACGTGAAAACAATTCGCGTCGATGCCGACCAGGAAGAAATCGCCCGGCAATTTGAACATTATCATTATCTCGGTCTGCCCGTGGTCGATGGCCACGGGCGGCTCATCGGCATCGTGCGAGCGAATGATGTTCTCGGCATCGCGCAACACGAAGCGACCGAGGACATGCAATTGATGGTGGGTTTGTCGGGCGAGGAACGCGCCTTGACGCCGTGGAATAAATCCATTCGTACTCGGCTGCCGTGGCTTTACATCAATCTTGCCACCGCATTTCTCGCCGCGGCCGTCGTGGGCTTTTTTGAAAACACCATTGCTCGATGGACCGTGCTCGCGATTTTTTTGCCGATTGTCGCAGGGCAGGGCGGAAATTCCGGCGCGCAAACTTTGACTGTTATCATTCGCGATCTTGCGCTCGGCGAAATTTCTCCCGGTGACGGACGCAAGGCTTTGATGAAAGAACTTTTGCTCGGCACCATCAACGGCCTGGCGATTGGACTCGTTGTCGGCTTGATCAGTTACGTCTGGAAAGGTCAGGCGATCCTGGGACTGGTTGTCGGGCTGGCGATGTTGCTCAACATGATTGCGGCGGCGCTCTCCGGCGTGCTCATTCCGTTCGGCTTGAAAGCGCTGAAGATTGATCCGGCGTTGGCCTCCAGCATTTTCGTGACGACCGTGACCGATGTGGCGGGATTTTTTTTCTTTCTGGGGTTAGCCACGCTCGCGATGAGGTGGTGGGGAATTTGATCAAATCAGAAATCCGAAATCCGAAAGAAATCCGAAATCTGAAATCTGAAATCCGAAAAGCAACTTCCTGACAACACTCCACAAAATGCTCTTCCACCACAGTGCCAATCACTTTCGGCCTTCGGGCTTCGGATTTCTTTCGGATTTCGGGCTTCGGATTTCGGATTTGGTATCCCGAGCCGTTGAAAAGCGCTAGTCAAACGCAAAAAAATTTCTAGCATCCACCCGTGCAGTCCTGGCGAAAAGCTTCAGAACCCTATCTCGAAAAAGCGGAGGAATTTCTTCGCGAGAACTGGCAACGCATCCTTTCCATTCGAGAAAAAATTCGTTTCAGCGAAGAGGCGTTTCATCTCGTCCTCGCCGGTGGAGTCGGAGTCATCGGCGGATTTACCAACCTCATATTTTTTAACTGCATCCGTCTTGTTCAAATAATTATTTTCGGTCGCGCCGACGATCCGGTGGCCGTGGCTGAATCCATTTTGTGGTGGCAACGTTTTCTCATTCCGTTGCTCGGCGGCGTGGTGGCGGGCGGGATTCTTTATTGGGGAGTTCGCCTCGTGGGCAAGCAAGGTTCGACCAATTTTCTGGAAGTGGTTGTCGCCGGCGACGGTCGATTGCGCTTTCGCTCGGCCATCATTCGCGGCTTGTCGTCACTGATGAGCATCGCCAGCGGCGCATCGATTGGGCGTGAAGGCGCCATCACTCAAATCACCGCCATGCTCGCATCCAAATGGGGACAACTCGCCCGGTGGCATCCGTATCGATTGCGTTTGTTGGTCGCGTGCGGCGCGGCGTCCGGGCTGGCCGCCGCCTACAATGCGCCCATCGCCGGAGCGGTTTTTGCCGCGCAAATTGTTCTCGGAAACTTTTCGATGAACCTTTTCGCCCCGCTGATTTTTTCCTCGGTCGTCGCGTCGATGCTGTCGCGAAATTTTTTCGGAATCAAGCCGTGGTACACCATGCCCGCTTTTGAATTTACGAGCGTCATTCAATTGCCGTGGTTTGTAGTTCTGGGCGCACTGGCCGGTCTGCTCGGTGTTCTCTTCATGAAAATGTTGCGGAGCAGCGATGAAATTTTCGCGCGCTTTTCCCCGCCGCTTTACGCGCGACTGGCCGCGGGCGGCGCGCTGCTGGGCATCATCGCCATCGGCTATCCGCAGGTCTGGGGAAATGGCTATTCGGTGGCGAACGATATTCTGCACGACAATTTTGGACTCAAATTATTGCTCGGAATTTTTCTGGCGAAACTTTTGGCAACGGTTTTCGCCATCGGTTCCGGCGCGGTGGGCGGTGTCTTTACTCCTACATTATTTCTGGGCGCGGGTCTCGGCGCGTTGTTCGGAAAAACTTTGTACTTGGCTGGGCTGGCGAAGAATCTTCCCATCGGCGTTTTTGCCCTCGTGGGCATGGGCAGTCTGCTCGCTGCCACCACTCGCTCGCCGCTGCTGGCGATGATCATGATTTTTGAAATGTCATTGAATTATTCGCTCATGCCCGCGTTAATGATTGCCAGCGTCATTTCAACTTTGGTCGCGCGCCGTCTTCACCCGGAATCTATTTACACCGAGCCGTTGCGCCAAAAAGGTTTTGCTTTCGATGCGGAGACGACGCGGGCGGGAGCGGCCACGGAGCAAACTGTCGGCGATTTGATGCGCACGCCGGTCCCGCCGATTTATGAAACGGCCACGTTGCGCGAAATCGCCAATCGCTTTCTCACCAGCACAAATAATTTTTTGCCGGTGATCGATGCGCAACAACGATTGCTCGGCGTGGTGGCGTTGCAGGACTTGAAAGAATATTTAAACGCGGGACAGGAACTCAACGCGATCATCGCCTACGATGTGATGCGTCCGCCGCCGCCGTGTTTGACTCCCAATCAACGGCTGCTCGATGCGCTGCCGGTGTTGTTGAAAAGCGAACAACAAAATGTTCCGGTCGTGAATACGTTCAAAGAAAACCGGCTCGTCGGCGCGGTGGTTCGAGCGGAGGCGTTGGGCTTTCTTTCCGAGGCCATCGCCGCCCGCAGTCCCACCACCAAATCTCCCGAACCGCAGGCAACTAAAGAAGCGCCCAACATCCCGATAACGCCGACAGAAGCCAAATGAGCATCACGGCGCGAACGGGCGTCAATCCGCGCCGAGTGAGTTGATGAGAAAAATGATTGTTGTCGCCGAGGTAAATTGGTTTGCCCATTCGCCAGCGCAAAAGCACGACCCAAACCAAATCGGCCAGTGGCACAGCCAGAACAAAAAGCGGAGTGAGGACAGCAAACTTTCTCGGATGTTTCTCGGTATAAAAATGCGGGAGGATCGCCAGGACTGCGCACAAAAATCCGACCAGATGACTACCGGCATCACCGAGAAACGCCGAAGCTTTTGGAAAATTGTAGGGCAGAAAACCGAGCAGCGCGCCCGAAATGACCGACGCAAAAACCGCGACGAGATATTGGCCGGCGAGGGCCGCGCTGATGGCGAACCACGCCGCGCAAATCAGACCCACTCCGGCGCAAAGGCCATTCATGTTGTCGATGAAATTAAAAGCGTTCGTCACCGTCAGCACCCACAAAATCGTCACGGCGTAGCTGAAAAAAATGTTGGGCACGAAAAGCGTGATTCGCACTCCCGCCGCCGCCACCAGCAGCGCGATAAAAAATTGTCCGGCGAATTTATTTCTTGGGGAGAGTTCATGTTTGTCGTCCACCCAGCCGAGCAACAGCATTCCGACTGCGCCTAAAATAATCGCGATCAGTTCCACGGCGCGGGCACGAAGACCGTAGCGTAGTGATTCCATGGAATCTGATTTGGAAAAAAAAATGGCCAGCCCCCCGAAAAAAATTGGCAGCGCCAGACCAGTCATCACGGCAAAACCTCCGGCGAGAGAAGTTGGCCGGGCGTGGATTTTGCGATGTCCGGGATCATCCACCAGGCCGATGCGTTGACACCATTTTCGCCAGAACGGGAGGGCGAGCAGCGTCGCCAGGAACGCCGCCAGAAAGGCCGCTGAATAAACGAGGAAGGAAAAGTTCATGACACGTAGCGACCTTTTTCCGTGGCGGATTGGGCCGTCAGTTTAACGTAGAGCGAAAAAATAGTTTCCACCATTTGCTCCACGGAAAAATTATTTTTCACCATAGCCTGGCCCGCACCGCCCAACCTTTTGCAAAGCGTTGGGTCGTTGATTAAGCGAATAATTTTTTCGGTTAAATCCTCTTTGTCACCGGGGCGGACCAAAAAACCCGTTTCATTTGGGATGCAGACTTCATTTGCACCATCGCAGTCGTAGGTGATCACGGGTCTTGCTGCGGCGAGAGCCTGGGGCAAAGCGCGAGGCAAACCTTCGCGGCGCGATAAATGGACCAGCGCGTTCATAATGCCGACGTGGCGTGGAACCTCATTGGGCGAAATGAGTCCGGTAAAAATAAAGTTTTTTTCCAGGCCAAGAGCGCACGCGCGCAATTCAAATCGATTCCGCCACAGCCCGTCGCCGACCAGCAGAAATTTTGTTTGGGGAAAACGTCGAACCAGTTGAGGCGCGATCACAAACAAATCGTCGTGACCCTTCAGTTCAAAGAGTCGCGCGATTTTTCCGACCACGAAGTCCTCCGGCTCGATCCCAAGTTCTTTGCGAAAAGATAAATCGTTCGACGCAGTTAAAAATGGCTCGAGTGAAAAGCCGCTGAAGATGCGCGTGTATTTTTTCGGCGAGCCGATTCCGGCAGCCAAATAATCTTTCGTCATCGCGTCGGCCACAGAAATAAAATGCGTCGTGCATTGCGCCGCATATTTTTCCGCCGAACGAAAAATAAAATTTGCGAAAGAATTTTGAAAGGAGCCGAACGAGGGGCCGTGAATGGTGTGTAAAATAATCGGGACACCGGCGCGCCGGGCGGCGAGCCGTCCGAGAATTCCCGCTTTGCCGCTGTGAGTGTGAACGATGTCCGGCTTCGTTTCGTGGAAAATTTTTGTGAGCTTTTGTAACGCGCGGCAATCGAGCCACGGACGAATGGGCCGAACGAGTTCGGGAATGATTGTGAGGAGCGGGGAGCATCTGCCTCCGGCGGGTGCGTCGTCTCCTTCAGCAAGCTGGTCATTTCGCACCCGCCGGAGGCAGATGCTACCCGGATGCAGCGTAGCTTCCAGTGAACCTTCCGGCCCGGACGTCGGGCCGGAAATTAAATCCACTTGCAGATCCGCTTTGGCTTGGAGACCGAGAACAGTTGCGATGGTGTTTTCCTGCGCGCCGCCAACGATCAATCGGGTGATGACGTGCGTGACGCGCATCCGAATTATTTTTTAGTTTGCAAAGTTTTCAAACGCTTCTGCACGTCGAGATATTCCGGGGTGCCGGCGGGCGCGTATTTCAAATAAAGTTGGTAATTTTTGATGCCGCTGCGCGAATCATTTTTCTTTTCGGCCACTTGCGCCAGGCCGTAATAAATCTGGTAGGTGCTGGGCGGGACGGCTTCCAAAAGGATTTCGTAATCGCGTTTCGCGTCGTCGAGTTTTCCACTCTGGAGGTTGGCGATGGCGCGGTTGAGCAGCGCGTTATAATTGCTGGGTTGCAGTCGCAACAGTTGATCGAGCGTTTCGGCCGCCAGAGCGTACTGGCCCAGATTCATTTGCAAAACGGCTTTGGTAAAAAGCGCTCGCGGATTGGCCGGCGCGACGCGCAATTGCTTTTGCACCGTGTCCAGCGCGTTGGTGTATTTTCCGATGTCGAGATAAAACTGGGTGAGCAGCGCGAGGTGCGTCTCGTCATCCGGTTTTTGTTGGCTGGCCGTGAGTAGAATTTTTTCGGCGGTAGGGAAATCATTCTTCGCCAGATAGGCCAGCGATTCCACGCGCAGCAACTCCAGCTCGGCGTTGGTATTGAGGGAGAGCGTTTTCGAGTCGTTGCGCAATTGGGCGATCAACTGGAGGGCGGCGTCGGCGCGTTGCAGTTCGATGTAGGTTTTGGCCAGGCCGATGCGCGCCCCAAAACTGTTGGGAACAAGTTCCAGCACCCGAATGAAAAGCTGGGCGGACTGTCGAAGATTTCCTCCGCGCGCAAAAATTTCGCCCAACTGCAAAGAAAAGTTCGGTTCATCGAAAGGCCCATTCCAATTCATGGCCGTTTGGATGTCGCGATATTGGCCGAGCTTCTTTTCCAGTTCATCGTCCTGCTCGACCGCGCGCACCTCTCCTTGAATCAGGCTGGCGTTAAACTGCTGATTGATTTGGGCGACGACATTTTCTGGATTCAAGGCCACCGCCTGGCGGAAGGCGGAGCCGGCTTCGGTGAGCCGTTTTGCTTTTTGCGATTCGACGCCCCAATAGTTGAGCGCGCGCGAGTAATAAAGATTGATAAATCGCGCTTCAGAATTTTCTTTGGCCAGCGCGGAAAGGCGCGGGAAAAGTTCTTTGGCAAAAGAATTCCAATAGGCCCCGTTTTCCGTGAGCACTGCCGCCGAGAGGGGCGGCGCGGTCAACGAATTGGTCGGATAAATTTGAAATTGATAAACCAGTTTATGCGGCGTGGCGTAAAATCGTTCGAAGTAATATCCGAAGCTGGGATGCAAATAAAAAATCGGATGAGATTTGGCCAGGGTGTCGAGGCGAAAAATAAGTTCGCCGGGCGGCACAGCTTCCTTCGATGCCAGCGGCGGAAAATCGGTCGAGTGACGCGCGTGCAAAAACTTGTGATAACTGGGCGATTGCAGGGAAGAGGTGTCGAGGAAAATATTTTCAGAAACGTTGCTCGATCGCGCCACGAACGCGCGGAGCAAAAATAATCGCAGCGGATCATCGCTCAAAATAACGGCGCCACGCGCGGGCAGAGATTCGGCCATGGTTTTTGCGTACCGGGGCAGGGCATCGCCATTGAGCGCGCGAATCAGAGGAAGATTTTTTCGCGCGAGAAGGATGGGCACGGCCAACGCCGCAATCCAAACAACCACCAAGACAATCGGATGAATGATTTTGAAAGTTCCCCATGAGCGCGCCCACGCCTGTTCAGGCTGGCGGCCAAAAACCACCAGAACGTAGCCGACGAAATAGCCCACGCTGAGCGCGGTCAAATAATAAAAAGTAAGAAAGGGCGCGATTTCAAAACCAAGCGAGCGCGCGCTGAATTGCGGGTCGAAGAAAACCCAAAGACAAATCCCCAGAAAAACCAGATGCATCAGCCGGAACATAAAGGCGGCTACCCACGTTCCCGCTGGACTGATCTCCCCGGGATCCGCCGGCCAGCGAATGGCGATCATCAGCACGGGGAGCAGCGACGTGAGCGCAATCATGAACAAGTGCGACCGCATCACGGTGAATTGAACAAAGGGAATGGTTAAATAATTTTTCTGAAAACGCAGATTTTCTTTGAGCGTCTCAAAAATGGATTGGCTCGTGCTGGCGGAAAAACTGTTGATGAGTGGAAGAACCAAATAAAGTGATAGCCCAATTGCGCCACAAATAATAATTCGCAAAAGAAAGCGCAGGTTGAAAAAGCTCCGGCCTTTCGTCCAAATAAACGCCGTCAGAAAAAATGGAAAAAAGCCGCTCATCGCCCAGTTGTTCGCCACGCCCAACCCGTAAACCAACGCGAATTTCATGAGCCAGCGTTCACGTTGCGAGATGCGAAACTCCAGCAGGCAGCGGACGACATAGGCGAACAAAAGCAAATCCAACATCTCCCCGCCCGCCACAACCGCCGCCTCCCAAAAAGTCAGTTGCAGACCGCAAACCAGAACGGCCGCCACGGACGCAAGCCACGCTTTGGGAAAATTCAGCAAAGCAAATTTCCCCAGCTCACGCTGGCGTTGTTCGGGCGTGCGATCCTGCGGAAGCAAAGTGACCGAGCGCGCCAGAAGAGCCAAAGTCAGCGCGGCGCAAATCGCAGAAAAGAGATTCAGCCCGACGAATTGCGCGTTGCCCGCCAGCCAGTGCAACGGGTAAGTCAGCAGAAAATAAAGCGGGGCAATCGTCGCAGGATGCCAGTCCCAATCGGCTACTTTTGCCACGACCGGCAAACTCTTCAAGGTGACCCAATGATTGAGCGTGAAAAAATAAACCAGAAAAATTCCCAGGGCGATGATCCACGGCAGAACGCGCGCGGCGAAGGGGAGTTGAAATTTTTCCGGCGGGGGATTTTCGGTTTGTTCTGTCGTCATGCTGGTTGAGTTGAAACGATGCGCCAAATGTTGGCAAGTTTTTGCGCCGCGCTAGTTCGCCCGCAAGTCCGCCACGCACTCGACGTGCTGAGTTTGCGGGAACATATCCAGCGGCACAACCTTCGCCAGCTTAAAGACACCGCCCGCGCAGAGGATGTTCAAGTCGCGCGCCAAAGTCGCCGGGTGGCAGGAGACATAAATGATTTGTGATGGGCGAACTTGTTCCAGCAATTGCATCGTTTCGGGCGGACAACCGGTGCGTGGTGGATCAAGAATCAGCGTCGTCGCGCTGCGATCAAATCGGCCGATTAACCCAGGCAAAAGATGTTCCGTGCGGCCGCCAATAAATTCACCGTTGGTTAATCCGCGCCGCGCCGCATTTTTTTTCGCGGCGGCAATGGCGGGCATATCGACTTCGATGCCGACGAATTTTTCGACGCGATCACCCAGTTCGATGCTGAAAAAACCGACGCCGCAATAAGTGTCGATCAGAAAACGCGATTTGCTTTCGCGCAAACGTTCGCGCACCACCTCGACCAGTTTGGGCAGCAGAAAAAAGTTGTTTTGAAAAAAAGAATCGCGCGGCAACTCCCAGCCTTCGGGCGGCACGCGCAACACGATTTTGATTCCGCCTTTGGGCGGGGGATTTTTTCGGACGCGCTGAATTTCCTGGTTCAACGACGGCTCGGCGATTTTACATTCTTCGATGTCCACGACGAGCCGGCTGTCCGCGCGCAGAAAACCGATGTTCAATCCTTGTTTGAATTTGTCCCATTGACTGCGAATCATGATGCGATTGCGATAGGCGTAGGGTCGCGGGCAGGGGACGACCGGATCAATCAGCGCTTCAGAAAATTTTCCGACGCGAAAAAAAAGATCGACGATCTGTTTGTATTTGATGCGAAGCTGCGCCGCGTAATCGATGTGTTGGTATTGGCAGCCGCCGCAATCGCCGAAGTAGGGGCAAGGCGGCGTGACTCGATCTGGCGAGGCAGAAATAACTTTCAGCAACTTCGCGCGCGCAAAACGTTTTTTAACCTCCGTGATTTCGACTTCGACCTCTTCACCCAAAGCGACGAATGGAACGAAAATGACAAAATCTTCCAGCCGCGCCACGCCTTCACCGCCAAACGCGATGTCGGAAATGGTCACGGAAATTTTGCTGCTGGGAACTAAATTCACCGGCGGAAGTTATGGGTGAGAGGAAGGTGGAAAAAGTTTTTTGTCGGGGAACAAAAGTCAGCTCATTTGAATTTGACCGACTTTGGGATCTATTCGGGTGTGATTTTAACTGGCGGTCAGTTGATCAGTTGTAGCGCAGGATTGCATCCTGCCGTAGCGCAGGTTTTCAACCTGCGAGATGCCGCCAGAACGGGGGACTTTCGAAAACTAAAGACTCTCTCTATTTGCGACGTTCAGCCGGTTCCAAACCGGCGATACAGCAGGATGCAATCCTGCGCTACGTTTGACCGCCAGTTTGAATCACACTTTGTTGCCAGTTTCGAGAGTTTTGGATAGAAGACCTGTCATCGTCAGAAGTGGTAGCACCGCGAAATGTCCGTCATCCTCATGGACGACCACATAGGATGCTTTCGGCGACAGCGAGATATAATCCCGATGGGGCACCGGATACTCCCTGCCATCCGCCATGCACAACGTGAAGGGATTTCCGCTCGCAATCGCAGCTTCAATTTGCTCTCTGGTCACGCCAAATCCTTGCGCAAAATTCCCGGTCCTGCAAGCGCTTCTTCCCACCCGGCCGCACCATGGCCGCCGAACGCGATGTCGGAAATGGTCACAGAAATTTTACTGCCCGGAACTAAATTCACCGGCGCAAGTTACGGGCGAGAGGAATGTGGAATGTTTTTTTGTCAGGCGAGCGGAAAACAGCGGTTTCTCTTAAATCAAGGTGATCCATTTTTCCTCGCAGCTTCTTTCTCGATGGCGGCAATATGCAAACCGGAGATGGTCACGCTGCTATCGTCGTCGAACCAGACGACCACTCGATTTCCGGACGGACTGACTCCAGCGTGATCGGTCGTGGCAACGCGGTAGCGATTGCCACTGCTCGTGACAATGAAAAACGGCTCGAACGGACCGGCTTGCAAATATTGGCGTATCTCCGCAGTCATATTTGTTCAGATGTCGAATGTGATTTATAATCCTTCAAGGACGAAAGATTTCAATTTAGTTCCAGAAAAACTACCGACTGTCTCCCTCTTTCGTTCCTTCCGTAACTTGAATTAGCTTTAACGCCGCGGCTGCACCACTGCCAACTCGTGGATTTGCATCCTTCAATGCGGCCTGCAACGACTCTACCGCTGACGTAGCTGTTGAACCGAACTGCCCAAGGCTGGTGCAGGCCGTGATTCGGACGCCACCATCGCGATCCTGCAAAGCTTGGATGAGCGCAGGCAGTGTCACCGTAGCCGAGTTTGTCAGTGTCCCCAACACCTTGGCTGCCTTTCGGTGACGCTGGCAATGTCAGACGCATGACGAATCTCCCGGAGTTTAAGTGCAACTTCTCTACTTCGCGTGCGGACTCTGTTCGTAATGCCTCCGCAAAATATCTTCGCCAAAATCATTTTCGAAATCGCGCCAGACGGCGTGGACGTGGTTCGCGTTATTTTGCGTGTTGTCGTATTCCATCAGAAACGTTGGACCTTGGATTCGATAATAGTGCGGGTCGCCTCTCTTCTCTCCGCCCGCCCAGGCAAAATAAATTTTATCCACACCCGTTTTCTCAATTTTAGCCAAATCTTCTTTTGCGATTTCAGATCGGTAACGGGTCAAATATTCTTTGATCAATTTCATCAATAGCGCGGATTGCTCCTTCGTCATTTTCGTTTGCGGCAGGCCGGTCACTTCGAGCGCGCTCACTTTGCGTTTGTTGCCGGTGATCACTTCTTTCGGCGCGTCGGTGGAAAAAATCGCCACACTTTTCTGTTCTGGAGAAAATGATTGCAAAAGTTTCCGCCCCAAATCTTCTTCGCTCCCCAGAACACGAACACCTTTACGCGGCCCTTCCTTAACTTCTCCGGGATTAGATCCGAGAAACGACGGCGTCACCAAAATATTTTTTCCGTCGGCAATCGTGAAGTTAATCGAAATGTGATGACCTTCCACGCGCCAGCCCCACGGTTTGTCCGCGCCGGGTTTTCCAAAAACGGAAACGTAATACATCTCCGGATCGCGCTTCGGACTTTTATTTTCCATGTCGAACAAAACCAATTCGAGGCTCATGATATTCGTCACCTTCCCGTAACCGCGCCCGCTCAATCCCGATTTCAAAAGCGAATGAGCAAGCTTGCGTTGCGGCGCGGTCATTTCTTTCAGTGGCAAACCGTTCCTCGGTTTAGGAATAAAATGCCAGTTCTCGCGTTCGTCACTTTTCAAATCAAACGACGCTTTCGCCTGCTGCTCCGGTTTGAGCGCGTTTAAAAAATCGTTCGCGGCTTTCGCCATTTCGCCCGCCGGATTGGCGGCGAGAATTGGCGCGGCGTTCAACCAGACGAAGGCCAGCACCAGAGAAAAAGTAGTTTGGGTAAATTTCATAACCGCAGAGTCAAATCATTTTTCGGCCAACGCAATTGGAAAATGGATGAAGTTCAAAACCACGAATGGACGCGAAGGAACCCAGCGCGACGGAGCCGCACCCCAAAAGCGTGTTTAACGCAAAGGTCGCAAAGGTTTTCGCAGAGGAGCGCAGAGGAATGACCTTTGCGTCCTTTGCGAGAACCTCCGCGCCCTCTGCGTTTAAATGGATAATTCCCCAAAACAACGAGGAAAATTTTGCCGGATATGCGCGAGTCTTCGACGTAGCACTACGAATCGGAAGGTGGATAAGAAGCTTGGGTTTTCTTATTCGTGTTTATTTGTGTCCATTCCTGGTTGTCGAATATCCAGATTAGACAACCATACCTTCCATTCATACTTTGCCGCCGTGAAAATTTTGTTTGTCGGAGACATTGTGGGCGAGCCGGGGCGAAGGGCTTTGCAACAACTGGTGCCGAAATTGAAGCGCCAGCACGAAATCAATTTGGTCATCGCGAATGGTGAAAATTCCGCGGGCGGCGCGGGCATCACCGTTAAGACCGCGATGGAAATTTACGGCGCGGGCGTGGATGTCATCACCACCGGCGACCATCTTTGGGACCAAAAAGAAGTCACCGCGCTGTTGCAAAATGAGCCGCGATTTTTGCGTCCGTGCAATTATCCGCGGGGCACGATTGGCCAGGGAAGCATGATCTGGCAAATCGCGAGTATGCCGCCGGTTGCGGTGCTGAATTTGCAGGGACGCACTTTCATGCCTCCATTGGAAAATCCATTTTCCTGCGCGCAAATCGAAGTCGAGCGACTCCGCAAAATCACGCCGATTATTTTTGTCGATTTTCACGCGGAAGCGACTTCAGAAAAAATTGCGCTGGCGCGAATGCTCGACGGAAAAGTCAGCGCCGTCATCGGCACGCACACGCACGTGCAAACGGCGGATGAACAAATTTTTCCCGGCGGCACGGCCTATCTTTCCGACGCAGGTTTTACCGGCCCGCAAGCCAGTGTGCTCGGTCGCGAAATCGAACCGGTCATCAAAAAGTTTTTGACCAGCACGCCCCAAAAATTTGAGATCGCCACGGAAGATGTATTTTTGAAAGGCGTGTTGATCGAGGTGGATGAAGTCAGTGGCAGGGCGCTGAAAATTGAGCGAGTATCTCAGGCTGCGCCGTAGCCGCCGACGTGAGGAGGCGGAGATCTTAATTCACAGAATCCGCCTCCTCACGTCGGCGGCTACGGCATGGCAAAAATTAGAACATCGTTTCAAAACCTGCTGCGCGAAAATGGCCGTCGTTGGTAAACGCTTTGGAAATCCCGAGCCGTCGCATGACAACAAAAGAAACGTGATCCACGATTCCGGCGGAGTCCGCTTCGCCACGCTCAAAAGAGAGCCATGCTTTTCGCCAGTCATCGGTCGTTGGAACAGTCAACCGTCCTTCCTGTTCCATGTGTTTACGCAATCTACTGACGACTGAACGATATGGACGGCGCGCGGCGGCGTTGTCGCATTCCAGGAGAACGAAAGTGGTGGCCACCAGGTTGGGACGTGTTCTTATTCCAAGTTGGTTTCAAGATGAGACTAATCTTGGAGACCCTCACCCCGCCTCGCGTGGGGAGACTGCCCGTTTGGAATTTGTTTGCTGACATTTCCGAGCCGCGCCAGCCCACGCCACGGAGGCGAGGACTGATGCACACTTTGCAAAGTGTGCATCAGGGTCCGTCGCTCCTGAGAGAATGTCCAGACTTCATTGTTGCGTAGTGACCATCGAGGATAGCCATGAACTTCACTCGCATGGCGCGCCGTGACCCCCGGCTTCAGTCGGCGGCCCAGCCGCCCCTCCGAAACCAGGCCGGAAGGACTGGGGAGGCTTGACCGAAAAAGGCACACTTTGCAAAGTATGCACCATGACGACTCCCTCTGCCCCTACGCTCTGGCGCACCTGCCGTGTGCTGGCCAATCGGACGCGCCTGCAGATGCTCCGCCTGCTCTACCAAGACCCGCCCCTGAGCGTCTCCGCGGTGGCCCTGCGCCTGGAACAGCCGTTGCCCTTGGCCAGCCAGTCCTTGCGGGCGCTGGAAGCCCGAGGGCTGCTCAAAGTCCGCCGCACGGGTCGCCGGGTGGAATACCGACCCGCGTTGGGCACGAGCGGAGAGTCCGCGCCCGGACTGGGTCCCGCCTTGAGACGAGCGTTCCAACGCGAGCCCCATCCGATCGAGACGCTCTACCAACTGGCGACGGCCTTCACCCATCCGCGGCGGATTGAGATTTACCGCGCCCTGCACCCGGAAGCCCGGACCCTGGCGCAACTGAAAGTGGTCACCCGGATTTCTGCCCATCCGTTGCTGCGGCATCTGAGGAAACTGGAGGCGCGAGGATTCGTCGTGGAACGGCAGGGGCTTTACACCGTGGCCCAGCGGCCCGACGCCTTCGGGCGCGCGCTGGCGCGGCTGGCGGGTGGAGAGCCGAGGGAGGGTTGATCCACACTTTGCAAAGTGTGCATCACGGCCCGCCACGTCCGAGAAAATGTCCAAACTCCCGTCTCCCCACCGAGTGGGAGAGCGGAGCTTTGTCTCATCTTGAACGCTCATTGGAAATAGGAGTTGAGAAAAACTTTCTTTAGCCGGTGAATGCCATTGATCATCCTCATCCCAAAGAGCGATAAGACCCACTGTATCGAGGAACACCGTCATGGTTGGTGTTCATTCTGGCGAGCAGCCACATCGTGTTCGCCCGAGCGGAATCGCGCTGACAAAAGATCGTAGATGCCCTGCGTGTTTCCGGGCCTCACCTCTTCGTGTCCAACAATTTTCGGCTCAAACTCCACCCGCGTTTGTTCTGCCAACTCGACCGCTTCAAGCGGGCGAAACACTCCGTGCTCATAGATCGCGTGAATCGTTTTCATCCCTGTTATTTACTCTGTCGAATCAATCATTGCGACACGAATTTCCAGATTTGCTCCGCTCGCTATTCATGGCTTAATTAATTTTGAACGATGAATAAACAAGTCATCTCACAATGGGATTTTCGCGGCGAATTATTTCCCGAAGAAGCGATGCGTCACGTGCTGTCCGTCACGGAATTGACCGCGCAAGTCCGACGCCTGCTCGAAAAACAGATCGGCAAAATCTGGGTCGCCGGCGAGATCAGCAATTTGCGGGCGCAAACTTCCGGCCATCTTTATTTCACGCTCAAAGACGCCAACGCGCAGTTGAATTGCATTTTGTTTCGGAGTGATTGCATCGCGCAACGCGAATTTCTCCAGGACGGCCGCAAAGCTTTGTTGCAAGGTGAAATGACCGTTTACGAAACACGCGGGCAATATCAGTTGCGTGTGGTCGCGATTGAATTACAGGGTGTCGGCGCGCTGCAAATTGCGTTTGAAAAATTAAAACAAAAACTCGGCGCGGAAGGTTTTTTTGCCCCTGAACGCAAACGTCCGTTGCCGCGTTTTCCCGAAACGATTGGCTTGATCACGTCGCCCACCGGCGCGGCGATTCGCGATGTCCTGCACGTGGTGCGTCGGCGCAATCCGTCTTTGAAAATAGTTTTTGTTCCGTGCCGGGTGCAAGGGGCGGGGGCGGCGGATGAGATCGCGCTAGCCATTCGGGCACTGAATCAGTTTTCGGTTGGGGAAGAGGAGAAGGGGAGAAAGGGAGAAGGGGAGAGTGCCCCCTTTCACCTCTTCTCCTCTGCTCCCCGGCCATCGCTCGATTTGATTTTGCTCACGCGCGGCGGCGGCAGTCTGGAAGATTTGTGGGCATTCAACGAGGAGGTGGTGGCACGGGCGATTTACGAATCGCGCGTTCCGATTATTTCCGCGGTCGGGCATGAAATTGATTTTACCATTAGCGATTTTGTGGCGGACTTTCGCGCGGCAACTCCGAGCGCCGCCGCGGAAATTATTACTCAAGGAATTTTCTCCAGTTGCAAATTTGTTTGGGAAATCGGCGACTGGTTTCGCATCCGCACCCAACAAGTTTTTCGGCGCAAGAAAGATTTTTTACTCGGCGTTTCTCGACGGCTGGCGCGCGCGCATCCGCGACGGCGTATCGACGACCAACTCCAACACCTGGATGATTTGCAAACCAGCCTCGCGCGGTGTGTGCGACACGATTGGCGTAAGCAACAAATCGCTTCACAACTTTTGCGCCAACGATTGTGGCGGCTGCGGCCGCGACAACTTTTGTTGCAGCGCAAAGAGCTGATTGCCGCGACCAGCGAACGTTTGTTGGAACAGGCGCGTCATCAGTTGCGCCTCGCGAAAAATAGTGTCGGCGATCTCGAGACGCGCCTGCGTTTGTTGTCGCCTAAGAAAGTTCTGTCGCGCGGATATTCCATCACGGCGGATGCGATGAGCGGAAAAGTGATACGTCATTCCAGCGAAGTGAGTTCGGGACAAAAGTTGCGGACGCGCCTGGCGTCGGGGGAAATCGGAAGCGTCGTCGAAAACAAATCAGACTGATTTCCTTTCCAGAATTTGAAGTCGCGGCGGCGGGAAGTTAAAACGAGCGGCGGGTAGCATCTGCCTCCGGCGGGTGGGAAGATATTTTTTGGAACGCCGATCTCCCGATCGGCTCGTTGCCGCGGTCCGTGCCGATCGGGAGATCGGCGCTCCGAATAGGTCTCTGCGCACCCGCCGGAGGCAGATGCTACCCCGCGAAATTCGCTTTTCCCGAGATTTTGCATCAGAGCCGTAGCGCAGGTTTTTAACCTGCCGTATCGCGGGTTTGCAACCCGCTGGACCTCGCGACACACTGCCGGTTTCAAACCGGCGATACAGCAGCTTGCAAAGCTGCGCTACGTCAAACCCCGTTTACTCGCCTTTGGATGAAAACTGATCTTCTTTATTTTTGAAAAGGACATTGAACGTGGTCAACGAGCCGTAACATCGGCTGATGTATTGTTGCAGGTCCACTTTCTCAGCGTCGGTCAAAACAGGGTGGCTGTTAATTTTTTGCTCCATCACGCGCAACTGATTCCGCACGCCGACGATTTTATGAAAGAAAATTTCCAGCGGAATTTCTTTCGTTTGCAACGCCGGATCGGCAGGGTGCAAGACTAATTTTCCTTTGTGCCAGCGCAAGCCCAGCTCCGACACGACTGAACCCGGCTGTTCCAAACCCAGGCTGTCGATGACGCTCGCCACCGTGTCTTCGATAAATTGTTGCAAAGGAATTTCCGTCCCGCCGATGTTCACGCGCGGTTCGGCCACGCTGATTTCCGCCATTTCGGGATCAATGGTTTTTAAAATATTTCCAAAACGAATCTCGGCGCCATTCGACGAAATTTTTTCCACGATCCCTTCGCCGTGTTGCGGATGATTTATTCTGAGACCGATGGTCAAGGATTCGATTTTCATTGGGTGCAATTTATTTTTTAAACAGGGACGGGAGAAAAGTGGTGAGCGGCGGCAGATAAGTAATCAGCAGCACGCCGATGATCAACACGCATTGCATGGGCAGGACGGAGCGCGAAATTTCCAGTACCGGTTTATTGAAACGATAAGACGATAAAAAAATATTGATCCCAGCCGTCGGAGTGAGAAGACCCAGCTCCATGTTCGCCAGAAAAATAATTCCCAGATGAATTGGATCAATGCCGTAGGCCAGGCCGAGCGGCACAATAATCGGGACGACCACCACGATGGCCGAAAACATATCCATCACGCAGCCGACGGCGAGCAAGCAGGCGTTGAGCGCGAGGAGGAAGGTGTATTTGGAATGGACGGTGTGAGTCACCCACTCGACGGCGCGCGTGGGAATTTGCGCGTCGATTAAATAATTGGTGAAGCCGAGTGCCACGCCGAGAATCAACAACACGCCGCCGACCAACACGCCGCATTCGGCCATGACGCGCGCGACGTCGCCGCGTTTTTTGAAATCGCGATAGACAAAGGTTTCGACGAAAAAAGCGTAAAACGCGGTGACAGCGGCCGCTTCCACCGGCGTGGCAAATCCGCTGAACAACGCGACGAGCGCGACGATGGGCAAAAGCAATTCCCATTTCGCAGCCCAAATGGCGCGACCGGCTTCGACTCGATCAAAAATTTTTCGCTCAGATTTATTTTTCTTTTTCGGGCCAATCCAAATTCCCAGCCAGATCGCCATCGCGACCAGCAACAGCGCAGGCCCCAGTCCGCCGAGAAACATTTTTTCAATGGTGACGCCTGAGCCTCGAGAATTGGAACTGGCGACAATCGCGTAAAGAATCAGCGGCAACGATGGCGGAAAAAGCAGCCCCAAACCGCCAGAGCCGGTGAGCAATCCCAAAGTGGCGCGCTGCGAATACCCGGCGTTGAGCAACACCGGCATGAGCAATCCGCCCAGCGCCAAAATGGTGACGCCTGACGCACCCGTGAACGACGTAAAAAATGCGCAGAGCAAAACCGTGACGATGGCCGGACCGCCGCGCATCGAGCCAAGCAATGCCTGGAAAACGCGAATCAATCTTTTCGACGCGCCGCCTTCCGCCAGAAAATATCCGGCCAGCGTGAACAACGGCACGGTGGCCAGCGTGGGGTTGGTGACGATGGAGTAATGCGTTAACGAAATGGAAGCGATGGGCAGGTCTTCTCCCCAAAATAAAATCAGCGCCGCGCCTCCGAGCATGACAAAGATCGGCGCGCCGAGCACCACCGCCACCAGCAAAGTCAGCAGGCCGGGCATGACTAATTTCTCCGGCGGAAATGGCGGATGAAAACCAATCCAAACCATCGCGCCCGCCAAGACGAGCGCAATCAAGCGTCCCGTCCAGTTTTTCGCTGAATGCCACAACAGCCGGAGCGCGATGACAGCAAAACCGATGGGCATGATCAATTGAATCGCCCAAACGTGAATGCCATAGGCGAGAATTTTTCCTCCCTCGCGTTCCGATTGCACGAGTTGCACGGCGGCCAGACAGAGAAAAGTGGTGATGGCAACGGCGAAGGCGCTACTGAGAATTTGCGCGAGGATTTGCCAGCGGCCTTTTAAAAAATTCGTCAGCGTGGAGAGCGCGAGCAACCGGCCATCGCGCGCGGCCAACATCCCGCCGAGCAAGCCGATGATGAGAACCAGATGTTGCTGGAAGGCGGTTGAGCCAGTGATGCCGGAGTGAAAGGATTTTCGCAGAAAAATTTCCGCCAGCGGTAGAATCATCAGCACCGCCAGCGTCAGTGCGATGAGGAAATTTTCTCCCTGGCGCAACCGAAGTCGCCAGCCGCGAACCTCGGCCACGGTCTGATCGGGCGGTGGATATTCCACAGCGATTTCGTCGCTCACTTTTTGTCCCCTGAATGCGCGGCGCGAAATATTTTCAATTGATTAAGCACCTCGTCGAAGATGTCCGCTGGAACACTGGTTCCGCGAATTTTTGGATAAACCGATTCGGCGATTTGTTTCCACTGCGCCTCAACTTCGGGCGTGACCGGATGAACTTTCAGGCCGCGCTTGCGCATGGCTTCGACGGACTCGATCCCTTCGCGCCGTCCGTCCGCCTTGATTAATTTTCCGGCATCGGCTGCCGCTTTGCGCATCGTTTCGCGTGACTCCGCCGGAATGGAGTCCCACGTTTTTTTGGTAATGATGGCCGCGCCGACCAACGGCACCCAATTCAGGTCAAGCATGTGGGGAGCGGCGTTATCGACTTGCAGAGCGAGGGCAATGCTCGGCGGCAGGCAGACGGCATTGATCAATCCCGTTTGCAGATTTGGCAAAATATCGGTGACCTCCAACGGGACGGGATTGCAACCGGCCGAGCGATAAACATTTTCTTCTGCCGGACGATTGGCCGCGACAAAGAGTTTGGTTTTCTTGAGGTCATCCGGCGTGACAATCGGTTGTTTGGAAAAAAATCTGACCCAGCCGGTGTCTGACCAAAACAAAACGATAAAACCTTTTTCGGCCAAACGTTTCTCCAACATCGGCTGCAATTTTACGGCGACGTAATCCACTTCTTCGAGCGATCGAAAAAACATCGGCACGCTTTGCAAACCCGTCGCACCTGGCTCGATTTCCGAAAGACCGGTGGTCGTGACCATGGCGGCCTGCAACTGGCCGAGCTTCATCCGTCGAACCATGTCGGCTTCACTGCCCATCGTGCCGTCAGGATAAATCGTGAGCGTCGCTCCGCCGCCGGGGGCTTTCCGCCATTTTTCGCCCATGAGCTGGAGATGTTTGTAATAAGACGACCCATTTGGCGCGAGGGTGCCGAGCCGAATTTTCACAGGCGCAGCGAAAACGGAATTGAAGGAAAGCGCGCCGAGGCCGAGCGCCAATGCGACTGCGTAAATTTTTTTGCCAGATAATATTTTCATTCGTTTATATTTTTATTCTAAAAACAAATCCGCTTTCCGTGACAATAACCAACGCGCGCGCCGTTGCATAATCGTATTGACCAAACGCGTGTCGGGATTGGCGTCGGGATCAATCGCCAGGGCTTGATTCAGCAACGACTCAAATTCTTTCGCATTCTGTTTTTGGATCGTGACTGCTTCCGCCAACGCGACGAAGGGCGACGCATTTTTTCCGCGCGACAACGCGACGGCGCGCTCGAAATGTTGGCGCGCCCGCAAGGTGGCGTCGCCGGTCAAACCTTGCCGGCTCATTTCGTAGGAAATTAAAAAACTGTGGATGGCGCCGTCGTTATAGTTTTCATCCAATTCCAGCGCACGATCGATCAGCGCTTCCACCGCTGGAATTTCTCCGATGAGTTCGGGATTATTTTTGGAAAGTGAAATCGCCGAAGCCCATGACGCTGCCGTCCAGTAGAGCATGGGGACATCCGTTTTTTTCAACGCGCGAACGGTCTGTTTCGGATCCGAGAATAACGCTTTTGCAAATCCAGGATGTTTTACTTGCAAAGCGCGCAGGCCGTATTTTTGCGCGCGCAAATAAAGTTTTCGCGCGCGCGTGCGCAACGCTTCCGCCGCCGCGAGGTCGCGCTCCTCGATTTCATCGGCCTCTTGTTGGACGAAGGCAAAAGCGTATTGGGTAAAGCCGCTCGCCGCCGCGGAGAGCAAACCGGCGTGACGCGGATTTTCGGCGAGAAAACTTTCCATTAATTTTAAACTGAACGGCGCGGCGGCTTTGATTAAATCAGGATCATCATCGCTGGCAAAAGTAGTTCCGCTTTGGGCAATCGCATCGGCCGCTTTGTTCATCGCGAAACGACGGATCGAACAACCGCTTCCGGCGACGCACCCCAGCAAAAGGCCGCAGAGAATTACGCGTGAAAAAAAGAAGGCGTTATGGTGCGAACGATTTTGCATGGCGATCTTCAAGAACATTTCTCCAATTAAATAAATAAATGCGGCGCTCACAAAGACGCCGCTACAAAAAATATTTCCACGGTTGATTGCGATTCAGTCATTCCCAGAGACGCGGAAAGTAAACATTTCCAAAAACGTTTCAACCCGGATTTTCCACGTAGCGCAGCTTTGCAAGCTGCTGTATCGCCGGTTTGCAACCGGCAGGGTGTCGCCAGGTCCAGCAGGTTGCAAACCTGCGATACGGCAGGTTAGAAACCTGCGCTACGGGTTTTCACGTTGAACAAAACCGCGAGTTCGTATCTCATGCCGCGCGAAACCCGAGTGAGAAACCCACCCCACCCCACCAAAAAAAATCGCGCCGCCCTCTTGCTCAACTGGTTTTTCTGCGCGTGGGTCGCCGCGCTGGCCTTCTATAATTTTTCGGAAAACACGGTTGACCCGGACCTCTGGGGTCACGCGCTTTTCGGTCGGGAGATGCTCGCCACGCATCACCTTGAAAAAACCGAGCCGTATTCCTGGACGGCCCATCACGGACCCTGGATCAATCACGAAGTTCTGGCGGAAATCGCGATTGGCGCGTCGCACCTCTGGCTCGGCGGGACTGGCATTTGGCTTTTGACCGTGATCGTCGGCCTCGTGACTTTCGCAATCGCGTTGCGGCTCGCTCTGCAAAATCTGGAAGGAGCCAATCGCGCGCTGGCCTGGGCGGTGGGAGCATTGGCGGTGGTGGAAATCGCGTTTGGTTTCGCTGCGCGCCCGCAAATTTTTACCGCGCTCGGTCTGGCGGTTTTACTTTGGCTGCTGCGAAAAATTCACGAAGGGAAACTCGCGTGGGCCATCGTGTTGCCCTTTTTATTTTTAGTTTGGATCAACACGCACGGCGGCGCGCTGGCCGGAATTGGTTTGCTTTTCGGCGTGTGCGGCGCGAGCACACTGCAATTTTTTTGGAGCAAAAAAAACAAACCGGGCCGAAAGTTTTCCGCACCTCGACTCGCGACTGAGAGTCCGGAGCGCGGCGTTCACGCCGCTTCAAGCCACGAAAGTCCGCGAGATACGAAATGGTTCCAACGCCCCCGAAGCTTTCGCATTTTGAAGCGGCGTGAACGCCGCGCTCCTATCGCCACATTCGACTTTCGAATCCTTTGCGTCCTGTGGATTTCCTGCGGCGTTTCCATCGCCGCGCTTTTTTGCAACGCGTGGGGCGCGGAACTGGTTTGCTGGCTGATCAAAAGTGTGTCGTGGTATCGCCCGGAAATTGAAGAATGGAACCCGCCGCAACTCGGCTGGGACCATGGCCCGATGTTTATCCTCGTCGCGCTGGCAGCTATTGCTTTTTTATTTTCGCGCCGTCGGAAATTTCTTTGGGAAGTTAGCATCTGCGGAGTGCTGGCGATCATTGCTTTGCGCTCCGTGCGACACACTCCGCTCTTCGCGATTGCCGCGCTGGCCTTTGTTCCGCCTCATTTGGCTGACGTGCTGTTGCGTTTTCGCGAACACTTCGCGCGGCTCGAAGAATTGTTTCGCCGCGCCGCCGTTCAATCGGTCGTCGCTGGGTTGTTGGCGATTGCTTTCGTCGCAACTCTCTACGCCTCATTCACGCTCGGCAAAGAGCACCCGTTCACGATGGAAGCGCCGCGAAATAAATATCCGGTGGCTGCGGTAAATTTTATTCGCGAACACGAATTGACAGGAAACATGCTCGCGTTTTTCGATTGGGGCGAAATGGTTTTGTGGCAATTGCCGGACTGTTCGCCGTCGATTGATGGGCGGCTCGATACGTGTTACTCGCGCAAATTAATTTCCGAGCATTGGAAATTTTACAACGGCGAAACGGTGGATTCCGAGGTGCTCGACCTTTCCAGGGCCGACCTCGCGTTGCTCCCGGTCAAGCTGGCCGGCGCGCACGAGCTTGCGAAAATTCCCGACTGGAAAATAATTTACAGCGATTCGCTCGCGCTCATTTTGGTTCGGCGGGCGGAGCGTTTTCCAAAACTTAGCGGATTAAATTTTCCTATTCTTGGTGATGACAACGCGACTCGTGGGCGAGAACCGTTCCCCATTGGCAGAGGCCACTCGCGCGTCAAACAGTTCGCCAATTTTTGACCGTAGCCGCGCGCATTGGAAGTGGGGAGTGACCAACGCCTTCCTGGAAGGATTAAACAGCGTCTTTAGCGGGACCAAACGCAAAGCGCGCGGCTATCGTTCAACCACGCACCTGATCACCATGCTCTACCTCGTCGCCGGAAAACTTCGCCTCCCACAATTCTAATTCCACTGAAAACAGCGAAGAACCAACAAGAATTCATCTGCGCCCTGAAAATCAACGACTTGCGCGTCTTATTTCTTAAGAGGCCTGATTGAATTGCGACTCATAACTCCACTCCCATATCTTTCCGTCTTCTGGATGGTCAACTTCGCCAGAGAATACAAAACCAAGCTTTTTCAAAATGTGATTGGACGCATTCTCCTCGGTCAAGGTGTGCGCGATGATCCTCACCGACGGATCACACTCCTGAGCAATCGAAATGAGACGCTGCGCCATACGCGTCGCGATACCGCGCTTCTCGAAATCAGGATAGGTAAAGTACGCGATCTCGGCAACTCCTCCCGCCGGGGGTGAAGTAAAACCACAGCTCCCAACAAAGTGGCCTCCATCAATAGCCAAGTATCCAATCCAAGGCTCAACATAGCTACGCCGCTCATACATCTGCACGGTCGCTGCGACTATGGACGTAACCACTTCCGCAAAGACAATGCCTGATAGGCTGACATTACCGTCGCGTGGAATTGGAAGGAGGTGCATGGCCTAGTCAGTATGGCTGGCGAAGTTTGAGCCAAGCGTGTCTGCTTTCTCTAAGCGTGGGTTGCGCGCCGACGTGTGTCGGAGAGCCGAGCCACCTTTGTTGGTCGTTAACACAAACAAAGAAAGGAAAGCAGACACATGAACGTTATCCAAGATATCGGGCTGGATGTCCATAATGATTCCATCGCCATTTTCCTCGCGCCCGGCGACAGCGCCGATGTGCGGCGCTACGGGATGATCGGCGGGCGGCATGAGGACGTGTGCAAGTTCATCCAAAAGATGCCATCTCTACCGGCAACTGGCGGGCATGGCGGCGCGGGTCAAAGCCAACCGTGGGATCATGAAGTTAAGGAAGGCGCTGGTGGAACATCCCTTTGGCACGATGAAGCGAACGATGAACGCGGGTTACTTCCTTTGTAAAGGACTGGCGGGAGCAGGAGCCGAGATGAGCCTGACGGTATTGGCCTACAACTTGAAACGAGTATTGAACATCGTGAGCTTCGCG
>JBBQRQ010000059.1:0-31266 GCA_038214755.1 Verrucomicrobiota bacterium
CGGTCAACTTCGGCTCAGTCGGCTGTTTCAGTCAGTCAGGTAAGGATGATATTCCGGAATGGCTTCCTTGAGTAGAAGCTTCAGTTCACTGGCCTCTGCGGTTTGCAACTGGGCGGTGATTCGCTCAAAGTAACGCCGGACTTCCTTGAGCGGCAGCGGGTGACATTGAAACCTCATCACTTTGGAATGTTGAGTGGGAGCGGTGCGTTCTCCATTATGGCTCAATTCTTCAAAAAGTTTCTCGCCAGGGCGCAATCCGCAAAACTCGATTTCGATGTCTTCCCCTGGAACCAGCCCGTTCAATTCAATCAACTGTCGCGCCAGCTCCACAATCTTGACCGGTTTTCCCATATCAAGAACAAATATCTCTCCCCCCTCGGCCTGAGCGCCGCTTTGCAGCACCAGGCTCACCGCCTCCGGAATGGTCATGAAGTAACGGGTCACATCCGGATGAGTCACCTTCACCGGGCCTCCTGCCAGAATTTGTTTTTGAAAAATGGGAATCACGCTGCCGGAAGATCCGAGCACATTTCCGAAGCGGACGGCAACGAACTTGGTCTGATTTGCAGCGGTCTCGTGGAGAGCCTGGATAAACATTTCCGCCAACCGTTTCGTTGCGCCCATGACGTTCGTCGGATTGATTGCTTTATCTGTCGAGATCAGGACAAACCGCTCCGCCTTGAATTCCAGCGCCAATTCGGCCAGTTGCGCGGTGGCCAACGAATTGTTCTTAATCGCTTCGCCCGGCTGGCTCTCCATCATGGGAACATGCTTATGCGCCGCTGCATGAAAAATGATTTCCGGGGAAAATCGTTGAAAGATATGGCGCATTCTGGGCAAATCCAAAACGTCGCCGATCAATGGAAGAATCGTTCCCACCTGCCCCAATCCAATCAGTTCCTGCTCGATTTGAAACAATTGAACCTCGGATTGCTCGACCAGGAGCAGCCGCGTTGGATTGAAAGTGGCAATCTGCCGGCACAATTCGCTGCCAATGCTTCCTCCGGCTCCAGTGACCATCACCACTTTTTCCTGAAGAACCTGGCGAATGTTTTCTGTCTCCAATGAAATGGGGTCGCGCCCCAAAAGGTCCTGAATTTCGACGGAGCGAAGCTGGCTGACCTTCACTTGGCCAGTGGCAAGCTGGTCCATGCTCGGTACAGTTTCGAATTTGAGGCGGGCTTGCTGTAGGATTTTGACGACCTCTCCACTGCGTTTAGCGGGAGCTTCTGGCATCGCGATGATGACTTCTTCCAGGTTAAAAGCGAGTTTTCGTTCGAGCAACTTTTCGGGCGGGCCCAATACGGGTATGTTGTGGACGCGCGATCCCCATTTTAATTTGTCATCGTCGAAAAAGATGACAGGCTGAAGTCCCAAGCCTCGTTTCGTAGAAAGCTCCCGAGCAAGACTCGCCCCGACATCTCCTGCCCCCACAATTCCAACTCTCCGGACCCGCCGATGCTCTCGATTGTGAGGCGCCAAATAGCGCTCACGAAAAAGGCGAAAGCAAAGTCGGCCCGCTGCCAGGCCCACAAACGAAAGCACGAAGTCTGCAAGAATGACGCCTCTTGGGGGAGCCGCAGCGCCTCCCGTATAAAACCAGACACAAACGGTAAGAGCAAACGCTATCCCAAGAGCGTACAATAGCCGGGTCAAATCGGGAATGCTGAAATAGCTAAGTAATCCTTCGAACTGCCGGAATAAAAGCAGCAAAACCAGCTTGAGCGGCACAATCCAGATCAGCGCGGTTAGGAACTGATGCTGGTATGGTTCTTCGATGTTAAAGTCGAATCGGAAGCCGTAAGCGAGCCATAGACTCGCGGAAAGGGCGGTGCTGTAAAGCACCAGAAGAACCATCCTCCGAATCGCGGCGTATCGTAATAGATGTAGATTGATCATGCCTGATGATGTTCGCTCGCGCCGGGGAAGCTGACTTGAAAGTTGCCTGACACTACGGCGGTTTCGGCAACGATTCCGCCATGACCGCCGATTCCAATTATGGGTAATGATTTCACTTCCGCATTATCCTTTGTCATCGGTTCAATACTATCAAACGCTTCAGAACACTGTATTAATTCCAAGTCGCTTTCAAGATACGACAAATCCCGGTCGCGACCGGAGCGCCGACATTTTTGTCGGCTGGACAGGCGGGGGAACATTCGGGCGGACAGGAATGTCCGCGCTCCGGTGGTTAGTCAGATTTCTTAACATGGTCGAACACCGGCAGACCAATATCTCTTACCATCCAAGGCGGCACTTCCTCTGGAATCTGACCCGATCCTCCAAGTCTCTGTCGGAACCGCCGCAGCATGGAAGGCAGACGATAAAGGCGCGAGCGGGCCTGGTAGCGTGCCAGGCGGCCCAAGGCGCGTCCGGAAACCGCCGGTGCTTCCGGCAGTCGCTGATGAAGCGTCAACGCCCAATCCACCACCTGCCGCAGATTGGCCACATCACATACTTCGCCGCTTTCCCATTCATTCCATGCGTGATTAAGCCTGGCGGGATGGAATGCCAGTTCGTAGGCCGTTTGGAGCTGTTGTCGGGCAGTCATAAAGAGAGGTCAGCCATAGAAGTCGAAGGAAGAAGGAAACCACAGATGGACACAGATAGACACAGATGCGAATGCGGTTAGAGGTGTGGCCCGACTCTCACCGAATGGTGAACTCAATCGGGTCCGGCTTCTGGACTTTTTAACTGTGTTCATCCGTACTACTATCTGTGAAAGTTTTGTTTTACTCCGTAAATGGTCGGATGGGGATGCAGCGTTGGAAAGTAGGGCAGTGCGTCTCGCCTGCCTGGGCAAGGGGGAAACTCTCAAACCTGATTTCCCCTTTACCGGGACAGGCGAGACGCACTGTCCTACTTTGGCTGCGGCTCGGCCGCGCTGTGTCCATCTGTGGTTTCCCTTTTTCTCAACTGCATGGTCGCGAAGAGTGACAGCATTCATATTTAAGAATTATTTGCCGTACGAGAAGTCTCCGAGCCGAAAAATTCTGGCATTGTAGCATCGCCGGGCGCACTGATTCCATGGCGAAGAAGGAATTTTTTAAAAGTTAAAAACAGAATTTTAAGATCAAGCCGGAAGTTGTGATGATCGACATACCATGGAATCCAACACCACTGAAACGTAGGACAGGCGTCCCGCCCTGTCTCCATCCTCAAAAACTTCCTTCACCGTTCAGTGCGAATGCAATCGACACCATTTTTCAACAACACCAAGGGTTTTGAAATTAGAGCCAGCCGCTTCGGCACGTCCAATCTTCCTTCCCGTATTTTTCCACCACGGCCACCAGCCGGCGGATCAGCCCTTTCACGTCGGTCTGTTTCAACCGCTTGCTGTCAGCGAAAATCACCCCGGCATGCGTCAGGCCGTCATGCAGCCGGGCGTTGAGGTGGCCCGGGATTGAGTTCACGTCCCGCGTCACCAGCGTGCGACGCTCCGCGTCCAGAACTTCCAAAAGGGTAGGATCCGGCAACCCGGCCAGATGGGTTTCGTAGATGCTGACCACGTCGAGCGAGGGAAACTTGCGCCTGAGCGCTGCGGCAACCTGGTCGTCAATGTGCTCATCCAGCAGGAGCTTCAATTTCACAGTTGCTCAAGGGTCGGGCAAACGCGCTGCAACTCCTGAAAGTCACGGTGGGCGTGTAGCTCAAGGCTGGTGCGAATTTCATCCGGGTAGGCGGCCGCGTAGGCGAGCGCCATTCGGATCAGCGGCTCTGGGCGGTGAATCCGCCGGGCCGCGGCCCGGGTGTCATCCTCCAACTCGTCCACCAACTGCCGAATCATCCACACTGGCCAACGGGACCCGGCCAGGTAGGCAATTCGGCCCGGCGTGCCGTCCCGAAACTCGATGGCTGGGAAACGGTCACGGCGGACGCCTTCGCGAACATACGCCGCCGCCAGCGGGTTGACGGCTTCCCCCAAAAGCGCCGCCGTCTGTTCAAGTTCCCGCCGCTCAGGTTTGGTCATCCGCAGCGAAATGCGCGCCGCTCTTGTCATGGTTGCCATACAACGTGAACCATCGCATCCCCGCTTCCATTGCGCAAGCGTAGTTCGTCAGACCCCTCCCTTTATCCAACCAAGCCACGATAACAGAAGTATCCACCAAGATCATGGCCGCGTCCGTTTCCGAAGCTCAACCCCGGATACTTCAACTTCTTATCCGTGTCCAACCCGCTTCCTTCGTTACCTTAGTTAGCTTCTAACACAAATGTTCGCGAAGAGTGACAGCATTCATATTAACCCGAACTCCGAAGTTGAAATGGGAGCGCGCGCGTCCTCTCGTGCCGGTTCGGGCGTCGCGCCCGAACCTTTGTTCAACTAACTTTCGTGTTGAGCGGAAAAAAATGTGGAACGAAGTTTTCGGCGCGACGCCGAAAACCACACGCCGGAGGCGTGCGCTCCCCAACTTCATCCTGATGACGGTGTTGCAACTTCGGAGTTCGGGATTAAGGCAGAACGTGAAGACCAAAACAGTGGATCAATCGTTCTTCAAACGTTGTAAAGTTTGGCCCCACTCTCGATAGCCAATTGGAATCAAAGGACTCCTGAACATATTTGATTTCTGTTCCCCCCATGTGAGGGACGGAAAGGAGAATACGTTGGGAAACTCTACATTTGGACTGTTCCATAGAAAATATCTCTCGCGCCGAAGGTTTTAAGAGGCCGTTTGAATTGAAAACTGTAGGAGCCGACGTGAGGAGGCTTATTCTTCTCGTCCATAGAAACTTTTGAAGAAATCAGAGCCTCGTTACCTCGGCTCCTACAATGAAATGTTTTCAAACAGGCTCTAACAGAAATTGGAAAGTATGAAACAATTAAAATCACATTTCAGCGGCCAGAAGCTTCTTCATTGCTGGGGGCAGTTGTGGAGAAGACATTGCCGCGATCACTATCTTACTCAGAACCGTTTTGCCGATGGGTTCAATAATAGAAAACTCTCCTCTTTTGATCAATTCTTCCAATGCAGTTACTTCGCCAGATTGGTGCCTGGAGAAAGCCACAGTCGTTTTATGGGTAAGCAGGGAATAGTCCGACTGATCGAGAATGCAAAGATCATCAACCGACGTCTCGCGCAACGTCGTAAAATTCACCATCAGGATTCTGCCGAGGGTTCGGGCGGGGTCGCATAACACCACCCAGATATGGCGCGGAGGCAGGTTGCAACGCAGAGTTGTCCCCAGTCGAATCATCCTGCCGCGAATGCCTTGCTCAACAGATTCAACTCCTCAGCCTCTTCTTTCATTTGCTCAATTTCATTCCGCCCTTTGCCGAGAGCTTCCCCGATCCGCTCCACCTCAATCCGATCTCTTCCCGCGTTGAGCGGGGTCCATTCTGCACAACGTTCGTGGCACCAGTCGCGCAACTCCCATTGATCCTTTGATCCGAATTGTTGATAGATCTGATCGATCAACTCGAGTTCCGCCTCAGACAAATGTTCGCACTCCGGGACCTTTCGCAACGCGATTTCGTGATCCCTGCGGTCGCTAATGAACTCCTCCCAGCGGCAATGCTCTCCCCAAAGACAACCGGAATTGATCAGGTCGAGCAACTCGCTTGTAACCGGTCCGTTCGGCATGGAGAAATAAACGCCTCCGACGACTGGGATACCACGCTTGCTCAACGAGAGCCGATCCAGCAGATACACCAATTTTGCCAGCTTCATGATGTTCATCCGGCCTTCTTCCCGTTGCAGGAATTGGCAGGCAACCTCAGTTCCTTTGGTGATATTGAAGCGGAAATTCATGAAAACATCTTAGCTGATGTCGGCGCAGCGTCAATGCGGCCAATAAATTCATGTGCAGCACGCATCTTACTGATCTCGGTTCCTAAATCCAAGAAGCCAGGGTCATTCTCACTTTGCCCGGTTTGGCCGGAACTCGTTAAGCGATAGCCTTTCATTACTGACTACGAAAACCACAAGTGGTGAAACAACCTTAAGAATCATTTGTCTTACGAGAATTATCGGAACCGAAAAATTCCGGCATTGTAGCATCACCAGGCGCACTAATTCCATCGCGAAAAAAGACCTTTTTGACAGTTAAAAAGAGAATTTTAACATCAAGCCAGAAGTTGTGATGATCGACGTACCATACGTCCAACTTAAACTTTTCGTCCCAGGAAATTGCGTTCCTCCCATTCACTTGGGCCCATCCCGTGATGCCCGGAACAACTTCATGGCGTCTCAGTTGCTCCGAATTATACCGGGTCAAGTAATGCATCAGTAAAGGCCGAGGTCCAACCAAACTCATTTCACCTCGCAGAACATTAAACAACTCGGGCAATTCATCCAGGGAACTTCCACGAAGAAACCTTCCGAAAGGGGTTAAGCGTTGACTATCAGCCAAAGGTTTACCCTCTGAATCTCGCGCATCTGTCATCGTTCTAAATTTCCACATCCAAAACGGCTTGCCGTGCAAACCTGGTCTCTCTTGTTTAAAAAAAACAGGCCGCCCTATTAACAACCAAACAAGGAGGCAGATAAAAAAGAACAAAGGCACAAGAAAAGGAGCAGTCGCTAACACAATCAAAAAATCAAAACTTCTTTTCACTGCGATGAAATCGTCTTAGGAAGTCAGTTTCCCAAATGCCACTTGCTTCTGTTTGAGGCCCACTGCATGCGCCTCTCTAACTCGTTCGATCACGAATTGCTGATCTTCCAGGGACAAGCTGCTCGAGCTCGGCAGACATATTCCGCGCTGGTTTAAATCTTCCGCCACCGAGCCGCCTACGCATTCGTAGCCCTGATAAAGTCTCTGCGTGTGCATCGGTTTCCACACCGGACGCGACTCGACATTGGCCGCGTCCAGAAAGCGTATCAGTTCTGCTTGCGACAACCCGAATTGCCTTTCATCGACAAGGAAACAACTGAGCCAATTGGTATGCAGTCCGTAGGCAGCCTGTGGCATCAATTCGATGCCCGAGAGATCATTAAAAGCCGCCTGGTAACGAAAAGCGATCGCCCTTCGTTGCGCGACCCGCTGGGAGAGAACTAAAAGTTGACCGCGCGCAATTCCCGCGAGAACATTGCTAAGTCGGTAATTGTATCCCAGTTCCGAGTGCAAATAGTTTAGACCTGGATCACGAGCTTGAGTGCTCCAGTACCGGGCTTTGTCCACCCACTCCGTTCTTGGTGAAACCAGCATCCCGCCGCTGGTACTCGTGATGATTTTATTTCCATTGAAAGAATAAACTCCCACATCTCCCAGTGTTCCCAGAATTTTCCCTTTGTAGGTAGCTCCAAGTGCTTCGGCGGCATCTTCCAGTAAAGGGATTTCGTAACGGCGACACGCTTCCAGAATCGGATCCAAATCAGCCGATTGACCGAAGAGATGCACGACTGTAACCGCTTTAGGTAATCTATTTATAGCCGCCCGTTTCTTCAAAAAATCAGAGAGCAATTGCGGGTCAAGATTCCAACTCGCGGGATCACTATCCATGAATACGGGAACGGCATGTTCGTAACGGATCGGATTACAACTGGCCGCGAACGTCAGGGTTGGCGTGACTACCTCATCACCGGAAGATACTCCAAGCAGCTTGAGGCCGAGGTGAATACCGGCCGTTCCACTTGCGAGCGCTACCGAAGGCAAGCCAATAAGTTGAGAGAAGTCTCTCTCCAAAGCTGTTAGATTCGGACCAACGGTAGAAAGCCAGTTGGAGTCAAATGCTTCCTGGACATACTTAATTTCTGCCCCTCCCATGTGCGGGACGGACAGGAGAATCCGTTTGAGCACTTTAGTTAGAGACATGCGAGGAGAATGGAAAGCGTGATGTCTTCGGGTTCAGAAAGTAGAGGAGAAAAGATTAGAGGTAAGCATTTCGGCATCGCGGCTAGTTATTCAATAACCGGGGTTCAGTCCGATTTTGTCTCGTGCTTCGTCTTGGCAGGAACTCCGTAGGCGACTGCATCAGAAGGAACGTTGCGGTTCACCACTGCACCAGCACCGATAACTACACGGGAACCGATCTTAACACCCGGCAACACCACAGCACCCGCACCGATCAGAGTTTCCGTACCGATTTGCACCCCGCCCGCCAAACGAGCTCCTGGCCCAATATGAACGTGATCTCCGATAATGCAATCGTGATCCACGGAACAAGAGGTATTCAAGATACAGTTTTGCCCAACGCGCGAGTCCGCATTCACCACGACGCCTCCCAGCACCACCGATCCCGCGCCGAAGGACGCTGAGGGGGAGATCCCGCTAAATGGATGCAGAATGACCGGCGCAAGCTGGGTTATGCCTTTCAGGGAGAGAAAGATTTTTTTTCGTATGTCGTTTCGTCCGATCGCGATCGTAATCGGCGCCTTTGTGTAATCGAAGCCGTCGGGCAAAGAGACGGGAACGCCCATGAGTCCTTTTACCATTAAACGGTCGTCGAGGATGCCTTGAACTGACCAACCGGCAACACGCGCGGTTTCGAGAATCACTTTGCCGTGTCCACCTGCCCCAAAAATAATAAGTGAGCTCATCATTATCTTCGAAAGCGCGCCTACCTAATTTGCTCTCGCTTCAGCGAATAACTGTTCGAAGCGGGTGACGCCGGTGGCAAAAGAAAGTTCCCGCTGATAGAACGCCGCTCCCTTCGTTCCCATCATTTCGATACTCGATTTCTCTAGATGTGAAAGTCGAATTGCGGCTTCTGCGATACTTGCCGGATTGTCTGGTTCGCAAATCTCGCCAGCTTCTGCGCGGGTCACCAGATCCGCAGTATCTCCACGAATGGCTGCGAGAATAGGTTTTCCCATCGCTAGATAAGCCTGCGTTTTCGAAGGAATGGTTATGCTGAAGAGAGGGTTATCTCGCAAATGCAACAGCAAAACATCCGCGCTTCTTAAAACGCGAGCAGCTTCCGAAAGTGGTCTGGCAGAAAGAAAACACGTGCTCTGAGGCGCAAAGGTCAAGGCGTATTTCTTCAACTCGTCAAGCATTACACCGCCTCCCATGAAAACAAACTGAATCCTAGGATGAGTTTTCGCCGTGATTGCCGCGGCATCAATGACGGCTTGTAGCCCTTGCACAACTCCCATATTTCCTGCGAACAGAATGTTGAAACGGCCGCGAAATCCGACTTTTTCCGGGAATTGGTACAAGGAATTGTCAGACAGGAGCGATGATTCGTCGCACCAGTTATAAATCACCCGAATTTTTTCCACAGCGACTCCTCGATCTGCCAACGTTCGCCGAAAGCCCGGAGAGAGCACAGCTACCCTAGCCGCTCGCTTATAGGCGAGGCGACAAAGCCTTTCGATCGGTGCCAGTAGCCAAGACTTCGCGAGTTGCGATTGGGCAATCGAATCGGGCCACAGATCTTGAATATCGATGACATAGGGAACATTTCGGAAGACTTGATTGATGGCGGCCACAACCCCAAGAGTGGGCAGGTTGTAGATATAAATAATATCAGGTCGCCATCCGCAAAATAATCTTGGAGCCGAGGTCGCGGCAAAACTTAGATAGTTGGCGATGCGGCGCACGCCTGATTTGTCGTGGCTCGGATAGAGCCAAGTCCGCTCCACCGAAACACCCTCGACTTCTTCACGTTGATGCAACCGAAGCCGATAACCGGGATAAATGGAGCCTCCGGGATAGTTGGGGAATCCGGTGAGAATGCGGACATCGTGTCCTCTCCGCAAAAGCTCGCGCGCAAAAGGTACACTTTTGAAGACAGGCTCTGGGGTGCAGAACTGGGTGTAAAGGAGAATTCGCACCGGTAAGAGTGTTCTTCAAGCGGCGTGCTTAACCCTTTGGATTTCCGCACTTGTTCGATCCACCTAATCCTTGTAGCTGAAATGATTCGCACAATCTTCTTAAACAGGTCGGAAATATTGGAGTCCTCTACAATGCGCAGACGGCGAGCCAGACGGTGCCCCGCTTCATTCGAGGACACGCAAATTGTCGCAAATCCATGTGAAGAGAAGAATAGGGATTGGGCGGAAGGAGAGGAAACAGAGAGGGATTCTTTTCTGTAGATTAGCAGCTAAGTTTTGGTCGGTTTGAAGGCGATTTTCGCCCATTCAAAATATTTCACCAATCCTTCCTGAACATCTATTTTTGGTACAAAGCCAAAGTCCCTTTTAATCGCTCCTAACTCCGCCAAGCTATCACGAACATCGCCCTTTCGAGGAGCACCATGAACCACGGAAGTCTTCAATCCCGAAACATCTTCCATCAGCTTCACCAAGCGGTTGATTGTAATTGCTGTGCCACTCCCGAGATTGAACGCTCCGCTGACGCCGCGGTTGATGCCGCACATGTAGTTTGCTCGCGCGACATCCGCCACGTTGATGAAATCCCGCGTTTGCTCGCCGTCACCAAAGATGGTGATCGTTTCGCCAAAGATTAGCTTCTGCGCAAAGATGGGAATGACGTTACCGTAAGCATCATAGCGTTGGTTTATTCCGAAGACATTAAAGTAGCGCAAGCAAACTGCTTCCAGGGAGTACAGTTTGGCATACGCTAAACAAAGCTTTTCTGCACATAGCTTACTCGCTCCGTAAGGCGAATCGGGTTCGACGGGATGATCCTCAGTGATCGGTAGTGTTTTGAGTTCACCGAAGATACCGGCTGAAGAAGAGAAAACAATTTTGCGGACATCCGAATGGCGCGCGGCTTCGAGCAAATTGAGCGTGCCCATGACGTTTGTCTCGGAGTCGATTAAAGGGTGGTCGATGGATCGGGTGTTTCCGACGGAGGCGGCCAAGTGGAAAATCACTTCGACATTTCGGGTGGCAAGCTGGACCACCGAGGCATCGCGAATATCGCCGACGATCAGATTGACGTGTGGGTAAGGTTTAAGGTTTTCTCGAAAACCCGATACCAAATTGTCCAAGACCACCACTTCATGGCCTTCTGCCAAGAGGAGACGAACGAGGTTGGAGCCTATAAACCCTGCTCCTCCGGTGACAAGTGCTTTCATGTTGGATTGTTAATTGTGACTCGGTTATTCCAGTTCGCTTTCAAGATGAGACAAATCCCGGTTGCGAGCGGAGCGCCGACATTCTTGTCGGTTTCGCAAGCGATGGAAAGTTTCGGCGGACACAGCCGCGCTCCGTCACCCAATTGCGCGAGCCTCAATAAGAGTCCTGTTAGTTAGCGGTAGCTGAGGACGACTTTCGCCACGGTGGCCGCCACATTCCTCTTTCGATATTCGTCGGGAACCGGCCAGCCGCCACCCGTTTTCAACGCCAATTTCATTCCCTGAACCAGACGTTCTGGATCTGACCCCGCCAGGAAATTGCTGCCGCACTCCGTCGTCTCAGGGCGTTCGGTGACATCGCGGATAGTCACGTTTGGAATATTAAAAATGCAAGCTTCCTCTTGGACCGTTCCACTATCTGTCACGACTCCGTATGCGTTCCTTTCGAGTTGGATGAAGTCAAATAACCCAAAAGGTTTCTCAAGAATGAGTTTGGTTGGATCGACTACCAATCCAGACTTGAGCATGCGATCGGCTGTGCGCGGATGCACACTGACAATCACTGGTTTTTTGAAAACCTCTGCCAGGCGCGTCAATCCAAGTATCAAATTCCGCAAGCGATCGGGAGGATCGACATTCTCCGCGCGGTGCATCGTGGCCACAAAGTAATCTCCTTTGCTTCGCCCGAGTCGGGTGAGGACGTCGCTGGTTTTGATTTGAACGTCAAAATGTTCGAGCACTTCAAGAATCGGATTGCCAACGACAAAGATGCGCTCGCGGCGAATGCCTTCCGCGACCAGGTTAGCGGCACTGCGATGGGTGTAGGGGAGAAGGACATCGCTGCTATGATCAATGATCCGCCGGTTAATCTCCTCTGGAACCCGATTGTCGTAACAACGGTTTCCCGCTTCCAAATGATAAACCGGAATTCCCCGCCGCGCGGCGACTACCGCTGCCAAGCCTGAATTCGTATCGCCCAGGACTAATAACCGATCTGGTTTGACTTGCTCAAGCAATGCGTCGGCTTTTGCCAAAATCTGCCCAGCCTGCTCGCCAAAAGAATTGCTCTGAATACCTAAATAATGATCAACTTTTCGAATTCCCAATTCGCTAAGGAAAATGTCGCTTAGGTTGGGATCATAGTTCTGTCCGGTATGCACCAAAATCTGTTCAGTGAATTGGTCCAACTCGGAGATGATTAAACTTAATCGAATAATTTCCGGTCGCGTACCAAAGATGGTTAGGATTTTCACAAGACTTGCGAATAAAAAACTGAAGGTTGTAGGGTGTATCCTCGTGCTCGGACAATTCGTGAGGAAAACAAAATAAATTTCACGCTACAGTCCGATATGCCCGATGAGTGCGGTAATGTTTATGCATTTGTTGAACGAGATCAGGCCAGGAAGGGGGAATATACCCGGTTTCCATTCTGAACTTATCGCCGTTCAAGGCACGATTTTGGCGAAAGTCTGCCATTGGGACGAGTTCAATTGTTTTGCCGTAAATCTGTGCGACGAGTTTCAGGAGTTCGAACTTCGAAATGGGGGCGGACGCAACATGGTAAAGTCCATGCAACTGAGGGTTAGGCAATATAATTGAACTGATTATCCTCGCCAGTTCGACTGTGGGAAATCCGCTGTAAATCGCTTGGGTGAACCCATTGACCCTTCCACTTTGCCCGATGAACCAATCAATAAGCCCCAGATTCCCTTTCAGCTCATGACCAATAATAGAAGTTCGGAGTGTCACGCAATGCGGATATAAAACTTCACCCAGATACTTCGTCATTCCGTAAAGGTCTTTCGCCGTGGCCGGATCGGTTTCTAAATAGTTGCCCTGTTCTCCATCAAATACACAGTCGGTGCTAATATGAATCATGCGTGCCCCGGCCGTACGACATACTAGAGAAATGCGATGGGGCAATTGGGCATTGATGCTGATTGCCGACAAAGGATCACTAGCAAGGGGTAATTGCTTGATTAAACCAATGCAATTAATCACCACCTTTGGCTGGATCGACGCCAAAGCTCGGACAATAGAATCAAAGTTGTCTCCATCTACATTCTTGCGAATGTGGTTTTCGTTCGGTAAAAATTCCTTCAAACCTCCTAAACTCGAATGACGGATGGTTCCGAACACCTCATATTGATCGATTTGCGATAGATGCTCATACAATGCATGTCCCAACATGCCGGCTGCGCCTAAGATTAATATTCTCTGCTTTTCCATAAATTGAACTTAGTTAGTATACTGAAAAACTGGGACGCCTCTACCAACCTTGTCACTCTGGTTTCTTAGAGCGTGCCGGAGAAATCGGTTTTCACTGTAGGAGCCGAGGTAACGAGGCTCAAATATTCCCGAAGAATCAGCGCTCCTGGAACGAGAATGAGCCTCGTTACCTCGGCTCCTACATTTCTCACACACGCTCTTAGTTGGTAGGTCACGGGAGTCTCCGCTATTTCAGTTGCCTCCGAAGCCTTGCTTGCTGTATCTCGGGGAGCTTCAGCAACAGCTTCATCATTTCTTCAACCGACAGTCTGGAGGTGTTATGGGAATGATAATCCTGCATGGTATTCATTTCTGGCGATCCTTCCGAAAAGAAAAGGTTGTAATTTAAATCCCGCGCATCCGCCGGCACTCTGAAGTAACCCGGAATTTCTACTGCGCGCGCCATTTCCTCACGGGTTAAAAGGGTCTCATACAATTTTTCCCCGTGCCGGGTTCCGATAATATTCATTGGGTTATCGGCCTTCAGAAGAGTTTTCAGTGAGTCAATGAGAACCTGGATAGTAGCAGCAGGAGCCTTCTGCACAAAAAGATCGCCGGGCTTCGCATTTTCGAAGGCATAAATAACCAACTCGACCGCATCCTCGAGGGTCATCATGAAGCGCGTCATTGCTGGGTCCGTCACCGTAAGTGGAAACCCACCTTCAATTTGCTGAATGAACAAGGGTATTACTGAACCTCGTGAGGCCATTACATTTCCGTATCTCGTGCCACAAAAGACCAACCCCTTTTCAGCAGCGACCCGTGACCGTGCCACCATGATCTTTTCCGAAAGTCCTTTGGACATTCCCATCACGTTAATGGGATAGGCCGCTTTATCTGTGCTCAAGACCACCACTTTGCCGACTTTGTGTTCCAACGCAGCTTGCAGAACGTTGTCTGTCCCAATGGAGTTCGTGCGAATTGCCTCCATCGGATGAAACTCACAGGACGGCACTTGTTTCAAAGCCGCAGCTTGGAACACACAATCAACGCCTGACATGGCATCGCGAAGCGAATCAAGGCTGCGGACATCTCCAATATAAAACTTCAGGCGGCTATCCTTGTAATCATGACGCATGTCATCCTGCTTCTTTTCATCCCGGGAGAAGATACGTATCTGTCCAATATCCGTCTGTAGAAACCGGCGCAAGACCGCGTTTCCGAACGAGCCCGTCCCGCCGGTTATTAGTAGCGTACGACCACTAAACATCCTAAACATCACAAAGAAAAGAAGACTGTCGCTTTACCGGGTAACTGACTTGGAAGAATGTGCTTCTAGGGCCTGCTGCAGGTTCTGAAGAAAACGCGCCTGTCCGACCGTTGCCTCGAACCATTCGTTGGCAAACTTCTTGCCATTCGCCCCATATTGCGCCCGCAAAGGCGCGTCCGTCAACAGGTTCTGCACCCCAAGGGCGAGCGTGTCGGGATGGTCATCTGACACGGTCACTCCGGCCTTTGCATGCCGAATCATCCTCGCCGAACCATTATCCTCTGGGCACACTCCCAGGATACAGCGGCCTGCCATCATGTAGTGACTGAGCTTTGTCGAAGACGACCATTTGGTATAGGCTGCTACGTCGGGGTCGAACCCTTCGACGTGGACTAGGATGTCACCTTTTGACAGCACGCGTGGCAATTGATCCTGAGAGACCCAGCCGCCACACCGAATGACCTCCGGCACCCCCATTCGCGCGCGATACGCCGCCACCTCGCTTTCGGGCGCATACACGTCGATCACCGGATGCTTTGCTCCATCGCGCGCACAGTGCTTGACGGCCAGCGCCAGTGCCCGCAACGTCCGCCAGCGCTCTAGGTGCAGTCCGCCGGTATACACCATGTGTAAGCGATCCCTCAGACCATCCGGCGCACAATGATACCGGTTTCCGTCCACCAGCGTGCTGAACCAGCTCCAGTCACACGCATAGCGGCGCTGGTATTCCTCGGCCATGGCCGGGCCAATTGCCGCCCGACCGGCGGCATAGTTGACCGCTCGACGAACCCAGTGGTCCGACGATCGCTGCAAATAGCGGCCGAAGGCTACGCTGCGATATAGCGACGTGACGAAATCGTCCGTGATATGGATGAACAGCGGCACATTCAAACGCTGACAAGCCAGTGATACGATACGCGTAAGGCTATAGTTCCCCAGCAGCGCGTACACGATCTCCGGTCGCAAATCCCGGAGCTGCCGTTCGATCACGCTCCCCAACCCCGAGTACACATACCAAGCCTCTCGTAGTGGTGTCACCCAACGCGCGGTCACCTTCGCCAGGTAGCTTGCCGCCCATAACCGTGGCCGCAATACCGGGTGTGCCATCGTCGGTGAGTTCTTCCAGCTGCCCAGCCGATCGGGCCGGACGACCTTCCCCCATGGTTCAATCTGGCGACATTCGCTGCAGACGTCGTAGTCGGCCAAACCCACCGTAAAGAACGGCACAATCACATGCGACAAGTGACCCCTAGGCCACCCTGCAAACAGGGAGCGCATCAGACTGCCGTTATTCGTTCCCGGTGCCATGGCGTTGCAGGAAACGATCGTGACACGCGGGTGGCCTGACATACGGGTTCCTGGCGCGCCGCCCGGTGACGAAGCGGAGGCGTCAATTGAGACCATGACCGGACACTCCCTTGCGCGACCAGTTCAGCGTTGGGCTCCGCCGGATGCAGCGCGTTCGCCACCATGAGATCACGCTCAATCCGCAGACGGACGCGGCAAGCAAAATGTTGGCGCTCGACACGCTTACAAAGGATCCGATCGGCATGGCGATCATCTGCAACACGATGATATACCCCATCATCCCCGCGACAATCGACGATGCGCCATCGGCGTAACGCGTGCAGTAGCGGGCCACCCTGCCGAACAGAAAGCACGTAAGAACCAGGCCAGGAAAGCCGACCCAATAGAGAATCGTCATCGCATCCGGGGTCCAGGTAGCCCCTAAGTCAATGAGCCGTTCCGACATTTCTTCCGCGAACGGCTTCACCCCGTTCGAGGCGAACCCGAAAGGAAACATACCGGCGATGGTGTTATGGACCGAACCTAACCACAGCTGTCTAATGACGACAGAGGAAAAAAACAAGCCGAAGAGAAAATAGCCGCTGAATTGAAATGCAATTAGGCTGATGTCCGGCAACATCTTCGACAAAATGCTCGAACGGTTGTAGCTTACCTCGTCTGTTATGAAGTCGCTCGATAGGCCGCGCGCTTCCAAATGGCTCAAGAAGACCCATCCCCCGCACATAAACACGACCAGAAACAATGCCAGCTGCTGCATGGACCAGATGTGCTTCATCCCAGTGCGTTTGTTTCGCAAAAGCATGCTGTAGAAAAACAAGATGAGGACCTCGAACGCTTCGAACGAGGTTCCGCGGGCGGTGCCGAAAAGCAGATAGCTGACAGTCATAACCCCCAAGAAGACCTTGTCACTCAACCGGGTCGTTGCCGTGCCACCCACTAGGGAAATGTAACTGGCGACCAACACGAACTTGACGAAAAACAACATCAGAATAAACGGCGTCTTGGACAGATTCAGCGTCCCCAGCTCATTCTCGGTGAAGTATTGTTGATAGGCACCGTAGAGATTCTCATTGGAGGCGACACCTTCGATGACCCCCTGCACACTATGTCCGGTGTAAAAGCGCACAACGAACATGGTTGAGATGCACACAAGCACCGCGACGAGGAAACGGCGCTTCCCGGACAACCAGTACGGTCGGTGTTTGCTCACGTCCAGGACAACCATGCCTCGGTTCCGCAATTGGCCGCAACCCCCACGAAAGGCGCCATAACACATCCACATCAGCACCATCGCGGGAACCAAGTCCGCCCACGACAGCGTGACGGGAGCCACGCATGCGTAGACCGTCAGAAAGACGTAGTAATATAGAACCAGCCGCATGACAGTCACATCGCTCCTACAGGTCGTTGACGTCCGCATCCTCAACGGGCGGATCGCAAGCCGGACTGGTGCCGCGACTGGATCGCTCAGCTCGCTGCCAGCGAGAGCGGCGCCTGACAAGTGTCTGAAGGCGGAATGGAATTCCTGGTCGGCGCGCATTTCTGGAATCCACCGCGCAGAACGAAACGGGCAGCAGAGCTTTCAAGGACTTGCGGGCCGCCCTGTCGGTCGTCAGACCTAGCACCACGGCGGCCGACGTTAGGAACACGCCGCTGCGCAGCAGCACCGACAGCACCGGATCGGCAACCACGACGCGTAACGCGAGCACTGCGGCGCTCGCAGCAATGTAGCAACCCAGCACCCCTGCGAGTCGAATGGTGTCATAGCGCACGTCCGAGACCCGCATAGTGAACCACCAGAGAATCCCCGTAAAAGTCACGGCCGCTAGGAACGCTCCAATTCCGGCGCCCCGCCAGCCAAAGTGCCGGATGAACAGTACGCTCATCGCCACATTTACCGCCGTGCCGCACCAGGCCGCCACGCTAATCCCCATAGTTTTTTTGCTGACCACCATCCCCATATTAGTGAAACTTCCCGAACCATACACAATGTGGGCCCCGATCAGCCACGGAATGATTGCATAGCCCTCCTGATAACCTTCCGGAACGAGAAAGGCTAATAATTCTCCTGCAAACGCCACAAAGCCGAGACCCAACGTCGTCATGACTCCTGCATAGTACAGAAACGCACGCCGGTAAAACTCGTTGCGTCCCGACGGTTCATCCGCACAGGCCACAGACAACGGCATCCATGCCTGGGTAAAGATAACCGACATCAAGCCCACGATGGCGGCGATTTTTTCCGCCACGCCGAACACGCCGACGGCGGACAGTCCCAGCAACGACAGCATGATGATCCGATCTGCCTGAGTCGAGATCCAGAGCGCCAGAACTGAAGGAAACAGCGGTAAACTGTAGGCAAGCAAGTCGCTCAGGGCCCTCCGGGAAATGCGCACGGTAAGATACCGCGCCGTCAGTACCAGTCCGCATACAAGTGCCAGTCCATTGGCCAGCAGTTGGGCGGCGAAGATCCCCGTAAGCCCCATGCCCCACGGGACCGCCAGGAGCAGCGCTAGCAGCACATAACTTAACGTCCTGACAATGTGGAGCACATTATACAATAATATCCGCCTTTCCATGCGCAATACCATCTGCGGGATGGCGGACAAGGCCAACATGAGCGCCGCCCACGCCGCCAACACGATGTACACGCGTGAGCCTTCCGCACCTACGACCATGCGCGAAATCGCGCCGGCATAGTACGAAGCGATCATGACTACCGCAGCGCCGAAAGCGCCGACAAACCCCAGCACACTGGAAACCATTAGCGCCCGCGTACCGTCTTCTTTACTTTGCAGCCAAAGTCGCGCTACGGCACTCTCCAGACTGACCGTCATAACCATGGCGAGCAGGGCAGTGACCGTGGCAATGACGTCGATCGTGCCGTACTCGGCCGGCGAAAAGATGCGCGTCAGGATCGGCAGCAATAGCAGGTTGACGCTCCGCGACAACCCTCCCATGATGCCATACTGCACGATATCCTTGCTTAGAGCGCGGAAGGAACTCATAGGTTCGGACTGCCGTCAGGCACGCTCCAACAGTGGTTGACGGTTTTCGCATGCTGGGCAGCCACCGACAGTGTGTGTTCGAGGCCCGAGGCCGACACAGATTCGTCGGGTGTGTTGGCTACCAGATGATATACGTCATAGACGGGTGCACCGACGTCGAACGCGCGCCACTCCGAGGAGGCTACCCAATCGCGAAGCCCCCGGTATGCCAGGGCTTTCCTGGCCACAACAGTAACTCGGATGTCCAACTCGCGGGCCATTTCGTCCAGGCAGTCCAGTCTGACGTGGGGGAAGTCGGCGGCAAAACGGTTCTCGAAGCTGTCGCGAAAACCCTTGCTGGCGATCAACGGGAAGATGACAGTGTGCGGGGTCTCCAGCAGAATGCGATAGACGCCGACCGCGTCGTACGGGTACGACAATACAACCATGGGTTTTGGCAGTGACTTTAAATGAGCAATCACCCGTCGATCGGCCTCCACCGACAAAAACCGAGTCGGCCTCAACTGGGGCACGACACAACATTCCCCCATCCAGAAGAAACCTCCATAGATCAACAGACCCGCCAATAGCCATTGAGCACCGGCCGGCGGCGCCGCTATGACGCACATCGTGACGATGAAGAACGCCACATGATTCAAATAGCGTTCCGGTTCCCCGAGAAACAGCAACGGCGGGAGGCTGATGAGGAGATAGATCCCGGTGGCGGCGATCACGGGTCCCACAATGGTCCGCGGAACCACGTCATTCGCCCCTTCCGGCGTCATGACGTAACACGCCCACGCGCATACGAAAACCGGCATCTTGATCAACGTCGATGTCCATGAATTGAAGGCTACGCAACGCAGCAGAACGTCCGCCAAATGCACGCGCAGCAACTTCTCGGGGGGCCTTGTCCAGAACCCGCTGAAGCCCTTTTGCCGCGAGCAGCTTATCGAGCCCTTCAGGTTCCCCTTGAAGAACCAGACCAAGTGATGAAGTTGCTCGCTTATCGTGAGAAAAAACTGCCCCCGGGTAACCGCCACCGCCAGGAGGAATCCCAGACTCAACGCAGCCATGGGCGTCGCGTCTCTCACTAGGACCGAAGTTGGCGGCACTAGGAACAGCATCGCCTGCAGGCCAAACTTTGACGACAAGATCACAAAGGCGGCCAAGAGCGTCGCAATCGCAACCGTCGCTCCCCCGGGCAGGCCGAAAGGGATTAGCGTGACAACGAAAAACAGATTTGTGGCCACTTCCGACGCAAGCCTGGGTGTGAGGCCGTTGACGCGCAACCCTGTAGCCAGACCTGAGAACCACATGGGTGTCAACAAGTACAACAAACTAATAATAGCGGCTGTGTACTCGGCAAATTCCGCTGCGATTGCTAGCGCATATATCAAGCCTGCAAAGGCGGCATCCAGCAGCGCATTGATCCATCGCTGATAGCGGAGGATCTTTTCCACCGACACGGGCAATAGTCCCAGCAGCCAATGCCACAAGAACGGAGCGCGGAACGATCCGGCGCCCACCACCCGCGGAACAACCGCCCCGAAAGGCCCTGCTCTTTGCGCCCGAACCTCCTGCAGAAGGTATAAATGCGCGTAGGTATCCCACACCGTTGTGGCACGCCTCACAAGAAAGCATCGGAGCGCACCTCCGAGACCTGTAATGAGCAGAAAACCAGTCAGAGTGTCCGTCATGATGTTCCTATGGGCCGAGCGGCGCGCCCCACCAAACTCCGGTGCTCAACGACGACTATGTTCTCAGCGACTTCCTTGCCCGTTCCGGCACACCGTATGCCAGTAAAAATGGCGGAATGTCGCGATTTAAGGTCGTACCGATCCCAAAGTCGAACAAAACTAGAGCTGCTTGAATCATAGCATAAAAACCAATCAAGCCGTACGCTTCTAGCCCTACTAATCTTATGGTAGAGAAGCAAAACTGCAATTCGGACCAGTTCAGTTGCCGCACTTGTGCCATAGTTCGACAGCACATTGGCCGTAAGCTTTTTACCTCGCATCTTTATTGGGTGGCATATGGGCCGACATGACCATCCCCTCAAAATCGGAAATTTCCAAAGCGATACAAGCTCCGCGCCTTGACCCGATGCGCTGCAACATGTTCAGGATCAAGCCGAGGTTGCCCCATGCCGTAGTTGACGATCGTGATCATGGCGCTTCGGATTGGTGGGTAGCGGCGGCCGAGGTGCGCAGGCGCAACACGCGGGCTGGCACGCCCGCGATCACCGCGAAGTCGGGAACGTCCTTCGTGACCACCGCGCCCGCGCCCACTTGCACACCCCGGCCAATGTGGACCCCCGGCAGGACAATGCTGCCAACCCCAAGATCGCAGTCGTCCTCAATCCTGACGGTGGCCAAGGCCAGCCGACTGGCCAGAATCGGCACTTCGATGCCCTCATTCTCGTGATGGGAGGAAAAAATCTTCACGCCCGGGCCGATTCCCACGTTTCGCCCGATGGTGATGCCGCCCGCGCTGTGGATGAAACACTGCTGGCCGATCCAAGTGTTCTCACCGATCACCATCGCGTTCTTGTGGTAGGCCTTCAAGATGGTCTGGTGCCCGACATAGACATTGTTTCCCAAGCGAATGTTCTGCGGATGGAACACCATCACGCCGGCCTCGAAGATGACGTTGCGCCCGAGCGCGGCAAACTCGCTCTCACGGAACGAGCCGCTGCCGTGCGAGCAGTAGTTTGTGATCTCGCGTGGCATCTTAGGTGATCAGCCGGTTCACCACGCCCACCACGGTTTGCTGTTGCGCGGTGCTGATGCAATCGTGCAACGGCAGGGTCAAGGCTCGCGATGCGGCCGCGTCGGTCGCCGGAAAATCACCGAGCCTGTATCCATAGCGGCTGCGATAGTAGGTCGTCAACGGCATGTGGACCGTGCCCACCTGTGTCTCGACACCAGCTTCCTTGGCCCGGCGGAGGAGCCACCGCTTCTGGCAGCAGCGCCACGTACGACTGGTAAACATGATTGGCTCCTGGCAAAACCCGAGGACTTTGCAGCGGGCCGCTCGCCAGCAGGGCATCATACCGGAGGGCGGCAACGCGGCGCGCCGGGATGATCCGCGACAACTTGGTCATCTGCGTCAAGCCCAGCGCAGCCTGAAACTCGGTCATGCGGTAATTGTATCCCGGCATGATGAAGTCTTGGATTGGCGCGGTGGGATCCAGCCCGTGGTTGCGCAACGCCCGCACGCGATTTGCTAGGGCGTCATCATCGGAGGTTACAATTCCACCCTCACCCGTGGTAACGGCCTTGCGCGGGTGGAAGCTGAAACACCCCATGGTTCCCCACGCGCCAGCCGGCCGTCCGCGAAAAGTGGCTCCGATCGCGCACGCGGCGTCCTCCACCACGGGCAGGTTCCACCGACGGCACATCGCGTTCAACTGCTCCATGTCCAGCATCTGGCCGAAGGTGTGGACCGGGAGCACGGCCTTCACCCGCCGGGCCATCTCGCGGTTCGCCATCAGCCTCTCCAGTGTTGCTTCCAACGAATTAAGATCCAGGTTGAACGTCGCCGGATCCACGTCCACAAAGACCGGCTGCGCGCCACATAACTCGATCACGTTGGCCGTGGCAGGAAAGGTGAAGGCCGGTGCGATGACCGTGTCGCCGGGACCGATGTCCAGCGCCTTGAGCGCCAGATGCAGCGCGGCGGTCCCCGACGAAACGGCGACGGCGTGCGGCAAATCGGCAAACGCCGCCAGCTTCCGCTCGAAGGCGAGGACATTCTCGCCCTGAACCAACATGCCGGAACGCAACACCGCAACGGCGCGGGCAATGTCCTCGTCGCGGATATCGGGTTTAGAGAGCCTGATCATCGGTTTGCCCTACTTGTGTTGCCGATAGAATTCCGCCGCCTTGGTAATCCCTTCCTCCAAATCCACCTTCGCCTCGAATCTTAGGTCAATGGTCGCTCGCGAAAATTGAGGCCAGTAGAGAAATCCACCAGACGCTGGAGATCTGAAAACATCCGCGCCGCCTCGAATACATCGCCCTTTACAACTTGGAGATTCGAATGGTTTTAAAACGATTTGCTGCTCAAGGAATCACGCCGGGAATCGTCATACACGACAAGATGGTTGTCGTCAATCAGACGCTCGATGAGAGTCAACCCGAATGCTCACAACCACCACATCAGCTAACACGGCTACCGCACAATTACGTCGTCCAGCTCAAGCCAGGCCAACAACTGCGCCCGCCGCCGATCGAGGAAGAAAGCCACGGCGTCAGTCATCAGGCGTCCGCCGCCCTCCCAGATCACAGGATGCAAGAGAATGGCAAACTGGCGACGTTCGCCCTTCCCAAACCAGTCCTCGGGGGAGCCCTCGCGCCAGATGCGGTTGGAGTCAGACAGGTACTTGACGGCTCCGAAAAACCGCGCTTCGTAGGTACTACAGAATCCGGTGAATGTCTGCCGTAGCACACCCTGGGAAGGATTATGGAACGACACGATGCGGCAGAACAAGTCTGGCGCGAAAGTCGTCGTCAGTCTGGCGAAGTCCGATCTGACCTTGCCCTCTACCTCCGCCGTTACCGGTTTGGCCTCTCGCGCCATGCCCAAATCACAGTGAAGCCCCAAACGATGTCCGAGTTCAGCGATCTTGTCGACCACCCGCCGTCCTGCCGGGGCAAAGACGTTGTAAAACACACTGTCCACCATGAGAAAGTAGGTCGAGCGAATCCCCTCCTCGGCCTCCAAGCGTGCCATGTCCAGCGCTGCATCCAAGTCCACATCCACATCATGCCGCCAGTAGACGCAGGTCTCGTCCGGCGGCACGTCATCGTCAAAGAAGGCCGGCCGATATCCTCGCGAGCGGCTCAACTGGTACAGCCGCCGCAGTCGCGCATACGAGAAATCGAGAGGGTCCATCACTGCAACAGGTCTCCCGGCTTAAGAGGTGATGACGCCTCATAGTCTGTCACCAACACAGCGCCACGACCGCACTGGACTACGAACTCGCGCATGCTGTTGGACGAGACGAAGACCACCGTACCGGGCGCGGCTGCCGTCGTGAGCAGATTGTCCCCGAAGTACTTCGCATCCCAGACCATCAGTTTCTGCGCTTGAATAGTGGTGAACGCCCCAGGATAAGGACGTGTCACGGCACGCACCAGCCGACAGACCTCTTCGGCTGGTGCCTGCCAGCGTATGCGGCCGTCTTCGGGGGTCCGCTTGGGGTAGTGGAAAACATCGCCCATCTGGGGATACCTCGGACATGTCCCCGCCCGGATGGAGGGCAGGAACCGATGCACTAGCCGGGCTTGAGCCATGGCGGTCTTGTAGTAGACCGACCGGCACGTGTCCTCTGGACAGATATCGTAGATCTCAAACCCCACAATGTCACCGTCGTCAACACCGGGAGTAATCATGAACATATGCAGGATGAAACGGTTGCGCCCTTCGATGATGCTCCAGTTGATGGGCGAACGACCACGACCCCAGGGCAGCATATTGGCGGAACCGTGGAATCCCAGGACGCCGCAGTGGGCAAGCCTGATGATCTGCTCCGGAACCAGCCGTTGCCAGCCTAGAACGATCACTACCTCCGGTTCGAGAGACTGCATCAGCGCAAAGTCCCCTTCGGCCGTCATGCCATACTTCTCAACGCCGTGTAACGCCAGGCCATGGTCGGCGGCGAAAGGCGCCAGATCCACCCAGTTGGTGGAGTTCGCCCGGCGCGCCTCTGCCTCGGACAGGGTCACCAGCGCGTCCACCTCACCGCCAAGGTAGTAAAGATAGCTCAACGTATCGAGCGTCTCTTCAAGACACCCCAACACCACGATGCGCCCAGATCGCCGCGTCTCTGTCATGGCCGTGTCATGTCCTTCCATGTCTCGGCGAAGAATGTCGGCGACTTGGCCGGCCTCGTCAAGCGACATCGTTCCGTACGGGGGCAGCACCATCCCCTGAGTTGCACAACTCCACGCCACGTGACAGGCTAAAACTGAACCCGGGTAGCGTTGCGCAAGGAAATCCCCCCGGTTCATGGCCTGCGCGCCGGGACCGATGTCCAGCGCCTTGAGCGCCAGATGCAACGCGGCGGTTCCCGACGAAACGGCGACGGCGTGTGGCAAATCGGCAAACGCCGCCACCCGTGCTCCTTGCACGAGGAAGCCCGAAGCCACGGCGTCCTGCACGGCGCATAGGTCGTCCGCTTCAATGCTGGGGATCGTGAGGCGGATCATGCGGCCTGTGAACGAAAGTAGTCAGCAGTTCTTCGAATTCCTTCCTCTAGGTCCACTCGTGCCTTGAACCCCAGAACCTTTTCTGTCTTTTCCACACTCGGAATTCGCAGTGCGATATCCGCTGACAACGCGGGTTTAAAAATGATCTGTGATTTCGAATTAAGCACCCGGCAGACAAGTTCCGCCAAACCCAGCGTGGTAATAATGGCCCGTGCGTTGCCAATGTTGAAGCTTTCTCCTATGGCGGATGGGCTCTCCAAGCAGCGCATCAGGCAGTTAACGAAGTCATCTACAAAACACCACGCCCGGATCTGAGTTCCGTCGCCATAAATGAAGATGTCTTCATTTTTTAAAGCGCGCTTGATGAAGATTTGGATCGCACCTTCTCCAGTTTGTCCAGGGCCATAAATGTTGAATGGGCGCACAGTGACAATGGGAAGACCGTACTGGGTGTGATACGCTTTGGCTAAATGTTCTCCAGCCAATTTGCTCACTGCGTACGTCCAACGCGCTTCGCCAGCCGAGCCCGAGATAGCTTGATCATTCTCAGCGGACCGAAAAGCCATTGACCCGAACACCTCAGATGTAGAAAAGTCAACTAAACGATCCGTTATGTGGGTCAGACGGGCGGTTTCCAGGACATTCGCAGTTCCAATCATATTGACGCGCATAGTGGTAACCGGGCTTTTGATTACTGTGTCAATGCCTGCGATACCTGCAGCGTGAATGACAACATCCGCCCCAGCCATCGCCTTCACCAGCGCATCGAAATCGAGCACGTCGCCCCTTACTATGGTGATGTGAGGATGTCGGTTCAGATCACTGCTTGATAACGTATCTCGGTGGAAGTTGTCGTAAACGATAATTTCATTCCGATCTACTAGCCGACGTATGATCGTGTTTGCAATAAAACCTGCTCCGCCCGTAATAAAGTATCTTTTCATAACGCTAATTAAACTGGTGGATTTTATCGGATACGAAGTGGAGTTCATCTTCAGTAATGCCGGGGAAAACAGGTAGCGCAATGGTCAGGCGCTCAGCCATCCATGCTGTTGGGAAATCTTCTGTGCGTATTCTATATCGCTCACGATAGTAATTTAGGTGAGGAGGCGAATGCGTTCCTTGACGCGTTGAAATCCCAGCCGTCTCCAGCTCCTTCATCATCCTATTGCGCTCCTTTTCAAACGCGGCAACATTACCGAGCGACGGTTCCTTTGGTGCAAAAAGTACCGTGTAACTCTGCCATGAGTGCCGCTGATGTAGTGGCACAAAGGGGAGACGGAGCCAGTCCAGGTCACGAAGCGCCTGCGAATAAAAGTCTGCACACCGTTGGCGCTCGGCTAGCAAAAATTCGAGGCGACGCATCTGTGCATTGCCCAAAGCCCCCTGAATATCGGTAAGCCGGTAATTAAAACCGGCTAGATCGAACTGCGGCAGCAGCGCCGTATGCCCCGTGCCTCCTTTACCTTCCGTTGCTGGGAGCATAGCACCGTGGTTCCGGAGACCCTCGCAGCGTCGGGCGAGCGCCTCGTCTCGCAGAGTTAGCATTCCGCCCTCACCTGTAGTGATTGACTTTCGCGGATGAAAACTGAAGCAACCAATATCGCCGAAAAGGCCGGCAGAGCGGTCGCGATACATTGAGCCGAGTGCACACGCCGCGTCCTCTATAACCCAAATGGCGTGTCGTTGCGCGAATTTGATAACAGCATCCATTTCAGCACACAGGCCGAACAGGTGAACTGGAATAATACCTACCGTGCGGCTCGTAACGAGTGATTCCAACTCCCGCACATCTAGATTGAACGTCTGCAGATCGACATCACAAAAGACAGGACATGCACCAGTCAATTCGACAACGTTTGCCGTCGCTACCCAAGTAAAAGCCGGAACAATCACCTCGTCTCCGGGCTTTAGCTTTAATGCGGTCACGGCAATGTGTAGTGCAGCCGTTCCGGAGGAGCATGCCAGAGCAAATGGCGCGCTGGTGAAAGCAGAAAATGCGTTCTCAAATTCACGTACTCTAGGCCCTTGGACCAGCCAGCCGTCTCGAAGCGGACGGAGGACCGCTTGGAATTCCGCGTCACTGAGCCAGTTCTTTGAAATGGGTACCTTCATTGGAACATTGTGAAGAAACAGGTCAAGCAAGCGCAGTATCTACAACCCGGCGCTTGAAATCGCTACAGGGCTTCATACCACGTGAGAGGTGTCTCGGCAACGGCTGGTCTTCACCAAGGTGAAGACACCGCAGAACCCCAGGTTGCAACTCTTTATACTGAAAGCCTGATTCGGGACAGACCATAACACCTTGCTCATCCCGAACCTCCAGCACATGCCCATGACGGCTTGTCCAGCCTTTCTGACGCGCCGGACTTCCAACCATTAGGGCATAATCTGGGACATCTTTCGTCACAACGGCACCAGCGGCGACCAAAGCATAACGTCCAATGGTGACGCCACACAAGACGGTCGCATTCGCCCCAATCGTCGCTCCACGTTTGATGTGAGTCTCCTCATACAGGCTGTGGCGATCAATCTGTGACCTCGGATTCGTCACGTTAGTCAATACGCATGAAGGACCAAGGAATACATCGTCCTCGATGTGAATGCCTGTATAAACAGATACGTTATTCTGAATCTTGACGTTATTACCGATCTTCGTTCCTCCATCCACGTTCACATTTTGACCCAGAACGCAGCGCTCCCCAATTTCAGCTCCTTTCATGATGTGGCTAAAGTGCCAAACTTTTGTGCCTTTTCCAATGCATGCGCCGTCGTCGATGACCGCCGTGGGGTGCGCGTAGTAATCTTTTTGAGAAGAAGCTTCGGTGGTTTCCTTTGCGCGGATATTGAGACTGTGCTGTGCCCTCTGCAAAACTTGCAGAACCCTCATTCCTTCACGCCCATCCGTTCTGGGAACCATGCGCTTTTGGCAACATTCGACGAAATGTTCGCACTCAGTCCGGAGTGGTTCGGCCTCTGCGACAACTATTCTCTCGCCAACAGCCTTTGTCGGCGTGGGGACTTGCCCATTGGCCCACGTCAGATAATGTCGATGGACTAGAAGTTTTTCCGACCATGGACGGGTGTCATCGAAGACCGCCATTCCATTCGAGCCCACGACCGTGAGCTTTTGCTCTTTGAAAGGATTCAGCCAACTCACATAAACGTGCGCCCGAACTCCGCCCGAAAAGCGAAGCGTCGTGAGCGTGGTATCTGGAACGCCCGGCGTTAGGTATGCCTCACCGGTGCAAAAAACCTCTTCGGGAATTTGATCTCCCGCAAGCGAGAGGATAACCGAAATATCGTGAGGGGCAAAACTCCACAACGCGTTTTCCTCCTGACGGATTTTGCCAAGGTTCAGTCTATTTGAAGTAATGTAATAGAGCTTGCCTAACTCCCCGTGTGCTATCAGTGACTGTAGTTTTCGGACGCAAGGATGGTATTGGAGCAGATGTCCGACCATTAACACACGACCCGTACGTTCCGCGAGTTCGACCAGTTCAGCAGCTTCAGTTTCCTCAAGACACAACGGCTTTTCAACATAGGCGTCCTTTCCAGCCAGAAGGGCCGTCTTTACGAGTCGATAATGCAACGCTGCCGGTGCGGCGATTGCGACTGCACTGATTTCTTTGTTCGTGAAAATGCCATCGATGTCGGTGGTCTTCTGGATGTCCTCGTAATCGTCAACGTAGCTGGCCAGCGTTTTCGGATTAAGATCAGCCAGGGTGTGGAGCACACCTAAGTCGCGGAAGTTACGGGCCAGATTTTTCCCCCAATAGCCCGCACCGATGAGGGCGAGGTTGCGTGGATATTTCATTTCTGGAAACATTTCTTCGCAGATTGCTTATGCGCTTATCGCGCTGCGCACGGAGGCGACTACCCGATCCTGGTCGGCCTCGCTTAGGAATGGATGCAGTTCCATTTTAAAAAATCACCGAGAAAATATTAGAAGCTCGACGGAGTCTCACTCTACCGGGTGAAAGTTGAACGTTGAGAGTTGAAAGACTGGTTCATTTCAGTGTGTCGGGCAAGTTGCCCGCCACGATCGGCTGGTAGTCTGTTTCCACCCACCCTCATGAGCGCGTTGGTCATTTCCCATAATTCACTCCAACCAAACGAGGAAGTGAACCAGCTAAACTTGCACGGTGCGGTTCACACCCAGGGGTGTCGAACCAACCGATGGCGTTCTTCCCACTAACGAAAGCCAGACCAGGTTCAATCCCGGCCGATGCCGCCCGGTTTATTTCGCTCTGTGCGATTTCGGCCAATTCCAACCAGCGCGTTTTAAGTTCGACCGGTTGAATCGCTGCTCCCATTTCCTTCAATTCCGACGGGTTCACGCGCGAGTTGCGTTGCATCTGGTTCAGCAAGAGCGGAGGATTGTATCCGGGATCTTTGGCGCAAGCCGCCCAAATGACTGCATGAACCGGATATTTTGGAGCATCGGCCACCATATCCACCAAATCCCTGGTTTCAGATCGACCCCCCATTGCCAAAGTTTTATTGGTAAGCGCATCAAAACGATTCAGTTTCCAGCCAAGCAAATCATCCCTTTCGATTGGGAAAAACCGCCACGCCGCATCCTGACACCATTCAACTTTCACTCCCTCATGGCGGCGCTCGACCCATGCCCTGCGAAATCCTGCTGTCCATAAATCCTCGCGCACGGCATACCCAGCTTGTTGCAAAGTTTGAACATCCGCCTCACTGGATCGAATGATCCGCTTCTTCCGCATCGTGAAAAACATCCACGTCTGCGATCTTCGGCGACGTTAAGCGCGATGCCGCCTGCGACGTAGCTCTGGGGGGAGCGATTGGCAGCGAGGAGCCGATGCAGTTCAGATTGAAATGGAGTCAGAGGCACTCTTCAATATCCCAGGCGAGCTTCCAGGCGTCCCGCCTCCCGTTTTGACGTAGTCGCCGGACAATCAGTTCCAAGTCATTCCGATCCTGCAAAGGAGCGTTGGGATGCCGCATCCAGAAGCACTCTTTGTGTTGGGATAGAGCGATTTCGGAAAGTCGAAGCGCCTTTATCGGCAGATCAGATAACCGGGATTTTTCTGTTGCTGGCATGGCTTAAAAATGACAATTTACGATTTCCGAACGCAAAACTGAAAAAACGCGGAACGGGAGATAGATTTCTGCGCCTGGATCCAAGTGACGAATGGATTGGCGAATGGCCTCGATTTCATCGCTGCTTAATCTCATGCGAATAATGTTTTTGATGATGCGCGCGGGTCAAACCAACGGAGAAACTCGGAACGCGGAAACTATCTACAGGCGGAAGTTGGAACGCGAGCGGAAAACTGTTTCCTGCCTCCGTTTTCTTTACGCCTGACCATTCCGGCGCGTCTTTTCGGGGAGTGGTTGAACGGAAGCGACCAACAGACTGGATAAATGGGTTTCATTCTCAGCTTCATCGTAAACGATAATCTTTCCGCCCTTGGGAGAGACGCTGACGTAATCGGGATGCTTGACAACAAATCGCCGTCCATCGTTCATCTGAATCAGGAAGCGATGGAAAGGGCTGGATCGCGCAAATTCTCTTACCGTGGAACCGAGCATAGAATTAAATAGTGGTTCAACGTTTAGCTGTCAAAGGGCAAACCAGATTCAGTTGGCAGCCTCGTTTCCCAGCGCGATTGACGTCGATGAAGGGTATTGAGCTTTTAATTCCAGGCGGACAAGGCTGCGCAGTAATTTACTGACGGCAAATCGACTCGGAACAGGGGACGCAGAGTCGAAATGCCAAACTTCACGAAAGCTGCAAATTGAAAATGGAAATTCATGTCAAACTTTGCGGCTCCAACTTTCTGTTTTTCAGATTCTGCGCGCTTCGAGTTAACAGTTCCGCATTCAGGCACGCTCCGCACTTGGTTGTTTGCAATAATTTCTGCAAAAACTTTTTGGCGCTTTCGATGTGGATAAGCGATCAGACCCTGTTTGCGATGCGGACTGAGAAATTGCTCCACCATTTTGTCCCTTTTCAGCAAATCGCGCGGAACTTTAGTTGGACGGGAGGGCGAACGCCAAGCTAAATTCTCACACTTCGATTGGGACTTTGTCTCATAAATAGACTTTTTCCCCAGATTGATTGAGACAACAACTCCACCAGAACGAATTTACTTTGAACTTTGCTGTTTCGACGCCCCATCCATACTCGGAGAAATGGAACCAATGTTGCCACATCAACCAACCGATAGCCCAACGCGGGAAGCGTCGATGGTGGGACGAATCAGTGATTGGATTTCCCGCTGGCTGATTTATGGGATGGCGATTTTTAGCCCGTGGGCATTCGGGACGACGCAAGCGTGGTCGATTCAGGTAATGAATTGGGCGGGATATGCGCTGGGG
>JBBQRQ010000060.1:0-31155 GCA_038214755.1 Verrucomicrobiota bacterium
ACGTCGCCATGGATTCGCGAGGGAAGGAAACAAAGGGCACCCTCGAAGTCGCCAATCAAAACGAGGCCATTGGTCGCATAAAGGAGATGGGATATTTCCCGACGAAAGTGGTCGAGGTGGACAAGACCAAGCTCGACAAAAAAGCGCAACCCGTCGCCAAAGGAAAAGGCAAAAAAGGCGGGATGAATTTCCAGATCAAAATCCCTGGACTTGGTGGCAAGGTTAAATCAAAAGTTCTCACCGTTTTCACCCGCCAATTAGCCACGCTCGTAGAAGCGGGTTTGCCTTTGTTGCGCGGTTTGCGCGTGCTGCAAAAACAGGAAAAAAATGTCACGCTGAAGAATATTCTCGGTGATTTGTCTGACTCCATTGAAGGCGGAAGCACATTTTCTGAAGGCCTCGCGCAGCATCCCAAAGTTTTCAACCGGCTCTTCATTAACATGGTCAAGGCGGGCGAATTGGGCGGTGTGCTCGAAGTCGTTTTGAAGCGCCTTTCCGAGTTCATGGAAAAAGCGCAGAAGATCAAAGGCAAGGTTGTTGCGGCGATGTTCTATCCCATCGCGGTCATGGTGGTGGCGGTAACGATCTTGACAGTACTGATGGTTTTTGTTGTTCCAAAATTTAAAGACATTTTTGCCGGCGCGTTGGGCAATGGAAAGAAGCTCCCGCAATTTACGGAATTTGTCTTGGGAATCAGCGATGTCATTGCCCACCATTTTTTGATCACGCTAGGAGCCTTGGTTATTTTCGTCATCGCGTTGAATCTTTTTATTCGCACCAAAGTGGGGAGAAGGCTTTTTGATCGCTTTAAATTACACATGCCGGTCTTGGGCCCAGTCATCACTAAAGTTGCCATTTCACGTTTTACCCGGACGCTCGGCACTCTCGTCAGCAGCGGCGTTCCGATTCTCCAAGCTCTGACCATCGTGAAAGAAACTTCCGGCAACGTGGTGGTGGGCGAAGCCGTCGGCGCGGTTCACGAAAGCGTCAAAGAAGGGGAAACAATCACGGCGCCCCTGGAAGCTTCGAATGTTTTTCCGCCGATGGTTATCAGCATGGTGGATGTCGGCGAGCAAACCGGTGCACTGCCGGAAATGTTGATGAAGATCGCTGACAACTACGACGAAGAAGTGGACAACGCTGTCGCCGCCATGACTTCGCTCCTGGAGCCAATTATGATTGTGTTTCTCGCCGTCATTGTTGGCAGCATTGTCATCGCTTTGTTCCTTCCGCTGATTTCGTTGATGGACTCCGTCGGCGCGCCCGAAGGTGAAGGCAAAGAAAAAGAATAAGAAGACAAAGTCTCCCAAGAGCTGCTCCGTCACAAGAGCGGCTCTTTTTTTTAATTTCGAAACAAATAAATTGACACCCTTCATGCATCATTGTAAATACAATGTAATTACATTGCATGGCTAAACCATTTACAAAGTATGGATTTTGACTGGAACAATCCGCCGTTCAACTTGGACCAGGCACTCAAGCTATCCGAGATTGAAGAATCATTTGAGGATCCATTTGCCGTGCGCTTGATGCCCGATTCTTCGCGGTTTGCGGTGCAAGCCCGCTTTTTCAATCTCGGTGTTTCGGCCAGCGGCACGGGTGTTTTTACGATCTATCGCACGAATGGAAAACAAGCTCGCGTGATTTTTGCGCGGTCATTTCAGCCCGAAGAACAATTTTTTTATCAACGCAAATTGAACCAGGCACTGGCGCAATAAAATGAATGCAATTTCCAATTGGACAGAAGTTCCGATGTTCGACCGCGAAGAAGCCGAGGCCGCTTTCTGGGCGGAAAATCGAATTGAAGTCCGCTTGATGGAATCCTCCGTGGCGGCGGGCAGCGAAATTTCCGATTCGGTCACAATCACTTTGCGCATTGATCCGCGGATGCTCGCGCGAATCAAGCGGCTGGCCCGCTCCCGTTATCTAAATTATCAAAGCATGATCAAGCAATGGCTCAGCGAAAGAATGGAGCAGGAGCTTGATCAACGCGCCAGCAGCAACACGCGCGCGCAAAGTTAATTTTATGGAAAAAATAAAAATCAGTTTGGGAAAAACGCAGCGGCAAAAGAACGCGTTTACGTTGATTGAATTGCTCGTCGTCATCGCGATCATCGGCATTCTCGCCGCGCTCATCACCAACTTGGCCGGACCTGCCGCCACGAAACGAAAGATCGCGCGCGTCCAGGCAGAACTCGCGCAAATTGAAACCGCGATTGAGGCTTACCAGGCAAAAAAGAATTTTTATCCGCCGGACAATGGCAAAATGAAAACGGACGGCCCCGCTCGACTTTCCTCAGCGACGAACCAACTTTTTTACGAGCTGACCGGAACGATTTATCAGACTAATCAATTTCAAACCATCAACGGTTCGGAGACAATTTCAGTGACGGTCATTCAAAACATTTTCAACGTCGATGGTTTCGCAAATTCTTCGGTGCAATCCAGTGAAGTGAAAAACTTTTTCGCGGGTTTGAAGTCCACGCAATATCGCGAACTCAGCACGACGCCCGACGTGCAATTGTTGATCGTCCCGGTCGATGGGCCAAATGATCTGAACAATTCCAGTAGCGGAAAGAAACTCAATCCGTGGCACTATGATTCCTCCTCCACCAATCGCCACAATCCTGAGTCTTACGATTTGTGGGCGGAAATTCTCATCGGCGGAAAAACAAACATCATCGGCAATTGGAAGGAATAATTATGATCGCCAGACAAATAAAAAAAGAGACGCGCAGCGCCGATTTCCCAATCGGCTTGACGCCGAATACTCGACTGCGACGAGCCGAACCGGAGTTCGGCGTTCCGTTCAAGTTGCCCGTGCAATGGACAGAGCGTTCATGGGAGCCATCGGTCTGTTCCACATTGATAATTGAGCCGGAACTATTCAGTAAAGATAAACGCTCGACCTCACCCCGTCCCTCTCCTCCGAGGAGAGGGAGAACGTTTTTCCGCGCGGGAAAAGATGCACCGCTCAATGACTTATCGAGATCGACGATTTCAGGTTCCCTCTCTTCGGGGGAGAGGGCTAGGGTGAGGGCGAGCAACCTTGTCCACTGTTTCGTTACGGCTGAGATGGCTCGCTCCTCAAAAAACTTTTTTCGAGCCACATGGTTTGCTCGTGGACGAAAGGCGAGCCGCTCGAAAAATCGCCTCACTTGCCCTCGTGGTTTTACCTTGATCGAAATGTTGGTGGTGATCGCGATCATCGGGATTTTGGCCGGTCTTCTTTTGCCCGCGTTAGCCAAAGCAAAACAAAAAGCCCGTGTCACTCAGGCGCGAATGGAAATAGGAAATCTCGTCTCAGCGATCACGCAATATCACGCCACTTATGGCCGCTATCCCGCGAACAAAGAAGCGACTGATTCGCTCCCTGGGGATACTTCAGATTGTCCCGATTTTACCTTTGGAGTAGAAACTGGAAAAGCCGGATGGAGCGGGCCGAACATTGGAGCCAGTTTGAATTTTAAAAGCTATCAAACCAACAATTCCCAGTTGATGGCAATTCTTCTTAACTTAGAAACTTTCCCGGATACTGGAGCGGACACTTGCAATAAAAACTTCGCACGCAACCCGCAGAAAATTGTTTTTTATCATGCCAAGCGAGTTAGTGGAACCGGCCCTGGCGGAGTAGGCGACGATTTGGTTTTTCGTGATCCGTGGGGAAGTCCCTACATCGTCACGATTGATTTTAATTACGATGATAAATGCCGTGATGGTTTTTATCGCAACGACAATATGTCGCGCGGAAATGACTCAACAAAACCCGATCTCGGTCTCAATGGTTTATATCGTTCAGCGCCCGGAGACCATTTTGAAGCAAATGTTCCGGTGATGATGTGGTCGTTAGGGCCCGATGGAGCGGTGGATTACACCGTAAAAGCTGATAAGGGGCTAAATAAAGACAACGTCCTAGGCTGGTTCTCAAAATGAACTCCAGCATTTCCAAAACAGAGTTGAAAAGATCTCCCGGAAATTGCCGGCAACGTTTCATTGCCTTCACGTTGATCGAATTGCTTCTCGTCATCACCATTATCGGAATTCTGGCTGCGCTCGGTCTGCCGCATTTGAAAGGTTGGGGCGAAGGCAACACCATGACCTCGGCCAGTCGTCAGATGATGGATGACCTGGCGCTCGCTCGGCAAAGAGCGATCAGCAGCCGCTCGACCGTTTATATTATTTTTGTTTCGGCAGAGATAGCGAACCCGACATTTTTCAATAACCTCAGCGCAGCGGATAAAAAGCAGGCGTCAAATTTATTGAGCGGCCAATACACGACCTACGCTCTTTTCACTCAGCGCGCGGTGGGGGAACAGCCCGGACATCTCAATCCCAAATATTTGACCGCCTGGAAATCGCTGCCGGATAAAACTTTTATCGCCACCAATAAATTTATCCATCTCATTCCACAATCTTTGCGCTTCTCCAGTTCTTACTCGGATACCAATCGCCCCTTCGCCTACGAATCGCTTCCGTTTCCCACCGCCACGAGTCCAAATGTTTTGGTTCCGTGTGTGGCATTTAATTCTCAAGGCCAACTTATTTCAGAGGAGGAAAAAGATTCTCAAGGCGCGCACGTGGCCTATCGAGATGGGTGCATCCCGCTGACCAAAGGCAGTATTTTCTACGCTAGAGATTCGAACGGCGCTCCCACCGTCCGCCCGGCGGACGTCGTGGAAACGCCCAGCCAAAACTCCATCACCAACTACAACAACATTCGCATTGACTGGCTGACGGGTCGCGCGCGGCTGGAGCGAAAGGAGTTTTGATGAAAATCTTTCGCAACAAATTTTCGAGAAGCAGTTTCATAAGTTGTAGCCGCCGACGTGAGGAGGCGGATTCCTGGTCTTTTCGCCGAACTCCGCCTCCTCACGTCGGCGGCTACGGGTTTCGGCATACTTCGGAAAGCAGTTATAACCAACATCAGGCTTTCACGATGATCGAAATCGCCATCGCGCTCGCCGTCATCGCGTTTGCGCTGGTCGCCATCATTGGTGTGTTGCCGGTCGGTCTGACGGTGCAGAAAGACAATCGCGAGGAAACGATCATGAACCAGGACGGGCCTTACTGGCTGGAAGCGATTCGCAATGGAGCACAAGGTTTCGATAATTTAACCAATTACGTCGAGCGAATCGGCGTGGTGCTAATCGACTTGAATCTGAATCCGAATACCATCTCCACGAATTTCTCGGATTATGATCCTCCCGCCAACAAACATGGAAGCAACGTCGTGGGTCTGCTCAGCCTTCCCAAAAACAGTTTCTATTTTGATGGATCAAAGACTCAACTGGTGGTGCGGGTGGAAGCGCAGACGCGCGCTTTGACCGGCGCGGCGACGGAGCAGGGACTGGCCAATAAAGATTTCTCGTTTAGCTATCTGCTGGTTTCGGAAATTATTCCGTTCGACAACATTGCGCTCGACTCAACTAATTACCTTGCCTACCTAAACCGAACCCCTCCCGTTGATCCTTCTGAATGGATCACCCGTTCCAATCGATGGGCGCAAGTTCCCTTTTTGGAAGCGCACACTCGTGAAGTGCGGTTGAATTTTCGCTGGCCATTTATCAGTCCCGGCAAGACGGGATCCAATCGCCAACTTTTTCGCGCGCTGGTTGCGGGCCGGCTGCTGCCGTCGCCGGGCGACCCGCATCTTTACTTTTTTCAACCGCAAACTTACGCGAAATGAAAATCAATTTTCAAAAAAAGCTTCGCGCGCGCCACGGCTTGACTCTCGTCGAGATGATGGTCGCGACGTCCATCCTCGTCGTGATGATGCTGGGGTTGACCGCGATGTTTAATCAGACGCAACGCGCCTTTCGCAGCGGATTGAAACAGGTCGATGTTTTCGAAAGTGGCCGAGCCGTCGCCGATTTGCTCGCGCGCGATTTTAATTCTCTGGCCGATTCCGAGGTGCCGGGTGTGGTCAATCTCTACCACGGCTACGATCCGGTGAATGATTTGATTCAACCCAATGGTTCTATCATCCGAACCAATCAATTGGAATTTCTCTTTCTGTTGTCGCACGCGAATAACCAATGGGATGGGATTGGTTATACCTTCATCACGAATAGCGGGGTTCCAGGAGTCGCCACGTTGTACCGTTTCACCGTTTCGACAAATGCAGAGCGAGTCTCGAACAATCTTTATAAACTTTACGGGAAAGCGGTTGCGGACGTACTCCTTGGAACTGCGCCCACCAATTTCAATCGTGTGGCCGAAGGGATAATCCATTTCAAAGTGCGAACTCTCAATGCGCAAGGTATCGAGCTCGCGCCGTTGCCAACGGATTACTACGGGCTCCCCCTTAACACTTTCCTACAGTTTAAAGCCGGCATGACTTTTACAAACGGCACCATGATTTCCACCAACGGCATTCCCAACACGGTGGAAGTTGAAATAGGGATTCTTGAACCGCAAACATGGGAGCAAGCCAAGAGTGTCGGGAACCCACAAGCCTTTCTCCAAAAGCAGGCGGGAAAAGTTCACATCTTCCGGCAACAAATTCCCATTCGCAACGCATCGAGATGAAACCTCAGGCACAACGCAACGTAGCGCAGGTTTTCAACCTGCCGTATCGCGGGTTTGCAACCCGCTGGATGTCGCGACGCCTTGCCGGTTGCAAACCGGCGATACAGCAGCTTGCCAAGCTGCGCTACGCCTGCCTCAGAACCGTAGCGCAGGTTTCTCAACCTGCTGTATCGCCGGTTTCTAACCGGCAGGGCGTGAAACATTCCAGCGTTGGCAGAATGGAAATCCGCGATATGAATGGAAAGGAGCGCGGACAGCCGTGTCCGCGTGAAGGCGGGGGAGTGATAACCCAGGAGATTATATCCGTTTCAAAACTCGCGGACAAGGCTGTCCGCGCTCCACTTGGTTTGGGCAACACGCCCTCAAGATGCGCTCAACGCGGCGTGGCGCTGGTCATCACCTTGATCATGCTTTCCGTCATTACTTTTTTGACGATTGCATTTCTCGCCATCAGCCGGCGCGACCGCGCGTCGGTCACCACTTCGATCAATCAAACCGATGCGCGTCTGATGGCGGACGCGGCGCTGGCGCGATTTCAGACCGAATTGGTTTCCGGGATGATGGCTCGCAATGATCTGATGAGCTACGATTTGATGCTGACGCGGAATTATATCAACCCGGCTGGATTTAATTTCAACATCACCACCAATGATACGAACAATGTGAACTACGATTTCCGCACCGATAATAGTCCGCTGACCGTGCCCGACCAGATTCGCAACATCGCCAATTTATTTTTCGACCCGCGCCCGCCCGTGTTTGTCAGAACGAATACTGGCCTCCCAGCCCTTTTCGATTTTCGTTTTTACCTCGACTACAACCGCAACGGCCGCTTTGAGACAAACGGACTTGTCGCGCTCCAAAATGATCTGGGTCAACCCGTGCGGGATGGAAGTGGCGCCATCATTTCCAACCTGTTTTTCGGCGAACCAGAATGGATTGGCGTCCTGCAACACCCCGAGTTGCCGCATGGGCCGGACAACAAATTCATTGGCCGTTATCTCTATCTCGCCCTACCGATCGGTAAGACACTCGACCTGAATTATTTTCACAACTACGCCAAGGGAAATATCAACCTGCCGGCCGGCATGAATATGGGGGACGGTTTTTTGCGCAATCAGGGATTTGGCTCGTGGGAATTAAATCTCGGCGCGTTTCTGGTGGACTTGAATACCAACATGTATCCTCAGAATCCGGGTGTTCTTTACAGATATTATCCCGATGTTTCCGCCCCAACTGCCAACACCGGGACTGCGTTCGATGACGCCGTTTCTTTTCTTGGTTATCGTTATGGACGCAACTTCAACAATCTTTCCAGCGTCGGAAATTTATTTGGCGGAGTGGGACAATTCGCGTTTCAAACCGATTTCATCGATGGCTATTCCACTCGGCCTGTTCTTACCACGCCATTCGTCAACGTGCTTGATCCGGATTTTAAGCCAAACGATTTAACCGGATTGCCGTGGTCCGGGAGCGACAATAAAAACTTTTTTTCCAATCCGCAGGAATTGTTCGATAACACGAACAGTCCGGCAAACTTTGTCAATCAACTGCAATTGGTTTCCGCCAAAACTAATTCGCATGATCGCTATACTTTTTCGCGATTGCTCGAACAACTCGGCATGAGTTCCGCGCCGGAAGTGAAGGGCAAAATCAATATCAACTACACCAACGACCCCGCGCTCAACACCGTCAGCACCACGTTCGTGCCGTGGACGCCCATTCAGTTTTTTACGAATGTGGCGGACCGATTGTTCAAAGATAATTTGGTGACGCTTGTCGTTTCACCGGGCGTGACGAATTTTTACATGTTCAACACGAACGCGGGGAATCTGGTGCGGGCTGGTTTCAGCTACACGAACATCCAGATTTATCCCACGAATGAATACACCGCGCCGGTGCATCGCTTATTGCAACTCGCCGCCAATATTTACGACGCGACGACAACGAATCGTTTCCCGACAATTTTTCGTCCGCAGTTTCTAGGTTTTCCTGGTCGAACTTTTATCACGAACTACGTCGTAGAAACTAATTCAGCCTTCATAGGTGTCTTAACCAACTCACCGATTCAGGAGCGTACCAATGTGACGGTTCCGAATGGATTCGTCTGGGGTGTCCCGCTCGTCGTGAGCGCGAAGAAGGGGTTTCCTAATTTCAATAAGTTTGTTTTGCAGACGTCCGCGCAAGTTTCTCGCAACTTACAATTATTAAGAAAGGACACTAATTCTCTTCCTACCACGACGAATCAAATGTTGGTCGTTGGCATATCGAATCTTTTTGGGCTGGAAGCATGGAATTCCTATACGAATATTTATCCCGGCAACCTGAGAATTATCGTTACCAATAGTTTCACCATTGCCCTCACAAACGAACTTAGAAACATTATCTGGCCGTCGAACGGACGGCCTACCAACTACGGTGTTGCAGCTAACATTACGACAAATATGTGGGCGCCTGCGCCGTACATGAATTCCTTTCTGCTTCCGCTTGGAACAAGATATTTTAATTTTTTAACCAATTCCCAATATTCCGCTGTCACCAAAACGTTTCGGCCCGGAATAACCAACTTCGAAAGTAAAGTCGATTATCCCGATTATATTTGGGGGATTACGATGACCAACAAACTTATTTGTATGATCATTGATATTACCGACCCTGGAAATCAGCGCGTCGTGGATTTTGTAAATCTTGACGAGATGACGACCGGCATTGAATTGACCAAGGAGTTGCTTGGTCAGGATTACGCCTCTCCGCCAACCTTGGGCGCTAGCCTTTCTCCCGTCGAAAGAGTTTGGAAAACAAATCGAATAGACGGCAGTACGAGCGTTTCGGTTCCTACGGAAGGGATGCGACAACAGATTCTTTTTTCGATGGATGCGCCGAAACTTCCCGATGCTGATTGGACGAGTTATAGTCCATCCACGCCGGTAGGTCCGCAGAGAGAGCGGGCGGTTGATAACTTTCGAAAATTCATGGGCCTTTCGAGATTGTATTCTTTGAATCAAACCATGATACCGGCCCTGGATGTTCAAACTCCGTTTAATCCGACTCGCAAATTGGATCAGACAGCGACGTGGCAGGTAAATGACCCGTTGGTTCACTATGCAGTTCGAGATTTGCTCGATACAACCAATGCCATCGTCAATACGGTGCGTATTCCTCCCGATGGTCCCCCACCGACAAATCATTTAATGCAATTAAGCGTTCGTTATCGTCCGTGGGGGGGGAATCATCCTCCAACTAAATTCGGTCAGAGTGATTTCAGCGAACCCGATGCCGAAGCTTACGATCTGACGGTAAAAGACCCATTAGTGCGTCAGTCGGATGATTGGGATTTCCCGACAAACAAATTTCCAAACATCGGTTGGCTTGGTCGTGTCCATCGCGGGACACCGTGGCAAACGATTTACTTGAAAGCAGCGGTGACGACCAACTGGTACAATTGGGCTGGTCACAATGAATCGCATCCCACGAATGATTGGAGATTGATGGATGTATTTACAGCGTCAGCGAATGATAACGCTGCGCGCGGTTTGCTTTCGGTCAATCAAACCAATCAAGCGGCGTGGTCGGCAGCGTTGGGTGGTTTGATTGCGCTCTCAAATTCAATTGCCAAACCTAACGCGGGAAGTACCCCGCAATTTCAATCGGTCGTCATTCAGCCCAATTCGCCGCAACTCTTTGAAATTGTTAATAACCTCAACTCGATACGCACGAATCAGCCGAATCAAGTCTTTCATTCCATCGGAGATATTCTGGCCGCGCCTCAATTGAGTATGATGGTGGACACCAATGGCGCTTCCGGTTCGCGCTACTTGAATTTTTCTCAAGACCAGATTTCCTATGGGCTGACGGACGAAGCGGTGGAGCGGATTCCCCGGCAACTCCTGTCGCTGCTGAAACTGGGCGAGCCGCGCTTTGTTATTTATTGCTACGGACAATCCCTTCGGCCGGCGAATAATTCGCTGGTGTTGAGTCCGCCGCTGGGCAGCGGCTTGTTCAACCTTTGCACCAATTATCAAATCACCGGCGAAGTTTTGACGCGCACCGTTCTGCATGTCGAAGGCACTCCTCAAAATCCAAGAGCGGTGATCGAAAGTTACAATGTTTTGCCAACAGATTGATCGAATGGAAATGGAACGAAAATTTTGCCTGAATCGTAGCCGCCGACGTGAGGAGGCGGACTTAGCTGTAAGTCATCAGTGGAGAAGGTTGCCCGCCCTCACCCTAGCCCTCTCCCCCGAGGAGAGGGGACCCGCCATCAGCGCGCTCGATCAGTTATGCAACGGTAATCCTTTCCCAGCACTGGATAACATTCTCCCTCTCCTCGGAGGAGAGGGCCGGGGTGAGGTCGAGCGTTTCTTTTCACTGAATGGTTTGGGTTTAGCCCGAACTGATCAGTGGAGAGGGTTGTTCGCCCTCACCCTAGCCCTCTCCCCCAGGGAGAGGGGACAGCGATTGGCGTCTGTCGAAAGTTTGCGGCGCGTTGGACCAATTTCCGCCTCTATGTTATTCGGAGAGAGAAGTCGCGCTAAGGTTAAGCGCCTCCCAATTATCAAAACGCGGCCAACGATTCTCCCTCTCCTCGGAGGAGAGGGCCGGGGTGAGGTCGAGCGTTTCTTTTCACTGAATGGTGGCGCTTGGGAAATGCGCGCGGAATCCGCCTCCTCACGTCGACGGCTACGGGAAAGGTTTGTTATTGGTCGGGCTTTTTTCTGTGATATGTTGGACGACTCACGATTTAAAAACGTCGGCGGTTTGGCCGGCTTGAACGTATGAAATCTAGAACCTGGTTTTTGTTGAGCATCGCGCTTTTTATCGCGGCCGCTTTTTTTTGGCGGCTCGGTGAACAGAAACGTTTGGCGCAACAAAATGCCAAACAGCCCGCCGCCGTCAGCGCGAAAAAGTCGGGCCCCATTTCGAGTCAGGTTTCGTCGAAAACTATTTCGCCGAAAAAGCCCCCGACAGATTCTTTGCCAGCGGAGACGAACGCGACGAATTCAAAATCGCTTTATCCCAATCGCCTGAGCAACACGACCAAGACCATCGATCAATTGGCGCGGGACAACCAAGCGATTTTGCTGCGCAACGCGCTGATCGATACACGAGTTGAAGCGCCGAATATTCCCGAGCATCTCCGCGCGAAAGGCGATCCGGGAAGTTACATCGTGCAAGCGCGCGGGCCATTGACCGATTTATTTCGAGCCGAACTAAGCGCGGCCAAGGCTGAGATCGTTTCGTATGTGCCGAACAACGCTTATCTGGTGCGAATGAATCGCGGAGGCGTCGAGAAATTGATGGGCAACAAAGATGTGGAATCCATTTTGCCCTATGAGCCTTATTACAAACTCGACACGGATTTACTGGAGCTGGCAGTCAAGAAGGAAGCGTTGTCACTCGACAAAATTGTTCGCGTCACTTGGTTTCCGGGACAACTCGATGCGGGCGTCAAAGCATTGCCGAAAGGCAGCGTGGTGGGAGAGGATTTGAAAAGTTCTCCCTTCGGACCGGAGTCCCTCGTTTCTACGGCGGACCTGGTTGCGCTCGCGAATTTGCCTGAAGTGCAGGGTGTCGAGCGTTCTTATGAGCGCACGCTTTTCAATGACTTGACACGAGTCCGTCTCGGGATCTCAACGAATAGTTTAATAACGACGCTGAACCATCAAGGGCTGACGGGCTCGAATGTTTTCGTGAACGTCAACGACACCACGATTGATAACGGCCATCCTGATTTGACTCCGCGAATTTTTCCGGGCGCTGGAGTAGGCATCACGGACACGGACGGCCACGGGACGATGGTCGCAGGAATCATTACGAGCAGCGGCGCACCGGACCAGCCGAACGGGACCAACGTTCCAGGCTCGGTAGCAGGAGCGGATTTTCGCGGCAAGGCTCCCGCGGCTAAGATTTTTTCGCTCGATATTTTTGCCGGCTTGAGCGATTGGCAGTTGCAGGAGACCGCGGCGCGCACCAACCTTTTTGCCTTCAACCGCAACTCACCTTTGATCTCGAATAACAGTTGGGGTTACGGCTCCAGTTCCTACAATTCGGCCGCAGCCAGTTATGACATGGCGGTGCGCGACGCTATTCCGGGGGTCACCAATTCTCAACCGATGATTTATGTTTTTGCGGCGGGCAACGGCGGCGGTGGCAATAACAATGGGCAAGGTGGTTTTTCTGGATCGGTGATTTCTCCATCGACGGCGAAAAACGTGATCACCGTTGGCGTGTTGGAAAATCCGCGCAACATCACCAACGACATCATTCGTCCAAATCGTTCGTGCGTGATCGTAACTAACAAGGAATTTCTCGGCTTGACCGACAGCTCGAATCAGGTGGCGTTCCTTTCCAGTCGCGGAAATGTCGGTGTCAGTCTGGAAGGAACTTTCGGACGATTCAAACCGGACGTGGTGGCGCCGGGAACCTTTATAGTTTCGACCCGTTCGCGGCAACTGGATGAGGGCGTTTATTACAGCACCACGAATTTCATCGTGAACACGTTTCGCAATCTGGTGATCGATCCGGGCGATACGAACCGGTTTTCTATTTTTGTGCCAGACGATCCGTGTGATGAAGGCAGAGCGATCTCTTTCAGCATTGATACGCTCGCCAATGGAAATTCGCCCAGCCCATTTCCTCCGCTGAGAATTTTTGTGGATACCGCGCCGGTTCCTTCGGCTGCTCCGGCCAACTTCGTTGCGACGAATTCGGTGACGCTGGTTCCGGGCGACGCCAAGTTTGCGCGCGGAACGGTGGTGTATTACGACATCGTCAACACGAACTCCATCGAGGTGAATTACAATTTGCGGACGGAGATCGTGGTCACGAATGATTACGGAAATTATTTTAAGGTGCTGAAAAGTTTGAACGACAGTCTCGGCACGAATTATTTTTATCGAACAGGCTCGAGCATGGCGGCTCCGGCCATCTCCGGAATGCTGGCGTTGATGCAGGAATTTTTTGAGAAGAAATTATCGCCTCCCCTGACGAACAGCCCGGCGATGATGAAGGCGTTGTTGATCAACTGCGCGCGTTCTCCAAACGACTTGCTCTACAAACTCGATGCGACCAGCAGCTTGAATATTGCCGGCTGGGGTCTGCCCAATTTGACTCGCGCATTGCCGGCCATTCTTCTGACTGCTCCGACCAATGAGTGGCCAATCCAGATGATCGATCAAAGCACGAATGACGCATTGGCTACGGGCGAGACTTATACTCGCAACATCACGGTGGCTGATACGAATTCTCCATTGCGGATCACGTTGGTTTGGACCGATCCGCCGGGCAACCCGCAGGTTGGCGTGAAGCTGGTCAACGATCTCGATCTGGTCGTGAAGACAGTTGTGACCAATGTGATCGGAACCAATATGACTGTCAGCACGAACATTTATTTTGGAAATCATTTTACCGGCGGCAGCCAATTCACCGACCCGATTGATGTGGGCACCAATGCATTGGCCAGCTTTGATGCGGCGCGAGATGTGGTGAACAATGTAGAGAACGTTTACATCAATGGCCCATTGAGCGGCGCATATGAAGTTTCCGTCGTTGCCCGAAGAGTAAACGTCAACGCGGTGCGAGCGCACACCAATGGCATTGTGCAGGATTATGCTTTGGTTATTTCCAGTGGGAACCTCACGACGAATGCGCCTTTTGCGATTGCACCCGCCACACCCCCTCTTGTCTCGGACCCACGACCGTTTGTGACCAATGTTGTTACCGTCATCACCAATGGCATCGCTCTGCTGAATCAACGAGTAGGAGCTAACGCGCCCTTGCTCAACCTCAATGCGAGCGGCCTCTCCGATGGGATCACCAACCAATGGAATTTTTACGCGATCAACGCGGGTAACTTGCCTAACGTTGCCTTTCTCACTTTTCTGCCGCCGAATCTTTCGGGCACGACCAACGTATCTCCGAATAGCCGTCGCAATGTGGAGGCAGATATCGACATGTATGTTTCGACAGACCCGACCTTGACTAACCTTAACCCGATTGCGATTGCCAATGCGGACAAATCGCGGGGACGGGGTGGGCAGGAGTTGATTATTTATACCAACGCAAACCAGCCGACGTTTTATGTGGGGATCAAGTCGGAGGATCAACAGGGCGCGGAGTACAGTTTCTTCGGCATTGCGAGCGCGCTACCGTTTAGCCAGGACAATGGAAACGGTGGATTAATTTTACGCAACATCGTTCCTATTCCCGGTGGTAATCCCATTACAGATGGCGCGCCGGAAAAGCCGGGCGGCGGTTATTCCTTCGCCTTCGCTACTAAGCCTATCAACGTGGCGCGGGTCATCGTGACCAATACGTTTACTCACGAACGCATCGGGGATCTCTTGGGAACGTTAACGCATAGCGATACCTTTGCGGTTTTGAATAATCATAGTTTCCCGGTCAGCCCGGCGTTTCCAGATGGTCAGGAATCGGGAACGTTCACCGGAATTTATGATGACAGCGAACTTGGGAATATCACTGGAAGCCGAACGACGGACGGACCGGGTAGCTTGAATGACTTTGTCGGGCAGGAAGGTGTGGGCGCATGGATGCTGACGATGGAAGATAACGCGCTCAATGCCACGGGTCGGGTGGATTTCTTGGCCCTCTACCTTGAGCGCTCTTTGGATACGAACCAACTGACGAGTGGCAGTGGGTTTACCATTTCTTCTACGCAGATTCCTGGAGGAGAATCACGCGCTCTAAACTTTGTCGTTCCCGCCGGCGCGACGAACATGATTATTAGAATCGCTCCAAAGGAAGGGCCAATTGACCTTGTCGTTCGCCGGGGCTTGAAGTCTCCCACTCGAGTCGCGCCGGGCGGCCCTTATGTCGAGTACGGAAAACTGATCAACCCGCCGGGCGGGAGCTTGACTATCGGACTTACCAACACGCCGCCACTGCGACCCGGAAGATATTCGTTGCGATTGTTTAACGATGGAGGCAGTCCCGTCACGGTGAGCGGCACGGTGACGTTTGAATTGAATCTGAGCGCGGCTTCGTTCCAATCGTTTGTTTCAAGTGCGGGAAAGGCGATTCTGGATGACGCGGTGACGAACTCGACGATCAATGTCAATCGTGGCGGGCGCGTCGTGGATATAGAAGTAGGAGTGCGCATCGATCATCCGCGCGTCTCTGATTTGGTGTTGCATCTGGTGAGCCCGCAGGGCACTCGAATTTTGCTCGCGGAAAATCGCGGCGGCCTGAGCACCAATGGATACGGAACGAGCACATTGACCACCAATGTCTTTCCGGTGACTTCCACCGGCGACGCCAATCCCAACACCAATATTTTTTCCACCGCGCAAAATTCCGGGACGATAAATATCGACTATGATTTCTTTCAGGTGCCCGACCAACTGCAAATTTATTATGATGGTCTTTTGATCTACGATACAGGTCTGATTAGCGGCGCCGGCACTATCTCCGTTCCATTTGGACCCGGCTTAAGCACTAACGTTGTGGTCGTGGTCAATGGCCAGGGTAATCCCAACCCCACGACCCAGTGGAGATATACAGCGACGCTGTTTAGCGGGCAGATTATTTACACGATATTTTCCGAAAATACGAATCGCGCCATCGTGCCCATAAAATTTGCCCCGCCGCCTTTTGCGATTGTAAGTGGCGCTAGTAACCTCACGTTGTTAACCAGCGGTTTCGAAGGCCAGACTGCCGGCGCCTATACCAATGGTCAGTCAGTGGATGGATGGATTGTGACGAACAATCAAGTGGGTCTTATCAGTGACCCTGCGCTGGCCCAGGCAGGTTCTAATTTTCTGGCGTTAAGCAGCGGAACAATCATGCGCACACTACCCACCACTGCGGGCCGACCGTATTCACTCTCCTACGCGCATCGAGGGCCGGGTATCACCGATTGGTGGCCTGCTGAAGGGAATGCTATCGATCTGATTGGAGGAAACAACGGGACTGTATCCTCGGGCGTAACCTACGTCGCGGGAAAAGTGGGATCGGCATTTAACTTCGACGGCAGCACAAACCCGGTAGTCAATTTTGGTTCGACCGCAGGAAATTTTGGAACGAATGATTTTGCAATCGAGTTTTGGATAAGGACAAGCTCGACGCGCTTTGAAGAAGCCTTGATGGAGAAACGGTCTGTTTGCAATGGTTCACAATCTCTTTTCGAACTCCGTATTGGCGGGCCGGGTGTGGGCGTTGGACATTTAGCAGCCGAACTATTGAGCGCAGGAGGTGTCAATTATGGTTCGTTAGTAAGCGCACGAACGATTAACGACGGGATTTTCCATCATATAAGCCTTGTCCGCGAAAAGACAAATTTGTCGTTTTATATCGATGGCATTTTAGACCGAACCACCGCAACGCCGGGGATTGCGAATGTGAATAATGGGTCGAATTTTAAGATTGGACAAAGTATTTGCCAATGCTGTGATGGCACAGTGCCGTTCACTGGCGTGCTGGATGAGTTGGCGCTTTTCAACCGGGCACTTTCTCCCGTTGAAATCGCCGCAATCTATGGTGCCGGCTCCGTTGGGAAGTTCACTCCCGTCTCTCCCATACCCAACGCGCAAGTCCGCATCGGTGGTAATACAAATATTCTGGTCAATAATAGCCTTAACTGGCAGATAGAAAATTTCGGTTTCACGGCTCTAACCAGCGGCACTATAGCGGAGTTAGAGGGCAATCCGCTTAGCATCCTGTTCGACTCCTTCCAGTTGGATGAATTGCCCTCTACTAATAATTATTTTCTGCCGGAAGAATCGTTAAAGACTCTCATCGGTGAGGGCGCGAGAGGTGAGTGGCAACTGGAAGTCTGGGACAATCGCGCGGGCGCTCCGCTGGCACAACTGGTCAGTTGGAGACTGGACCTTACCTTCGCCTCTATTGGCGCGGCGGCTGCGAAGATTTCCAGTGGAGTAAGCGCCAACAACACGGTCAATGGCGCGGAGATCAAATATTTCATTGTCGATGTGCCGATTTTCGCCAGCCAGGCGACCAATACATTGGTCAGTGGTGGAGGACCGTTGAACCTTCTGTTCAATCAAGACCAATTGCCCGTGGGTAACCCGGCGTTTGGGGACGCGACTCTTCTTTTCGGAACGGTCAATGGGACGAAAGTTCTGACTACGACAACCTTGCCCATGCTGGAGGCGGGTCGCCGTTATTATCTCGGCGTGCAAAATGTTAGCGCAGCACAGACTAACTCCTTCACTTTGACGGTTACCTTCGACGATACCAATAATCTCGTCACCGTCACGCCGCTGCAAAATGCGGTGCCCATTTCGACCAACATTCCTCTCAGCACCAGCATCCACTATTATCAATACGATCTGGCAAACAGCGTCACTTCAATTGAGTTCAAGCTCTTCAACCTGAGCGCTGATGCGGACCTGGTCGTTCGACGCGGCTCTTTGCCCAGTCCTACCGGCTTTGATTACAACAGCAACAACGGCGGGACAAACCAGGACATCATCAATGTGCTTAACCCCGCGCCGGGTCGCTATTACCTTGGTGTGTATGGGTTCTTTCCCACCAATGGGATTACCTATTCCATCATGGCAACAGAAGGACCTGCTGCCGCCCCGCCGTTCGCGATGTTGTCGCCCAGCATTTCCGCGAGCAACTTTCAAGTCACGGCCAACACCATCATTGGGCGGCAATATCAATTTGAAGTTTCGACCAACCTCATCACCTGGTCGCTCGTCTCCACCACCACCGCAACCGCAAATGTCACTACCTTCACGGATACAACTCCGCCTCCAACTCAGACTGCGCGCTTCTATCGACTAAGGTTGCTGCCTTGATAACTGTGTGTGCAACGTTTCGGCCGTGATAAACTGCGAAAAAAGTTTGCCGCAACCTAAAAGTCGGTACGTCTGAGGCCGTTTTGATGGTTACGAATGTTCCTGCCGTTTTATGAATTCACCGACTCACCGATCCATTCCTCACTTGGCAGAGCATACGGCCGGAATAATTCGAGGTAACCCTCCTGCTCGTTGTAGAAGAGCGCGCGATGCAGGCCGAGCGAACTGGCTTTCGGATTGTCAATAAGGCTGGCGGAATCATTGGCGCTCATTTGGAAGAGCACGCGCATTTCAAATTCGCTGAACGCTTTTTTGCTCAGGAATCGATTCACATTGTTATAGGTGTCGCAAGTCGCGATCACGTGGATGCCGTGGCTCGGCCCTTCACTGATAATTTTGTTCAACTGCGTGGCGGGATTGGCAGCGGCATCCGCGTCGCTCGAAAAACTAAAATCATCTTCGTAACGCAGCTTGCCGAATTTCTGGAGGCCATGAATGACGAGGAAGGTCGTGGATGCATCGTTCGCGTCGCTTTGCTCGACGCGGTCTTTCAATTCAGTCGCAAGCCCGTTCATGATTTCCGGCAACTCGTTTTGCTTGGCAAGAGTTATCGTATTCGGAAGCCCGTTCGCAATGTTTTCGAAAAGCTCGTGCTGCGGCGATCCTGACGGATTTCCATCGAACAAAATAATCCGACAAGTTCCTTCCGGAAATTGCGCGGCGAGAGAAACCAATCCCACGCCTAAAATCGCGAGAATGGCTTCGTCGCGTTGTCCGACGATGAGAAGATTATTTCCGCTTTGCTTTTTGAAAACGACTTCGGTCGGGCCTTTGATGGAATTGGGCGCACCCAGCCAGATGCGAGCGACGCTTGGGGCTGTGATTGGTTTTGTCCGCAACAAATTCTGCAAAATTAAATTTTCACGAACGTCGGCGGGCGCGTCTCCTTCGAAAACAATTGGGCCCGGATAAATTTTTCCACTGGTCTCAGCGCGTCGTCGAACTTTCTCAAGGTAACTGTCGCGCACTTCGTCGGGGAGCCACACAGCTTGGAAAGGACTGTTGCCTTGAATATTTCCGGCCGCGTCGTTGTAAATTCCTTCGCCGGGCCGGGAGAGAAGACGCGGCGCTGGATTATTGTCGTCCATGATGAGATAGGCATCGGCTTCGTTACATTGCAGCGCGATACGAATCACCATTTGACCCATCGTCGTGCGCGCCACCGTGTAAGCGCCGCCCAGAGTTTGCGAGCCGAGCAACACATGAATTCCGAACGCGCGACCTTGCCGGACGATTCGATCCAGCAAGCCGGATGCGCTCTGAGAAATCCGATCATCCTCGACGAAAAATTCCTGAAACTCATCAACGATCAAAAGCGAACGCGGCATCGATTCGGTTCCGCCCGCTTTTTTGTAGCCGGCAATGTCCTGGACGCCGAGCGCGCGAAACAAATCGCCGCGCCGTTTCAATTCGTGATCGATCCGTTGCAAAACGCTCAGCCCAAATTCGCGATCGCTTTCAATCGCGACGACCCGCCCGTGCGGCAATTTGTTTTCCGCGTAACATTTGAACTCGACGCCTTTTTTGAAATCGATGAGATAAAATTCCACTTCATCGGGACTGCACCACAGCGCGAGGTTGGTGATGATGACGTGAAACAAAGTCGATTTGCCGGAACCGGTTTTGCCCGCGACCAACGCGTGTTGACGAGTGCCTTTTCCGATGGCGAGATACTGCAATTTCGTCGCGCCCGTTCGGCCAATGGGCACGCGAAGTTCCGTCGTCGTTTCTTCGCTCCACATCTGCGCATCGGTTGGCGCGACGTGCTCGAACGGAACTTCGACACGATTTGAATCGCGGCTGCTCTTGCCAACTTTCTGAATAAAGTCCGTGACGAAATCCGCGGCGGGCGGAGCGTCGAGCAACAGATTTGTCCCGGGAAAAAATTTGCCGGCCAGCGTGAATTTATTTCCTTTGGCGACCAGCGTGACGCTGCTTTTCCGCAATTCATCTGGCACAAATTGCGGCGGCTCCGTTTGCGTATGATCCCAGTGAATCAACGTGTAAACGCCGCAGCGCGCGCCGCTGGTGGCGATGCTCAACAAACGTTTGGCTGCCACATCGCTAAAATTCGCGGGGAAATTTGCCACCACCAGAAAATGATATTTCTCCGCGATGTTGCCGGCTTGCTCGTTGTATTCGGCGATCGTCGCGTATTCATTTCGCAGATACATCTGGATGACTTTTTCCATGTGCTCGTTGAGGTCGGCGAGCTTTTCTTCGATTTGCGCGGGCTGGGTCCAAATGCGGTTGTTAATCACGTGCTCGGCCAGATCGGCGAGATGCATCACGCCCGAAAAATTTTGTCCAAGCCCAATCGGATCGATGACGGTGAAACTTAATCGCCCCGGCGGCGCGACAGAGAGCAGGCGCAGAATAATATTGTTCAACGCCGCGACGGCTTGCTCGCGCCCGGACTCTTTTGTTTCGATCAGAAGGGAGCCTTCGTTTGGATAGGCGAGCAACAGCGGCGATGAAAATTGCCCGGGGCCGGGTAGAACCAGCCGCGGGTCTTTCGGAATTGCGCCCGCCAGTTTTTCGAGATCCACTTCCAAGTGAGCAAACGGCGCAGCCTGCTCAAAATTTTTCGGAGGCGTCCAATTTTTCCACGTGGAGAAATTCCAATTTGGAAAAATTTTTTCCGCGGTCAGGTTTACCGTGAGGATTGATTCATAAAGCGGCGTGATTTTAGTTTTCCAATCCACTTCCAAACTTCGCCATTCCTCTTGGTAACGTGAATCGAGTTGCGATTCTTTTTCCGATGAAAGGTTTTTGGCTTCCATTTTTTGCGCCTGCGTATCGCGCTCAAAACTTTTAATCAATTCCTCGTGGTCTTCTTCCAACCGTTCGCGTCGGAAGCGGGATTGATCTTCATGCTGCGTAAAAACGCGCGTGTGTTTTGCATCGATTTGCGGCGGAGTCAGTCCGCGTTTTTCCGCGGCAGTTTCCAACGTCTCGCGCCATTCGTTTTCAATCCATTGACCTTTGTTTTTAAATTCGTTCTCGACACGCTCGACTTCGCGCGCGTAGCGCGAATCGCTTTTCGCCACGCAAATCTCATGCAGCCTCCCCGCTTTCACCAGCGCGTCGGCAATCGCCGTCGCCAGCGGCTTCGTCTGGCGTTGGCCGATCCAATGCAAAATAAATCCGACAACAAAAATTGCGCCCACCACCGCGCCTGCATCTCGATACGAAAAGGAATTGATTCCGAATTGTTGAAGGACCAGCACGAGTGGAACCAGGCAAAGCGCCAGCAGCGATAACGCGATGCGATGTTGGAAAACTTTGGGCAAAACAAATTTCTGAAAGCGCCCTAGATCCTCGCGCGTTTTGTTGAGCAGAGCATCCAGTTCCGCGATCAATTGATATTCATCTTTGGCGAGGTCGGATTCCGCCAGCTCACGCGAACCAGAAAGTGCGCGCACAAATTTCCCGTAACCTTTGAATGAGTCGCGCGCCTTTTTTTCCAACTCGGTCAAAACTTCTTTTTCCTGAGCGAGACTGGTTTTGAATTCGACGACGATTTTCTCCGCGTTGGCCCGCCCGCCTTCGTGCGTGCGATGCATCTGCATCGTCTCGGTTTGCAGTTTGTGTTTTCGGCGTCCTTCCAAATCAGCAATCGTGTCTAGCGCGCGTTTGTGGCTGGATTTGAGCGCGCGACCGATCCAGGACTTGCGCGCTTTGTATTTCGTCTCGGCGATTTCTTTTTGCGTCTGAAAATTCGCGCTTCTTTTCGCCAGAGTTTCCGCGAGGCGATGGTCCAATTTCTCAATCGTTTTATCGCGGCGCGATTGTTCGGCGGCGATGGCAGCGTGGAATTCCTGATTCAGTTTTTCCTCGCGCGCGGCGAAATCCGCGACGGTCTTTTGCAGAACCTCCACCAATTCCATCGTTTGCCTTACGCCGGCATGGCCGCGATTTACGTCGGAAATCATCGGAGCGCGGACTTCAGTCCGCTTCAATGGTGATGCTTCATTTGAGATTAACATTTTTCCAATTTCCAAATTGAAGCGGCGTCAACGCCGCGCTCCTTGGCCTATTCGCAATCTGTCCGGATTTTGTGGAGAAGTTTGTCCAATTGATCCATCACTGCCACGGCGGTATCGACTCCGTCAAAAAGTTCTTCCAAATATTTTCGCTCGAATTCTGCGCTCTTGGCGTCGCGCCAATATTCTTTCGTCTGCTTCCAATTCATCAACAACTCTTTGGTGATCGTCGCAAGCTGGGTTTTGTTGGCGCTCAAACTCACGATGAATCCTCCTCCGAAAAGGGTAGCGCGGGCGACCCGCCCGCCCCGGTTGGCGACCCGCCAACCGGAATGGGAGAGGCGTGATTTTGTGAGCGACGTTTTTCTACACGTTGAGCATCTCCGCTCGTTCCGTCCGGCGAGTCGCCGGACGGGACAGGCGAGTCGCCTGTGCTACCCGTCGTTGGTGAAACGCCACCATAGGCTTGCAAGGACTTCACCGCCTCTCGCAAATACGCAATCGCTTCCGGCAAATTGCTCACGAGAACAGTTTGTAATTTTTCCAATTGCTTGGCCAGCGGTTCGACTTGGCTCCCGAAATCGCGGTTCCATTTTTTTACGACCTTCAATTTTTCTTCCGCTCCCGCGAGAGCGCGTTTGGCCTTGAGCACTGCCATTCGTTCGGCGGAAGAGACTTCGCGCAAATTGGAAAGCTCCGCGCTGAACTGGGCCTGTTGCGCGTCCTGAAGTTTTTGCGTGGCGCGCCGCACTTGCGCTTCCCAAAAAACCCGGCGATCACTTTCGAGCCAGCCGCGCGCGCGAATCACATTGTCGCTGACTTCTTCGAGAGTGGGGCGCGCTTTGCTGAGGTAAACGATCAGGTTTGTGCGGAAAGATTCCAACGCTTCAACGGAAGTAACATTGGCGCGGGTCGGCATGTTAATGTTGTTTCAAATATTCTTCGATGCGTTGCGCCTTGCGCAAAAGATACGGCGTGTGGTGTGTGGAGACTTCCACAAATTTTTTGAACGCCTTCATCGTCTGCCTAAATTCTTCGGAGAATTTTTCGTGCTCCTGATCTTGCCATGTGTCACCGAGAGCAGCGAAGCGCGCTTGCAACGAAGAAATTTTCGTCTGAAGATCGATGTTGAAACGTTTCAATTCCTCGGCGAACCGTTTCACTTCGTCGGGATCGATGATGGCCTGCGGCATGGAAATAGTTTAGGTGGGAAAAGTTTTCGAGGCAAACGGCAATGTGGTGAATGCATATCTGCGAGAACATCTTGAATGAAAATCCAAACGACTTAGACTCAAACGATGAAATTAATGCTCACCGCGGTTTATCGGAAGTTTCCCCAAGGCTATGCAGCTTTTGTGGAGGAATTGCCCGGTGCGAATTCGCAGGGAGTCACTTTGGAAGAGGCGCGGATCAATCTGACTGAAGCGGTGGTAATGGTGTTGGAAGCGAATCGTGAACTGATGGAGGAAGAATTGCGCGGGCAAGATGTAATTCGTGAGCCGTTCGCTCTTGCATGAAGCGGCTGGATTTAATCCGGCATCTGGAACAGCACGGATGCGAATTTCTGCGGGAAGGCGGGAACCACACTATTTACGTGAATCGAGCAGCGAAAAAAGTTTCTGCTGTTCCGCGTCATCGAGAAATCATCGAATTCACTGCGCGAAAAATTTGCAAGGATTTGGATATTCCTCGCCCTTGAGGATTGATTTTTCTATTTCCAAAAACGTACGTCCTTCTTCAATTTTTTTTGTAACCTTTCCTCGCCGTTCCCTCAGGAAAGAGCATGAGCATTGCATCTGAACCAAAACTTTGTCCGAAATGCGGGGCGACTATTCCCGCCGAAGCGCCGCAGGGGCTTTGTCCGAAATGTCTTTTGTTGGAAATCTCGACTCCCACCGACGCGGGACAGAGCGCGCATTCCAAATCCATTCCGCCGACGCGCGATGAACTGGCGGCGGCATTTCCGCATCTGGAAATTCTGGAGCTGATTGGCCAGGGCGGAATGGGTTTCGTTTTCAAAGCGCGCCAACCGAAGCTCGACCGTTTCGTCGCGCTGAAAATTCTCCCACAATCGCTCGCGGCTGACCCGGCGTTTGCGGAACGATTCTCGCGCGAAGGCCGATTGCTCGCGCGCCTGAATCATCCGAACATCGTGACGGTTCACGACTTCGGTGTAGCGTCAGGCATCCTGCCTGACGTAGAGCCGGGCTTCCAGCCCGGCGGAAAAAGCGTGGATGAAGGAGAGAGTGAGAAAATTTCAAATGCTCCGACTAATACGTCCGCCAATCCGCGCGGCAGGATGCCGCGCTCTACGTCAGGCAAGATGCCTGACGCTACGGGCGCTTCGGTATTTTTTTATCTGCTCATGGAATTTGTGGATGGCGTGAATCTTCGGCAGGCGATGAAAGCCGGGCGTTTCACTCCTGAACAAGCGCTCGCCATCGTGCCAAAAATTTGCGAAGCGCTCCAGTTCGCGCACAACGAAGGCATCCTCCATCGCGACATCAAACCGGAAAATATTTTGCTCGATACGAAAGGCCGCGTGAAGATCGCTGACTTCGGCATCGCGAAATTGATCAGTGACGTAGGGCAGACATTCCTGTCTGCCGGTGCGGGCGACTTTCCAGTCGCCAGTGGGAAGGGTGCGGGGGAAAAGGACACAAACGCGGGACTGGAAAGTCCCGCGCACCGGCAGGCTGGAAAGCCTGCCCTACAATCCGTGGCGCTCACCGGTGCGGGAAAAACCCTTGGCACGCCGAATTACATGGCGCCCGAACAAATTGCCACGCCCGGAGCGGTCGATCATCGCGCGGACATTTATTCGCTCGGCGTGGTCTTTTACGAAATGCTCACTGGCGAATTGCCGTTGGGCCGATTCGCTCCGCCCTCGCAAAAATCTTCCGCCGACCCGCGCCTCGACGATGTTGTCCTCCGCGCGCTGGAAAAAGAACCCAATCGACGCACCCAGAGCGCAGGCGAAGTGAAGACGCAGGTGGAGACGATTGCGACCAATCAGCCCCCGCCAATTTCCGCTCCGCCGAATTTACCGGTTGAGCCGAAAAGATTTGTGGGACGTGGCGTAATGGTTGGTTTTTTGGTATTCGCTTTAATAGTTTTTGTCACAACGGTGGCCACTCTCCTTTTGCCAAAAACCTACAAAGCCAGGTCGCTTATTTTGCTGGAAACAAAATTCCAATTTATCCGACCGGAAATTTCGGTTGGATCATCCGATGATAAAGTTCTTAAAAAAGTATCTGCAGACCTCAATTTGAAAGAGAGATGGAAGGCGCGCATTGATAAGATGGAAAAAAAAGAACCATTCCTTCTCTCAGCGTTCCGTCGCACCGCTTCGCCAGACGAGGTCCGAGAGTTAGCGGCAATCATATTGTTGCAAAAATCGTTGACGATTGTTCGGAATGGCAACACTTCGATCTTCGAGATTTCTTTCCTTGGACCAAACGCAGCAGAGGCCGCTGAGATCGCGAATGCTGTTGCCGCAGGTTTTATGGTGAGAGCGGCGGAGGATGGATCAATAAGAATATTATTTATTGATAAGGCCACTCCAAATCGGCGTCCCGTTGCCCCGAATATTTATCGAAACATTGCGGGCGGTGTTTTGGGCGGCATGATCCTCGGTCTCGTTTCTGCATTAATAACGATTCTGGTTTCGCGCAAACGGAATTCTTCTCCGGCGATTGCACTACCACCTGCCGCTGCCTCGCGCGACCGATTCTGGAAACGTTTCGCAGTCGTGGTTGCGTTGGTGTTGCTGGCGGTGATTTTCGTTCCTACCGCAGTGCTTCTGTTGAGTTACAAAAGGAATACGCTAAGAGAGGGCGCGCGCGATGCCGCCTACGAAAAATCATCGGCGAGCCAGCTTGTGATGTCCTCCGTGCCGTTTGACTCACACAATAATGGACCTGATCAATTGAATTGGGGTTTTAAGTGCTTCGTTCCACCTGATCATTTGGCGACCTTCTTGTTCGTGCGTTGGAGCAATGGCGTGCCAACGATTGATAAAGGATTTAGTGCCTATATCAAAGTTGGCAAAGCCGGTGGAATCGACATCCCATTTTGCTCTTTTTCCTGTTACAGGATTCAAGCGCTGCTGGACGGAAAGTGGAATGATGATCAACGCAGAAAGTTTTTTTCAGAACACGATTTTCCAGAGTCCGTCAATCCCACAAACATCGTGCAATGGAATGTAAATCTGGGCGGAGGTTTTACGATTAGCGGTTGGAAAGACATGCCGACGTATCAGCAAATTCAACTGAACCTTCCGTTAAGTGTTCGGTCAGGCCACCAACGCACGATTCGCCTAGTCGATTTGGAGAATTTCGAAGCAAATACAAACCATCAATCTGGCGTGGAATTGCGCGTATTTCTCCAGCCGCTGACGTTGCCCCCCATCCGAACGCGCGCGAATGAGATTAATCGGACGAATTACGTTTACGGAAGTGGTCTTGTTGGAACAACAGAGGAAGCTCTGACCGCGATGAAGAACTTGCCGCTTGAGCCGTGAGCCAACTTGAAAACCTCAACACAATTCTCGCCGCATTCGGAAACTTTCGTCACCACGCAATGGACGCGTGTGCTGGAAGCGCGCGGCGATTCGCCGGAAGCAAAAGTAGCGTTGAGCGAATTGTGCGCGGCGTATTATGCGCCGGTGTTTACGTTCGTTCGTCGCAATGCGCGGGACGAAGATGCGGCGCGTGATTTGACGCAGGAATTTTTTGCACGGCTTCTGGCGCGACAAGGGTTGAATTCTGTCGAACAAAACAAAGGACGTTTTCGTTCTTACCTCCTCGGCGCGGCGAAACATTTTCTCGCCGATGCACGCGACCGTGCGAACGCCGCAAGACGCGGCTCCGGCCAATTGCACCAATCCATCGAGCCGGGAACCGACACGTCGCCGGGTTTGCAATTGGCAGATGAGAATGCGTTGAGTCCCGATGGCGAGTTCGATAAAAAGTGGGCGCTCACACTTCTGGAACGCGCGCTCGCCGCACTCGCTGCCGAACAAAAAGCCGCCGGAAAACTTCATCAGTTTGAAATTCTAAAATCATGGCTGACTGGCGATGCCGAAACTTTTTCCCAAGCTGATGCCGCGCGACAACTCGACATGAATGAAGGCGCGGTGAAGGTCGCGATTCACCGATTGCGCCGACGCTTCCGCGAATTGGTCAAAGCGGAAATCGGCCAGACGTTGAATGATCCGTCGCAAGTCGCGGAAGAACTCGCGTGTCTGATCGCGGCGTTGTCGGGGAAATAGTTCAAACGAAGACTGCTGAAACTTGCGACTGCCTTCGCGCTGTCTTAACTTCGTTCCACAATTCCTTTTGAAAAATTTCATGTCGCCGCATTGGATCATGCAAAAGATTTTTTTATTTCTCATCACTCTCACACTTGTGACACGGGCCGCTCTGGCGCAAACCAATCTCGCCGTGTTGACCGGCGATGGCGCGTGGACTTGGTATAACGACCCGCGCGCTCTTTTTCACAATGGGATTTTATATTTCGGTTACGTGCGCGGCAGCGATGGGCGCAGCGTGTTGAGCGCGTTCAATCCGCAGACCGGCTCGACGACGGAGCTTTGGTCGAGCGCGCTGGTGCAGAAAGATGATCACAACAATCCCGGCCTGCTCGTGAAACAAGACGGAACGTTGCTCGCGATTCACGCGCGACACGGCACGGACCAGTTTTTCAGCTATCGCACTTCCAATTCCACCAATCCCGTTTCGCCGACGAATTGGAGCGCAGAGTTGACCATCGCGAACACGGGCGCGGGCGTGACTTACGCGAATCCCTATCAACTCACTTCCGAGCCGACGCGCATCTACGATTACATGCGCGATTTAAATTTTAATCCGACGGTAATTATTTCCACCAACGGCGGCGCGACGTGGGGCGCGCCGCAATTGTTCATTCAAAATGGGAACGGCAGCGTTCGTCCCTACGTGAAATACGCTTCCGATTACGCGAACCGAATTGAGTTTCTCTACACCGACGGCCATCCGCGCGACATCACGAATTCGCTTTACCATCTCTACTATCAAAACGGCGCTTATTACAAAACCGACGGAACCTTGGTGAAAAATTTTTCCAATTTGCCGATTCAACACGCGAGTGGCGAACGCGGCTCGGTGATTTATCAATACAGTGATGCGCCGACGAATGATCCGAATGTTCATATTCCCACGGGACGCGCGTGGTGTTGGGAAACGGCGTATCAATCGAATGGAAATCCCCTCTGCGTCTTCACCGTGCAACGCGATCAAACGACGGGAACAAACTGGTTCGATGATCGCATCTATTATTACTACGCGCGCTGGACGGGGAGCAGTTGGCAGAAACGTTTCATCGCGCACGCCGGTCGTCCGCTCTACGAGGTGGAGGATGATTACGCGGGCGGAATTTGCGTTGATCCGAACAACGCGAACACGATTTATATTTCGAGCAACGCGCAAAATCCATTCGACTTGTCCACCACGACAAATGTGCCGTTGCGCGCCAATCAACGTTACGAACTTTATCGCGGCACCACGACGGATGGCGGGCTGACTTTTTCGTGGCAAACCGTGACGACCAATTCCGCCGTGGATAATTTGCGTCCCTACATTCCACGCCATCAATCGGGCGCGAATCCCGTGGTGATTTGGTTTCGCGGAACCTACGCGAGTTATACCAGTTACAATTGCGAAGTCGTCGGCCTGTTCTCCACCGCGCTCCCGCAATTACCGTCGATCAGTATTATTCTGCCGCGCGTGCCGAGTCTCGCGCTGACCAATTTGAATAACGAATTGAAACTCGCCGCGTCACTCGTCGATGACGGGTTGCCGCAGCCAGCGACGCTGTCATGGACAACGGCGTCCGGTCCGACGAATGCAGTTTTTTCCAAGCCAAACGATTTGGAAACCACCGCGCGTTTTCCGACGAATGGCATTTATGTTTTGCGCGTCACGGCGGACGACACGCTCGCGGCGCGTTTCGACGAAGTGACGGTTTTCGCCGGAGCCGTCGCGGAAAATCAAACCGATGCTTCGCGCGTGCTTTGGTTGAAGTTGGATGAGTCGAACAGTGCGGTGGCGAACGATAGTTCCGGAAATGGAAACAACGGCGTGGTCGCGGGCGGCGCGATTTTCCGCTCCACCGGTGGGGTGCGCGGTGGGGCGCTTGAACTCGATGGGGTCAACGATGAGGTGATTGTTCCCGATGCCAGCGCGCTCGATAACACGCCGGCTTTCACATTGGCGTATTGGTTTTATGCAAAAAGTTTTCCGGCGGATTCCGCCGGATTGGTTTCCAAACGCAACAGTGTTTCCGACAACAACGCCTACACGATGTATTTGAAAAACGACAACCACATCTACGTGGACATCGACACCGCGAACAACCGCTTTTCCAGTTCGCTGCTCTACACAACCGGCCAGTGGTATCACGTCGCGTTGACCTTCGACGGCTCGGCCCCAAGCACGTCCCGCGCGAAACTTTGGATCGATGGAGCGCTCGACACGACGGCGACGGAATCAAGCGCGACGATTCCTAATTACAATTCCGCTTTGCGTGTCGGCAACACGCACACCAACGTGGCGAACTGGATGAATGGATTTTTCGATGACGTGCAGTTTTATCGGCGCGCGTTGAGTGCGAATGAAATCATCGCGCTGGCTCTTAGAAATTTTGCTCCGAGCGTTTTCATCCTTTCGACCGCGGCAACCAATCGCCTTCCGACAACTGTAAATGGAATCTTTGCGCCGGGTGGATCGCCGCTAACTTTTTTGTGGAGCAAAATCAGCGGAGCCGGAAATGCGAATTTTGATAATCCTGCTTCAGCGTCCACGCCCGTCACTTTTGATAAGGCCGGAAATTACACGCTGCAATTTTCGGCGGATGATGGACAAATCGCCATCGCGCAAAATCTCCCGCTGGTCGTCGCGGCGAATACCAATGTCTTTGAAGATTGGGCGGCGTTTGTTTTTCCGGGACAAACCAATCTGTCGATCATCGGCGCGTCGGCTGATCCGGATAGGGATAGGATTTCAAACTTCGCGGAATTCGCGTTGAACTTGAATCCCAACGTGAGCGACGCGAGCGCCTTTCAAATGGGTCAACCCGGAGTGCCCGCCGCCAGAATTGTGAATTTGTCCGGCACGAATTTCCTTGCGATACTGGTCAAACGTCCGGTTGGAAGAATCGGCGTGAGTTATGACGTGCAGGCCACGGCGGATTTTCAATCGTGGACTTCGGTGACTGCGGGGTCGCCGTCGAATAACGGTGATGCGACAGAAACGTTGACCTATCGCGATTCGGTTCCCGTGGCGAACGAGCCGCATCGTTTTCTTCGTCTCCAGTTAAACCAATTCTAACCGGCGTATTTTATATGACCTCCCAAATGCGGACGAGCCCGGAGCGCCGGTTTGCAACCGGCTTACCCGTAATCATGCAGTTGGGAAATGACGCCAAGCCGCCAATGAAGTTGCTCTTGCGATAGGAGCGCGGAATTTATTCCGCTTCAACGTGGTTCATCGTTTGGTGTTCCATACCTGTAGGCCGAGGTTGCGTTGAAGCGGAATAAATTCCGCGCTCCTGCTGCATCGCGTGTGACTCCAACTGCATTGTTACGTCGTTGGCCGCTCGACGCCCAAAGCCCCGGCCACGTGAACTAGTCTAGTGTCCCGTAATTAGCTAGACATATTGGGTTTTCCGTGCAAAATTGGATTCATGGCGAAAATGGCGGCGGCGGTTCAACTCTCGGAGATCGACCGAAATCAACTCGGAACCTGGGTTCGAGCCCAATTCAC